>NZ_AKJG01000050.1 GCF_000282455.1 Pseudomonas sp. GM74
GGTCATCGGCGTACCGGCCGGGTTGCTCAGGGTGGCGGTGTAGGTGATCTGGCCGCCTTCGGTGATGTTGCCGGTGGCGGTCAGGGTCAGGCCGGTGGTGTCCACGGAGTCGGTGATGGTGGTCACGGCCGGGGTAGTCGGCGGCGTCACTGTGATGCCGTTTCCACCGCTGGTGCCGGTGACGGTTACTTCGATCTGGGTTGCGTCGTTATAGACAGTGTCGTTCGCAGCCAGTGGCACGTTGACGGTGCCGGTGGTCGAGCCCGCGGGAATCACGATCACGGCGCCGTTGGACAAGGTGACAGTCAGGTCGCTCAGCGGTGCCTGGGTCAGGGTCGCGGTGTACACCAGCACGCCTCCGGCCTCGGTGATGGTCGGCGTGGCACTGAGGCTGAGGACGGATTCACTCGGGGTATTGGCGTTGGCGTTGGCGTTGGTGTTGACGTTGGTGGTCTGGCCAGCCGGGGTTTCCAGGGTGGTTTGCGCGACAGAGTTGATACCCGCGGTCGGGAAACCGATGGTCGGGTCGACGCGGTCAGCCGTAGCGTCAAGCATCACGAAGCTGTGACCGCCACCGACGGCACCGCCAGAACTCGACGCCGTCGGACCCGCAGCAGTGGCTTCAAGGTCTTTGGTCGGGTCGGCACCGGCGACAATGGCTTGTTGCAGCTCTTCAACGGACGGCGCGGCCTGCGCGGTGGCGGCTGCCAGGTCAGTGCCGGAGTCCGGGGTGTCAGCGCTCCACTGGGTGTCACGGCCCAGATCGAGGGTGCGGCCATCGGCCAGTTCCAGAGACACGGCACCGGAAAGGCCGGTGTCGATCTGGTCGCCGGCAAACAGCTTGTCGCCTTCAACGAGAACGCGGCGGATGCCCTCTGGGGACACCACGAAAACCTGACCGACAATGCTTTTGACGTTGGCAACAACACTGCTCATTGAAGACTCTCCGGGGTGTCACGTTCAGTTGGCTTCCATGGACCTGATGGCGTCTGCGCCGACCAGTCTGGACGTACATTGCAAAATAGATGCACAAGTTTGACGCATCAAATCGTCAATAATTTGGCTATAATTTTTCGCTATTAACTTTATGCCAAACTATTGACCTTCTGAGTCCCATCCTAAACAATCGTCCCAGTAATGTCACATTGATATTTGAGCTGTGACCTGTCCTCGGTATGTGATCCGGTTCCGCTTTTGAGCTTTCCGACATACGGTCATTCCGCTCGCCATCTTCCGACACGGCACGCTGTTCAGTCGTGATTCAAGACAAGAAGTCCTGGGAAATTCCTACAATGCGTTCGCCTTTGTTCATGGCTATACCTTTCGCCCTCGCCGCGTCCTTCGTCCAGGCGCAATCCTTACCAGAAGCCATGCAACAAGCGCTGGATGTCCATCCGGAAGTCCAGGCAGGCGTCAACAGCCGGTTGGCTGCTGATTATCAGTTGAAGGCGGCGAAAGGCGGGTACTTGCCACGGGTCGACCTGTTGGGCGGTTATGGTCGTGAAGGCACCGATAGCGTGACGACGCGAGATGACGGCAACAATCACTTCGAAACCCTGAATCGCAGTGAATCAAGTTTGCGACTGACCCAGATGGTCTTTGACGGTTTTGCGACGTCCAGCGAAGTCGGGCGTCAACAAGCCACCGTCAACTCCCGCGCCTACTCGCTGCTGAGTACCTCCGAGCGCACCGGGCTGACTGTGGCCCAGGTCTATCTCGACGTACTGACCCGCCGCGAATTCGTGCGTCTGGCCGAGGAAAATCTCAAGAGCCACCAACGTATTTACGACCAGATCCAGCTACGCACCCAGCGTGGCGTCGGCAGTGGCGCCGACCTCGATCAGGCCGAGGCGCGGATGGCCCAGGCGCGCAACAACCTGATCACCGAACAGACCAACCTGGCTGACGCCGAAACCAACTATCTCTCCGCTGTCGGCCAGATGCCGGATCAACTGGAGCGCCCGGCGAGTTTCCTGGCGCTGATGCCGGCCAACCTGAATGAGGCCCGTGCGCAGATGCTGGAAAACAGCCCGATCCTGCGCTCGGCCGAATCCGATATCGCCGCTGCCGAGAAGCAGTACGACACGGCCAAGTCGACGTTCTACCCGCGCTTCGATGCTGAGTTGGGTCGCTCCGCGGACAACGACATTGATGGTCAGAATGGCCACAATAACGAATGGCAGGCCATGCTGCGCATGCGCTTCAACCTGTATTCCGGTGGCAGCAACAAGGCCGATCTGGAATCCAAGTCCTACCTGTCGAACCAGGCGCTGGATATCCGCAACAACGCCCTGCGCCAATTGAATGAAGAGCTGGGCCTGGCCTGGAACGCCCTGAACAATGCCAACGCGCAGGTGCCGATCGCCCAGCAATACGTCGATCACAGCACCGCGGTGCGTACCGCTTACCAGCGTCAGTTCACCCTCGGCGAGCGCTCCTTGCTCGATTTGCTCGACAGTGAGAACGAACTGTTCACCTCTTCGCGCCGTCTGGTGGAGATCAAGAACATTCAGCTATTTACTCAGTACCGAATCAAGGCGACCATGGGCGAGTTGCTCAAGAGCCAGGGAGTGGTCGCACCATTGGCATCCGTTGTGCAGAACGACTTGAAGCCCAAGGTCCAATTGCCCGGTATGAATTGAGCAGGACCTTCATTGTTCAATTGTTAGCCAAGAGTGCCGAGCGTGGAATCAGAAGTCAGTCGGGTTCAACTCATTCATGATCCGCGCGCGTTGCATGACGATCCGTTGCTGGATGGTCTGCTCGCTCTTTGCATGCTGCACCAGAAACCTGCCAGCGCGGCAATGCTGACCACCGGCCTGCCGCTACCCGAGCAGCGCCTGAGTGTCGAGTTGCTGCCGCGTGCGGCCGCTCGCGCGGGGCTGCAAGGTCGGGTGCTGCAACGCAAGCTGGAGGAAATTCCGGCGATTGCCATGCCGGCATTGTTGCTGCTCAAGGACGGTCGCAGTGCCGTCCTGCTCGGCTGGCAAGGTGAAGATCAGGTGCGGGTACTGCTCAGCGAAAGCGATGGCGGTGAGTCCCTGGTCAGCCGTGAGTTACTGGTCGACGACTACATCGGCAAGGTCTTTTTCGCCCAGCCGCAGCATAAATTCGACGTCAACCACGGCACGCTGATTCCGCGTGCGCGCTCGTGGTTCCGCGACACCCTCAAGCGTTCGCGCTGGTTGTACGCAGATGCCATCGCCGCCAGTTTTCTGATCAACATTATTGCCATGGCCGCGCCGTTGTTCGTGATGAACGTCTACGACCGCGTGGTGCCGAACCAGGCCGAAGCGACACTCTGGGTGCTGGCACTCGGCATCACGGGCGCTTACCTCTTCGACCTGATCCTGAAAAGCCTGCGTAGCCTGTGCCTGGATCTGGCCGGCAAGAAAACCGATCTGATCATCTCCGCCACGCTGTTCGAGCGCATCGTCGGCATGGCCATGAAATACCGGCCGGCGCGGGTCGGCAGCTTTGCCCAGAACATCCATGAGTTCCAGAGCCTGCGGGACTTCCTCGCCTCGCTGACACTGACCAGCCTGATCGACCTGCCGTTCACCATCCTGATTTTCATCGTCATCGCGATCCTTGGCGGGCATCTGGTATGGATACCGGTGCTGGCATTCCCGATTGCCCTGGCCATCGGCTATGCCTTGCAGAAACCGCTGGTGGCGACCATGGAACGGACCATGGCGCTGGGGGCCGAGCGTCAGTCGAGCCTGATCGAAACCCTGGCCGGCCTGGATGCGGTGAAGGTCAACAATGCTGAAAGCGAACGCCAGTATCAGTGGGAGCAGACCATCGGCACCCTCAGCCGCCTTGAGTTGCGGGTGAAAATGCTCTCCGGCCTGGCGATGAACATCACCTTGCTGATCCAGCAACTGGCCGGGGTGATCATGATCGTCTTCGGCGTGTACCAGATCATCGACGGTCACCTGAGCATGGGCGGCCTGATTGCCTGCTACATGCTCAGTGGCCGTGCACTCAGCCCGCTGGCGTCGCTGTCCGGGCTGCTGACTCGTTATCAGCAGGCGCGGGTGACCATGACCTCGGTCGACCAGATGATGGAGCTGCCCCAGGAGCGCAATTTCGAAGAACGTCCGCTCAGCCGCAAGGTGCTGCAGGGCGGTATTGAGTGCCGCCAGCTCAACTTCACCTACCCGCAACAGCAGAACCTTGCGCTGAAGAACATCAACCTGTCGATCAGTCCCGGCGAGAAGGTCGGCATCATTGGCCGAAGCGGCTCGGGCAAGAGCTCGTTGGCGAAATTGCTGGTGGGGCTGTACCAGCCGGATGACGGCACGCTGTTGGTCGACGGTGTGGATATCCGCCAGATCGACGTCAGCGAACTGCGCTACAACATCGGCTACGTGCCCCAGGACATTCAGTTGCTCGCCGGCACCTTGCGCGACAACCTGGTTTCCGGGGCGCGGTATGTAGAGGACGAACTGGTGCTGCAAGCCGCGGAACTGGCCGGCGTCCACGAGTATGCGCGCCTGCATCCGCAGGGTTATGAACTGCAGGTCGGCGAGCGCGGGCAGAACCTCTCCGGTGGTCAGCGGCAAAACGTCGCCCTGGCCCGTGCACTGTTGCTCAACCCGCCGATCCTGCTGCTCGACGAGCCGACCAGTGCCATGGACAACACCGGCGAAGAGCGTCTCAAGCAGCGCCTGGCGGCGGTGATCGAAAACAAGACCATGGTGCTGGTGACGCACCGGGCATCGTTGTTGTCGCTGGTGGATCGGCTGATCGTGATCGACCGCGGGCAGATACTCGCCGACGGCCCGAAAGCCGCGGTGATGGAAGCGTTGAAGAAGGGGCAGATCAGTGTTGCTTAAGTCGGGTAAGGATTCGATCCGTCGCTACTTCAAAGGCTCTGCTTCACTTCAGGGCCAGCCGCTGCCGGAGGTCAACAAGGCGCTGATCGAGGATGCGCCACGGGTGGTGCGGCTGACGATCTGGGCGATCATCGCGTTCTTTGTGTTTCTGATGCTCTGGGCCAACTTCGCGGTGATCGACGAAGTGACCAAGGGCGACGGCAAGGCGATTCCGTCGTCGAAGATCCAGAAAATCCAGAACCTTGAAGGCGGTATCGTTGCCGAGCTGTTCGTCAAGGAAGGCCAGATCGTCGAAGCCGGCGCACCGCTGATTCGCCTGGATGACACGCGATTTGCTTCGAACGTCGGTGAAACCGAGGCCGATCGCTTGTCGATGCTGCTGCGGGTCGAACGCCTGAGCGCCGAGGTCGAAGATCGCCCGCTGAACTTCCCCGAGGATGTGCTCAAGGCCGTTCCGGGTCAGGCCAAGAGCGAAGAGTCGCTCTATATAAGCCGTCGCCAACAGTTGCACGATGAAATTGGCGGCTTGCAGGAGCAACTGATCCAGCGCCAGCAAGAGCTGCGCGAATTCACTTCCAAGCAGGCGCAGTATCGCCAGCAGTTGGGCTTCCAGCGTCAGGAGATCAGCATGTCCGAGCCGTTGGTGGCCCAGGGCGCGGTATCGCCGGTGGAAGTCCTGCGCCTCAGGCGTGCCGAAGCGGAGACCCGTGGTCAGCTCGACGCCACCACCCTGGCCATTCCGCGTGCCGAATCGGCAATCAAGGAAGTGCAGCGCAAGGTCGATGAAACCCGTGGCAAGTTCCGCAGCGAAGCCCTGACCCAACTCAACGAAGCACGCACCGACCTGAACAAGGCCCAGGCCACCGGCAAGGCCCTGGAAGACCGGGTCAGCCGGACGCTGGTCACTTCGCCAGTGCGGGGTATCGTCAACAAGTTGCTGGTCAATACCATCGGCGGGGTTATCCAGCCAGGCAGCGACCTGGTGGAAATCGTGCCACTGGACGACACCTTGCTGGTCGAGGCGAAGATCCGCCCCCAGGACATCGCATTCCTGCATCCGGGACAGGAAGCGACGGTGAAATTCACCGCCTACGATTACACCATCTACGGCGGGTTGAAAGCCAAGCTCGAGCAGATCGGTGCCGACACCATCACCGACGAAGACAAGAAGACCACCTACTACATCATCAAGCTGCGCACCGACCGCAGCCACTTGGGCACCGATGAAAAACCGTTGCTGATCATTCCGGGGATGGTGGCTTCCGTGGACATCATCACCGGCAAGAAGACCGTGCTGAGCTACCTGCTCAAGCCGATCATCCGCGCGCGGGCCGAGGCGCTGCACGAGCGCTAGATCTCTAGATCTTCAGTGGATTCACTGGCCCCATCGCGGGCAAGCCCGGCTCCCACAGGTTTTTGTGTCAAACACATGATCGTGTTTCAACAATGAACCTTGTGGGAGCCGGGCTTGCCCGCGATGGGGCCAGTCAAAACACCAAAACCTTGTCAGAAAGTGACAAATAATGTCACTCGGCCATCCACTCAGTCCCTCATCAATTGCCATATCGTTATTCGTTAACAGTATTTAAAATTCAATTCTTATATCTATAAAGTCAATCTCCTGCGTACCTGCCGACCAATCGGCGCGCCGCACGACACGAACCAACACGGGACCTCCGTGAGTTTCTGATCGACGCGCGCGCCTTTGAGCGTGCCGTGCGTGGGAGTGATTTATGTCTGCAGCTTCAGCTTCGCCAAGCATCGCGCCACAGTTCTTTGAAATCCGCCCGTTCAGCACAGCGGTGGGCGCCGAGATCATCGGTCTCGATTTGTCCCGTCCGATCAATGATGACGATTTTTCCCGCATTCACCGCGCCCACCTGGATCATCACGTGGTGGTGTTCCGCGACCAGCGCATAACCCCTGAGCAACAGATCGATTTCAGCCGCCGTTTTGGCGTGTTGCAGATCCATGTACTCAAACAGTTCCTGCTGGCAGGGCATCCGGAAATCCTCATCGTTTCCAACATCGTCGAAAACGGGCAGAACATCGGCCTCGGCGATGCTGGGAAGTTCTGGCACTCCGATCTTTCCTATAAGGAGCTGCCGAGCCTGGGCTCGATGCTGCATGCCCAGGAGCTGCCGTCAGAAGGCGGTGACACATTGTTCGCCGACATGCACAAAGCCTGGGACAGCCTGCCGCTCGCGTTGCGCAAAGCGGTGGAAGGCCGCTCGGCGGCACACTCCTACACGGCGCGTTATAGCGAGACCAAATTCGAAGGCAACTGGCGCCCGACCCTGACGCCTGAGCAGCTCGCCCAGGTCGCCGAAGTCGTCCACCCGGTCGTGCGTACTCACCCCGAGAGCGGCCGCAAGGCGTTGTTCGTCAGCGAAGGGTTCACCACCCGCATCGTTGGCCTGCCGGAAGACGAGAGCCAGCAACTGCTGACCGAGCTCTATGTCCACAGCGTGCTGCCGCAAAACATCTACCGCCATCAATGGCAGCCCCATGACCTGGTGTTCTGGGACAACCGTTCGCTGATCCACCTCGCCGCCGGATGCCCCGGCCATCTGCGCCGCAAGCTGTATCGCACCACCATCCAGGGCGACGCGCCTTTCTGATTTGTCGGAGATTTGATCATGTCCAAACGTCTTCCATTCGCACCGCTGGCCGCGGCCATCGGCCTGGGTTTCAGCCTGATCGCTGGCAGCCTGGTGGCGCCGACCGTGGCTCACGCCGAAGGTGAAATCCGCATCGCCGAACAGTTCGGCATCGTTTATTTGTTGCTCAATGTGGTGCGCGATCAGAACCTGATCGAGAAGTACGGCAAGCAGGAAGGGATCGACATCAAGGTCGACTGGACCCAGCTCTCCGGCGGCGCGGCGGTCAACGATGCGTTGCTGTCGGGCTCGATCGACATTGCCGGCGCCGGTGTCGGCCCGCTGCTGACCATCTGGGATCGCACCCACGGCAAGCAGAACGTCAAGGCCGTGGCTTCCCTGGGTAACTTTCCGTACTACCTGGTGAGCAATAACCCCAAGGTCAAAACCATCGCCGACTTCACCGAGAAGGACCGTATCGCGGTGCCGGCGGTGGGCGTGTCGGTGCAGTCGCGCTTCCTGCAATACGCGGCGGCCAAACAGTGGGGTGACAAGGACTTCAATCGCCTCGACAAGTACACCATCGCCGTTCCACACCCTGATGCCACGGCTGCGCTGTTGGCCGGCGGCACCGAGCTGAGCGGACACTTTTCCAACCCGCCGTTCCAGGATCAGGAACTGGCCAATCCCAATGTGCACGTGGTGCTGAACACCTATGACCTGCTCGGTCCGAACTCGCCGACGGTGCTGTTCGCCACCGAGAAATTCCGCAATGAGAACCCGAAAACCTACAAGGCATTCATTGATGCGCTGACCGAAGCGGCCACGTTTGCCCAGAACGACAAAGGCGCAGCGGCGGACACTTACATCCGCGTGACCAAGGCCAAGATCGACCGCGCCGCGTTGCTGAAGATCATCGACAACCCGCAGTTCGAATTCAGCGTCACGCCGAAAAACACCTACCCGCTGGCGGAGTTCCTCTACCGCGTCGGTGCGATCAAAAACAAGCCGGACTCGTGGAAGGATTACTTCTTCCAGGATGCCAAGCCGCTGCAAGGGAGCTGACCACCATGAACGCCCCCTTGCAAGGCCACACGGTCAGCAAACCGATCGCGGCGGCCCAGGCGCTGCTGTCGGTTGATAACGTCAGCCTCGAATACCGCACGCCGCAGCGGGTGGTGCGGGCGACCCATCAAGTCAGTTTCGAGATCGATCCGGCGGACCGCTTTGTCCTGCTCGGGCCGTCCGGCTGCGGCAAGTCGACGTTGCTCAAGGCCGCCGCCGGCTTCATCCAGCCAGTGGAAGGCGAGATCCGTCTGCAAGGCCAGCGCGTCGATGCGCCGGGGCCGGACCGGATCGTGGTGTTCCAGGAGTTCGATCAACTGCCGCCATGGAAAACCGTCAAACAGAACGTGATGTTTCCGCTTCTGGCCTCGAAAACCCTCAAGCGCAGGGAGGCCGAAGAGCGAGCGCTGCACTATCTGGAAAAGGTCGGCCTGGCGGCGTTTGCCGAGGCTTATCCACACACCCTGTCAGGTGGGATGAAGGCCCGGGTCGCCATCGCTCGGGCGCTGGCGATGCAGCCGAAAATCCTGTTGATGGACGAACCCTTTGCCGCGCTCGATGCCCTGACCCGGCGCAAGATGCAGGAAGAATTGCTGCTGCTCTGGGAGGAAGTACGGTTCACGCTTCTGTTCGTCACGCACTCTATCGAAGAGGCGCAGGTGGTGGGCAATCGCATTCTGTTGCTGTCACCCCATCCGGGCCGGGTGAGGGCGGAAGTCCACAGCCACCAATACGATTTGCACAGCCTCGGCGGTGTGGCGTTTCAGGAGTCGGCGCGACGTATTCACCGGCTGTTGTTCGACGAAGGTCAATCACTGCCAGCCGAACATGAACTGGATTTCGCCGACATCCGCATCGCTTATTGAGCCAGTTGAGAGGAGGGCCCGATGAGCCATTTATCATCCCCGCGTGAAGAGTTCGAAACGGTTTTGCAGCCACTGACCAGCGTGCCGCTGGAGCGGGAATTACCCCTAGGCCAACGCCTGTGGCAACAGGGCTGGTTGCGTAAAAGCCTGATCCTGATTTTGCTCGCCGTGCTGTGGGAAGCTGTTGCCCGGTATCAAAACAACGACCTGCTGCTGCCGAGTTTTGTGCAAACCGCACACGCCTTGTACGACGGACTGCTCAGCGGTGAATTGCTGGGCAAGGTGTGGATTTCCCTGGTGGTGTTGCTCAAGGGCTATCTGATCGGCATCGCCCTGGCGTTTGCCCTGACCACGCTGGCGGTGTCGACGCAATTCGGTCGCGACTTGCTCAGTACCCTGACCTCGATGTTCAACCCCTTGCCAGCCATCGCCCTGCTGCCGTTGGCGCTACTGTGGTTTGGACTGGGCCAGAACAGCCTGATTTTCGTGCTGGTGCATTCGGTGCTCTGGGCACTGGCGCTGAACACCTACGCCGGCTTCCTCGGCGTCTCGGAAACCCTGCGTATGGCCGGGCGCAACTACGGCCTCAAGGGCATGCGCTTTGTGCTGTTCATCCTGATCCCGGCAGCATTGCCGTCGATCCTTGCCGGCCTGAAGATCGGCTGGGCGTTTGCCTGGCGCACGTTGATTGCTGCTGAGCTGGTGTTTGGTGCGAGCAGTGGGAAGGGCGGGCTGGGGTGGTACATCTTTCAGAATCGCAATGAGCTGTACACGGACAAGGTGTTTGCTGGCTTGGCGGTGGTGATTCTGATTGGGTTGCTGGTGGAGAATCTGGTGTTTGATTCGTTGGAGCGGGTGACGGTGAAACGCTGGGGGATGCAACGTTGACTGACTGTTTGTGTGAAGTCCGCTTGCACAATGGCTGAGTTGAGTTTGCTAGCATTGCACCTGACTCAATAAAGATCAGGCACGAGTGCTCACAATGCAACTCCCGGACATGAACCTGTTGGTCGCCCTCGACGCCTTGCTCGACGAGGGCAGTGTGGTGGGCGCCGCGCGGCGGATGAACCTGAGCCCGGCGGCGATGAGCCGGACATTGACGCGCATCCGCGAGGCCATTGGCGATCCGATCCTGGTGCGCGCCGGCCGTGGCCTGGTACCGACCCCCAAGGCGCTGGAATTGCGCGAGCAGGTGCGCAGTGTGGTGGAGCAGGCCGGGCTGCTGTTTCGTTCGGCCGATGCTGTGGAACTGAGTTCGCTGCGGCGGCGGTTCAGTATTCGGGCCAACGACTTCTTTGTCGGCGTCTACGGCGGCAAGCTGTTCGACACCCTCGACCGGCAGGCGCCGCACTGCGAATTACGCTTCGTCCCGGAAGGCGATGGCGATGATGAGGCGTTGCGCGAAGGGCGGATCGACTTGAGCATCAGTAACACCCGGCCGCTGACGCCGGAAGTGAAGGTCCAGAACCTGTTTTCCACCCACTTCGTTGGTCTGGTGCGCGAGGATCATCCGTTGCTGGACGATGAAATCACGGCGGAGCGTTACGCGGGGTTCTCGCATATCAGCATGTCCCGGCGTGGCATTGCCCGGGGGCCGATCGATACCGCGCTCAATGCCTTGGGGCTGGAGCGACGGGTGGCGGTGATCGCGCCGAGCTTCCATGCGGCGATGTTCGCCTTGCCCGATTCCGACCTGATCCTGCCGGTGCCCAAAGAGGCACTGCTGAGTGTGCGGCGGCTCGGGCTGAAGCTGCGCTCGTTCGATCTGCCGATCCCGTTGCCGACCCTGATGCTGACCCAGGCCTGGCATCCGCGTTTCGACAAGGATCCGGCCCACCGCTGGCTGCGTGAAACGCTGAAAGCCTGCTGCGATGAAACGTGGTTGGCCGCTCAACCTGAAAGTCACCGCTGAACCCCTGTGGGAGCAAGCCCGCTCCCACAAGGTTTTGTATCGTTGCGTCTAGCGCACTTATAACCTGCCGATAAGTTGATTTTCGTCAGGCATCACGCTTCCTAAAATGCTTCGGTCCTTCCACGCCGGAGCTTGCAGTACATGACTTCCCTTACGGTCACGGCACCTGTTGCTGCGGCCAGCGCGGCAGCCGCTCCACCTGTCTTTGGCCCGCGAATCATCATCGGCCTGGTGGGCGTATTGCTGGCGGTGCTGGTGTCTGGCCTGAACGAGATGGTGACCAAAGTCGCCCTGGCCGATATCCGTGGTGCGTTGGCCATCGGCTACGACGAAGGCACCTGGCTGGTGGCCTGTTACACCGCGACGTCGGTGGCGGCCATGGCGTTCGCGCCGTGGTGTGCGGTGACGTTCTCATTGCGGCGCTTCACCCTGTGGGCCATCGGCCTGTTCACCCTGTTGGGCGTGTTGTGCCCCTTCGCCCCGAATTACGAAAGCCTGTTGTTGCTGCGCACCTTGCAAGGCCTGGCGGGCGGTGCATTGCCACCCATGCTGATGACCGTGGCCCTGCGGTTTCTGCCCGCCAACGTGAAGTTGTATGGCCTGGCCGGTTATGCCCTGACGGCAACGTTCGGTCCGGGCCTGGGCACGCCGTTGGCCGGGTTGTGGACCGAGTATGTCGGCTGGCAATGGACCTTCTGGCAAATCATCGCGCCGTGCCTGATTGCCATGGCCGCAGTGGCGTACGGCTTGCCGCAGGACCCGCTGCGTCTGGAGCGCTTCAAGTCCTTCAACTGGCGCGGTGTGCTGCTGGGTTTTCCCGCCATCTGCATGCTGGTGATCGGCATCCTGCAGGGCAACCGCCTGGACTGGTTCGAGTCCAGCCTGATCTGCGGATTGCTCGGCGGCGGGCTGTTGCTGCTGGTGCTGTTTTTGACCGGCGAGTGGTCGCAGCCAATTCCGTTTTTCAAGATGCAGATGCTCGGTATCCGCAACCTGTCCTTCGCCCTGCTGACCCTGGCGGGCGTGCTGGTGGTGTTGCAGGCGGTGATCATCATTCCGTCCAGCTACCTGGCGCAGGTCCAGGGTTATCGCCCGGTACAGACCGCGCCGATCATGCTGTTGGCGGCGCTGCCGCAATTGATCGCACTTCCGTTGGTGGCGGCCCTGTGCAACTTTCGCTGGGTCGATTGCCGCTGGGTATTAGGCATCGGCCTGAGCATGCTGGCGCTGTCGTGCGTCGGCGGCTCGCAACTGACTTCCGCGTGGATTCGAGATGATTTCTACGTGCAGCAATGGCTGCAGATTTTCGGTCAGCCCATGGCGGTGTTGCCGCTGCTGATGCTGTCCACCGGCAGCATCAACCCGATGGAAGGGCCGTTCGCATCGGCCTGGTTCAACACCGTCAAAGGCCTGTCGGCGGTCATCGCCACCGGGGTGATCGAAGCGTTGACCACGGCACGACTGCATTTTCACTCGACCATGCTGGTCGACCGCCTCGGCAACTCGCCAATGGCCGAACAAGACAGCGCAGGTCTCGCTCATCGTCTGCATGAGCAAGCGGTGGTGCTCACTTCCTCTGATCTTTACCTGTGCATGGCCGGTATCGCCGTGACCTTGATCCTGCTGATTTTCTGGCTGCCGACGCGGATCTATCCGCCGCGCGCACCGACCTGAATGCTCCACTGATACAGAAGGTTTTTATGAACACTCAAGCAAAGCAGAAAGTCGCGGTTGCCGTGGTCGTCGCGTTGGCCGTCGGTGTGTTGCTGTACCTGGCGATGCCCGGCCTGTTCGGCAAGCGTACCCGGCAGAACACCAACGATGCTTATGTCTCGGCGGATTTCACCCTGGTCGTGCCGCGCGTTGCCGGATTTATCAAGCAGGTGCTGGTGGAGGACAACCAGCAGGTCAAGGCCGGGCAGCTACTG
This sequence comes from Pseudomonas sp. GM74, assembly GCF_000282455.1. GTDB lineage: Bacteria > Pseudomonadota > Gammaproteobacteria > Pseudomonadales > Pseudomonadaceae > Aquipseudomonas. The sequence goes on from NZ_AKJG01000050.1 coordinate 13,213, forward strand.
GCACTGATCGATGACCGGGATCTGCGCGCAGCCGCCGAGGCCGCCGATGCCGAAACACTGGTGGCCAGGGCGCAACTGCAAAACGCCCGGGCGACCCTCGAACGCCAGGCGTCGGTGATTGCCCAGGCGCAATCCTCGGTGGTTTCGGCCAAGGCGGAAATGGCGTTTGCCGAGCATGAATTGAACCGCTACAAGCACCTCGCCGGGGTGGGCGCCGGCACGGTGCAAAACGCACAACAAGCCCAAACTCGCATCGACCAGGCCTCCGCGCGGCAGGCCAATACCACGGCGGTACTGGCGGCGGAACGCAAGCAGGTGGAGATCCTCACGGCCCAGCGCGATGCCGCCGAAGGAGGGTTGAAACGGGCGCAAGCGAAGCTGGAAATGGCCAGCTACGAGTTGTCTTATACGAGGATCGTCGCGCCACAGGACGGCATGGTCGGCGAACGCGCGGTGCGGGTCGGCGCCTACGTCACTCCGGGCAGCAAAATCCTCGCCGTGGTGCCGCTGGCGCAGGCATATGTGATGGCCAATTTCCAGGAAACGCAACTGACGGATGTGCAGCCGGGGCAGGCGGTGCAAGTGCGCGTCGACAGCCTGGGCGGTGCGGCACTCAACGGTCGTGTCGAAAGCATCGCACCGGCCACCGGAGTGACGTTCGCCGCGATCAAACCGGACAATGCCACCGGCAACTTCACCAAGGTGGTGCAGCGGATACCGGTGAAGATCGTGCTGGAGCCGGGGCAGTCGCTGGCCGAGCGCTTGCGGGTGGGGATGTCGGTGGAGGCGAGTATTGATACCGCCACCGCCAAGGCGAAAGAGGTTGTTCAGCGATGAAGATTTTCGTTGATCGCGCTGGCGCCTTCGCGAGCAAGCCCGCTCCCACAGTTGATCGCATTCCCCTGTGGGAGCGGCGGTGCGGCGATCCGACTTGCTCGCGAAGAGGTCATCAGCCTCGCCTGACTTTTTCTGCCTTGCTTGTGCTGAGCTTGTCAGCCTGCACCGTCGGCCCGGACTTCCAGAAGCCTGATGCACAGCAGATCACCGAATGGGCAAAACCATCAAAGGCAGCCACCAGCCAGGCCATCGCCGAAACAATGACCGAGCGTTGGTGGGAAGTGTTCAACGACCCGAAACTCTCGGCCCTGAGCCAACGCGCCCTGACCGACAACCTCGACCTGAAACTGGCCGGGAACCGTCTGCAGCAAAGTCGTGCGGTGCGTCAGGTCATCACTGCCAACCGCTATCCCAACACGGCCGTCAGTGGCAGTTACGGGCGCAATCGCAACAGCGGTGAAGGCTTGAACGACCCGTCAGGACACAACGGCCAATCCGCCTTCAACCTGTGGAATTCCGGCTTTTCCGCTTCCTGGGAGCTGGACTTCTGGGGCCGCGTGCGTCGGGAAACCGAAGCGGCCGACGCCACTTTGGAGGTCGCCGAGAACGATCGGCGTGGTGTGCTGCTGTCGGTGCTGGCCGAAACCGCCCAGGACTACATTCAATTGCGCGGTGTGCAGAACACCCGGCTCGTCACCGAGCAGAACCTCGACGTCGCCCGCCATAGCCTGAAGCTTTCGCAACTGCGCCTGGCCGACGGCGTCGCGACGGACCTGGATGTCGCCGAAGCCGCCGCGCAGGTGGCGGCCATCGAATCGCGTCTGCCCGCGCTGGAGCAGCGCCAGTGGCAACTGATCAATGCCTTGAGCCTGTTGATGGGCGAAGCGCCCCAGGCATTGGCGGCGGAGTTATCCACAGACGCCCCAGTGCCACAAACTCCACGCCAGGTTGCCATTGGCTTGCCCTCGCAACTGGCTGAACGTCGACCGGACATTCGCCAGGCCGAAGCGCGACTGCATGCCGCCACGGCCAGCATTGGCGTGGCCAAGGGCGATTTCTATCCGCGCATCACCCTGTCGGGGAACATCGGCTCCCAGGCCATGCAACTGAGCGATTTCGGCTCCTGGGGTTCGCGTTCGTTCGGTATCGGCCCGCAATTCTCTTTGCCGTTGTTCGACGGCGGCCGCTTGCGTGGCGTGCTCGAGTTGCGCGAAGCACAACAACAGGAAGCGGCCATTGCCTATCAGCAAACCGTGTTGCGCGCCTGGCATGAAATCGATGACCAACTGACCGCCTACAACACCAGCCAGTTACGCCGCGACAGCCTGGCCGAGGCCGTACGCCAGAACCGCATTGCGCTGAACACCGCGCAGCAGCAGTACGTTGAGGGCGTGGTGGATTTCGTCACCGTACTCACCGTGCAAGGGGCGTTGCTGGCCACGCAGGAGCAGTGGGTCGAAAGCTCGACCGGCGTGTCGCTGGCAGCCGTCGGGTTGTACAAGGCGTTGGGTGGAGGTTGGGAGTCGGTGTATCCGTTGAGCGAGACGGCGCAGCGCTAATACACAGGTAATGATGGCCATCTGCTTGACGCTAGTCACCGCTGTCGTAGACTCCGTTGATCCGAAAGGGAGTGCGGTCATGCGGATTTTCTGTGTGTTGGGGTTGGGATCGGTCCTCGTCGCGAGCGCTGTCCAGGCGCAAACGCCTGGGGCAGACGACCCGCTTGCGCAAATGGACGCAGGCGCCAGTGCTGCGACCAGTGCCGAGGCCCGCGGTGTATTGCGTGCCCGGGATCAGGCCGTACTGGCCAGTGAGGTGCCCGGGCGGATTGTCGAGTTGCCGTTCAGCGAGGGGGAATCGTTCAAGAAGGGCGATACCCTGGCGCGATTCGATTGCTCGGCCTATCAGGCGCAGCTCAATGCCGCTCAAGCGGCCAGCCGTGGCGCAGGTGAAGAGCTGGCGCACAACCGGCAACTGGCCGCGCTGAATTCGGTCGGGCGTTTCGAAGTAGCACGTGCCGAGGCCAAGGTCAGCGAAACCCAGGCGCAGTCCCAGGTGTATCAAGTGCAGGTCAAGCGTTGCAGCGTGCTGGCGCCGTTCGATGGCCAGGTCGTCGAGCGCAAGGTACAGCGCTATGAAAGCGTTCCTGCCGGCGCGCCATTGCTGGACGTAGTCGATAATCGCACCCTGGAAATCCATCTGCTGGTGCCCTCGCGCTGGATGGCCCGACTCAAGCCCGGGCAGACCTTCAGTTTTGTTCCCGATGAAACCGGCACGCCGTTGGACGCGACGGTCAAGCGCCTGGGCGCGCGAATCGATGAAGGCAGTCAGACCTTGCTGCTGGTGGCCAGCGTGCCCGATGCCAGCGGGTTGCTGGCGGGCATGAGCGGCACGGCGCATTTCGCGGAGTTCAAGTGAACGCGCCGGTGAGCGGCGGTGCCGAGCAGGTGTTCGCACGTTTTCTTGATCTGGAGCGCCAGACCCGCGCAGCCCAAACGCCCGTCCAATTGGCCTACAGCCTGGTCAATGATGGCCAGGCGCTGTTTGGCTTTCGCCATGCGGCACTGTTGATCACCGGGAAGGTGCAGGCCGTGACCGGTGTCAGCGTGGTGGAGCCGAATTCACCCTTTGTAGCGTTCGTCGAGCAGGCGGTGGCGCAGTTGTTCAAGCGCGAACAGTTGCAGCAGGCGCGGGTGGTTGCCGCTGATGTCCTCAGCGAATCGCTGCAGGATGAATGGCAAAGCCTGTCGGCTGCGCAGGTGTTCTGGCTGCCGCTGATCGATCGCCAGGGCGAAGTGTTCGGCGGGTTGTGGCTGGCCCGGGATGTTCCGTGGAACCCTGGCGAACAAGTACTGCTGTCGCAACTGGGCGATAGCTACAGCCACGCCTGGCAGGCGTTGCAACCGCGCAAGCCATGGCGCCTGCGCTGGACGCGCAAACGCCAGGCATTGCTGGTGGCAATGCTAGTGCTCGGGCTGTTGATCCCGGTGCGCCAATCCGTTTTGGCGCCGGCCGAAGTGGTGCCGCTGGGCGGTCGGGTGGTGGCGGCACCGCTGGACGGTGTGATTGCCGAATTCCTGGTCAAACCCAACCAGACGGTGAAGACCGACGATCTGCTGCTGCGCTTCGAAAGCACCACGCTCAAGGCTCAGGCCGATGTCGCCGAACGCGCCCTCGGGGTTGCCGAGGCGGAACTCAAGGCCAACTCCCAGCGCTCGTTCGCCGATGCCGAGTCCAGCTCGAAACTGGATTTGCTGGCCGCCCGGGTCGAACAGAAACGCGCCGAGCGCGACTACGCCCGTGAACTGCTCAAGCGCAGCGAAGTGCGCGCCGAGCGCGATGGCATCGCGGTATTTGCCGATGCCGACCGCTGGACCGGCAAGCCCGTGCAGACGGGCGAACGGCTGATGGAAATCGCCGATCCGGCGCAGGCGCAATTGCGTATCGAACTGGCCGTGGGCGATGCGATTTCCCTGGAGCCCGGCGCCGAGGTCGCCTTGTTCCTCGACAGTGACCCGCTGCAACGGCATCTGGCCAGGCTCGAACGTTCGGCTTATGAAGCGCAGCCCACGGCGGGCGGGCAGTTGGCCTATCGCCTGGATGCGAATTTCGACGCGGCACCCCCGCGCATCGGTTTGCGCGGCACGGCGAAAATCTTCGGTGACCGGGCGCCGCTGGCGTTGTACCTGCTGCGTCGACCGCTGGCTGGTTTGCGTCAGAGCGTGGGCTTGTAAGTGAGCCTGCCTGGTCTGCGTGCCGACCTGCAATTGTCCCCGGCAGCGCCGGCACTGGACGGTGCGCCCTGCTGGACGCTGGCCGACCCGGTGCGGGGACGTTACTTCAAGCTCGGTACTACGGCCATGCGATTGTTGCGCCACTGGTCGCTGGGTGAGCCCGAGCAAGTCCTGCAAGCGGCCAATCGTGAGCCGGGACTGGCACTGGACGCTGCGGATCTTGAGCAGTTGCTGGTGTTCTTGCGCAGCCACGACCTGATTACCGCCCTCGATCCCCAACAGCGGGCCAGTTACAGCCTTAAAGCGGATGCCCAGCGCCAGAGCCTGTGGCAGCAGCTGCTGCATCAATACCTGTTTTTTCGTATTCCGCTGTGGCGTCCCGAGCGTTTTCTCAATCGTGCCTGGCCATGGCTGGAGCGCTTTGGCCCGCGGGCGCTGCGCTACGGATTGCCCGCTGTACTGGGGCTGGGGGTGTTTCTGGTGTCGCGGGACTGGCAGCGGTTTATCGCGACCTTTCCGCATTTGTTCAGCCTTGGCGGTGCATTGGCGTTTGGTGTGGCCCTGTTCTTCGCCAAGCTCTGCCACGAGTTTGGTCACGCGTTCATGGCCAAGCGCGCCGGGTGCCGGGTACAGAGCATGGGCGTGGCGTTCATGGTGTTGCTGCCGATGTTTTATACCGATGTCAGCGATGCCTGGCGGGTCAATGATCGCAAGGCCCGGTTGCTGATTGGCGCGGGCGGTGTGCTGGCCGAGTTGCTGTTGGCGTGCATGGCCTTGCTGGCGTGGTCGTTGCTGCCCGACGGGCCGGCTCGCACCGCGGCGTTCATGCTCGCCAGTGCTACGTGGATCACGACGTTGGTGGTCAACCTCAACCCGTTCATGCGCTTTGACGGTTATTTTTTGCTCAGTGATTTCTGGCAGGTCGATAACCTGCAAGGTCGGGCGTTTGCCTTGTGCCGCTGGCGCCTGCGCGAGTTTTTATTCGGTTACGGTGCCGCGGCACCGGAGCCTTGGTCGCCGACAATGCAACGGCGTTTGCTGATCTGGGGGTATGGCTCGTGGTTATGGCGCGCGGCATTGTTTTTCGGGATCGCTCTGGCGGTCTACCACCTGTTCTTCAAGGTGTTGGGGATCTTCCTGATGCTGGTGGAACTGGTGTGGTTCATCTTTCTGCCCATCATGAGTGAATGGCGCCAGTGGTGGGGCCGCCGCGAGCAGGCGCATGGGCCGCGGGTGCTGCTCAGCAGCCTGGCGTTGTTCGGGCTGTTGCTGCTGCTGATCCTGCCGTGGCGCAGTGCCGTCGAGGTGCCGGCCATGCTCGAAGCGGGCCGGGTCAGTACCTTGCATGCGCCAGTGGCGGCACGGATCAAAGCGGTGAATGTGCAGGACGGGCAGGCGGTGGCGCAGGGCGATGTCCTGATCGAACTGGAGTCCCCGGATCTCGATTCGCGCCAGACCATCGCGCGCCGGGAGATCGAGATTCAGCAGTTGCAGATGCGTCGTCAGGCCAGTCGCAGCGAAACGGCTTCCGATGCCGGGATCGTCGAGCAGCGCCTGGCCGAAGCGGTGGCGGAATACCGGGGGCTGGCGGCTCAGCGCGAGCGTTTGCTATTGCGCGCCCCCCATGCCGGCACGGTGCGCGATCTGCTGCCGCAATGGGCGGTGGGGCGCTGGCTGTCGACCCGGGAGCCGCTGGCCCGGGTTGTCGAGCGGGGTGTGCGCTTGCGCGGCTATCTGGCCGAGGCGGAGCTCTGGCGCGTGGCACCGGGTGCCACCGGACGGTTTATCGCGGACGATCCGATGCACCCGGCGATTGCCGTGCAATTGAGCGAAATCGATACCAATGGTGCGGCGTTTGTCGATCAGGAGGCGCTGACTTCCGATCACCACGGGCCGATTGCCGTGCGCCGCGATCAGTCTCAGCGGGCCGAGCCGGTACAGGCGCAGTACGGTGCGCGGTTGATGACCCTCGAACCGGCGCCGACGCCGGTGCAGCCACTGCGTGGCGTGGCAGTGTTGCAGGGCAGCGGCGAGTCGTTATTGGGGGTCGCCTGGCGGCGCATGGCGGCGCTGGGAGTCAGGGAAAGCGGTTTTTAAGGAGAGCGACGATGGCGAACAACAATGCTGTGGCAGCCGAAGGTTTGGTGGTACGGCCTTCGCTAGCCAGTGACGGGCCGTTTTTGCAGCGCCTGTATCAATCGGCCCGACCGGACCTGCAATGGATCGACGACAGCGTGGAGGTGGTCGAACAGGTTGTGGCCCAGCAGTTCCAGGTGCAGGAGCAAGGTCTGGGTGAAAACTTCCCCAATGCCATGCATTACGTGGTTGAGAAGCTTGGCACTGCGATCGGCGCGTTGAGCACTGATTTCGGGGCGAACGAGATCCGCGTGCTGTATCTGGCCTTTATCCCGGCGGCGCGGGGGCAGGGGTATGGGCGGGCGGTACTGCAGGGGGTGCAGAAAGCCGCCCAACAGATTCGTTGCCCGGTGGCGACGGTGGTCTGGGCCAGCAATCCTCATGCGCTTGGGCATTACCTGGCCCTGGGCTTTGCAGTGCAGGAATACAACGTCGCGGCACAACGACTGGTGTGGTATCCGCAAGGCTGAAGGCACTGCGAGCCAGAAAAGGGTCAGTTGAAGGCGATGTAGAAGTAGCCTCGCTGCGGATCACGTCCCATCGACGGTACCCGGGAAACGAAAATGTTTTCCACTTCGCCCAGTTCCGGCAATTGCAGCATGCATAACCCGTCCACAAAATCGGTCGGGACCAGGCTGTTGAGCTCGACACTGAATGGCATGCGCTCACTGTTGCGCATGCGGGCGCGGGGTGAGTCCTCAAGGTGTTCGATCTGCACCGGCAATTCGCTGCCGTCGGGCAGGCGAAGGGCGACGGTCTGGCCCAGCAGGGGCTGGAAATGATGGCTTTGAACCGCTTGCAACATGATCAGGCTCCGAAAAGTGAACAGTGCCGGGGGCGCGCGGCCCCCGGCGAACCTTCAGCCGCGCGATGGAAAATACCCTTGCAGAGCGATGCTGAAGTTGATGACCAGGAACGGGTTCATCACGCTCATGGGCTGGGTCCCGCCAGTGGAGGCAATCTCTCCGGTGACGGTGGTGGTTACGCCCTGGAGCGCCACCGCCGTTGCCCCTTGTTGATCGGAGTAGATATTCGCCGTCCCCGGTCCGCCGCTCGAAGCGCCGATGAAGGAGTTGGTTGCCGTTGGCACGTTTACGGGATTGCTCGAGGGATTGGCCAGTTGCAGGGTAGTGGTGGCGGTCAGTCCGGACATCTGGTGGGTGTGGTTGGGCATGTTGCTGATGGTCGCGGTGACGTTTTCGGTACCGGAAATCTCGCCAATGGTGCGCGTGCTGAGATTGGCACCAGTGCCTTGGGCCATCGGTAATCGACCCTGCAGGTCAGGTAACATGAAGGTGGTCTGGCCGTTGCCACCGTAGTTCACGCCAATCAGCGAGAACAATGCACTCCATTGCGAAATGCTCAACGTCTGGCCATTGCAAAGGGCCCAGTTCTGGGGGGCGAAATCAAAGGCGAAAGGCTGGATAGTGCCGATAAATACTTCCATGAATCCTCATCCTTCAGGTTGGTGGTTGGCGCGCCACGCGGCTGCCAGACACCTGGGGGTGTCGACTCCTTTTCTTCACGTGGCTCGGTCACGCCACGCCACAGCGTAGACGTAGATTGTGGGTGTCGTGGCGGGGTAGAGTTTGTCCGGTGGACACGCCCCCGGGGCTGTCGTCGTTAAAGTCCTCCACTGGTTGCGCAAAGCTTGGTTTCAAGTCGGTTTAGCTTCAATTTGATATCAAAGCACCACTAGTCGAGGCTTTATCGATCGACTACGCTTTGTCCTACAAAGGACTATCGAATACGGTGAAGGGACTTGCACCATTTTCATTTCATTTCCGGTTTGCCGCGCTCGGGCTCGACCCTGCTTTCTGCAATCCTGTTGCAGAACCCGCGTTTCCATGCCGGAATGACCAGCCCTGTGGGTTCCCTGTTTTCCGGTGTTCTGGAGCAGTGCAGCGCTGGCAGCGAGTTCGGCGCGGTGATCGACACCGACATGCGCCGCCGCCTCTTGCACGGCCTGTTTGATTCCTTCTATGCCGACAAGGCCGACAAATCGGTGGTGTTCGACACCAACCGCCTTTGGAGCGCCCGGCTGCCGGCCATCAACGACCTGTTTCCCAAGGCCAGGGTGATTGCCTGTGTGCGCAACGTCGCCTGGATCATGGACAGCATCGAGCGGCTTTACCGCGCCAATCCCTATGAAAACACCAAGCTTTTCGGCGATGCCGTCGAGCGCAACACCGTCTACAGCCGTTGCGAAACCCTGGCCCAGCGCAATCGCCTGGTGGGTTTTGCCTGGGCGGCGCTCAAGGAAGCCTATTACGGCGAACATGCCGACTCCTTGCTGATCATCGACTATGACTTGCTGACCCAGGCTCCGGAGCGGGTGCTGCGGCTGGTCTATGACTTTATCGGCGAGCCTTGGTTCGAGCACGACTTCGAACACCTGGCTTACGACGCCCCGGAATTCGATCAAGCCCTCGGGGTGACCGGCCTGCACAAGGTCAGACCCAGGATTGCGGTACAGGCCCGGCGAACCATCCTGCCGCCGGATCTGTTCAAGCAATACTCAGACTTGTCCTTTTGGCTCGATGGCTCTGCCAGCGCCGCTAATGTCATTCGTATGAAGTCCGACGCCGCGAACATTTGATCGCGGCGTTTTTCATTGATGCCTTACGTATATTCGTTCGAGTTCGGGTGAGCAGCATGTGGTGGACCATTTCTGGCGGGGCAAAGGCAAAGTCACGGGCAAACGAAGGCCAACGGACGCCAGCGGCGCCCATGATCATGTTCCTTGAACCACGCATGCTCTTCGACGGCGCCGTCGCCGCCACGGTGGCCGATACCGCCGCCCAGGCGGACAGCCATTCCACAGCCGATGCCGCCAAGGCGCCGACCGCCGATCACCCGATGGCGAGCAAGGACACCCATGGCCAGGCCGATGCCACACCGACAGCCAGCCCCGTAGCGGTGCCCGGGCAGAGCGTGGTGTTCGTCGACTCCCGGGTGAAAGATGCCGACAGCCTGCTCACAGGCGTCGCCCCCGGGACCCAGGTCGTGAAACTGGACGCGGGCACGGATGGGCTACAACAGATTGCCCAATACCTGGATCAGCATCAGGGCATCAGCTCGGTGCAGATCATCGCCCACGGCAACGCCGGTGACCTGTGGCTGGGCGACAGCTATCTGTCGGCCGACAACATCGCCGCCCGCAGCGCGGTGCTGGCGGAAATCGGCAAGGACATCAGCGCCGGCGGCGACATCCTGATCTACGGCTGCTACACCGCCGAAGGCGAGCGTGGCCTGAGCTTCGTCGATTCGCTGGCGCAAATGACCGGCCGCGATGTAGCGGCTTCGAACAACCGCACGGGTATTGGCGGTGACTGGGATCTGGAAATTGCCACCGGCAACATCGAAAGCGCCAACGTCCTCTCGACCACGGCCATGAGCGACTATCAGTGGGGCCTGGCCACCTGGACCGCCACCAACAACGCCAACACCGGCGTCGGTTCGTTGCGCGCGGCGATCGCCTCGGCGCAGAACGGCGATATCGTCACGTTCAACGGCAGCATGACGGTGCAGTTGACCTCAGAACTGTTGATCAACAAGAACATCACCGTTGATGGCGACTTGAACAACGACGGTGCGGCTGACGTGATTCTCGACGGCCAGTACAGGACTCGAGTGATTGAAGTGACGTCCGGCAGCACCGTGACCCTCGATGGCCTGGTGATCACCCGTGGCCTGGTGTCGGGCACGGGCGGCAACGGTGGCTACGGCGCCACGGGCGCGATGGCCGGGGGGATTTTCAACGCAGGGATTCTGACCCTCAACAACGTTACCGTGACCTCCAACGCCGCTTCTGGTGGCGGTGGCGGCGGCGGTGTCACCGGCGCTTTTTACGGCGGTGGGGGGGGCGGTGGCGGCGGTTTGGGCGGCCAGGGCGGCGGGCATGGTGGTTCGGCAGGGCCGGGCACCGGCACATTGGGCGGCCAGGCGGGCGGCGGCGGTGTCGGGGGTTACGGCGGCGGTTATGACGCCACCCACATGGGCGGTCGCGGCGGTACCACCACTGGCGGGGCTGGCGGCATAGGCGTTTCCTATTACAGCAACGGCGGTAACGGTGCGACGGCCACCAATGGCACGATTTCCATTGGTGGTGGTGGCGGTGGGGCTGGTTGGGACAAGGTGGGTGGCGCTGGCGGCAATGCGGTGGGCGGGATCTACAACGCCAGCAGCGGCACCATGACCATCGTTGGCACGTCGACTATCAGCAACAACATCGGCGCTGGTGGCGGCGGTGGCGGTGGCGGTGGCCAGGGCAGCAATGCCAGCAATGGCGGCGTGGGCGGCCGGGGCGTCGGTGCGGTCTGGAACAAAGGTACGCTGCTGATCACGGCCGCCAACTTCGCCGCCCTGGCCGGTAATGCCGCGGCCAGTGGTACAGGCGGTACCGCGCAGGGCGGAGGTTCAACCGGTACCTCGCCGACCTCTGTCGCGACCATCTACAACGACGGCGGCATACTCAACACCGCGTATGCACCGCCACCGACCGCGACCATTGTGCTCGCCGATGCCTCACTGGGCATCGGCGAAACGTCCCTGGTGACGATCACCTTCTCCGAGTTCGTGACCGGTTTCACCAATGCGGATCTGACCATCGCCAACGGCACCTTGACTGCGGTGAGCAGCGGCGATGGCGGCCTCACCTGGACGGGAACGTTTACGCCGTCCGCCAGTATTTCCGATACGACCAACGTCATCACCCTGAACAATACCGGAGTGACTAACCTTCTGGGCACCGCCGGCGTCGGTGTCACCAACTCCAACAACTACATCGTCGACACCGTACGCCCGACCGCCAGCATCGTGTTCAGCGATACGGCCCTCAAAATTGGCGAAACGTCGCTGGTGACTATCACGTTCGATGGGGCCGTCACCGGTCTCACCAACGCGGACCTGACCATCGCCAACGGTACGCTCACTGCGGTAAGCAGCAGCGACGGAGGCATCACCTGGACGGGGACCTTCACTCCGACCGCGAGCATCACTGACGCAACCAACCTGATCACCCTGGACAACACCGGGGTTAGCGACCTGGTGGGCAACGTCGGCAGCGGCACCACCGATTCCAACAACTATGCCATCGATTTCGTGCGGCCAACGGCCACCATCGTGGTGACGGACACGGCGCTGAGAATCGGCGAAACCTCACTGGTAACGATCACCTTCTCCGAAGCGGTCAGCGGTTTCACCAACGCCGACCTGACGATTGCCAACGGCACGTTGACCTCGGTGAGCAGCAGCGACGGTGGCATCACCTGGACCGCCACATTCACCCCGAACGCAAGCACCAATGACGCGACCAACCTGATCACCCTGAATAACACCGGGGTCAGCGATCTGGCGGGCAACGCCGGCAGCGGCACTACCGATTCCAACAACCATGCCATCGATACACTCCGTCCAACCGCGACCATTGTGGTGACGGATACTGCGTTGAGAATCGGCGAAACCTCACTGGTGACCATCACCTTCTCCGAGGCGGTGAGCGGTTTCACCAACGCCGATCTGACCATTGCCAACGGCACGTTGACTGCGGTGAGCAGCAGCGACGGCGGCATCACCTGGACCGCCACCTTCACGCCCTCCGCGAGCATCAACGACACGACCAACCTGATCACCCTGGACAACACCGGCGTGGCTGATCTGGCGGGCAATGCCGGCAGCGGCACTACCGACTCCAACAACCATGCCATCGACACCGTGCGGCCAACGGCAACCATCGTAGTGACGGACACGGCGCTGAGAATCGGCGAAACCTCGCTGGTGACGATCACCTTCAGTGAAGCGGTCAGCGGTTTCACCAACGCCGACCTGACCATCGCCAACGGCACCTTGACCTCCGTCAGCAGCAGCGACGGCGGCGTCACCTGGACGGCGACCTTCACACCTTCCGCGAGTATCAATGACACGACCAACCTGATCACCCTGGACAACACCGGCATCGCGGATCTGGCGGGCAACGCCGGCAGCGGCACCACTGATTCCAACAACTACGCCATCGACACCGTGCGCCCGACCGCCACGATTGTGCTGGCGGATACAACACTGACAGCGGGCGAAACCTCGCTGGTGACCATCACGTTCTCCGAGGCGGTGAGCGGATTCACCAACGCCGACCTGAGCATTGCCAACGGCACCCTGACTGCGGTGAGCAGCAGTGACGGCGGTATCACCTGGACCGCGACCTTCACGCCAACCGTCGGCGTGAGTGACCCGAGCAACGTCATCACCCTGAACAATACCGGTGTGGCCGACATCGCCGGCAACACCGGCAGCGGCACCACCAGTTCCGGCAACTACACCATCGATACGGTGCTGCCGACAGCCACCATCGTGGTCGCCGACAATGCGTTGAAAATCGGTGAAACGTCACTGGTGACCATCACTTTCAGCGAAGCCGTCAGCGGTTTCTCCAATGCCGACCTGACCATCGCCAACGGCACGTTGAGCGCGGTGAGCAGCAGCGATGGCGGCATCACCTGGACTGCCACCTTCACCCCGACCGTCAGCATTACCGACGCTACCAACCTGATCACATTGGACAACACCGGTGTGCAGGCTGCCGGCACCGGTAACGTAGGCAGCGGCACCACCGATTCCA
>NZ_AKJG01000051.1 GCF_000282455.1 Pseudomonas sp. GM74
GGCTGCGATCTTTTGATCTGAAAAATCAAGATCAAAAGATCGCAGCCTTCGGCAGCTCCTACAGGGGGGGGGCGGCGCATTCAAGAGGTGGTGATGCGCCAGATCCCGAACGGCTGATACGCCGGGTCGATCCGCATGAATTGCTGTTTGCCATGCCAGGTCCAGCGATGGCCATTCATCAGGTCTTCGCCCTGGGTGCTGGCGTGGTCCGGCAAGCCCATTTCCCACAACGGCAACTCGAAGTTCGCCTCCTGCACGTTGTGCGGATCGAGGCTGACCGCCACCAGGATGAAATTGCCTCCATCGGCGCTGCGTTTGCCGAAGTACAGGATGTTGTCGTTCCAGGCGTTGTAGACCTTCAGGCCCAGATGCGTGTGCAACGCCGGGTTCTGCCGGCGGATGCGGTTGAGCTGGGCGATCTCGGCAATGATGTTGCCCGGCGCGTTGAAGTCCCGCGGGCGGATCTCATACTTCTCGGAGTCGAGGTACTCCTCTTTGCCCGGCACCGGCGCCGACTCGCACAACTCGAAACCCGAGTACATGCCCCACAGGCCCGAGCCCATGGTCGCCAGCACGGCGCGGATGAGAAACCCGGGGCGTCCGGATTCGTGGAGGAACGCCGGGTTGATGTCCGGCGTATTGACGAAAAAATTCGGCCGGCAGCATTCGCGCCAAGGCGATTCGTTGAGTTCAGTGAAGTAGGTCGCCAGTTCGGCCTTGGTGTTGCGCCAGGTGAAATAGGTGTAGCTCTGGGAGTATCCGACTTTGCCCAGGCGCGCCATCATGGCCGGGGTGGTAAAGGCTTCGGCGAGGAAAATTACCTCGGGGTACAGCGCCCGTACATCGGCGATCAGCCACTGCCAGAACGGTAACGGCTTGGTGTGCGGGTTATCGACGCGGAAGATCTTCACGCCCTCCTCGACCCAACCGATCACGATATCGCGCAGCTCCACCCAAAGGCTCGGAATCGCCTCGGGGGTATAGAAGTCGACGTTGACGATGTCCTGGTATTTCTTCGGCGGGTTCTCCGCGTATTTGATCGTGCCGTCCGGCCGCCAGTTGAACCAGCCGGGATGCTGCTTGAGCCACGGATGGTCCTGGGAGCACTGGATGGCAAAATCCAGGGCGATTTCCAGGCCATGGGCCGAGGCGGCCGCCACCAGTCGGCGGAAGTCTTCACGGGTGCCCAACTGCGAGTGAATCGCCTCGTGTCCGCCCTCCTCGCTGCCAATCGCATAGGGGCTGCCCGGATCATCGGGGCCGGCGGTGAGGGAGTTGTTCGGGCCCTTGCGGTAACTGCGTCCGATCGGGTGGATCGGCGGGAAATACAGCACGTCGAAACCCATGTCCTGGATCATCGCCAGCCGCGAATGCACGTCATTGAAAGTGCCATGGCGGGTCGGACTGTCGGTGATCGAACGCGGGAACAATTCATACCAACTGGCGAACTGCGCCAGTTCGCGCTCCACATCCACCGGGTATTCCGGGCTCAGGCTCAGGTAGGCGCGGTGATCGACACGGGCCATGAGGTCGGCGCTACGCGGGTGCAAAAACAGTGCAATCTGCTCGGTTTCAAGCAGCCCTGACAGTTCATGGTGCAAGGCCGCCAGTTGCTCGCTGAGTTGCCCTTCGCTACGTTCGGCGGCTTGTTGCACATGAATCCGCCCTTCCTGTAATTCCAGGCTGACTGGTACGGCAGCCGCATGCTTTTTTTCCAGCTCATGGCAAAAGCTGGCGAACTGATCGATCCAGGCTTCGATACAGAACAGATAACGGCCCTGGCTGGCGACCCGGAACTGCCCTTGCCAACCGTTGTTGCCCAGGTCGTTCATGGCCGCGCTTTGCCAGACGTCCTCGTCTTCGGCCCGCCAGCGCACGCGAACCGCCAGCTTGTCATGCCCGTCGGCGAAGACCTTGGCCGTCACCACCACGTCCTGCCCCACCACGGCCTTGACCGCGAACTGCCCGCCTTCAAGGGTCGGCATGATGTTTTCAATGACGATGCGCGGCAGCAACAAGGCCTGCGACAGCGGCATGTGCGGGTTGTAGCTCAACTCAGTCGGTTTTTCAGCCGTCATCGAGCCTCTCTCCTTACGCCCCATGGACGCGCTTGTGTCTGGTCGCCACCCCGCCGGGCAATCCGCCCCGGGATGCACTCACTTAGGTTCCGAACGACAGCCGCCGGGAAAGTTTCATCGACAATTTCCGGAATCAAGTCCATCGCGTCGTGGTCAACCAAGTAGTCCACCTACTTAAGCACGACTCACGCCATGTGCCACCGCAGGCTAAACAATGAACAATCCATTCCCGGCTGAAACCCCCGACCCAAACATCGATAACCCGGTGATACCGCCCAGCGAACCGCAACCGGTGCCCGAACAGGATCCACCCGACAAGGACCCGCCGCCAAGGGAAAAACCGCCAACGACCATGCCGCCGGTGATTGTGAACCCTGAATGACGACAGTTGATCGTTCCTGCGTCGAAACCAGGAACGATCATTCCTCGCCTTTTATGGCCATCACTCCATCAGCCTTGAACGTGGCCAGCCATGAAAACGATTTTTCCCAGCGTCAACGAATTCACAAACCGAGCTGGCGCACAGCGGTGAAACGACCTCCGCCGACAGGGTGAATCCCTGACAGGCAGGCGCGGTGGATGGACGCCGGCACTTGAAAGCCACCAACAGTGATTCGGTGATTTGACTGACGTTGATCAACACCCGCCGCCGCTGTTTTGCATAGGCGTTTGCAGCTTTGTGCGGCGGCTGCTTCAAGTTGTCGCAGGCGGTGCAAACACAGCCATCTGATCCGCTTTTTAATGCAATACCTGAGTCTGTTATGCAAACAGATCGCCGCTCATAGTGCTCATGCCTGATGGAGGCTGATGAGCGAAAGACCATGAGCGAGAGAATCCCCGTCCGAACCGTAGAAACATTCGAGCCTTCGCGTCCCGGGATGAAGGCCAAATCCAGCGACAACCTGATCCACACCCGCAGCTTCACCGGGCTGTTCCGCAACCTGCGCATCAGCGGTGCCGGTTTTCTGTTTTTGCTGTTTTTCGGCACTGTGTGGCTGAACTGGGGCGGCCGCCAGGCGGTGCTCTGGGACCTTTCGGAAAGCAAGTTCCATATCTTCGGCGCCACTTTCTGGCCGCAGGATTTCATCCTGCTCTCGGCGCTGTTGATCATCGCCGCGTTCGGCCTGTTTGCGATCACCGTGTTCGCGGGCCGGGTCTGGTGCGGCTACACCTGCCCGCAAAGTTCGTGGACCTGGATCTTCATGTGGTGCGAAAAGATCACCGAAGGCGAACGCAACCAGCGGATCAAGTTGCAGGCCGCGCCGTGGGGCCTGAACAAGCTGATGCGTCGCTCGGCCAAGCACACCTTGTGGCTGGCCATCAGCCTGCTGACCGGCCTGACGTTCGTCGGCTATTTCACGCCGATCCGGCCACTGGCCGAAGAGCTGCTGACCTTCCAGATGAGCGGCGTCAGCCTGTTCTGGGTGCTGTTTTTTACTGGCGCCACCTACATCAATGCCGGTTGGCTGCGTGAAGCGGTGTGCATGCACATGTGCCCCTATGCGCGGTTCCAGAGCGTGATGTTCGACAAGGACACCCTGACCATTTCCTACGACGTGGCCCGGGGCGAAAACCGTGGCCCGCGCAAACGCGAGGTCAAACCCGCCGAAGTCGGTTTGGGCGATTGCATCGATTGCCAGCTGTGCGTACAGGTCTGCCCGACCGGCATCGACATTCGCGACGGCTTGCAGATGGAATGCATCGGTTGCGCCGCATGCATCGACGCCTGCGACTCGATCATGGACAAAATGGGTTACGCCCCGGGATTGATCAGCTACACGTCCGAGCATCAGTTGCAGGGTGGCAAGACACACCTGCTGCGTCCGCGCCTGATCGGCTACTGCGCCGTGCTGCTGGTGATGATCGCCGCCCTGGTGGTGGCGCTGGTGGAACGGCCGATGGTGTCTCTCGACGTCAGCAAGGACCGGGGCCTGTTCCGCGAGAACAGCCAGGGGCAGATCGAAAACATCTACAGTCTGAAGGTGATCAACAAGACTCAGCAGCGTCAGGACTATCAATTGAGCCTGGTGGACGCCGATGACTTCGCGTTGCAGGGCAAGACCGTGCTCAGCCTGGCGCCGGGCGAGATCGTCGATGTGCCGGTGTCGGTGGTGATGCTCACGGAACGTCCGGCCAGCAGTTCGCAGAGCATCAGCTTCAAGGTGGTCGACAGCGATGAGCCCGGCGTCTCTAGCATCGCGAAGAGCCGGTTTGTTGCGCCGATGAATCGCTGATCCCTTAGACTGCTGTGCTTCCATCGCGGGCAAGCCCGCTCCCACAGGTATTGCATCGTCCATGTGGGAGCGGGCTTGCCCGCGATGAAGTCACCTCGATTTTCTTGAATGACAACCTTCCGGACACTCGATGAAACGCTACGAAAAATTCGCCGACGACATCGCAGAACTGATCCGCTCCGGCGTCCTGGGTCCCGGCCAGCGGGTGCCGTCGGTGCGCTACGCCAGCCAGACCTACGGGGTCAGCCCGTCCACGGTGTTCCAGGCCTACTACCTGCTGGAACGTCGCGGCCTGATCCGCGCCCGCCCGCGTTCCGGCTACTTCGTCAACGCCCATGCGCCCCGGCCGTTTTCCGAGCCGGTGATCAGCAATGAGGTCAACGAGTCCACGGAAGTCGACGTCAGCGAACTGGTATTTTCGGTGCTCGATTCGATCAAGGACCCGAACACCGTGGCCTTCGGCTCGGCGTTCCCCAGCCCGACGCTGTTCCCCCTGCAACGCTTGTCCCGCTCCCTGGCCAGCGCCACCCGCGAGATGGACCCGCGCATGGTGGTCACCGACATGTCGCCCGGCAACCCGCAGCTGCGCCGGCAAATCGCTCTGCGCTACATGGTCGGTGGACTGATGCTGCCCATGGAAGAACTGCTGATCACCAATGGCGCCCTGGAAGCCCTCAACCTGTGCCTGCAAGCGGTGACGCAACCTGGCGACCTGGTGGCCATCGAAGCCCCGGCGTTCTACGCCTGCCTGCAAGTGCTCGAACGCCTGAAACTCAAAGCCGTGGAAATCCCCGTGCACCCGCGCGACGGCATCGACCTCGGCGTGCTCGAACAAACGCTTGAACGCCATCCGATCAAGGCCTGCTGGTGCATGACCAGCTTCCAGAACCCCATGGGCGCGACCGTGCCCGAGGCCAAGAAACAGCAGCTAGTGGAACTGCTGCGCCGCCACCAGGTGCCGCTGATCGAAGACGATGTCTACGCCGAACTCTATTACGGCCAGCAGGCGCCGAAACCGGCCAAAGCTTTCGACACTGAAGGGCTGGTGATGCATTGCGGTTCATTTGCCAAGAGCCTGGCCCCCGGCTACCGCATCGGCTGGGTCGCCGCCGGGCGTTTTGCGCAAAAGATCGAACGACTGAAACTCATGACCTCGCTGTGCGCCTCGATGCCGGCCCAGGCCGCCATCGCCGATTACCTGCAACATGGCGGCTACGACCGGCACCTGCGCAAGTTGCGCCACGCCCTGGAAGACCAGCAAAGCGCCATGCTCGCCGCAATCGCCCGATATTTTCCCGCGCAGACACGGGTGAGCCAACCGGCCGGCGGGTACTTTCTGTGGCTGGAATTGCCGGAGCAGATGGATTCGTTGAAGTTGTTCCAGATGGCATTGGCCCAAGGCATCAGCATTGCACCGGGGCCGATCTTTTCACCGACCCAGCGCTTCAGGAACTGTATTCGGTTGAATTACGGCAGCCCGTGGACCGAGGAATCGGAGAAGGCGATGGAGACGTTGGGGCGGATTGTGCGGTCGTTCTGATCAATAGGCGTCGCCCGGTCAAATGCCTTCGCGGGCAAGCCCGCTCCCACAGGGTTACCTGGTGTACGCAAAGTCTGTGAACACCCGAGATTCCTTGTGGGAGCGGGCTTGCTCCGGGCGGCGTTCCGACGAAGAGGCCAGCACTGACAACGCAAACCTCAGATCAACGCCCACCACCAAGATCGACGAAAGTCCCGGTCGCATAAGAAGCCTTGTCCGACAACAACCAGACAATCGCCTCCGCCACTTCATCCGGGCGCCCGCCCCGGGCCATGGGAATCGCCGATTCGAGTTTGCTGACCCGATCCGGATCGCCGCTCAAGGCATGAAAATCGGTGTAGATGTAGCCCGGACGCACGGCGTTGACGCGAATCCCCTCGCCCGCCACTTCCTTGGACAGGCCTATGGTGAAGGTGTCCAGCGCGCCTTTGGACGCCGCGTAATCCACGTACTCGTTGGGAGCCCCCAAGCGCGAGGCGACCGACGATACGTTGACGATGCTGCCGCCCTGCCCGCCGTGCCTGGGCGACATGCGCAGGATCGCGTGCTTGGCACAGAGAATCGGCGCCAGGACGTTGGTTTTCATGATCTTGAGAATGCGGAACTCGGACATCTCGTCGACCCGGGACTTCTGCCCTACGGTGCCGGCGTTGTTCACCAGCGCGGTGACCCGCCCCAGTTCACTGTCCACCCGATGGAACAGCGCGATGACTTCGTCTTCGATGCTGACGTCGGCCCGTACCGCAATGGCCTGCGCACCGAGGGCGCGGACTTGCTCCAGCACGCCGAGTGCGGCCTGTTCGTCCGCCTGATAGTTGATGCAGATCCGATAGCCCTGCGCGGCGGCCAACAGAGCGGTGGCCGCACCAATGCCGCGGCTGCCGCCGGTGATGACGATGACTTTGTCCATGCGAGCTTTTCCCCCAATCAAAGCTTAAGCGGTCGGGGGCAAGAATAACCGCCATTGGCGGTTTTTGCATGGCTACACGTCAGCTGTCATGTCATCGACATTTCACGCTCGGCACTGGCTTCAAGCTGTTCGACCAATTGCTCGCCGCGATGGATTTCCATCATGAAACCTGCGGCCGGCAGCGGATGCCCCAGCAGGTAACCCTGCAACGAATCACAACCGAGTTGCGTCAGGAAGTCCTGCTGCACACCGGTTTCCACGCCTTCGGCGACGATGCGCAACCCCAGTGCCTGGCCGAGGGCGACGATGGCCGACACGATGGCGGCGTCGTCGCTGTCGCGCTCCAGGTCCCGCACAAACCCCCGGTCGATCTTCAGCTCGTTGGCCGGAAGGCGCTTGAGGTACATCAAGCTCGAATAGCCAGTGCCAAAATCGTCGATGGACAGGTCGACGCCCATTTCCGACAGTTCCTGCAGCACCGTCATGCTCGCATCGGCATCGCTCATGGCGGTGGTTTCAGTGATTTCCAGGGTCAGGCTGTTGGCCGGCAAATGGTGAGCCGCCAGGGCCTTGGCGACACTCTGGACCAGCCCGGAATGACAGAACTGGATGGCCGAAAGGTTCACCGCGATGCGCCAATCGGTGTAGCCCAGCACGTACCACTCGCGCATCTGACGGCAGGCTTCGTTGAGCACCCACTCGCCGATTGGAATGATCAGCCCGGTTTTTTCCGCCATTTCGATGAATTTGTCCGGCAACAGCATCCCTTGCGTCGGGTGCTCCCAGCGCAACAAGGCCTCGGCGCCCACCGGACGGCCATTGGCGGCGTCGAACTTGGGCTGGTAATGCAGGCTGAATTGCTGCTGTTCCACGGCATTGCGCAAGTCTTGCAGCAATTGCAGCTGTTTGCGGGCGTTGCTGTTCATCGAAGCGTCGAAAAAGCTGTAGCCGTTTTTACCCGCGCCCTTGGCGTGATACATCGCCGCGTCGGCGTTCATCAGCAATTCATGGGCGGACTGGCCGTTACCCGGGTAGAGCGCGATGCCGACACTCGCGGAAATGTGCAAATCATGTTCGGCAACCCGGAACGCGCGCGCGATCATCCCGACCTGGCGGGCCGCCAGGTTCAAGGCGTCGTTCTGTTCGCTCAATTGCACCAGCAACACGAACTCGTCGCCGCCGATGCGCGCCAGAGTGTCCTGGCTGCGCAAGTCTTCGCGCAGGCGCACGGCTACTTCACGCAACAGCAGATCACCCATGTGGTGGCCGAAGGCATCGTTGACCGGTTTGAAGCCGTCCAGGTCGATGAACATCAGGGCAAAGCACCCCCCCTGTTCCCGGACCCGCGACATGGCCTGATCGATTCGATCGGCGAGCAACGTCCGGTTCGGCAACCCGGTGAGAGTGTCATGCAAGGCCAGTTGGGTCAGTTCACGGTTGGCCTCGGTCAACGACCGGGCCAGGCTCGCGGTGCGAGCCTCCAGGCGTGCATCGAGGATCGAGGTCAGCAAGGCAATGCTCAGCACCGCCAGCGTGGTGATCAGCACCAGGTTGTCCAGGCCATTGCCGCTCAATCCATTGACCGCTGCGCCGCAAAAACTGCCGTCGGCAAAGCGTGCGGCGGCCATCCCGGTGTAGTGCATGCCAACGATGGCGATACCCATGATCACGGCGGCACCGCCACGGATCAGACGGACATAAGGTGTGTGCTGGCGCAGACGGAACGCGATCCACAATGCCGCGCCCGAAGCACCGACCGCGATCAGCAGCGAGGCGCCGAACAGAGTCGGGTCGTAGTCGATGCCCGGTTGCATGCGCATGGCGGCCATGCCGGTGTAGTGCATCGCGCTGATGCCGGCGCCCATGACCAACGCGCCAAAGGCCAGTTGCCAGGCCGGTAATTGCGGCTGGCTGACCAGCCACAGCGCAAAACCGCTGGAAAGCACGCCGATCAGCAGCGACAACAGGGTGATGGTGCCGTCGTACCCAAGATCGATCGGCAGCTTGAACGCGAGCATGCCGATAAAATGCATCGACCAGATGCCGATGCCCATGGCAACGGTTCCGCCCGCGGTCCACAAATGCACGGCGCGGCCTTTGGCGGTGGCAATGCGTCCGGTCAGGTCGAGTGCGGTGTATGAGGCGAGAATCGCTACGCAGAGCGAAATGATGACCAGGGTGGGGGAATAGCTGCCGATGAGCATGGAGACTTCTCGCGAACGCCCCCCTTGTTAGTGGCTTTCATTCTCGGGTGGGGGCAAATGCGGCGATTGTACTGATTCCAAATGAGAACGCACCCACAAAATGAGCAAAGGGCCATCAGTCCGATGAAACGCTTGTTTTAAGGTTTTACATTAACTCGCTTGAAGCTGCTGGTACCACAAAACCTGTGGGAGCGAGTTTGCTCCGGGCGGCGTTCCGACGATAGCGGTGGGTCAGGCAACATCCATTCTGAATGTGACGCAGCCATCGCGAGCAAGCTCGCTCCCACAGGGATTGCAGCGTTCGTTAGATTGCGCTATCGACTGTCGCTCACCTCAAGCTGCCCGTCCCAGCCACCTCCCAACGCGGCAATCAACTGCACGCTGGCGATCAGGCGGCTTTGCAGCAGGTCGAGGTTGCTGCGCTCATTGCTCAGCGCCGCGGCCTGGGTCACCACCACATCGATGTACGCGATCAAACCGGCCTTGTACTGGTTCTGGGTCAGGCGCAACGATTCCCGGGCAGCATCCAGTGCCTGTTGGCGCACGACGGCTTCGTCCTCAAGCACCTTGAGTTGCACCAGGAAGTTTTCCACCTCGCGGAACCCGTCCAGCACGGTCTGGCGGTACTTGGCCACCGTTTCGTCATAGGCCGCTTCACTGCGGTCGACTTCCGCCGAGCGCTGGCCGCCGTCGAACAGGGTCATGGCCAATTGCGGTCCGACCGACCAGAAGCGGTTCGGCAGGCTGATCCAGTTGGCATAGGTGCTACTGCTGTAACCGCCGTTCATGTTCAGGGTCAGGTCGGGGTAATAGGCGGCCTTGGCCACGCCGATATTGGCGTTGGCGGCCATCACCGAGCGCTCGGCCGACGCGATGTCCGGGCGACGCTCCAGCAACTGCGAAGGCAATGCCGGCGGCACTTGCGGCAACTGCGGGATGTCCAGGCTTTCCGCCAGGCTGAACTGCGCCGGCGGCAGGCCGATCAGCACGGCGATGGCGTTCTCGAACTGGGCGCGTTGCCAGATCAGGTCGACCATATCGGCTTCGGTGCCTTTGAGTTGCGTCTGGGCCTGGGCCACCGCGTCCTTGCCCGATACGCCTGCGCGGTACTGGTTCTCGGTCATTTTCAGCGAACGCCGATAAGCCTCGACCGTGTCCTGGAGCAAGCGCTTCTGGCCATCGATCACCCGCAGTTGCAGGTAATTCTGCACCAGCTCCGACTGTTGGCTCAGGCGCATGGCCGCCAGGTCGGCAAAGCTTGCCTGGGCATTGGCGGTGTCGGCTTCGAGGCCCCGGCGCAGCTTGCCCCATACGTCCGCTTCCCAACTGACGCCCGCCTGGGCCGAGTACGTATCGCGAATGCCGCTGGACGAACTGCTCAGGCTGGAGTTGCTGCTACCGGTACCCTGGCTTGAACGGTTCTTGCTGACGTTC
The DNA here is from genome assembly GCF_000282455.1 of Pseudomonas sp. GM74. Classification (GTDB taxonomy): domain Bacteria; phylum Pseudomonadota; class Gammaproteobacteria; order Pseudomonadales; family Pseudomonadaceae; genus Aquipseudomonas. Next base: position 10,401 of record NZ_AKJG01000051.1, read on the forward strand.
AGGTCCACCGTCGGGAAAAACGCACCCCGTGCGCTGCGCACCAAGGCCTGGGCCTGGCGGTACTGCGCTTCGGACTGGGCGACAGTCTGGTTGGCGCTGTTGAGTTTTTCGATCAGGTCGTTGAGCTGCCGGTCGCCATACAACTCCCACCACGCGCCACGCGCCAGGGCATCGCTGGGGTTGGCCTGACGCCAGCCTTCTGCCGCCTTGTATTGCGCAGGTTCGGCGGTTTGCGGGCGCTGGTAATCCGGGCCGATGGCGCAGGCACTGAGCATCGCCACGCACAGTGACAGGCTCAACAGGCGCGAGCCTCGGGCCGTGATCAGCGGTGCAGCCAGGTTGAAAAGCGAACGGTCAGTCATAGCGGAGTTTCCAGGGCAGCATCGGTACGCACCCCACGCCATTTATTGAAGCGATGGCGCAGTCTGTCGAGATAGAGGTAAACCACCGGGGTGGTGTAAAGCGTCAGCACCTGGCTGAAGATCAGCCCGCCGATGATGGTCAGGCCCAGCGGCTGGCGCATTTCCGCCCCTTCGGCGCGGCTGAGCAGCAACGGCAAGGCACCGAGGATCGCCGCCAGAGTGGTCATCAGGATAGGTCGCAGGCGTTGCAGGCAGGCGCTGCGAATCGACTCCAGCGGGGCCATGCCCTGGCTTCGTTCCAGCTGTAACGCCAGGTCGATCATCAGGATCGCGTTTTTCTTCACCACGCCGATCAGCAGAAACAGCCCCAGCAACGAAATCAGGCTGAACTCGCCGCCCAGCGCGTAGATCGACAGCAATGCGCCGACCCCGGCCGACGGCAGGGTCGAGAGAATCGTCAGCGGGTGTATGTAGCTTTCGTACAGCACCCCCAAGACCAGATACACCGCCACCAGCGCCCCCAGAATCATCCATGGCTGACTTTTTTGAGTCGCCGCGAAAGCGTCGGCCGTGCCGGCCATTTTCGCGATCACGTCCTCTGGCAGGCCGACCTTGGCAATCGCCCGCTCGATGGCCGCACCGCCCTGCTCCACGGTCACGCCTTCGGCCATGTCGAAGGCAATGCTTTCCGAAGCAAACTGGCCTTCGTGGCTGACCCGGTCGTTTTCCAGGCTGTTTTCGTAATGGGCGATGGTCGACAGCGGGATCCGCGCGCCGTCAGCGGTGATCACCTGGACCTGCTTGAGGGTGATCGGGTCCTGGGCGTATTTCGGATTGACCTCCATCACCACCTGGTACTGGTTGAGGCTGTCGTAGATGGTCGAAATCTGCCGCTGGCTGTAGGCGTTGTTCAGCACCGCCGTGACCATGTCCATGTCGACACCCAGGCGCTTGGCCTGGTCACGGTCGACGATCAGGGTCACTTGCCGGGCGCCCCGGCCTTCCCGCGCATCGATCGCCGTCAGCTCCGGCAAGGCCTTGAGCGCGGTGACGACTTTCGGGTACCACTCGCGCAATGCCCCCAGATCCCCGCTCTGCAGGATGTACGAGTACTGCGAGGTGGTCTGCTCGCGACCGCCACCGAATTGCAGGTCCTGGTCCGCCATGAGCATCAGTTGTGCCCCGGGAACCTTGGGCATTTCCTTGCGCAGGCGTTCGATGACTTTCTGTGCGGAAATGCTGCGCTCCTTGATCGGCTTCAGGCGCACCAGCATGAAGGCGTTGTTGGTGCCGTTGTTGCCACCAATAAACCCGGCGACGCTTTCTACCGCCTCGTCCTTCAACACCGCCCGGCGGAAAATCTCCATCTTCGGCTGCATCACGCTGAACGACAGGCCGTCGTCGCCGCGCACGAAACCGATCAGCTGGCCGGTATCCTGCTGCGGTAAAAATGTTTTAGGAACAACAATATACAGCGCAATATTCACACCAATTGTCACGAACAGACTGAGCAAGGTCAGGCGCTTGTGGCGCAACACCCAGTCGAGGCTGGTGGCGTACTTGCCGACCATCCAGTCATTGGTCCGCCGGCTCCAGCGTTGCAGGCGGTTCTCCTGCCCCGGCGTGTGCGGCTTGAGCCAGCGGGCGCAGAGCATCGGCGTCAGGGTCAACGACACCACCAGCGAAACCACGATGGCCGCCGCCAGGGTGATGGAGAATTCGCGGAACAGGCTTTCAATGATCCCGCCCATGAACAGGATCGACAGGAACACCGCCACCAGCGACACGTTCATCGACAACAAGGTAAAGCCGACTTCCTGGGCACCGAGGTAGGCGGCCCGCATCGGCCGCACGCCTTCGTCGATGTGCCGGGAAATGTTCTCCAGCACCACGATGGCATCGTCCACCACCAGCCCGGTGGCCAGGATCAGCGCCATCAGCGACAGGTTGTTCAGCGAAAAACCGTAGAGGTACATCACGGCAAAGGTGCCGACCAGCGACACCGGCACCGCCAGGGTCGGGATCAGCGAAGCGCGGAAGTTACCGAGGAACAGGAACACCACCAGGATCACCAGCGCCACGGCGATCAGCAGGGTCATTTCCGCTTCGTGCAGCGTGGCCTTGATCACCGGAGAACGGTCCATGGCCAGGTTCAGCTTGACGCTGGCCGGCAGCACCGCCTGCAACGCCGGCAATTGCGCCTTGATCTCGTTGACCGTCTCGATGATGTTGGCGCCGGCCTGCCGGTTGATCACCAGCAGTACCGCCGCGTCATCGTTGAAGAAACCGCTGTTGTAGCGGTCCTCGACGCCATCGCTGACCTTGGCCACATCCTTCAGGCGCAAGGCCGCGCCACCGTTGTAGTGGATGATCAGCGATTCGTAGTCCCGGGCTTTTTCCAACTGGTCGTTGGCCTGGACCTGCCACAGCCGCTGATCGTCTTCCACCGAGCCCTTGGGCCGGCGCACGTTGGCATTGGCGATGGTGTTACGCACATCGTCCAGGGCCACGCCGTATTGGTTCAGCGACTGCGGTTCGAGCTCGATACGTACCGCTGGCAACGAACTGCCACCGATCTGCACTTCGCCGACACCCTGCACCTGGGACAGGCTCTGGGACAGAATCGTCGAGGCCAGGTCATAGAGCTGGCCTTTTTCCAGCACATCCGACGTCAGCGACAGCACCATGATCGGCGCCTGGGACGGGTTGACCTTCTTGTAGGTCGGCATGCTGCGCATCCCGCTCGGCAGCAGGGTGCGCGAAGCATTGATGGCCGCCTGCACTTCCCGCGCCGCGCCGTTGATGTCGCGGTCCAGGTCGAATTGCAGGATCACCCGGGTCGAACCCTGGCTGGAGCGGCTGCTCATGGTGTTGACCCCGGCAATGCTGCCGAAGGAGCGCTCCAGCGGCGTGGCCACGGTCGACGCCATCACCTCGGGGCTGGCCCCGGGCAGGCTGGCCTGGACCACGATCACCGGAAAGTCCATTTGCGGCAGCGGCGACACAGGTAGTAAACCGAAGCTCACGCCGCCCAGCAGCATGATCGCCAGTGAAAGCAGCATGGTTGCCACGGGGCGTTTGATGAATGGTCCCGAGAGATTCATAGGTGGCAACCACTAGCTGCAAGCTGCAAGCTGCAAGATAAAAGCAGGGATCGCGCAGGCTTTAACTTGCGGCTTGAAGCTTGAAGTTTGTAGCTCGCCGTCATACCACCACCTCTTTCGAGTCAGACTTGCCAAAGCGGCGTCCCAACCGATCGAAATACAGGTAAATCACCGGCGTAGTGAACAACGTCAGAACCTGGCTCAGCAACAGGCCGCCGACCATCACCAGACCCAGCGGCTGGCGCAGTTCCGCGCCGGAACCGGTGGCCAGCATCAACGGCACGGCACCGAACAGCGCGGCCAACGTGGTCATCAGGATCGGGCGGAAACGCAGCAAGGCCGCCTGATAGATCGCCGTTTGCGGGTCCATGCCCTGGTTGCGCTCGGCGTCCAGGGCGAAGTCGATCATCATGATCGCGTTCTTCTTCACGATGCCGATCAGCAGGATGATGCCGATGATCGCGATCATGCCCAGGTCGTTGCCGCTGAGGATCAACGCCAGCAAGGCGCCCACCGCCGCCGACGGCAGGGTCGAGAGAATGGTGATCGGGTGGATGTAGCTCTCGTAGAGCACGCCCAGCACGATGTACATGGTCACCACCGCCGCCAGAATCAGCAGCAAGGTGCTCGACAGCGAGGCCTGGAACGCCTGCGCCGCACCCTGGAACTGGGTCTGCACGCCAATCGGCATGCCGATGTCCTTCTGCACCTGCTCGATGATCTCGACCGCATGCCCCAGCGCCACGCCGGGCGCCAGGTTGAAGGACATCATTACTGCCGGGAACTGGCCGATGTGGGTGATCGCCAGTTGAGCCTGACGCTCTTCGATGTGCGCCAGGCTGGACAGGCGCACCTGCCCGCCATCGGTGGTCTTGACGTGAATCTGGTTCAACGCATCCGGGCCGATCTTCTCGCCGGACTGCGATTGCAGCACCACGCGGTACTGGCTCGCCTGGGTGTAGATCGTGGAAATCTGCCGCTGACCAAAGGCGTCGTACAGCGCGTCGGTGATGTTCGACACCGACACACCGACCCGGGACGCCGCATCGCGGTCGATCACCAGATAAACCTGCAGCCCCTTGTCCTGCAGATCGCTGGCAACGTCGGTCAGTTCCGGCCGTTCGGCCAAGGCTTCGACCAGGCGCTTGCTCCACAGGCTCAGCAACTCCGAGTCCGGCGACGACATGCTGAACTGGTACTGCGTGCGGCTGACCCGGTCTTCGATGGTCAGGTCCTGCACCGGCTGCATGAACAGGCGGATGCCGACCAGTTTGTCGAGTTCCGGTTGCAGGCGGGCAATCACTTGCGTGGCGCTCAGGTCACGGTCGTGGTGCGACTTGAGGTTGATCAGCAAGCGACCGCTGTTGAGGGTCGAGTTGTCGCCATCCACGCCAATGTAGGAAGACAGGCTCTCCACCGCCGGGTCGGCAAGGATCACCTTGGCCAGTTCCTGCTGGCGCTCGCTCATGGCGGCGAAGGAAATCGATTGCGGCGCTTCGGAAATGCCCTGGATGACGCCGGTGTCCTGCACCGGGAAGAAGCCCTTGGGCACCACCATGTACAGCAATACCGTCAGCGCCAGAGTGCCAATGGCCACCATCAAGGTCAGCGGCTGGTGCTTGAGTACCCACTGCAATTTGCGTCCGTAGGCGGCGATCATCCAGTCGATGAACGCACCGCTGGCACGGTAGAAGCGGCCCTGCTCTGATTCCTTGGGTTCACGCTTGAGCAACCGCGCGCACATCATCGGCGTCAGGGTCAGGGAAACCACCAGGGAAATCAGGATCGCCACCGCCAGGGTGATGGCGAACTCGCGGAACAAGCGCCCGACCACGTCCGCCATGAACAGCAGCGGGATCAGCACGGCGATCAGCGACAAGGTCAGGGAGATCAGGGTGAAACCGATCTGCCTGGCACCCTTGAGCGCCGCGTTCAACGGGCTGTCGCCCTCCTCGATGAATCGGGAAATGTTCTCCAGCATGACGATCGCATCGTCCACCACGAAGCCGGTGGCGATGGTCAGGGCCATCAGGGTCAGGTTGTTGACCGAAAACCCTGCCAGGTACATCACGCCGAACGTACCGATCAGCGACAGGGGCACGGCCACCGACGGAATGATCGTGGCGCTGGCGCGACGCAGGAACAGGAAGGTGACCATGACCACCAGGGCGATGGCGATCAGCAATTCGTGCTGCACGTCCTTGACCGAGGCGCGGATGGTCTGGGTGCGGTCGGTCAGCACCACCACGTCGAGGCCGGCCGGCAGGTTGTCGGTGATGCTCGGCAGCAGGGCCTTGATCCGGTCCACCACCTCGATCACGTTGGCGCCGGGCTGACGCTGGATGTTCAGCAGCACGGCCTGGTTCTCGTTGGCCCACGCGGCCAGACGCTCGTTCTCGGCACCGTCGACGATTTCCGCCACGTCCTTGAGGCGCAACGGCGCGCCATTGGCGTAGGCCAGGATCAGGTTGGCGTAGTCCTCGGGCGACGTCAGTTGATCGTTTGCATCGAGCATCGAAACCCGGGTCGGGCCGTCGAAGTTGCCCTTGGGCTGGTTGACGTTGGACGCGCCGATCAGGGTGCGCACGTCCGACAGGTTCAGGCCATTGGCCGCCAGGGCCTCGGGGTTGACCTTGATGCGCACGGCCTGACGTTGGCCGCCGGCAATGCTGACCATGCCGACGCCGCTGATCTGGGCAATCTTCTGCGCCATGCGCGTATCGACCAGGTCATTGAGCTTGGGCAACAGCATGGTCCTGGAGGTGATGGCCAGGGTCAGCACCGGCGTGTCGGCCGGGTTGACCTTGTTGTACACCGGCGGTGCCGGCAAGTCCTTGGGCAGCAAATTGGTCGCGGCATTGATCGCCGCCTGCACTTGTTGCTCGGCCACGTCCATGTTGATGTCGAGGCTGAACCTCAGGGTCAGCACCGACGCCCCGCCGGAACTGGTGGAGGCCATTTGCGTCAGGCCAGGCATCTGCCCGAACTGGCGCTCAAGCGGCGCGGTCACCGCACTGGTCATGACATCCGGGCTGGCGCCGGGGTACAGGGTCATGACGCGAATGGTCGGGTAATCGACCTGGGGCAGCGCCGACACCGGCAGCAGCCGATAGGCGATCACACCGGCCAGGATAATGGCCAGCATGCTCAGGGTGGTGGCTACCGGGCGAAGGATGAACAGCCGCGAGAGATTCATGCGCCGCCCTTTTTCGCCTTGTCGGTGGTCGCAGGCTCAGCCGCGTTGACCGCCGACTTGCCTTGCAGGTGTTCGGTCGGCGTGGTCGGCACGTCCTGGCTGTCGTTGACCACCTCCACGTCGCTGCCGTCCTTCAGGCGGTCGGTGCCTTCCAGTACGACCCGGTCGCCCGCCGACAGGCCTTCGGTGATTACGGTGTTCACGCCGTCACTTGCGCCGACTTTCAACTGACGTATCTTGACCTTCTTGTCACCGTCCAGGGCGTAGGCGAACGTGCCGTTCGTGCCGAACTGGATCGCGGCGGAAGGCGCCAGCACTACGTCTTTGAGGGTGTCGGCCAACAGGCGCACATTGACGAACTGGTTGGGGAACAGCGACTGATCGCGGTTCTCGTAACGGGCCTTGAATTTCAGGGTGCCGGTGGTGATGTCGATCTGGTTGTCCAGGCTCTGCAGCACGCCGGTGGCCTGGAGTTTGGTGTCGCCGCGATCCCAGGCTTCAGCCGGCAATTTGGCACCGCTGCGATAACGGGCAAGCACGGTGTCGAGGCTGTTTTCCGGGAGGGTGAAGGCCACGCTGATCGGCTGGGTCTGGGTGATGATCGCCAGTGCTGTGGTGTCGTTGGCCGCGACCAGGTTGCCGACGTCCAGTTGACGCAGGCCGACGCGACCGGTGATCGGTGCGCGGATCCTGGTGAATTCGAGGTTGAGTTTGGCGTCGTTCACCGCTGCCTGATTGGTCTTGACCGTGCCCTGAAACTGACCGACCAGCGCTTCGGCGGTGTCCAGGGTCTGTTTGGCAATACTGTCTTCCTTGTAGAGGCCGCGATAACGCTCGACATCGACCTGAGCATTCTTCAACTGCGCCTGATTCTGCAGCAAGGTGCCTTCGGCCTGAAGCAAGGCGTTCTGGTAAGGGCGCGGGTCGATTTCGGCCAGCAGGTCGCCGGCCTTGACCATCTGCCCTTCTTCGAAATAGATCTTGACCAGCTCACCGCCGACGCGGCTGCGCACATTGATGGTGTTCAGCGCCGTGACCGTGCCCAGCGCCTTGAAATACAGCGGGAAATCCCCCTTGACCGCCGGTGCCACTCGCACCGGTACCGGCCCGGACGCGCCACCGAACCCCGGACGCATGCCCCCCGATCGGCCGGTATGCCCGGCAACGGCTTTCTGCCCCGCAGCCTCTTTGGGCGCAGCGCTGCCGGGCCAGAATTTCCAGCACAGGCCAGCGATGACCAACAGGACAAGCAGGCCGAACAGCCAACGACGAGGACTACGGGAAGCGGAGGATTGCATTGAGTGATCAACCATTGGGCGCGTGGGCTTTTTTTACATGAGGCTGAACGATAAGCACTGGCGGGCTTTAAGCAAAGCGCCTTTACCGGCAATTTACCTTTGGCTTACGTAACAGGAGTTTTGTGTAAGACACTGAAGCACAAATGAAAACGGCCTGGACAGGGCCAGGCCGTTAAACATTGTAAAGCTACGCTTATTTCAGAACAGCAAGTGCCGCTTCATAGTTCGGCTCGTCAGCGATTTCGCCAACCAGTTCGCTGTGCAACACATTGTCGTTTTCGTCCAGAACCACGACGGCACGAGCGGTCAGGCCCTTGAGCGGGCCGTCGGCGATGGCAACGCCGTAGTTCTGGATGAACTCGGCACCGCGCAGGGTCGACAGGTTCTGTACGTTTTCCAGGCCTTCGGCGCCGCAGAAACGGGCCTGGGCGAATGGCAGGTCGGCGGAGATGCACAGCACGACAGTGTTGGCCACGTCGCTGGCCTGGGCGTTGAATTTGCGCACGGAGGTGGCGCAGGTCGGGGTGTCAACGCTTGGGAAAATGTTCAGTACTTTGCGCTTGCCGGCAAAGTCTTTCAGGGTGACGTCGGACAGATTGCCGGCAACCAGGGAAAAGGCTGGCGCCTTGGAACCGGCTTGTGGCAGTTGGCCGTTGACTTGAACCGGGTTGCCTTTGAGAGTGACTTGAGCCATGAACGGAGTCCTTCTGACGTTGGTTTGGATAATTTTGACCAGGCCGAAGTTAACCACGAAATTGTCCGACGACCTATGGCCAAACATAAATTGTCATGTATCAGCGCACAAAACTGGATACACGCGCTTTCTCACTCACTACAAAACCCTGTGGGAGCGGTGTTATTTGAGTAACTCCAGCATATTGCGATGTCGCGCCTCGAAAATCCGCCGCATGTAGCCATTGACCAGCAACCACTCCAGGGGAGCCCCCCCCAACGCCGAGTAGGTGACCCGGTCGGTATATAGCGTACCGCCCTCGCCCGCTGCTACCCGATGTTCGTGACGAAAGGCACGCATCGGCCCCTTGAGCATTTCGTCGATGAAATGCGTTTCGCCGACTTCACGGATCAGCACCGTCCAGTTCATTGGAATCACATTGAACATCCAGTGGCGAAAGCGAAATTGCCGCCCGGCTTCAATCCGCAAAAGACTCAGGTCGACATGACCCAGTGGGGTGATGCGCTCAGGGAAAATCTTCGGGAAGTTGATGCCCTCCAGGCAAAATTCGAGGACGTCTTCGGGTATGCGACCGGGAATGAGCGTGGTGATCTGCAAGGTTGGCATCGGGGACACATTCCTTTGGTCAGTAAACGGATAGGCCAGAAATACCGTGTAGTGAAATGGAAGTCGAAAATAAATCTGCCATGTTGTCACCTACGACAATTTTGTTCAGCGTGCTGTCGATTTGCGCCGCAGCCATTCGACCATTAAGCGAATCATTCAATTACAACGGAGACATCACCATGCGATTCATGATCATCATCAAAGCCAGCCAGGAATCCGAAGCCGGCGTCATGCCCAGCCAGGAGCTGCTGACGGCCATGGGCAACTACAACGAAGAACTGGTCAAGGCCGGCATAATGCTCGCGGGCGAAGGCCTGCACCCGAGCAGCAAAGGCGCTCGTGTAAAGTTTTCAGGAGACAAACGCTCGGTGATCGACGGTCCCTTCATCGAAACCAAGGAACTGATTGCCGGTTTCTGGTTGTGGAAAGTGAAGTCCAGGGAAGAAGCCATCGAATGGGTCAAGCGCTGCCCCAACCCGATGCCGGGCACCGAGGCCGAGATCGAGATTCGCCAGGTGTTTGAGGCTGAAGACTTTGGAGCCGAGTTCACGCCGGAACTGCGCGAGCAGGAAGAGCGGGTTTGGGAGCAGGCGAAGAAAAACTGACTGACTCAACCCTTTCCTCAGTTTCCTGTGGGAGCGGGCTTGCTCGCGAAGAGGCCGTCTGATCCAGCAACGATGTCGACCGGTACTCCGCTTTCGCGAGCAAGCCCGCTCCCACATTGACTAGACAGCCACTCAACTTGACCGGGCAAGCCCTTCATCTGCATTAACTTTTTAGCAATCGAAAATAACCGGAACCTGCACAAAAAACCAACGAATTAATCCGTTCTACTGGATAACCCGTGGTTAGCTGCTAACGTCATCTGACGAGTCCTACAGGCTTGATCTGAAAGGGATTACGCGGTTACGGCCAAACATAACGGCCGTATGCCCAATCAGCCACCAGGGATCCGGGGGAATGATGTCTAAGAAATTGGGGAAGCACGCCTTTGTCCGGGCGACTTCGCTTGCGCCTGTTTTTTGTGCTCACGGGGATAACGCCGAGACGGCCAACAAAAGTAACAACCCGCTGAACCTGGCGTCTGGCGTCAACTTTCAGGATTACTACACACCCAAGCTGTTCGACTCCAACGTTCACACCAACGATGTCTTGTTGCGTGGTGCGCTGCCGATGGCTCCGAATGACTTTATCGGCGTCCCGCAACTACTGCGCGCCACCCTCCCCGTCATCAGCACCCGTCCTGATCCGCATAACGGCTACAGCACCGGCACCTTGATCAATTCGCGGATGTTGCCCGACCTCAAGCTCGATGCCGATGGCGGCTTGACCCTTTACGTGCAGCACAAGGCACCGGCCAAAGAGTTGCAAAGCAACTGGCTGCCGGCACCGAATGGTCCGTTTTACGGCGTTCTGCGCCTGTATCTGCCAAGACCGGAAGTCACCAACGGCCAGTGGAAACTGCCGCTGCTGACTCCGGCGACCTCACAACAATAAACGGAGTCATTCATGATCAGGCCTTTCGTAGTGCGCCCCTTGTTGGCGCTGTGCATGGTCAGCAGCAGTCCATTGGTACTGGCGGCCGAGGGTGGCGTCGGCCGCCCCATCACCGGGCAACAAGTGTTTTCCAACGCCGGGATCGTGCCCCCGGGGCCGGGTTGGGTCATGTCCCTGACCAGCATCTGGTACGACGGTGACCTCAAGGGCAACGCCCAGGTGCCGATCGTGGGTGCCCTGAGTACCGGGCTGGATATGAAAGTGTCCTACACCATGGCCAACTTCACCCATGTCTGGGACACCGGCAAGGGTCGCTGGAATTACGCCTCGGCCATCGGTGTGCCGGTGCAGTACACCGACATCACTGCGAACATCACCGGCCCTCGCGGCAGAACCCTGGGCACCTCGGACAGCGGCACCCAGTTTGCCGACATGCTGGTGACACCGATTGCCGCCGGCTACCACTTCGACGAATTCAACCACATCTCGTTCTCGCTGCCGATCTACGTGCCGACCGGTGCCTACAACGACGATCGCCTGGCCAACCCCGGACAGAACAATTACACCTTCATGCCCACCGTCGCGTTCACCCATCTGGACGGCAAGGGCGGTGAATTCACGCTGTCGAGTGGCCTGGAGTTCTACACCGAGAACGACTCCACCGACTATCGCAACGGCAACATCTACACCCTCGATGCACTGTGGACCCACGGCTTTGGCAACGGATGGAACGCCGGTATCGCAGCCGGATACATCCAGCAGGTCACCGATGACTCGGGTTCCGGCGCCAGCAGCGGCTTCCGTGGTCGTTCCGTGGGTGCCGGCCCGGTGGTGGGCTGGAGCGGCAAGTTCGCCGACGCCCAGGCCAACATCAGTGCCCGTTGGGTGCCGGAGTTCGACACCAAGAACCGGCCTGAGGGCAATGGTTTGAGCGTCAACCTGACCCTGGCGTTTTTCTAGGAGATCGCATGAGCACACTCAACGACCTCAACGCTCTGCAAGCCAGCATCGCCGAAGCCGTGCTCGGCCAGGATCAGGTGATCCGGCAAGTGCTGGTCGGTTTGCTGGCCAACGGGCATCTGCTGCTCGAAAGCTTGCCCGGCCTGGCCAAGACCCGCACGGTGAAAGCATTGGCCAAACACCTGGATGCGAAAATGAGCCGCATCCAGTTCACCCCGGACTTGCTGCCGTCGGACATTACCGGGGCCGAGGTGCTGCATCAGGTCGAGGGTAAACACGAGATCCGCTTTCAGCCGGGGCCGTTGTTCGGCAACCTGATCCTGGCCGACGAAATCAACCGTGCCCCGGCCAAGGTCCAGGCCGCGCTGCTCGAAGCCATGGAAGAACGCCAGATCACCGTGGCCGGCAACAGCCATGCCCTGCCGGAGCTGTTCATCGTGGTGGCGACCCAGAATCCGATCGAACAGGAAGGCACGTATCCGCTGCCGGAAGCGCAGATGGACCGTTTCCTGATGAAGGTGCTACTCGATTACCCGAGCACGGAAAACGAAAGCCAGGTACTACGGCTGTTGCGTGAGGAAGAACAGGCACTCGGCGCCAAAACAGCCGCCGTGCAGGGTTTTGCTCTCGCACAGGAGGTAATTTTCGCGGCGCGCCAGGAAGTCAGTGCCGTGCATGTGTCCCCGGCCATCGACCGTTACCTCATCGACCTGATCAACGCCACGCGCCATCCGGCCGACTACGACGCCGACCTTGGACGCTGGATCAGCATCGGCGCCAGCCCCCGCGGTGGTATCGGCCTGGACCGCTGTGCCCGGGCCGACGCGTGGTTGCAGGGCCAGGATTTCGTTTCGCCGGACAACGTGCGCGCCGTGGCGCACCCGGTGCTGCGTCATCGCCTGCAACTGAGTTACGACGCGGTGGCCGACGGCGTGACTGCCGATCAGGTACTCGACCGTCTACTCGACAAAGTGGCGATTGTGGCGTGAACACCGATGGATTGGTCTATGTCTCTCTGGCGCAGTTGATGGCCCTGGAGTTCAAGGCCCGTGATCTGAGTTTTGTCGCGCGCCAGCCCCAGGGCAGCATCCTCGCCGGCAACCATGCTTCGCGCTTGCGCGGCCGTGGCTTGAACTTTGATGAATTGCGCCGCTATCAGCCGGGGGACGATCTGCGCCACCTCGATTGGCGGGCATCACTGCGCACCGGCAAACCGGTGGTGCGCACCTTCACCGAAGAGCGTGACCGTCCGGCGCTGATCCTGGTGGACCAGCGCATGTCGATGTTCTTCGGTTCGCAACGCAGCTTCAAATCCACCGTCGCAGCCGAACTCGGTGCCCTGGCGGCGTGGATGGTGTTCAACGCCGGCGACCGCGTCGGTGGACTGGTGTTCAACGACCGGCGCATCGACAGCATCGCCCCGCTGCGCAGTCGCAAACGGATCGAAGCGTTGTGCAGCCGCATCGCCCAACAGAACCAGGCACTCAATGCCGCCAACCCGGACGCCGAAGGTGAATACCAGCTCGACAAGGTCTTGCAGCATTGCCTGGCCGTGGCCGGTCACGATCACCTGATCTGTATCATCAGCGACTTCGCCGGGGCCGGCGAACGCACCTTGCAACTGATGCGGCAACTGACGGCACATAACGATGTGATTGCCATGCAGGTCTATGACCCATTGGCGCTGAACCTGCCGAAAAACGGTCGCTTGCTGATCACCCAAGGACAGTTGCAGGTGGAACTGGCGGTGGAACGACATCAGGTGCATCAGCCACTTGGTGATTTTCTCAGCGGCCGGCTCAAGGACGTCGCTACATTGCTGCGCCGCAGCCGGGTGCCGTTGATGATGTTCAGCACCGCCACAGAGGCCCGGGAACAACTGCGCGCCGAACTGGGCAAGCTCGCCGGGGGGCGCCGATGAACCCCACCGTCCCGAGCATCGACCAACTCAAGGAAATGACACTGCCAACGCCGGTCAGTTTTGCGCCGCAGACGTGGGGTTGGTGGGCGTTGCTGGCGCTGCTGATCGTCGCGCTGCTGGTGACAGGCGTGCGGCAATACCGGCAATGGCTGCGTGATCGCTATCGGCGCGAGGCGCTGGCACGACTGGCGGAATTGCAGCAGCGCAGTAATGACCTGAATGCATTGCGCGAACTTCCGGAGCTGCTCAAGCGCGTGGCCCTTTCAATGCCCTCCCGACAAAACACAAAACCTGTGGGAGCGAGCTTGCTCGCGATGGCATCGGGTCAGCCAACATCAACTTTGAATGTAATGGCCTCATCGCGAGCAAGCTCGCTCCCACAGGGAACCCCTGCGGCGTTGGGGAAAGAGGACTGGCAGGCGTTTTTGCAGCGGCACTGTATACAGCCGTTGCCCACCGACTTCAGCCAACAACTGGCGCTGCTGGCCTACGCGCCTGACGCCGTATTGCGGGCCATGCCCAATGAACAGCGCCAGCATCTATTCAGCACCTGCAAAACCTGGGTGGAGCGTCATCATGTGGCAGCTTGATTACCCTTGGCTGCTGATCCTGTTGCCGTTGCCGTGGTTCGGTTATCGCTACTTGCCCGACTACCGCGAAGCGCGCAGTGCGGTGCGCGTGCCGTTTTTCGGAGCCATGAGCCGCGCCGTCGGCCAGGCCCCGAGCCGGGCTGGCACCCGCAGCAACCGCTGGCAATTGCTCCTGAACCTGCTGGTCTGGACGCTGTTGCTGGTGGCGGCGAGTCGGCCGGTACTCGTGGAAAAACCCATCGAACGCCAGCAGCCGGTGCGTGACCTGATGCTGGCCATCGACATTTCTCAGTCGATGGAAACCACCGACTTCACCGACGCCAACGGCCAAAACATCAATCGCCTGGCAGCGGTCAAGGCAGTGGTGCACGGGTTCATCGACAAACGTAAAGACGATCGAATCGGACTGATCGTGTTCGGCACTGGTGCTTATCCGCAGGCGCCGTTGACCCTGGATCACGCCAGCCTGTCACTGCTGCTGGACGACACAGGCGTCGGCATGGCCGGCCCCAACACGGCCATCGGCGATGCCATCGGGCTGAGCCTGAAACTGCTGGATCAGGCCCACGAGCGGGAAAAGGTGCTTATTCTGCTCACTGACGGCAACGACACCAGCAGCGCCATCACCCCGGACCACGCAGCATCCATGGCCGCCGCCAAAGGCGTGGTGATTCATACCATCGGCATTGGCGACCCGAATGCCGAAGGCGAAGCCAAGGTCAACCTGCAAGGCTTGCAAGACATTGCCGAAGTCACTGGCGGACACTTCTTCCGCGCCGAAGACCGCAATGCCCTAGATCAGGTCTACAGCACCCTCGACAAACTCACCCCGCATCAAGTGAAAACCCTCAGCCATCAGCCCAAACGCGATCTGTTCTGGTGGCCGCTGGGCGCTGCCGTTGCCCTGCTCGCGACTTATCACTTGGGCGCCCTGCTGCTTCCCCGCCTGATGCTCGCGCGTCAGCGGCAGGAGGCCTGAGATGGACATCAACCTCAGCGACTTCCATTTCCTGCGCCCCCTGTGGCTTTTGCTCGCGATCTTCGGTGGGCTGCTGCCGTTGCTGTGGCGGCGCAACCGGGATCTGCAACGGCGCTTGCGCAGCAACATCGCCGCGCACCTGCTGCCGCATCTGCTGATCACCCCGCAAGACCGGCAACGCCTGCGTCCGGTGCACCTGGTGTGTGCGCTGCTGGTACTCGGCGCCATTGCCGCCGCCGGGCCGACCTGGGAGCGGGATCGGCCAGATTTTCTGGAGAACCGTGCGCCGCTGATCATCGCCGTCGACCTGTCGCCGTCCATGGACGCCAGCGATGTTCCACCGAGTCGCCTGGAAGCGACCAGGCACAAGCTCCACGACTTGATCCAGCGCCGCGCCGGGTCGCGCAGCGCCTTGATTGCCTATGCCGGCAGCGAGCATCTGGTATTGCCCGCCACCGACGATGCGGCGCTGCTCGATACGTTCATTCAGGCCCTGAGCACCGACCTGATCAGCAAGCCGGGGAAAAATGTCGGCGCGGTCATCGATCAGGCCAAGCGCCTGCTCGCCACCGAGAAAACCCCCGGCACCCTGCTGCTGATCACCGATGGCGCCGACACTTCGGCACTGGCCGGGCTGGATAAACAGCTGACTGGCAGTGCGCTGCAAGTGCTGATTCTGGCGGCTGGCAGCACCGATGGCGGGATCATTCGCGATGCCGCTGGCCGGCCGCGCACCGACAGCAACGGTCGCCCGCAACTCGGCAGTTTCGATCAGGACGCCCTCAAGCAGCTTGCAGCAACGATGGATGCCCCGCTGGGCAGCCTGACCCTCAATGATGACGACCTGGACTGGGTCGAACTGCACGCCCGGCAGCACTTCCAGTCTGCCAGTGACGAACAGCGTGAACTGCACTGGAAAGACGCAGGTTACTGGCTGTGCTGGCCGCTGCTGTTGATCGCCTTTTTCAGCGTACGCAAGGGCTGGAGCTTGAACTGGATGGCTGGGTTGTTGCTGACGGCAGGCTTGGGCTTGCAACCGGTGCCGGCGCGGGCCAATGCGCTGACCGACGCTTTTTTTACCCGCGACCAGCAAGGTCGCTGGGCCTTCGAGCATCAGCACTTCCCTCAGGCGGCGGCCTTGTTTGTCGATCCGTACTGGAAAGGCGTTGCCGCCTACCACGCGGCGGATTTCGACCTGGCACTGGCCAGTTTCGCGCGCCTCGACACACCGCAGGCCTATTTCTATCTGGGCAACATCTACGTGCGGCGCTTCAAGTTCGATCAGGCCATCGCGGCCTATAACCAGGCGCTGAAGTTGCAACCGCAGTTTCCGCAAGCCACGGCCAATCTGGCGCTGGCCATTGCCTTGCAGAAGGACACCGAAAGCGCCGGGAAAAACACCCCGCAGGTCAAACCCGACGAGATCAAGATGGACAAGGCGCCGGGTAAAGGCCAAAGCAAAAAGGTAGAGACCCAGCAAGCGGCCTCGGATGAGCAATGGTTGCAGAACCTCACCACATCGCCGGCGAAATTCCTCAAGCAGAAATTCAGCTTGCAGGATCAGGCGGGGGCCAAGCCATGACCTATCTTCAAGACCGGGTCGCCGCCATCGCGGGCAAGCCCGCTCCCACAGGGACTATGTGTCGTACACAAATTGTGGGGATCACTTCAATCAACTGTGGGAGCGGGCTTGCCCGCGAAGGCGTCCGATCAATCACCGCAGCAATTGGCACCTTGCTTCTATGCCTGATCAGCCTCGGAGCGTGGGGCAATGAACCCGAACTGCGGGTCAGCGCCACCCTGCAACCCGCCAACCCCGTCATGGTCGGCAGCCTGGTCGAACTGCAACTCGATGTCTTCACCGATTCCTGGTTCACCAGCGTCCCCACCCTGCCCGACCTGAAACTGCCCGGTGCACTGGTGATGCCACCGGACGGCCACGCCGAACACCTGAACCAGACAATCAACGGCAAAGCCTTCAGCGGCATGCGCTACAGCTACCTGATCACGCCGAATCTGGCCCAGGATTTCGACATTCCGGCACTGACAGTCCGCGCCACTCCGGGTCAGGCGACCAGCGCGCTGAGTGCCCAGAGCCAGCCATTGCACTTCAGCGCGACGCAACCGCCGGGGTTCGAACCTGGAGAACCGGTGCTGGTGGCCCAAGGACTGCGGTTCACGCAAAAGACCTTCAGTTCGGCGACCCCGCTGAAAGTCGGTGACAGCATCACCCGAGAACTGACGTTGCAGGCCGACGGTGCCCTGGCCATGTCATTGCCGACACCGACGCCGGACGAGATCAAGGGGCTGAGCCTCTACCCGCAAGCGCCGCAAATCCGCAATCTGGACGACGGTCGGGGCAACTTCAATGGCGGTCAGCGCATCGACACCGTGACCTATCGAATCGACACCGAAGGCCACTACAGCCTGCCATCCGTCGAACTGAAATGGTGGGATGCCAGCAGCCAGAAAACCCGCGCGGCCACGGTACCTGCCGTGACCTTCGACGCTGCCACCAACAGCGCCTACAAGCCGGTGTTTTCAATCACCGAAGACCTGAAAAAACTCGGCCAGCAAAACCGTCTGCATCTTTCCGGGCACTGGTTCGGACTATTGGCACTGGTGTTGGCGGTGGTGGCACTCGGCTGGTTCAGTCGCCCGCTCGTACACCGCGTGTACCTCAAGTGGCAAGCCCGACGCCGCACCCGACATGCCGCCTGGCTCGAGTCCGCCGACTACGCCTGGCGGCAGATCCCGGCACAAATCGAGGGCAAACCGGCGCAACTCAGCGCCCTGTACCTGTGGACCCGGCGCACTCGCCAAGGTCTGAAACTGACGCAACTCGGCCCGCGCCTGCAAACGTTCCTGCGCGCCTGTTATGGCCGTGAACCGGCCAAAGACCAGGCGCTGCGCCAAATCAGGGAATCCTTGTCTACGCTGCATAGTCAGGCCGAGCTCAACAGGGAATCTGTCGCATCTGCACTGCATCCACTCAACCCCGTTCATGAGAAGGATTTCCCATGACAAACCCGATGTCGCTGCGCCATCACCACGGGTTTAGATTTTTACTGACCTTGGTCTTGAGCCTGCCGCTGCTGGTTCAGGCAGCCGAGCCACTACCATCGTGGAATGACGGCCCGTCAAAAAAGAACATCATCGAGTTCGTCCAGGCCGTGACCGATCAAGGCAGCAAGGACTTCGTAAAACCCGAGGACCGCATTGCCGTGTTCGACAACGACGGCACCTTGTGGAGCGAGCAGCCGATGTACTTCGAGCTGCTGTTCGCCCTCGACGAAGTCAAACGCACCGCGCCGCAGCACCCGGAGTGGAAAACCACTCAACCGTTCCAGGCGGTACTGGAAAACGATCACAAGGCCCTGGCCGCCGCTGGCATGGAGGGCCTCCTGAAGATTTTCGCGGCGACCCACACGGGCATGACCACCGCAGCCTTCGACGACTACGCCAAGACCTGGCTGAGCCAGGCCCGGCATCCGAAAACCGGCAAGCCTTACACCGAGATGATCTTCCAGCCCATGCTGGAAATGCTCGACTACCTGCGCAGCCAGGACTTCAAAACCTACATTGTTTCCGGCGGCGATACCGGGTTCATGCGCGCCTTCGCCGAAAAGGTCTACGGCATTCCACCAGAACAGGTCATCGGCACCACCTTCGTCACGGCCTTTCAGTACAAGGATGGCGAGGCGTCGATCCTGCGCACACCGAAACTGGCGCACAACGACGACGGCCCGGGCAAACCGGAAAGCATTGACGCGGTAATCGGGCGCCGGCCGATCCTCGCGTTCGGCAACTCCGATGGCGACCTGCAGATGCTCCAGTGGACCGCCGCCGGTCCCGGTAAACGTTTCATGGGGTTGGTGCATCACACCGACGCCAAACGTGAATGGGCTTACGATCGGCAGTCGCAGATCGGCCGTCTGGACAAGGCCCTGGACGAAGCAAACTCCCGAGGCTGGACCGTCGTTGACATGGCGTCCGAATGGCGTCGGATCTATCCATTCGATGCCGCCACACCTGAGCAAGTGCAATAAAAAGACGTAATGCAGGACCGCAAAAACGTTTGTCGCAGCACGCGACACCAGTGAGCATAAGGAGCCAGTCAGATGACTCGCATACGTAAGTGGATACCGAAACTCGCCTTTGTGGCAGCGTCGGTCATGGCGATCTCGGCAACTGCCGGGGCCGCTGAAAAGCCCAACATTCTCGTGATCTTCGGCGACGATATCGGCCAGACCAACATCAGCGCCTACTCCATGGGCGTGGTCGGCTACAAGACTCCGAACATCGACCGCATCGCCAAGGAAGGCATGATGTTCACCGACTACTACGCGGAGAACAGCTGCACTGCCGGACGGTCGTCCTTCATCACTGGGCAGACGCCACTGCGTACCGGTTTGTCGAAAGTCGGCATCCCGGGCGCGCCGGTGGGCCTGCAAAAGCGTGATATCACCATCGCCCAGGCCCTCAAGTCCCAGGGTTACGCCACCGGCCAATTCGGCAAAAACCACTTGGGTGACAAGGATGAATACCTGCCGACCAATCACGGTTTCGACGAGTTTTTCGGCAACCTGTATCACCTCAACGCCGAAGAAGAGCCTGAGCGCCCTTACTGGCCGAAAGACGATGCCGCATTCGTCAAAGCCAACACCCCGCGCGGTGTGATCCACAGCTTCGCTGACGGCAAGATCGAAGACACTGGTGCCTTGACCGCCAAGCGCATGGAAACCATCGACGACGAGACCACCGCCGCAGCGCAAGCGTTCATCGAGAAACAGGCCAAGGCGGACAAACCGTTCTTCGTCTGGATGAATACCACGCGCATGCACTTGTTCACTCACGTACGCGATTCGATGAAGGGCCAGAGCGGCATGCCCGGCAACGATTACGCGGACGGCATGCTCGAGCATGACGGCGACGTCGGCAAACTGCTGAAAACCCTCGACGACCTGAAAATCACCGACAACACCATCGTCGTCTACACCACCGACAACGGCCCGAACCAGTTCTCCTGGCCGGATGCAGCGACCACGCCTTTCCGTAACGAGAAGAACTCCAACTGGGAAGGTGCCTACCGGGTTCCGGCGATGATCCGCTGGCCAGGCAAGATCAAGCCGGGTGAAGTGTCCAACGAGATGTTCTCGGGCATGGACTGGTTCCCGACCCTGCTCGCGGCGGCGGGTGATGCCGAGGTGAAAAGCAAGCTGCTCAAAGGCTGGGCACCGACCTCTGGCGGGACCAACTTCAAGGTGCACCTGGATGGCTACAACCAATTGCCTTACCTGACCGGCCAACAACCCAAGAGTGAACGCAAGGAGTTCTACTACTTCAACGACGACGGCGTGCTGGTATCGATGCGCTTCGACAACTGGAAAGCCGTGTTCTGCGAGCAACGCGCACCCGGTGGTTTCAAGGTCTGGAGCGAACCATTCGTATGCTTGCGCGTACCGAAAATCTTCAACCTGCGAATGGACCCGTATGAACGTGCCGACGTGGTTTCCGATCAGTACTACGATTGGGCCACCAAGAACGTTTACCTGGCGGCTGTAGCCGTTGGCAAGTCGGCGGCGTTCCTTGAAACCTTCATCGAATATCCACCAAGCCAGAAACCGGCCAGCTTCAGCATCGACCAGATCCGTGCTGCGGTAGACGCCAAAATTGCTGAAAAAATGAAAGCTGCACAGTAAGACCGTCAGACCGCCGCTTGCCTTCATTGGCGAGCGGTACTGTTTCCGACTTGGGACCGTATTGGCCCCAATCGCGGGCAAGCCCGCTCCCACAGGGATTTTGTCGTACCGAAGACCCAGTGTGGGGCCGTATTGCCCGCGATGAGGCCCGCACAGTCGCAGTTTTCTTGAATTGGAAAGGCAATCCGCAATGACCTCACGTGTCGCCAGCAAGTCGTCGGCCATACCTGCGCCCCATGTCGCTGCCCCGGCGGTGTTGATTCCCGCCCTGCTGCTGTTTGTCTCCGGTGCCGCGGCGCTGGTGTACCAGGTGCTGTGGATCAAGCAGCTGTCGTTGGTGGTAGGCGTCGAGGTCTATGCCATCACCACCGGAATCAGCGCGTTCTTTGCCGGATTGGCCTTGGGCGGTTTGCTGTTCGGCCGCTGGGCGGACCGGATGCAGCAACCGGTTGTGCTGTACGCCGGGCTGGAAGTGCTGGTGGCGGTGCTGGGTGTTGGCGCGACTTTCGCCATGAGCCTGGCGGCCAGCCCGTTTGCCTGGCTGGAAGAACACATCGGCCTGCTGGCCTGGGTGTTGCCGTTTGTGCTGGTGGGCATACCCGCACTGTTGATGGGCGGCACGCTGCCGGTGCTGGTTCGCTCCCTGGCCTCTGACCCGCAACACCTGGGCAAGGCCGGCGGGCAGCTTTATGCGGCGAACACCGCCGGGGCCATCGCCGGCACCCTGCTCGCTGGGTTTGTGCTGATTGCCACCCTCGGCGTGCGCGGCAGCGCGCTGGCCGCCGCGATGTTGAACCTGCTGGCCGCCGCGGGGGCCTTGTGGTTCCAGCGTCAGCGCGTGGCGCCAGGCCTTGCCCCGGTGAAACATCACACCGACAAAAAAACCGATCGCCTGGCCTTGTGGCTGTACGCCATTGCCGGTGGCGTGGCCCTGGGCTACGAGGTCGTGTGGTCGCAATCGATCGTGCAATTCATGAGCACCCGTACCTACGCCTTTGCCGTGGTGCTGGCGACTTACCTCACCGGGCTGTTTCTGGGCAGCATGCTGCTGGCCCGTCGGGTCGATCGCCTGCGCGATCCCTGGGGTGTGTTCGGCTTGTTGATCGCCGGGGCCGGGCTGGTCGCCTTGCTGGAAATCGCCTTGCTGGGGCGCTGGCTGGTGTTCGCCCAGACCCTGGCCGAATCCTGGGTATTGTCATTGGGCGGCAGCGAACTGGCGGGCATGAGCACGCGGTTTGCGGTGGCCGCCCTGAGCATCGTGTTTGTGCCGACCCTGCTGCTGGGCGCGGCTTTTCCGTTGGCCCTGCGCTTGAGCGTCGGCGGTGAACGGATAGGACGCCATGTCGGTGAAGTCGTCGCATTCAATACCCTTGGCGGGATTATCGGCGTGATGCTCTGCGGCTTTGCCCTGATCCCGATGCTGGGACTGGTGCGGACCCTGGGTCTGTTGGCGATTATCGCCGCCGGTATCGCCTGCTTCGCTGTGCGCAAGGGCCATGGGGTAAAGAAAGGCCGGCGTCAGGCGGTCATTGCCATCGGCCTGGTGTCGCTGGCGCTCGCGGTGTTTACGCAGGTCAACAAACTCGCCAGCCTGCTGCCGGGTGCGCGCAATGGCACTTTGACGTTCTATGAAGAAGGCCGTGGCGGGACCGTCGCCGTGGTTTCCCAAGGCAGGGGCGAAAGAGCGTTCCAGCGTTTGTACATTCAGGGCGTGTCCAACACCGGCGACGCCATGCCATCCCTGCGTTACATGCGGATTCAGGCGTTGCTGCCCTTGCTGATCCACAACGGTGAGCCGCGTTCGGCGCTGGTGATCGGATTCGGCACCGGCATTACCGCCGGCGCCCTGACCCGCTTCCCCGGCCTGGAACATCGCGTGGTCGCCGAACTGCTGCCCTCGGTGGTCAGGGCGGCGCCGTTGTTCAAGGGCAATTTCAATGCAGCGGCCAATCCGGGGGTCGATGTCCGTCTGCGCGATGGGCGCCAGGAACTGTTGAGCAACCCGCAGCGCTACGACCTGATCACCCTCGAACCGCCACCGCCCTCCGCTGCCGGCGTGGTCAATCTGTATTCCCGGGACTTCTATCAACTGGCCGCCAGCCGTTTGCAGAAACAAGGCCTGGTCGCCCAATGGCTGCCGCTGCCGACGCAGAACATCGATGACTCGCGCTCACTGGTGCGCAGCTTCCTCGACGTGTTCCCTTACGCGACCCTGTGGACCAGCGAGTTCCACGAGATGCTGCTGGTAGGCTCGATGGAGCCGATTGAACTGGATGCGGCGAAGATCAATGCGCGCTTCCAGCAGGACAGCATTCGCAGCACCTTGCAGGATGTCGGCATCGGTTCGGCCGCGGCGTTGCTCGCCACCTGGGTGACTGACCGCGCTGGGCTTGAACGCTTCGCTGGCGATGCGCAACCGGTGACTGACGATCAGCCGAAGATCGAATACGCGCCGTGGGTACGCTCCGGGGAAATCAGTCGCGTGTTGCCTGCCCTGCTCGACTTGCACCAGCCGCCAGCACTGCTGAACGCCGACGCCGGGTTCATCGAGCGCATGAATACTCAACAGCAACGCCTCATGCAGTTCTATCGGGCGAGCCTGCATGCGTACGACGGTGACCGTGAGGCCTGGGTCAGGGATATTCGCGAGGTAATGCGCGGGGATGCGGGGAATCCGTATTACCGGTGGTTTGTCGGGGAGTGATGCGGAGTCCTGGCGGCCGCCATCGCGGGCAAGCCCGCTCCCACATGGGATGCGTTCCCCTGTGGGAGCGGGCTTGCCCGCGAAGGGGCCATCAGCCTCAATACAATATCTTTGACACACGCCGACTATCCGGCAAAGCTGCATCGAGCTTCAACGCGCGCCTGACGGTAAACGCACCTGGACCATGGAAGTCGTGATGCCAAAACATAAAAATAAAGTTGCAGCCCCAAACCCTGATTCGCAACCACCCCTGATCAAGCGTTATCTGTTCCCTGTCACCATCGGCATCCTGCTCCTGGCCGTGGCGGGCATCGGCTGGTTTTTGCTAAGCAGCACCCCGACGCCACTCAAGCTTGCTCCCGTCAGCACACCCGCCGTGCAACCGGTCGCTATCGCGCCGGCGAAAATGGTCGATGAGCAACAATGCCAGGGCTGCCACGGCGAGCAGGTCAAGGACTGGCAAGGCTCCCATCACCAATTGGCGATGCAGGAGGCCAACGTCGAAACGGTGCAAGGCGACTTCAATAAGGTCACTTTCAGGGCCGAAAAAGAGGCCACGGTGTTCTCGCGCAAAGGCGACGAATTCTGGGTCAACACACCGGGTATCGATGGCAAGAATGCCGATTTCAAGGTCGCTTACACCTTTGGCATTGCCCCGTTGCAGCAATACTTGATCGAGGTCGGCGATGGTCGGCTACAGGCCCTCGGCGTGGCTTGGGATACCGAGAAGCAGCGCTGGTTTCACCTTTATCCGGGCCAGGGCGTGACCTTCAAGAACCCGCTGCACTGGAGCAAACCCAGCCAGAACGCCAACTTCATGTG
This sequence comes from Pseudomonas sp. GM74, assembly GCF_000282455.1. Taxonomy (GTDB): domain Bacteria; phylum Pseudomonadota; class Gammaproteobacteria; order Pseudomonadales; family Pseudomonadaceae; genus Aquipseudomonas. The sequence continues at coordinate 34,836 of NZ_AKJG01000051.1, forward strand.
CGTCGAATGCCATACCACCGGGTACAAGCGCAATTTCGACGCGGCAAAAAACACCTTCGACAGCCACTGGAACAGCCTCGGTGTCGGCTGTCAGGCCTGCCATGGCCCGGCGTCCAGTCACCTGGAGTGGACCGCGAAGAAAACCGACCTGATCCATGCCGGATTTGCCGTCGACCTCAAGGACAAAAACGCCACAGTGGAAATCGAAACCTGCGCCCGCTGCCACTCGCGCCGCGCACCGCTGGGCGACGGTAACACGGTTGGCAAGCGCCTGATGGATGACTATCTACCGAGTGTCCTGACCCGCGAACTGTATGCGCTGGACGGCAAGATCAAGGACGAAGTGTTCGAACACGGCTCCTTTGCCCAGAGCAAAATGTTCGACAAGGGCGTGCGTTGCAGCAACTGCCACAACCCTCACAGCACCCAGCTAAGGGCGCCGGGCAACGGTCTGTGTCTGCAATGCCACAACACCGCCGGCAAAACCACCGTGGAAGGCGTCGACAGCAAAGGCCTGCAAGCGAAAAACTATGACTCCATCGAACACACCCGCCACACCATGGGCCAACCGGGTTCGCAGTGCGTGGATTGCCACATGCCCGGCAAGTTCTACATGGGCAACGACTTCCGGCATGACCACAGCTTCAGCATTCCCAATCCCGAGCGAGCGAAAAAACTCGGCACGCCGGACGCTTGCCTGACCTGCCACCTGGGCAAGGACGGCGACAAAATCACCGGACAATTCAAGTTGTGGAATACCGCCAGTACCCCGCAAGCCCCGCGCTACGACGAAAGCCTGTGGCTGATTCGCAACGGCCAGCCCGGCGCGGCGCAAGCCTTGTACGAGCAGTTGCAACGCAGCAATCTGCCAGCGATTCAACGGGCGACCCTGCTGACCGAATTGCCGATGTACCCCAGCGAACAGGCGTTGAAACTGGCGACCAGGGATCTGGGCAATCCGGCCCCGCAAGTACGTGAAAGCGCCATCCGGGCGATCAGCGCTTTCCTGCCGCCAGCAGAGCGTGCACAGCTATTGACGCCGTTGCTCAGTGACCCGGTGAAAGCCGTGCGCATTGCCGCAGCCCGGGACTTGCTCAGCGTGGCGCGCAACGGTCTGGGCGGCGCCCAGGACAGCTGGAATGCCGCCATAGCCGAGTACGAAACGGTGCAGAAAAGCCTGGCCGAACGCGGCGAAGCCAATCTCAATCTGGCGATGTTGTATCAGGCCAGTGGTCGTGGTGGTGATGTCGAAGGCCTGCTGCGAATTGCGCTCCAACGCGATCCGGACTTCTACCCGGCACTGGTAACGCTGGTGCAATGGCTGGAAGCCAACGGCCGCACTCAGGAAGCCCAGGCGCTCATGGTGCAAAGTCTCAAGGAACACCCGGACGCCGCCCTGCTGCAACATACTCAAGGCCTGTCGCTGGTACGCGCGGGCAAAGCCGACCAGGCCATGCCGTTCCTGCGCAAAGCCGCGCAACTGGAGCCGCAGAGCCCGCAGTACGGCTACGTGCTGGCAGTAGCCCTGCATGACAGTGGCAAAGTGGATGCCGCGTGCGAGGAGCTGGAAAGGTTGTTGAAAGTTCAGCCGGCCAACCGCAATGTGCGGCTGTCGTTGATCCAGTACTACCTCGACAACGGACAGGAACAGAAGGCCCAGGTGCTGCTGCAAGGCTGGAAGAAAATCAATATGGGGGATCCGGCATTGAAGTAGAACCTCTTGTAGCAGCTGCCGAGCAGCGCGAGGCTGCGTTCGGCTGCGAAGCAGTCGTAAACCCTGCGAATGCGGTGTTCCTGAATACCGCGTCGTTTGATTTCACGACTGCTACGCAGCCGAACGCAGCCTCGCGCTGCTCGGCAGCTGCTACAACGTACAATGGGCAAAAACTTCAACGACGTCTGAACAACGGCCGCGGCTCGATCACCGAACGCCCGTACAGCACACTCATCCCCGCCAGACCTTTCAACGCATCCTCGGCGGATTTGTCTTCGCGCACGGCGAAGCTGTCGAAACCGCATTGGCGCATGTGGCTCAGTTGATCGCGCAGGACGTCGCCGATAGCGCGCAATTCGCCGGCCCAACCCAATCGGGTGCGCAGCAGATAAGCCTGGCTGTAGCCGCGACCGTCACGAAAGCTCGGGAAGTCCAGGGCGATCAGCGGCAGTTGGGCAAACCACGGCTTGAGACTTTCCACTTCATCGTCCGGCCCCAGCCACACACCCTGTTGCCGAGGGTTTTCCAGCCATCTGGCGAGCGGCAGGATCACGGCACCGTCTGGCACTGGTTGCTCCGGGGCCCGCACCAGTGTCCATGGATCATCCGCCACAATCCGCGCCACACCCTCCTCTAGCCGCAACAGATTGTTCACGCCGACACCTCCAACACTTTCGGATAGACCGCTTCCTTGAACGGCTCCAGACCGATGCGCTGTACGGTGTCGACAAACAGCTCCTCACTCTCGCGATAACGCACGAAAGTCTCGATGACCTGCTCGATCACCTGCGGCACTTCGACTGCGCTGAACGACGGGCCGATGACCTTGCCCAGCGCGCTGTTCTTGCCTTGGGCACCGCCGAGGGTGATCTGGTACCACTCGCTACCGTTCTTATCGACGCCGAGGATGCCGATGTTGCCGATGTGGTGGTGACCGCAGGCGTTCATGCAGCCGGAGATATTGAGGCTGATGTCGCCCAGGTCGTGCAGGTAGTCGAGGTCGTCGAAACGCGCCTGAATGCCCTGGGCGATGGGGATCGACTTGGCATTGGCCAGTGCGCAGAAATCACCGCCGGGACAAGCGATGATATCGGTGAGCAAACCGGCGTTGGCGCTGCCCAGATTGTGTTCGCAGGCCAGGCACCACAGCGCGAACAGCTCGGCTTTTGGCACGTCCGGCAGGACGATGTTCTGTTCATGGGCAATGCGGATCTCGCCGAAACCGAAGCGCTCGGCCCAGTCGGCCACCGCCTCCATTTGTTTGTCCGTGACGTCGCCCGGTGGCGAAGCGCTGCCCGGTTTGGTCGACAACACCACGCTGGCGTAGCCCGGCACTTTATGCGGCTGAACATTGCGCAGCACCCAGCGCGCGAACGCCGGGTTGTCGGCCAGGTGCGTGCCGTAATCGAGGCTGGTGTCCGCCAGCTCGCGATAAGGTGGCGCGACGAAGGCGCTGGCCACGCGGTCGAACTCATCAATGGTCAGTTGCGCCGGGCCGTCCTTGAGGTGCTGCCACTCCTCCTCCACTTCCTGGGCGAAAGCTTCGATGCCCAGGGCCTTGACCAGGATCTTGATCCGCGCCTTGTATTTGTTGTCCCGTCGGCCATGGCGGTTGTACACCCGCAACACCGCCTCGACGTAGGACAGCAGGTGCTGCCACGGCAGGCCTTCGCGGATCTGCAAACCGAGGATAGGCGTGCGCCCCAGACCGCCGCCAACGATCACCCGCAACAGCATTTGCCCATCGTTGCCGGGGTAAAGATAGAGGCCGATGTCATGCATCATGATCGCCGCCCGGTCCTGTTCGGCCGAGCAGATGGCGATCTTGAACTTGCGTGGCAGGAACAGGAATTCCGGGTTGATGGTCGACCACTGCCGCAGGATCTCCGCCAGCGGTCGCGGGTCGATCATTTCGTCTGCCGCAACCCCGGCGAAAGCTTCTGTGGTGATGTTGCGCACGCAGTTGCCGGAGGTCTGGATCGCATGCATTTCCACCTGGGCCAGGCGTTCGAGGATGTCCGGCACCTGGGCCAGTTCGATCCAGTTGAACTGCATGTTCTGCCGGGTGGTGAAGTGGCCGTATCCGCGATCGTAATCCCGGGCGATGCTCGCCAGCGTGCGCATCTGCCGGGCACTCAGCGTGCCGTAGGGAATGGCGACGCGCAGCATGTAGGCGTGTTTTTGCATGTACAGGCCGTTCTGCAGGCGCAACGGCAGGAATTCTTCTTCGCTCAGTTCGCCGGCCATGAAACGCTCGACCTGATCGCGGAACTGCGCAACCCGTTCGAACACCAGAGCCCGGTCATAATCATCGTACTGATACATGTAGATACCTCATCAGGATTGACCGCGCATCCCCGTAACTTCACCTCGCCCGTAGCAGCTGCCGAGCAGCGCGAGGCGGCGTTCGGCGGCGAAGCCGTCGTAAACCCTGTGTCCGTGGTTCAACTGACATTCCGCGTCTTCGGATTTCACGACGGCTGCGTCCGAACGCGGCCCGCGCCGAACGCAGCCTCGCGTTGCTCGGCAGCTGCTACGGCCGGTGGGGCTTTGCGGTTCTTGTGTGACATGACTATGGACTTGCGGCGCAGATCATTACAGATTCACCTGAATGCATAAAAACCGTATCAGAGCGCGAGAGATGGCCGCAGGCGGCTCTCAAATCTGATCCGCATAAATGAAAGTTTCCTGAGCCTGTTTTGTTTCCATCGGGATTTCTACAGTGCACGGCATTGCAACCGTGGAAGCATTGAGCATGAGCACAGCAACTATTGGACAGGCCTATAACTACAAGGTCGTGCGCCAATTCGTCGTGGCGACCGTGATCTGGGGCGTCGTCGGGATGGCGATGGGTGTGTGGATCGCCTCGCAACTGGTGTGGCCGCAGATGAACCTCGATCTGCCGTGGACCACTTTCGGTCGTTTGCGCCCGTTGCACACCAGCCTGGTGATTTTCGGATTCGCCGGCAGCGCACAATTCGCCGCCAGTTATTACGCGGTGCAGCGCACCTGTCAGGTGCGGCTGTTCTCGGACAAACTCGCCGCCTTCACCTTCTGGGGCTGGCAGTCGGTCATTGTGGTGATGCTGATCACCCTGCCGCTGGGCTATACCACCACCAAGGAATACGCCGAGATCGAGTTCTCCGGCGCGGTGTGGATGACCGTGGTCTGGGTCGCTTATGCCATCGTGTTCTTCACCACCGTGGTGCAGCGCAAGACCAGACACATCTATGTCGGCAACTGGTTCTTCGGTGCGTTCATCGTGGTCATTGCGATGCTGCACGTGGTCAACCACCTGTCGATTCCGGTGGGCTGGTTCAAGTCCTACCCGGTGTACTCCGGGGCTACCGACGCCATGGTCCAGTGGTGGTACGGACACAACGCCGTGGGCTTTTTCCTGACCACCGGTTTCCTCGGCATGATGTATTACTTCGTGCCGAAACAGGCCGGTCGGCCGGTGTATTCCTATCGCCTGTCGATCGTGCATTTCTGGGCGCTGATCACCCTGTACATCTGGGCCGGTCCGCACCACTTGCACTACACCGCGCTGCCGGACTGGGCGCAGTCGCTGGGCATGGCCATGTCGCTGATCCTGCTGGCGCCGAGTTGGGGCGGCATGATCAACGGCATGATGACGCTGTCGGGTGCGTGGCATAAATTGCGCACCGACCCGATCCTGCGTTTTCTGGTGCTGTCCCTGGCGTTCTACGGCATGTCGACCTTCGAAGGGCCGATGATGGCGATCAAGACGGTCAACGCCCTCTCCCACTACACCGACTGGACCATCGGCCATGTACACGCCGGCGCCCTCGGCTGGGTGGCGATGATCACCTTCGGTGCGACATACCACATGGTGCCGAAAATCTTCGGCCGTGAGCAGATGCACAGCACGCCGCTGATCAACCTGCACTTCTGGCTCGCCACCATCGGTACTGTGCTGTACATCGCCTCGATGTGGGTCAACGGCATCACCCAGGGCTTGATGTGGCGTGCAATCAACGACGACGGCACCTTGACCTACTCGTTCGTCGAAGCCCTGCAGGCCAGCCATCCGGGGTTTGTGGTGCGCTTCGCCGGCGGCGTGCTCTTCCTCACGGGCATGTTGCTGATGGCCTACAACGTGTGGCGCACGGTGCGGGTCTCGGACGTGGCGATGGTGGAACGTGAGGCGCAGACAGCCTGATGACTGAAGTCGTGCTGAACCTGCTGGGTATGGCGTTTCTGTGGTTCGCCATCGAATACTGCCTGCGCCACCAGACTACCAAGAGCCTCGACGACGCCAGCCTGATCCCGTTTGCCGACGACCCGGAGGTGGCGCGACGGGTGGAGGCGGCTACCGGGAAGACCATCAATGCAGTGGCGCCCGAAGAGGTGAAGCCAGGCTGGGGAAACACTGATTTCTGATGCAACACCGCCGCTCCCACATGGGTTATTTATTGTTTACACAATTGGAACCCGTCAGACACGATCCCGGGGGATCAAAACCTGTAGCTGCTGCGCCAGAAAATCCGCATCGAACGCAAAGGTATCCGGGTCCTTCAAGCCATTGGTCTTGCGCCACTGCCAGGCGTTCGACGGCGGCAGGCACACCAGCGAAACGCTGCCATAGCGCGCAGCGGTAAAGCCCATCACTGCCAGGGAAATCTGCCCACCGGCGCCCATCACATCCGGCACGAACTCCACCGGTTTTCCGGCAATCGCTATGGACAGTTTCTCGGTCTTGAACGTCGACGTCTCGACCGGCACGCTCGGCCCGAACGCAACATAGGCTTCACGTGTCACCTCCAGCAGATTCGGCGCCAGCACCGGCTCCAGCCATTGCTGGATCTGATCGAACAAATCGCCGATGCGCGTCGCCCACTCGGCCGATTGCGCCTCAAACACTTGTTTCTTGTGCGCTTCGCTTTCTGCGTAGTGGCGAAGCATCTCGCCCAGTTGCCGTACGTCGTCCATTGCGGTGTTCCTTTGGTTGGAGCGGTACTGCGGACTTCGAGCATGGCAGATGCGCGCACGCTGCGTACGACTAATACCTGACGACAGTTTGCACCGTCGCGTAATCGCGGGCACTGCAGGTGCGCACTTCACCTGACAAACGGAGCACGATATGCGCACCATCGGCCTGATCGGCGGCATGAGCCGGGAGTCCAGCGCCGAGTATTACCGCCTGATCAACCAGCAGGTACGCGAGCGCCCTGGGCGAGTGACTCAGCCGACCTTGGGCATGCGACGCAGGCGCGCCATGCTCAAGGTGTCCACCAGCACGCCGTCGCGTACGGCGTAATCACGCAACAGGCCTTCGGATTCGAAACCGAACTTGCGATACAGCGCAATGGCCGCTTCGTTGTCGGCGTACACCGAAAGCTCGACGCGCTGCAGGTTCATCCAGTTGTCGGCGATATCCAGCGCCGCAGTGAGCAGCCTGGAGCCCACGCCCTTGCCCTGCCACGCCACCGCAACGCCCATGCCGAAACTGCCGGCATGGCTGCGACGAATGCGCGAGAACTGCTCCAGGCCAATGTTGCCGATGACCGTACCTTGATGCAGGGCCACCACTTTCACCAGGCGTTCGTTATCCAGCGCCAGGCGACTGCGCCAGAGTTCGGTGGTCTGAAACGGCATTTGCAGGGTTTGGCGGGCGATTGCAGGATCGTTGTACAGCGCCGTAATGCCTTCGATATGGGATTCGTTGAAGCGTTCGAGGGTGATGACGGGATCAGTGGCTGGCATGGGTGAATCATCCTTGAAGCAGACATGGCCGTTCACTCTATAACGCTTCCTTCCAGTATGGCGAGAACCAATGTGGGAGCACTCAGCTTTCGAACCACTCCCGGCGCTCGCTGAAGGTGTTTTCGATCAATTCGACGATCATCCGTACCTGCGCGTCGTTCCCGGAATCGGCGTTGACCGCCATCCACACCTGACGCCGCATCGGCTGGTCAAACAGGTCCGGCAAGGCAATCAGCCCGCGGTCGAAGTGGCTCATGTAGTGCGGCAGCAGGCCGATGCAGGCACTGCAACGAATCATCTCCAGCATCAGTTCCCAGGATTGCAGATGCACCACCCCGGCCAGGCGTTCATCCACCAGTGCATTCCATGGCCGGAAGCTTTCGACATGGCCATCCTGCCGCCATTGCACCAGCAGAAAATCTGCCAGGTCATCCAGGCGTTCCGGCCTGGAGGCAACCCGCGAATAGCGCTTGGCAATGTGCGGCAGGTAATCGAGTTGCGCCAGGCGCCGGGGTTCTGTGGTGGCAAAGCTCGGCCCAGGTAACGGCGATCCGGTCTCGCCCAGCCACACCACCACGTCGGCGCTGACTGCCTGCAATGACAATTCGCTGTCCAGGGTCATGATGTCCAGTCGCACACTGGCGTTGCGCCGCAGCAGCGCAACCAGGTCGCGACCGAGAACGTCACGCAGGATCGAGTCCGCCACGGCCAGCCGAATCAACGGCTGCTCGATCACCGGCAAGTTGCGCTCATGGGCCAGGGCTATCAATTGTGCGTGCAAGCGCAAGCCATCGCGGCTGAGGCTCAAGCCATTGTCTGAATGGTTGAACAGCGAACACTGCAGCTGTGTTTCCAGCAGCACCAATTGCCTGCGCAGGCGGGTGGCCTTGATGTTGAGACTGCGGGCGGCCTGCATGAAACAACCGCAACGGGCACTGACGGTGAAATACAGCGCCAGTTCGGGGTCGAGCCCCGCAGCCAACTGGCGCCATGACGCATTTTTATCGATGGCTATACGATACTCGGCAGCCCCCTGGTGGGAGCTGATTTCCATGACTGACATCGAGGACTCCCTGTCGACCTTGCAATGACAGTTGCATCCTGCGGATCATTCATGAACCTGCTGTGACAATGACTCAGGCGCTGGGTGTTTGCCGAAAGCTCACGGCCAGGCGATTCCAGCTGTTGATGGTGGTGACGGCGATGGTCAAGTCGACCAATTCGCTTTCACTGAACTGCTCCCGGGTTTGCGCGTAGACATCGTCCGGCACGTGGCTTTCGCAGAGCAAGGTGACCGCCTCGGTCCATGCCAGCGCGGCTCTTTCCCGCGGATTGAAAAAGTTACTTTCGCGCCAGACCACAATGCCATACAGACGCCGGTCGCTTTCACCCAGGCGCCGTGCATCCACCGAGTGCATGTCAGTGCAAAAGGCACAGCCATTGAGCTGCGAAGCACGAATCTTGATCAGGTGCAGCAGGCTCTGTTCGATGCTCAGGCTGCTGGTCAGGGCCTCCATGGCGATCATGGCTTTCATCGCTTTGGGGGACGCGCTGTAGTAATCCAGACGGGGGTTCATGGAACGATCTCGTGCAGCCGTGAGGTGATCTTCACGGTAGCCGCTGGCGCGGGGGCATGACAGATCCAATTCGGCGATTTCCCCGTGGACCACCGCCACCAGACCAATTGACGGTTTTTCCACCGCACAACTTCTGCACCACCGGCGGATAAGGGTAATCTTGCGCGACGCACACGCGCCTCATTCGCCCCGGAGCCTCGCCGGTATGGAACTACATGTTGTCATCAACGGTCGCAAGGACCTGGCCGGCCAGCTGTACAACCAACTGCGCAGCGCCATCGAGTCCGGTCGCCTGGCCGCCGGGACGCAGCTGCCGCCCAGTCGTTTGCTGGCCGAACAATTGGGTATTTCGCGCAAGACCATATCCGATACCTACGCTCAGCTGACCTACGAAAACTTCCTCACCGGAGTGGTCGGCAAAGGCACCTACGTCAACGCGCGCACCTCAAAGGTGCAGCGTAAACAGAGCCATTGCGAGCTCGCCGGTTTCGAGGTGATCGAATCCTGGCGCAACCTGCCGGTGTTTCTGCGTCACCCGACCCTGGAAGGCTCGCTGCGCTACGACTTCATCGGTGGTGCGACCAGCAAGGGTCAGTTTCCCCAGGATGACTGGCGGCGCTGCACCTCCCATGCACTACGCCAGATTGCCGGTTCCAAGGGCTTCTACAGCTTGCCAGAGGGCCTGCCGGCCTTGCGCAACGCCATTGCGCGGCACATCGCGTTCTCCCGCGGGGTCAACTGCCAGGATGAGGATGTGGTGGTGTGCAACGGCGCGCAGCAGGCGCTGGACCTGATCGCCCGGGTGCTGATCAGTCCGGGCAGCCTGGTCGCCATGGAGGACCCCGGCTACCCGCCGGCGCGCCTGCTGTTCGGCACCCATGGCGCGACGGTGATCGGCGTGCCGGTGGACGCCGAAGGCATCGTGGTGGACCAAATCCCGCACGGCACGCGCCTGATCTACGTCACCCCTTCGCACCAGTTCCCGCTGGGCATGCCGATGAGCCAGGCGCGCCGGGTGGCACTGCTGGCCAAGGCCCACGAGTTGGGCGCGATCATCATCGAGGACGACTACGACAGCGAGTTCCGCTACGAGGGCCGTCCCACCGATTCCCTGCAAAGCATGGATGAACGCGGGGTCGTCGCGTACGTCGGGACTTTTTCCAAAACCCTGCTGCCCGAACTGCGCCTGGGCTATGCGATTTTGCCACCGGCGATCCTTGAGGCCGTGGTGCGCGCCAAGCAGCTCACCGACCTGCACACCTCGACCCTGCCGCAATGGGCGCTGGCCAAGTTCATCGCCGAAGGCTGCCTGCTCAAGCACATTCGGCGCTGCCATACGATCTATGCCGGCCGCCGTGAGCGGATCCTGGCGCGCATGGCCGGCGACCTCTCGCCCTGGCTGGAGGCCGTGCCGACCACTGCCGGCTTCCACATGACGGTGATGTGCAAAGTGCCGCTGGATATTCCATTAGTGATCGAACTGGCGAAAAAAGTCGAAGTCGGGCTCTATGCCATCGACAGCTTTTTCTATCAGCAAGCGCCCAGGGCCGGGCTTTGGTTCGGTTTTGGCGCCATCGAAACCCTCGACATCGACATCGCCCTGGACCGTTTGCGCGACATCCTGCAACAGGTGGCCTGACGGATTGGCCTGCGTCTTTATCCGGCGATTGGCTATTGGCGGTCCCGGGGTGCAGGCCTATCCTGCATAGGCGTTATCCCTCAATGAGCAGGATTCGTCCGGCCTGATTCAGGAGTGTGAGCAATGTCCTATGAAGTGATCAATACCGTACAGGTACAGGCCGCCGCCGGCCGCTCGGATGAACTGGGCAAGCAACTGCAGAAGATTGTCGAAACCCTGCGTGAATTGCCCGGCTGCGAATCCTATATGGTCGACCGCTGCCCCGAGGACACCAATCGCTGGACCGTCAGCGCCCACTGGCAATCGGAAGCGGCCATGCGATCGCATTTCAACTGCCCCGAAGTCCAGGGCTTCATCAGCCTGATCGATAGCCAACTGGCCAATGCCGTGGACTTCAACAGTTTTCCGATCGTTTAACCAATACCTGTGGCGAGGGAGCTTGCTCCCTCGCCACAATTCGTTCTTCATTGGCCCGAAATCTTCTGCAATTGGTCCCCCCACCTTCCCGAATATTGGCTGTTTAACCTCTATTGCTTGCGCACTACTGTTGTTTACGACAACTAACCCACCGCAGGTAAACAACCATGAACATATTGCGCTTTTGTGCTGCCCCCCTTGCTGCCCTGGCCCTGATGGTCTGCGCATCGGCTTTTGCCCATGACCCTTCGGAAAAGGTCACTATCCTGCAAGACGAGATGTTGAAAAACGTCCCCGGTAAAAAAGCGCTGATGATCGAAGTCGATTACGAGCCCGGGCAGTCCTCCATCGCCCACAAGCACGAAGGTACCGCCATGGCTTATGTCCTTTCGGGAGAGATCATTTCCCAAGTCAAAGGCGAGGCGGCGAAAACCTACAAGGCCGGTGAGTTCTGGTATGAGCCGGCGGGGTCGGAACACATGGTGTCGAAAAATGCCAGCGCGACCCAACCGGCCAGGTTGCTGGTGTTCATGGTATTGGCCCCCGACGAGAAAGTGTTGATCCCACTGGAACACTGATGGCTGAACGTACAGCTATAAATAAAAAGGCTCGAATCGCGAATTCGGGCCTTTTAATTTCCTCACGCAATTAACCGAAAGCTTTTAAACCAAACAAAACTATTGGTCGCCGGACAAGGGTGGATATTGGCTATTTAAATAAATCATCCAGGGTTTAGTCTTGAGTCACCGCCGGCACAACACCGGCAACTTTAACTTTCGACTGAAGTTGATTCACTGGAGAAACACCATGAAACTTGTGCTTGCCAGTACGTTGACCATGGCCGTTGTTTTAACCGGTTGCTCGATCCCCACCGCGCCGACAGCGGTTTCTTCGCTGAACGGTATCTTTACCGAACCGGTAGGCCGCAGCGGTGCCACCCGTATAACCAACGGCAGCCATGTCTCGCTGGGCATCGTCTACAGCCAGAATACTCAGACCAACCGCGCCTACCTTCGGGACTACCAGGCCAACGCCGGCACGGGTTTCGGTCAGAGTCTGCTGGTGCAGCCGATTCATGACGCCTACGTAGCCACTTCCAGGCCAGACCTGGCCGTGGATTGGGTCAAGGCCTCCCTGCAGCGGCAATTCGGCTCGGTTACGGTGTATCCGGACATGCAGAGCCTCAGGGCGGCAAAACCGGATGTGATGGCGGTGGTCGACACCCGTAGTCAACTGATAACGTCGCGTAGTTCGGATATACAGGCGGATGTCAGTGCGGATTTCTATGACAAAAATTTCAATTACATCGGTACTGCAAAAGGTCACGATGCTAAAGCACTTAGTCCAGTCTGGGCGGACTATAAACGTAGTGAAGAGATAGTTGCGGACATTAACGAACAACAGAACGTGCAAGTCCGGGCGCTGCAAAGGTTTGACCAGTCGCTCAGTAATTTACTGACCAGCCCGACAAGTAATGTATCGATGAACGCTGAAAAAACTTCAGTCTTCAAGTAATTAATGGGTGCTTATATCCCCTTCGCGGGCAAGCCCGCTCCCACAGTTGATTTGGTGTACATGGGTGATGCGCACGACACAAATCACTGTGGGAGCGGGCTTGGTCCGGGTGGCGTTCCGACGAAGGCGTCCGGCCAGTCACCAGAAAACCTCCGACAGAAAAAAGCCCCGCATCTCTCAATGCGGGGCTTTTTCATTCAACGCCTGATCAGGCAGCCGGTTCCAGCTCGGCGGCGATAGTGGCAGGCGCTACCGCTTGACCGCTCAATGCCAGGTCCAGCAGCTCGCGGTTGGCCACCGCGTACATGGCGTAGTCCGTGCCGCTGGCGGCACGGATTTCCACCAGCATGACACGCCAGCGCTCGATCATGCTTTCGTGCTGCGCCATCCACAGGGAGAGCCGTGTTTCCACGTCCTGGGTGCCGTCGCCCTGTTGCAGGACCGAGATGGTGATCGCACGTTGCTGCCAGTCGACGTCATCGCGGAACGCTTCACGGGCCAGGGCCTGCCAGTTGTTTTCAACCGGCAGAGCGCTGATCTGTTGCATGTACCAGGTGATGTCCAGCGCGCTGCCCACGGCGAAGTAGGCCTTGGCCACCTCTGCCGGATCCTGGCCAGTCACGTCGGAAGCCTCGATGATCGGCAGCAGGGTGTACAGGTGCGAAGTGCCAGCCACCATACGTGCCAGCAACTCCGGCACACCGGCTTCGACGTAAGCCTGATAACGGGTCTGCCAGGTTTCGCGGATCTCGCCACTGAGCAGCTCGTCGAGCTTCAGACCCAACTCTTTCAGATGCGGACCGAAGTGCGCGACGTCACGGGCAGCATTCTGCTCGTTGCGACGGGCACGCAGGAACCAGCGCGTAGCGCGACGGCCCAGACGCATCAGCTCGTCCATCAGCTCCAGTTGCACGTCGGCGGAGACCTGGTAGTCCAGGGCTTCAATCTGACGGAACCAGTGCGGGAGATGGAAAATGTCACGCACGATCACGTAGGCGCCGGCTACGTTCGCCGGGCTCATGCCGGTCGACTCTTTGAGTCGTTGAACGAAGGTGATGCCCATGTGGTTCACCAGATCGTTGGCGATCTGGGTGCTGACGATTTCACGCTTCAGACGGTGACGGCGCATGGCCGCTGAGAACTTGCTCACCAGCGTTGGCGGGAAAGCGGTTTCCATGTCACGGGTCAGGTAGTCGTCGTCCGGCACCAGGGAGCCCAGCAACTGCTCCTTGAGGTCGATCTTGCTGTAGGAGATCAGCACCGACAGCTCGGCACGGGTCAGGCCATGGCCTTCGGCAATGCGCTCGTTGATTGCATCTTCGGCCGGCAGGAACTCGATGGCGCGATCCAGCTTGCCGCGGCCTTCCAGATCGTTCATCAGGCGCTTGTATTCGGCAATCCGCGGCAATGCACGGCGGGCTGCCAACGACAGGGCCTGAGTCTGCTTGTAGTTGTTGCCCAGCACCAGGCCACCGACTTCGTCGGTCATGCTCGCCAGCAACTGGTTACGTTGCTTGTCGGTCATGTCGCCGGCCTGAACCACTTCGTTGAGCAGGATCTTGATGTTCACTTCGTGGTCGGAGCAGTCCACGCCACCGGCGTTGTCGATGAAGTCGGTGTTGGAGCCGCCGCCATTGAGGCCGAACTCGACGCGACCCAGTTGGGTCATGCCCAGGTTACCGCCCTCGCCCACGACTTTGCAGCGCAGTTCGTTGCCGTTCACGCGCAGTGCATCGTTGGCCTTGTCGCCGACATCGGCGTGGCTTTCGCTGCTGGCTTTGACGTAAGTACCGATACCGCCGTTCCACAGCAGATCCACCGGCGCCTTGAGCAAGGCGTTGAGCAGTTCGGTCGGGGTCAGCTTGTCGGCCGAGATGTCGAAGCGTTCCTGCATTTGCGGGGAAATCGCAATGCTCTTCGCGCTACGGGAGAAGATGCCGCCGCCTTCGGACATGATGCTGGTGTCGTAGTCCGACCAGGCCGAACGCGGCAGGTCGAACAGGCGCTGACGCTCGGCGAAGCTCGACGCCGGCTCAGGGTTCGGATCGATGAAGATGTGCAGGTGGTTGAATGCCGCGACCAGTTGCAGCTTGTCGGACATCAGCAAGCCGTTACCGAACACGTCACCGGCCATGTCGCCGACACCCACTACGGTGATGCTGTCTTCCTGGACATTGATGCCGCGCTCGCGGAAGTGGCGCTGAACGCCAACCCACGCGCCCTTGGCGGTGATGCCCATCTTCTTGTGGTCGTAACCGGCCGAACCACCGGACGCAAACGCGTCACCCAGCCAGAAGCCGTAGTCGATGGCGATGCCGTTGGCGATGTCGGAGAAGGTCGCAGTGCCCTTGTCCGCGGCCACGACCAGGTACGGGTCATCGTGGTCATGACGCACGACGTTGGCCGGTGGCACCAGGGCGCCGTCCTTCAGGTTGTCGGTGATGTCCAACAGGCCCGAAATGAAGATGCGGTAGCAGGCGATGCCCTCGGCTGCGATCTCGTCACGGCTGCCGCCCAGTGGCAGGCGACGCGGCAGGAAGCCGCCCTTCGCACCCACCGGCACGATCACCGAGTTCTTCACTTGCTGGGCTTTTACCAGGCCCAGGACTTCGGTACGGAAGTCTTCTTCACGGTCGGACCAGCGCAGGCCGCCACGGGCCACGTTGCCGAAGCGCAGGTGCACGCCTTCGACCCGCGGCGAGTAAACGAAGATTTCGAACTTCGGTACCGGCTTCGGCAGTTCAGGGATCAAGTGCGGGTTGAACTTGAAGCTGAAGTACGACTTGTTATGGCCGTTGGCATCGGTCTGGTAGAAGTTGGTGCGCAGGGTGGCCTTGATCAGGTCCAGGTAGCGACGCAGGATGCGGTCTTCGTTCAGTACCTGGACGTCGTCCAGGGCGCTGAGAATCGCGTGTTCCAGGCGTTGCTGCTTGTCTCCCAGATCGTCGCCGGTCAGCTTGCGCGCCAGGTAGAAGCGGGTCTTGAACAACCGGGTCAACTCGCGAGCGATGTCAGTGTGGTTGTTCAGGGTGCTGGCGATGTAGCCCAGGTCGAAGCCCAGACGAATCTGCTTCATGTAGCGGGCGTAGGCACGCAGCAACGCGACGTCGCGCCATGGCAGGCCGGCGGTCAGCACCAGACGGTTGAACGCGTCGTTCTCGGCTTCGCCACGCACGATGTGGACGAATGCGTCCTGCAGCGTGTCGTTGAGTTGCTGGATGTCGAGTTCCAGGCCTTCGGCGGCGGTGAACGCGAAGTCATGAATCCAGAATTCGCGACCATTGCTGTGACGCAGGTGATACGGGAACTCGCCCAGCACGCGCAGACCGAGGTTTTCCAGGATCGGCAGGACGTCGGACAGTGCCAGCGGAGTATCGGCGTGGTACAGCTTGCAATGCAGCTGGCGCTGACCGGCGACCTGGCCCAGCGGCTGATAGAAGCTCATCACCAGCGGGTTCTTGTCGCTCAGGCTCAACAGATGCTGCATGTCGACCACAGCGGAATGCGCGGCGAAACGCTCGCGGTAACCGGCCGGGAAGCCTTTCGGGAAATCGGCCAGCACGTTGGTGCCCTGGGCTTCACCGAAGCTCTCGACGGTCAGTGCGGCGTAGTCGTCCTGCCAGCTGCGGCAGGCCTGCACCACTTCTTTTTCCAGCAGCAGCGGGTCGATGTCGAGGCGGTTTTTCGGGTCGACGCGCAGGATCAGCTGCACGCGGGCCAGCACGGACTCGGAGAAGAAGGTCCAGAACTCGCAGTCGGTCGCTTTCAGGCGATCCATCAGCACTTGCTGGATCTTCTGGCGCACTTCGGTGGAGTAGATGTCACGCGGCACGTAGGCCAGGCAGTAGCAGAAACGGCCGTACGGGTCTTTGCGCAGGAACACGCGAATCTTGTTGCGTTCCTGGATCTGCACGATCGACATCACGGTGCTGAACAGTTCGTCCACCGGGGTCTGGAACAGATCGTCGCGCGGCAGCACTTCGAGCACCTGCGCCAGTTCCTTGCCCAGGTGGGCCTTGGCCTGGAAGCCGGAACGGTGTTCGATTTCCTCGACCTTGCGGCGGATGTACGGGATCACCCGCACGCTCTCGCCATACACCGACGAGGTGTACAGGCCCATGAAACGGCATTCCTTGATGACCTTGCCGTTGGCGTCAACTTCACGGATCGACACGAAATCCGGGTAAGCCGGACGGTGGACACGGCTTGGGTGCGAAGCCTTGGCGAACGACAGCAGGGTCGGTTCGCGCAGGTAGTTCACGGCGTAGTCTTCGATGCGCAGGTCATCGTAGGTCAGGCCGGCACGCAGCAGCTTGGTCAGGCCGAGGAAGGAATCCTTGTCGTAGACGATGTGGCCGCCATCGGCTTCATCGCTGACCACGAACTCTTCATAACCGAGGAAGGTGAAGTGGTTGCCCACCAGCCATTCCAGGAAGCTCTTGATTTCGTTCTTCTCGTCGCCATCGACGGCGAACTGGCTGTTGTCCAGCTTGGTCAGGATCTCCTGGACCTTGGCCTTCATCGGCTCGAAATCGCCGACGGCCACGCGGACTTCACCGAGCACCTGCTCCAGCTCTTTGCTCAGGACATTGAGCTCGGCGGTGTTGGCGCAGCGGTCGATTTCCAGGTACATCAGCGATTCTTGCTGAATGTCGTCGCCCTGGGTGCCTTTCGGCAGGATTTCCAGCAACTCGCCCTTGCTGCCACGACGCACGCTCAGCACGGTGGTTTGCAGGGTATGGATGCTGTAGCCGCGGCGGTTCAGCTCGGTACGCACCGAGTCCACCAGGAATGGCAGGTCGTGGTGCAGCACTTCAACCGCCGTGTGGGTCGACTGCCAGCCGTGGCGTTCGTAGTCGGGGTTGAAGACGCGCACTTGCGGTTGCGCGTGATCGAAGCGCTCAAGCAGGCGCCATGCAGAAAGGGTGCAGCCAGCAAGGTCGGACAACCGACGCTGGGTCAGCTCGTCAAGGGAAATGATGCCGAAGAATTGTTCAGCGAACAGCGCCACTTGTGGCAGTGCCTGTTCACTGATGTGCTGCGCCAGTGCCGCTTGCAGTTGGTGCTGGAAGTCGGCTTTGCTGGCTGCGGTGAAGAACGCCATCTGTGGTACTCCGCTTGGGCTTGTTATTGATGAAAGCGTCGCGCGAAACCCCTTTCGGGGCTACGTTTCAAAGCTAGCCGTCACCCGGCTCCTGATTCTCGGGCAGAGGAAACAGGGTGACAGGTGGGTGAAGCTGGACGAGACACTCAGGTCACATTCACCTTCCGTGAATGGGCATCTGCAAAAACGACTGGGCTGCGTGCAGCGCAATGTCTTTACAGGTGCTCATCCGTTGCGCAGCTTAACGAGTGCGGCAAGGCCCGTGCTTGCGGTGCTGCGACATATTCGGTCAACGGCACGCAGCTTGAGGGCGGCGTATCGAACAACACTAGCATTCGCACAGGAAAATGACGGTTTTCCGTCCGGTTTTACGGGACATCCGTACCAGAAATGACCAGCAACACTTTGCTCGGTCACAACTCATCCTCTGACACCCGGACGAGCAGAAATGTGCGCGGGCTGGCAGAATCGCCCTTTACTGCGTTTACCACGCCCGTCGAGCCAGGAATTTCCCATGAAAATGAAAACCGCCCTCTTGATCGTCAACCCTTGCGACGACGAAGAAGACAACATGGCCATGCTCTGCTGCCATAGCGACCAGGGCGAAATGTTCCTGATGAGCCGCTACCCGGATGAAGAAGAGCTGGAAATCACCCTCGACGGCGAACCTTCGACCCTGGATGGCGTGAAAGTCACCCTGAGCCCTTCCCTGCTGAAGATCGAAATAGCGGCTGCCGATGCCGATGCGCTGAATGGGGATGATGTGCTGGAGATCACTTTTGATGCCGACATGACGGATCTGGCCGAAGTGGAAGAAACCCTGCAGAACATTCTCAAGGGTACTGGCACCTATATCAGCCAGATCTGATGGTGCCTGAGCGGGCGCCTTCGCGAGCAAGCCCGCTCCCACAGTTGACCGCGTTAATCCGGCAAGAATGCGATCAAATGTGGGAGCGGGCTTGCTCGCGAAGAGGCTCGAAAGAACACCACCAGCCTGCAACCTGTAGAAAGTTCCTACAACGATTGCCAACCATTTCCTGCACTTTGCGCAAAATGCCGTTAGTCGGCGCCCCCCGCGATGGATTAAAGTAACGCCCCCAGCCCTGGCGTCTTTCGAACGTCCTCGGCCACCCTTTTGCAGGAACAGTCATCGATGGAACATCGTGAAGCGCTGCTGGCGCTGCGAACCTTTCTTTCAACGCAGATTCTCGGCCAGGAAAAGCTCATCGAGCGCTTGCTCATCGCCCTGCTCGCCGACGGCCACATGCTGGTCGAGGGGGCTCCTGGCCTGGCCAAGACCAAGGCCATCAAAGAACTTGCCGAAGGCATCGAAGCTCAGTTCCACCGCATCCAGTTCACCCCCGACCTGTTGCCGGCCGACATTACCGGCACGGAAATCTACCGCCCGGAAACCGGCAGTTTCGTGTTCCAGCAAGGCCCGATCTTCCACAACCTGGTATTGGCGGACGAAATCAACCGCGCCCCGGCCAAGGTCCAGTCGGCCTTGCTCGAAGCCATGGGCGAGCGGCAGGTCAGTGTCGGGCGCAGCACCTATGAGCTGTCGCCGCTGTTTCTGGTGATGGCCACGCAGAACCCGATCGAGCAGGAAGGCACCTACCCGCTGCCGGAAGCCCAGCTCGACCGCTTCCTGATGCACGTGAAGATCGGTTTCCCGGACGCGACGGTTGAACGCAAGATCCTGCAACAGGCCCGTGGTGAAGCGCTCAACGGCGAAGCGAAGCCTGAGCGTCGGGTGACTCAACAGACGATTTTTGTCGCACGCAAGGAAATCCTCGGTCTGTACATGGCCGACGCCGTGGAGGAATACCTGGTGCAACTGGTCATGGCCACCCGCACCCCGGCCAAGTTCGATCCGGAGATGGCCGAGTGGATCGCCTACGGCGCCAGCCCGCGCGGTTCGATTGCCCTGGACCGTTGCGCCCGCGCCCACGCCTGGCTGGCCGGACGCGACTTCGTCAGCCCCGAAGATATCCAGGCCGTGTTGTTCGACGTGCTGCGCCATCGCATCATTCTGTCCTTTGAAGCCGAAGCCGCTGGCATCGATCAGGACCGGGTGGTCCAGCGGATTCTCGACGTCGTAGCCGTCGCTTGACCCTGATGAACGCCAGCCTGCCGCCCGAGCCGGGCATCCGTGTCAGCCTCGCCGACCTGATCGAGATGCGCCATCGCGTGCGCGAAGTGCAGCTGTTTTCCACGCCGAGCCAACGCAGCCCGCTGATCGGCCTGCACCATTCCAAATTGCGCGGACGTGGCGTCGACTTCGATCAGGTGCGGGTCTATCAGGCCGGCGACGATGTGCGCACCATTGACTGGCGTGTGACCGCGCGCACCCAGGAACCCCACACCAAGCTGTTCCACGAAGAACGTGAGCGACCGATTTTCATCATGGTCGAACAAAGCCGCCGGCTGTTTTTCGGCTCGGGCCTGATGTTCAAGTCGGTGCTCGCCGCCCAGGCCGCAAGCCTGATCGGTTGGGCAGCCCTGGGGCACAACGACCGGGTCGGCGGCCTGGTGTATGGCGACAATGTGCACTACGAAATCAAGCCTCGGCGCAGCAAGCAAAGCCTGTTGCAGTTGCTCAACCGGCTGGTGCGGGTCAACCAGTCGCTGACCACCGAAGGCGAACCGGACCGCGACGCCTTCGGTATCGCCCTGCGCCGCGCTCGGGAAGTGTCACGCCCGGGCAGCCTGGTGATCGTGATCTGCGATGAACGCGCCCTGTCGGACAGTGCCGAGCAACAGCTGAGCCTGTTATCGCGCCATTGCGACCTGTTGCTGCTGCCGCTGTCCGATCCGCTGGATCATGCCCTGCCCGCCGCCGGCCTTTTACGTTTCGCCGAGCGCGGTGCGCAACTGGAGCTCGACACGTTGAATTTCGACCTGCGCCAGACCTACCGGGCCCAGGCCGAAGCACGCATCGCTCGCTGGGAGCTGCTCGCGCAGAAACTGCGTGTGCTGCTGATGCCCCTGAGCACCCAGAGCGAGATGGTCGAGCAATTGCGCGAGTACCTGAACCCACAGAACTCGGGGAAAGGTCGATGAGCGGCCTTGATCAACTGCAACCACTGATTTCCCCGCCACCGGTGGAATTCTGGCCTCCGGCACCGGGTTGGTGGTTGCTGCTTTTGTTGGTGCCACTGATCGGGTTGGGCCTGTGGAAGCTGCGACACTTCATTCCACGCAAACGCCCGGTGGTGCGCGCTGAACAGCCGCTGGACCCGGTGCGCCTGGCCGCCCTTGCAGAGCTGGCCTTGATGCCCAAACCCTACGACGGTGCGCCGGCCGGTGCCTGGCTGCAGCAACTCAACGGTTTACTCAAGCGCCTGTGCCGCAACCACTATCCCTACAGCCAGAGCCACACCCTCAACGGCCGCAAATGGCTGGCATTCCTCGACAACCGCTGCCCGGCAGCCGGGTTGACCCGCTGGATGGTGCTGGTCGAAGGCGCCTACAAACCCGAATGCAAACTCGACGACAAGGCCATCGCCGGCCTGACCCAGGCCGTCGACACATGGATTCGCAAGCATGTTTGAGTTCGCCTGGCCGTGGATATTCGCCCTGTTGCCGCTGCCGTGGCTGATGCGCATCGTATTGCCGGTGGCCGACAGTGGCGAACCGGCGCTCAAGGTCAGCTTCCTCAGCGACCTGGAAGGCCTCGCCGGGCGTCGCGCCCGGGCCAACCTGCCGGCATGGCGCCAGCAAGCCCCCTTCATCGTGCTGTGGCTGTTGCTGCTGGTCGCGGCGGCGCGCCCGCAGTGGCTCGGCGAACCCTTGCCGATAGCCGCCAGTGGCCGTGACTTGCTGGTAGCCGTGGACGTTTCCGGTTCCATGGACTTCCCTGACATGCAGTGGCAGAACGAAGAAGTGAGCCGACTGGCGTTGGTCCAGCACCTGCTCGGCGATTTCCTCGAAAGCCGCGAAGGTGACCGGGTCGGCCTGATCCTGTTCGGTAGCCAGGCCTACCTGCAAGCCCCGCTGACCTTCGACCGCCACACCGTACGCGTCTGGCTCGACGAAGCACGCATCGGCATTGCCGGCAAAAACACCGCCATCGGCGATGCCATCGGCCTTGCCCTCAAACGCCTGCGCTCGCGCCCGGCAACAAGCCGCGTGCTGATCCTGGTCACCGACGGCGCCAACAATGGCGGTGAAATCGACCCGCTTACCGCAGCGCGGCTGGCGGCCAAGGAAGGGGTGAAAATCTACCCGATCGGCATCGGTGCCGATCCGGAGCAAAGTGGCACGGTCGGCTTTCTCGGCGTCAATCCGAGCCTGGACCTCGACGAGCCGTCTCTCAAAGCCATCGCCGAAGCCACCGGCGGCCAGTATTTCCGCGCCCACGATGGCAAGGAACTGCAATCGATCAAGGACACCCTCGATCAACTGGAACCCGTGGCCCAGCAACCGACCCAGGCCCGCCCGGCCCAAGCCTTGTATCACTGGCCACTGGCCCTGGCGCTGTGGTTGAGCATGTTGCTGCTGGTCCCCGTACTCTGGCCGGACAACCCCTTGCAACGCCTGGTTACCAAGGATCTGTTTTTGCAAACGCAATTGCTGCCCGACTGGCGCCAACGGCTCAAACGCCTGCGCCTGCGGAGGCGCCGATGAGTGCGCTGTGGCCTTACTGGTTCCGCCCCTGGTGGCTGTTGTTGCTGCCGGTGCTTGGCTGGCTGCTCTGGCAACTCTGGCACCGCAAGAAGCGCGCCGGGCGCTGGCAGATGATCCTGCCACCGGCCTTTCACGCGGCACTGCTCAGCGGTGGCAGTGGTCGCGACAGTAAATTGCCCTGGATCGCCCTCGGTCTGGCATGGCTGTTGACCGTGCTCGCCCTGTTGGGTCCGAGCTGGCAGCGCGTCGAGCAGACCAGTCAAAAGCCCGCCGATCCGCTGGTGGTGATTCTCGAGCTGACCCCGGAAATGCTCGCCACCGACGTCACGCCCAACCGACTGGAACAGGCACGACGCAAGCTGCTTGACCTGCTGCAGATTCGCAGCGACGCGCAAACCGCCATCGTTGTTTACGCCGGCAGTGCCCACACGCTGGTACCGCTGTCAGATGACCTTTCCACCAGCCGCAATCTGTTGGATGCACTGAAACCGTCGTTGATGCCAGAGGCCGGTCATCGCGCCGATCTGGCGGTGCTCAAGGCCCTGGCGCTGCTCGATCAGGCTGCTTTGGGCGACGGCCGGATCCTGCTGATCGGTTCGTCCCTGACCGACCAGGAGCGGCTGGGCATCCGTCGTGCGCTGATCGGCAAATCGACTCAATTGCTGATGCTCGGCATCGGCACCGCCGAAGGCTCGCCCATCACCCAAGAGGACGGCAGCTTCCTCAAGGATGAACAAGGCGCAATCCTCGTGCCGCGCCTCGACGAGCCCGGTTTGAAAAATTTTGCCAACGACCTGGATGGCCGCTATCGCCAGGCGCGCCTGGACGATAGCGACCTGCACGCCCTTGGCTTGCTCGACGGTCCACGCCACTTGCGCAACGACGGTCAGACCTTGCGCCTGGACACCTGGGCCGATCAGGGTTACTGGCTGCTGCTGCCGCTGTTGCTGCTCGCGGCCTGTGCCGGACGTCGCGGTTGGCTGCTGTGCCTGCCGCTGCTATTGGTGCTGCCTCAACCGAGCTACGCCTTTGACCTCGCGGACCTTTGGCTTCGTCCTGATCAACAAGGTTTGCACCTGCTCAAGCAGAAGCGCCCGGCGGAGGCCTCCCGACGCTTCGAAAACCATCAGTGGCAAGGCGTGGCACTCTATGAGGCCGGCGACTACGCAGGTGCCGCCGAGCGGTTTGCCGAAGGCGACGATGCCCACGCCCACTACAATCGAGGCAATGCCCTGGCCAAACGCGGGGAGCTTGAGGCGGCCCTGGACGCTTACGAGCAGGCTCTGGAACGTCAACCGGATTTGCGTCCGGCACTGACCAACAAAGCGCTGGTCGAACGTCTGCTCAAGGAGAAAAACACACCACCCGCTCCTGAGCCAGACGAAGCCAGCAATACCCGGCCCGAAGCCGAATCCCGGGAGCCACCGCCCGGTGCCGCCGCCCAGCCCTCGAGCAGCGGAGAACCGAAAACCGAGGGGCAACCGACCCGCCCGGGTGAGGAGCAACCAGCCACCAGACCGCCGAAACCGGGGACCAACGAGGTACCGGGCAGCGAACTGGGTGACGAACAACACACCACACCGCCCTTGCGCCCGGCCACCGACAGCATCGAAGGTGAACAGCGCCAGGCACTGGAGCAATGGCTGCGACAGATCCCGGATGACCCCGGAGAGCTGCTCAGGCGCAAATTCTGGTACGAACAGCAACAACATCAGGATCAGGAAGAAACTCGATGACCCGCTTCACCGTTTTATTGCTCGCGCTGCTGCATGGCCTGTTGTTCTGCATGGTTCAGGCACACGCAGCAGAACTGGTCGCCAGTGTTGATCGCAGTCGCCTGAGCTCGGGCGAGACGGTCGAACTGACCCTGGAATCCAGCGATGTCACTCAATTCGGCAAACCCGATCTGACAGCGCTGGAGCCGTTGTTCGAAGTGCGCGGCACACGCCAGGTCAACCAGTTGAACACCCTGAGTGGTGAAAACCAGGCCACCACCCGCTGGATCGTCACCCTTCTGCCCCGGCAAAACGGCAGCGTGGTGATTCCGTCACTGCAACTGGGCGAACTGCAGAGCCAGCCGATCACCCTGCAGGTGGTCGAGAGCGAAACACCGGACAACCCGAACAACCGGGCCCCGGTATTCATTGATGCCAGCCTCGATCAAACCAGCGTGTACGTGCAGGCCCAGGCGGTCCTGACCCTGCGCATCTACCATTCGGTGTCGCTGTACGACGACAGCAGCCTGCCACCCTTGCAGATACCTGACGCACGCATCGAACAATTGGGCGACTCACGCACCTACGAAAAGGACATCGACGGCCAGCGCCACGGCGTGATCGAAATGCGTTATGCGATCTACCCGCAACACAGCGGCGAACTGATCATTCCGGCGCAGGTCTTCAACGCCGCGCTGGTCGACCCACAGCCGGTGCAGGACACCGCCCAGGGACCGAAAGCCGGCAAGCTGATGCCCGTCACCTCGGCCGAACTGCTGTTGACGGTCAAGGCCAAACCCATCACCTGGCCGGCCGATGCCCCCTGGCTGCCTGCGCGCAGCCTGACCCTGAGCGAAAGCTGGAACCCGGAGCCGGATCACACACAGGTCGCTGATTCGCTGACCCGCAGCCTGACAGTGACGGCCGAAGGCTTGTCCAGCACCCAACTGCCACCGCTGCCAGGCACCGATGTCGGCGGCCTGCGCCGCTACCCGGATCAACCGGTGCTCGGCAACCAAATCAGCGAACGCGGCCTGGTCGGCAGCCGTGAAGACCGCGAGGCCCTGGTACCGACACGGACCGGCGCCATCGAACTGCCCACTGTCGACGTGGTCTGGTGGAACACCTTCGAAGACCATCTGGAACACAGCAGCCTGCCGGCTCGCACACTACACGTGGCGGCCAATCCGAGCCTGATGGTCGACACACCGGCCGGTGCCTTACCGATCGACGCTGGCGCCGACAGCGAAGCACTCTGGCGCTGGAAGCTCAGCACCTTGATCCTGGCCTGCACCACCCTGCTCGGCTTCGGCCTCTGGTGGCGCGGCCGCTGGCAACCGGCGGTGGCACGCGTCGCGCAAACCGGCCCGAGCCCCCGCACCGTGCTCGACGACCTCAAGCGCGCCTGCCAGGCCAACGATTCCCACGCCACCCGCCAGGCCCTCGACGCCTGGGCCCGCCAACAGCCGGAAACCCTGGCCGACATGGCCGCCCGCTTCGTGCCACTGTCCGACGCCCTCGACGGCCTGAACGGCGCGCTGTACAGCGAAACCGGCCAGTACTGGCAAGGTGACGAGTTGTGGCGGGCGATCAAGGCGATTCCGATGGCCGAACGGGTGCAGGATCCGGTCGGTGACAGTGGGTTGCCGCCGCTTTACCCGAAATAACTCACCCTTGAGACAAAGAGCACAACCTGTGGGAGCGAGCTTGCTCGCGAATGCGGTGTGTCAGACACATCATTGTTGAATGGGCCAACGCTTTCGCGAGCAAGCTCGCTCCCACAGTTAATCGGGTATTGCCTTAAGATCGGGGCTGCCACAGGTTGAGTGCCTGACCACCTCGGGAGCGTTTGCCAGTAAACTCTCTCCCCTTTCGCCGCCTTCATTGTTCACGCGGCCATTACCTATTTAGTAGCGGAGTCCGCCTTGCGCTTGTTTCACACCTCCGACTGGCACCTGGGGCAAAACCTTCACGGCCAGGATCGCGATTTCGAACATGGCTGTTTTCTTGACTGGCTGTTACGCCAGCTGAAGCTGGATCAGCCGGATGTGCTGTTGATCGCCGGCGATATCTTCGACACGGTCAATCCGCCGGTCAAAGCCCAGGAGCGGCTCTACGACTTCATCGTCAGCGCCCACGAGCAGCAGCCGTCGCTGACCATCGTGATGATTGCCGGCAACCATGATTCCGGCTCGCGGATCGAACTGCCCGCGCCATTGATGCGCCGCTTGCGCACCCACGCGCTCGGCCGTGTGCTGTGGCTCGACGACGGTCAACTGGACGCCGAACGCCTACTGTTGCCCTTGCCGGATGCCAGCGGTGAAGTCACCGCCTGGTGCCTGGCGCTGCCGTTCCTGCGCCCGGCGGAAGTCACCGGCGCGCATTTGGGTGACAACTACCTGCGCGGGATCGGTCAGGTGCACGAGTGGCTGATTGAGGCGGCCAACGCCAAGCGCCAGCCGGGCCAGGCCCTGATCGCCATCAGCCACGCGCACATGGCCGGCGGTTCGGTGTCGGAAGACTCCGAGCGCAGCCTGATCATCGGCAACGCCGAAGCCCTGCCCGCCAGCCTGTTCGGGCCGAGCATCAGCTACGTGGCCCTCGGTCACTTGCACAAGCCGCAGAAGGTCAACGGCGAGGAACGCATCCGCTATAGCGGCTCGCCGATTCCGCTGTCGTTCTCCGAGATCAGCTATCAGCACCAGATTCTCGACATCAAGCTCGACGGCGAAACCCTGCTCAGCGTCGAGCCGAAACTGATCCCCCGTGCGGTCAACCTGCAACGCATCGGCCCGGCGCCATTGAGCGAGATCCTGCTGCAACTGGCGGACCTGCCGAACATCGACCTGTTGGCCGAGATCCAGCGCCAGCCGTGGCTGGAGGTGCGGGTGCGCCTCGATGAGCCGCAGCCCGACCTGCGCAATCAAGTGGAAACCGCCCTGCAAGGCAAGGCCGTGCGCCTGGTGCGCATCGCCGCCGAGTACGCCGGCACCGGCGGTCGTGACGGTGCCGACGAAGGCAGCACCCTGATCGAACTGGACCAGCTCACGCCTCAGGAACTGTTCAGCCGCGCCTGGCAGGACAACTACGGCAGCGAGGTCGACGCGCAGACCCTCAAGGACTTTGCCGAGCTGTTGCAGGACGTGCAGATGGAGAGCGAACAACCATGAAAATCCTCGCGATCCGCCTGAAAAACCTCGCCTCCCTGGCCGGGCCGTTTGAAGTCGACTTCACCGCCGAACCCCTGGCCAGTGCCGGACTATTCGCCATCACCGGCCCCACCGGCGCCGGCAAAAGCACCTTGCTCGATGCCCTGTGCCTGGCGCTGTTTGGCGCCGTACCACGGCTGAACAACACCGGCCGCGACGCCAAGGTACCGGACGCCGACGGCGAAATCGGCACCGGCGACCCGCGAACCCTGCTGCGTCGCGGCACCGGTGAAGGCTATGCGGAAGTGGATTTCGTGGGAGTCGACGGCCGCCGTTACCGCGCCCGCTGGGAAGCCAATCGCGCTCGGGACAAGGCCGGTGGCAAACTGCAAGCCAGCCGCCAGAGCCTGCGCGACATCGATCAGGATCAATTGCTGGCCAGCCAGAAAGGCGAATACAAGACTCAGCTCGAAGCCGCGCTGGGGCTGAATTTCGAACAGTTCACCCGCGCGGTGATGTTGGCGCAAAGCGAATTCAGCGCATTCCTCAAGGCCGATGACAACGACCGCAGCGAACTGCTGGAAAAACTCACCGACACGGCGCTCTACACTCGCCTCGGTCGTCGGGCCTTCGACAAGACCAAAGAAGCCCGCGAAGCGCACAAGCTGCTGCAGGATCAGGCCAGCGGTGTGACGCCACTGTCGCCCGAAGCCCGCGCGGAACTGGATGAGCGCTTCAACCAGGCGCAGCAGCAACTCAAGACCCGACAGGCGCAGCTCAAAGAGCTTGAACTGCAGGACACCTGGCTCAAGAACCTGCGTCGACTGCAGGACGAGCATCTGGCCGCCAGCGAACAACTGCAATCGGCGCAGACCCACTGGGAAGCCCTGACCAGTGAGCGCTTGAGGCTCACCCGCCTCGAACAACTGGCCCCGCAACGGCACCAGTTTGCCCGTAAAACCGAGGTCGACGCGCTGCTGACACCCTTGGCGGCGCAAATTGCCTTGCACACGCAGGAGCATGGCGAACTCGGCGAGCGTCAGACGCAGCTTGAGCAACAGCTCAGCGCCGCCCGGATCGCCTTGAGCGAAACCCGACAACGGCAAACCGACAGCGCGCCGTCGCTCCGTCAGGCCTTCGAAGCGCAAAGCACCCTCGCCCGCCTGGCCAAGGACACCGCCCTCAGCGCCGAAGCCAGGCAACAGGCGCAACAGGCCTGCACCCAGGGCCAGGGCACGATTCAGACCTTGCTCGATCAGCAAGCCCGTGGCGCCGCGGACTTGCAGCGCATCGCCACCGGGCTGGAGCAAAGCACCCATCTGGCACCGTTGAGCGATGCCTGGAATGCCTACCGTGATCGCCTGCAACAGTTGATGTTGATCGGCAGCCGGTTGAATCAGGGTCAGGCCGAACTGGCCAGCCTCGAACAAAACGCCGCGAGCACCGAACAAGCGCTTACCGCGCAGAAGCAACAACTGGAGGTGCTGTTCAAGGAGGCCGGCGCCGAACCGGATGCCGTCGCCGAGCAGATCGGTATCCTGGGCAGTCTGTTGCAGGACAACCGCAAGCAACTGCGCGCCGTCGAAGACCTTGCGCGCCTGTGGGCCAGCCAGCAGGACCTGGACAAACGCGGTGCCGAGTTGCAACAGCGCCAGCTCAGCGCGCAACAGGAACGTGAGCGCCTGACCCAGGACGGGGTCAAGGCCAAGGCTGATCTGAGCGTTGCCGAACAGACCCTCAACGTCACGCGCGAACTGCTGGAGCGCCAGCGTCTGGCGCGCAGTGCCAGTGTCGAAGAGCTGCGCGCGCAGTTGCAGGACGATCAGCCATGCCCGGTCTGCGGCAGCAACGAGCATCCCTATCATCAGCCCGAAGCCCTGCTGCAAAGCCTCGGTCGTTTTGATGAAAGCGAACAGGCCAACGCGCAGAAGGCCGTTGACCTGCTCAAGGAAGAACTCACTGACCTGCGTGCCGAAGTCGGCGGGCTGATCGCCCAGCAAAAGGAACTGCTGCAACAGCAGGAGCAACTGGCGACCCAGCAGCATGCCCTCGCCCCAAGCCTGGAGGCCCATCCACTGGCTGCCCAACTGCTGAATCAGGATGCCGCCAAACGCGACGCCTGGCTCAACCAGCAAAACAGTCAGCTCAACCAGAGCATCAGCCAGGACGAGCAACGGCAGAGCGCCCTGCTCACCCTGCAACAGGATGCCGCGCGCCTGACCCAGCAACTGCGCCATGCCGAAACCGCGCACCAGCAAGCAGCCCAACACCTGAGCAATCAACAGCGCGAACTGGGCAACGACCGCCAGCGCCTGGACGAAGAACTCAAGGCATTTGCCAGCCTGCTGCCGGCCGAGACCCTGCAAGCGCTGCGCGTCGAGCCGGCCGCGACCTTCATGCAGCTCGACCGGCAGATCGCCGAGCGCCTGGCGCAACTCGAGCAACAAAAGGAAGAACTGGCCGAGCAGCAACAGCGCCAGCAAAACCTGGAGAAGGAACAGGACCGCCAGCAAAGCCGCGTGCAGCAATTGCAAGCCGCCGAACAGCAGTTCAATGGGCTGGCGGAGCAGCAACAGGCGAGCCAGCACACGCTCGGTCAACTACTCGGCGAACACAGCAGCGCCGAGCATTGGCAGCAGCAACTGGAACAGGCCGTGGAGCAGGCGCGCAGTGCCGAAACCAGCACCGTGCAGACACTGCAAAACGTCCTCACGCAATCAGTGCAAATCGCCGCCGAACTCAAGGCCCAGCAGGAGCGCTTGCACGCACTGGAAGTTGAAGAACGTGAGCTCGCCGGCAAGATCGGCGACTGGCGTGCCGGCCATCCCGAGCTGGATGACGGCGGCCTCGAAGACTTGCTGCGCGTCGATGACACCCAGGTCAGCGAACTGCGCCAGCGCTTGCAGCACAGTGAAAAAGCCATCGAACAGGCCAGCGTCCTGGTGCAGGAGCGCGACAAGCGCCTGCTCGATCACCAGGCGCAACACAACGGCAACCTAGATGCAGAGCAATTGGCCGGAGCGCTGATCGATCTGCAAAACCTCGCCGCCACCAGCGAGCAACACTGCGCCGAACTGCGCGCCGAACAGGCCGAGGACCAGCGCCGACAGAACGCCAATCAGGCCCTGGTGCAGCAGACTGCCGACGCCTACAACGAGTATCAACGCTGGGCGCGCCTGAATGCGTTGATCGGCTCCGCCACCGGCGATACCTTCCGCAAGATCGCCCAGGCCTACAACCTCGACCTGCTGGTGCATCACGCCAACGTGCAATTGCGCCAACTGGTGCGCCGCTATCGCCTCAAACGCGGCGGAAGCATGCTCGGCTTGCTGGTGATGGACACCGAAATGGGTGACGAACTGCGTTCGGTGCATTCGCTGTCCGGTGGCGAGACCTTCCTGGTGTCGCTGGCGCTGGCCCTCGGCCTGGCGTCGATGGCCTCGAGCACGCTGAAAATCGAGTCGCTGTTCATCGACGAAGGCTTCGGCAGCCTCGACCCCGAATCCCTGCAACTGGCCATGGACGCCCTCGACGGCTTGCAGGCCCAGGGCCGCAAGGTCGCGGTGATTTCCCACGTACAGGAAATGCACGAACGGATTCCGGTGCAGATTCAGGTCCAGCGCCTGGGCAACGGCCTGAGCACCCTGGAGGTGAAATGAACAGGCTGTACTCCTTCCGCCGCTGCCCGTACGCCATGCGCGCACGCATGGCCCTGCGCTACTCGGGCGTGGCCGTGGACATCGTCGAAGTCAGCCTGAAGGCCAAGCCCGCCGAAATGCTCGCGCTGTCGGGCAAAGGCACGGTGCCGGTGCTGAGCGTCGATGGCCGGGTGATCGACGAAAGCCTCGACATCATGCGCTGGGCGCTGGCGCAGAACGATCCGCAGGACTGGCTGCTCAAGGATGATCCTGACGCTGCGGCGCAAATCGCGCCGTTGATCGAACAGAACGATCAGGTGTTCAAGGTGCACTTGAATCGCTACAAGTACGCCGAGCGTTATCCTGAGCAGCCGATGGAGGTTTATCGCGGCGAGGGCGAGGTGTTTTTGCAAAGGCTGGAGGCGTTGCTGGAGGGACGCGACTACTTGCTGGCGGACCATCCGAGCCTGGCCGATGTGGCGTTGATGCCCTTCGTGCGCCAGTTCGCCCACGTCGACCGCGAATGGTTCGCGCAGACGCGGTATCGGCGTTTGCAGGATTGGTTGCAGCGGTTTCTGGAGTCGGAACTCTTTACTTCAATCATGAAGAAATAGGCCAGGCACTTACGCCAATACCCCACACATCCCGATCGCCGAGCAATCCACCTGGAACGGCCCGAACACCACGCCTTCATTCCTGACCGGCGGATTGCCGGCCAGCATGCCTTGGACACTGGCGTTTTCGATGCTGCGGGCGATGTTGTGGTTGGCTTCGATGGCCCGTGCCACCGAGCCCGCCGAGCCCTGGCCGATCCCCAACAGGGAGGATCCGTTGGTCATGAACGCCAGGAAGGCGATGACCCAGAGTCTGTGCCCTTTCATGCGCCGACAACTCCCGCGATTTCAGCCTGATCAACGTCCGCGTTTTGCCCGCGGTGTTCAAACTGGATGCCGGGATGAGCGACCTGGATCGGCGCTTCGAAGGTGGATTGCGACTGGGCTGACAGGCTGACCAACAGCACCATGGCAAGGTACAGACCGATCGCTACATAGGCGCCGTGTTTGGCAGAAGTGAGAATTGCGCTGGCCATGATGTTCTCCGCAGGCATGTTTCAATGCCCACAGAATCGATCAAAAAAGCCTGGGTAACCACTCAGGGTTATCCATAGTGACCATCAGCTTCATTGATCATTAAGCCAGACTATTTCAGTCTTCAATAAAACTCATCAAGCGTTCGAGGGCAGCGTCCGGCTCACTCGGAACAGGGTCGACCGCCGACAGAATGGGGGTGGAATAGAGAAAAAGAACAACCAATGCCAGACGCGTCACCATGCTGCCGATCCTTGCCGTGAGGAGGAGTCAAAAAATCAGCGTCAATTTAAACTCATGGCAATGTGATATCAAGCGCGGGTTTGATGGCAAAGTGATGCTGTCGCAAATGCGTTATGCAGGAGCGACATCACTCTGATCGTTTTCAACACCTGTTTTTCAACACCAGGCTCTTCGATCATCAGTGACTTCGCTCCTGCATAAAGGCAGGGTGAGCGTTCAGGCTTGGGTTTTGTGATCCAGCGCAGCGTAGAAGTTGGCGCTCTGTTGAAGGTACTTCTGGGTGTAGCTCTGGGTGTGGGCTTTTTTGTCGCTGATTTCAACGTTGGCGCTGGCTGGCAGCGCAACGGTGGCAGAAATGGCGGAAGCGGCGATGACAGAGAAGATGTTGAAGTTCATGGCGGTATTCCTCGGATTCAGTTGGCTTGCTTGCCCGGTGGGGCCGTGAAGCAAACTTAACCCTCGAGGGTTCGTGCCTTGAAATGCTTTGTAGCAGTACCAGATATCAGCGTCATTGATAAAAGCAGGCAGGCCCCATCAACCGGGGCCTGCGGCTTATTGACGCAGCAGAAACCTGAGGTCGCTCGGGGCGTCCATCGGCAGTTTTTGCACGGTTTTGCCCAGCAGACCGGTCCTGGCATCGCGTTCGACGACGACAATCTGGTTGCTCTTCTGGTTGGCGATCAACAGGAATTTGCCGCTCGGATCGAGGCTGAATTCCCGCGGATGATCGCCCTCCACCGCCCGCCGTTGCAGCTCACTGAGGTGGCCGGTGGCCGGATCGATGGCAAACACCAGCAGTTGATTGGCCGTGCCACGGTTGCTGACGTAGAGGAACTTGCCGTCAGCCGAGGCATGCAACGCCGCCGCAGCCTTGTCCGAGACCGACTGCCCGGCCGCCAGATCGACCATCTGCGTCTGCTCGAGTTGACCGTCGTGGTAATCGAACACCGCTACTTGCGCGCTCATTTCCATGGTCAGCCAGGCGTGTTTGCCATCGCTGCTGAACAGCAGATGACGCGGCCCGCTACCGGGCGGCAGTTGCACGAATGCCGGGGTGGCCGGGGTCAACGGCCGTTGCGGGTTGGCCTTGGGGTCGAAACGGTAGGCAAACACCTTGTCCGCCCCCAAGTCATTGACGAACACGTATTGGCCGTCCGGCGACGGGACGGTCGAATGCACGTGGGCCGAGGCCTGGCGCTCGGGATTGACCCGGCTCGCCGGATGGCTGCTCATCTGCACCACCGGTTTGAGCTTGCCATCGGCCGCCACCGGCAGCACCGCAAGAGTACCGCCGGGGTCTTCGGCCACCGAGTAATTGCTGACAAACAAATGGCTGCCATCGACGCTGAGACTGGAATGGGTCGGCTCGTTGCCCAGACTTTGTACCTGGTTGACCAGGCTCAGCGCGTGGGTCTTGGGATCGATCGCGAAACTGCTGACGCGACCTACCGGATCGGCCTGGCCCGGGCCGTTTTCGTTGACCACGAACAGGTGTCGCTGATCCTTCGACAGGGTCAGCCACGACGGGTTTTCGCTCTTGATCACTTGCAGGGGCCTGGCATCGACCTGCCCGGTGCGGCTGTCGAACGCCAGGCGGTAGATACCCTGGCTTTGACCGGCGGTGTAGGAGCCCACCAGCAGTTGATAATCCTCGGCGGATGCGACCTGGACGCCCATGGCGCCGATGCTGCCGGCCATCAACAGTGGCCAGAAGTTACGCATCACCTTGGTCATCATCTTCGTTGTCACCGCTGACGACATCGCCCAGGCACACCAAACGGTGTTCACCCGAGTCACCGGTGATCAACCAGCTTTGCAGCGTGGTGTCGAAGGTTGCAGCCTGGACCTGCGCCGGGGTGAACTCCCAGTGTTTGGCCGCACGGCCATCCATGCATTCAATGTGCAGGTTATCAATCTCGTCAAGGGCGAATTCGAAGGCATGCAGCCCGTCGATCTCCACCATTCCGCAGTGTTCGAGGGCATTGAGCAAGGTGTCGGTTGGGGAAGTCATGGCAATCAATCTTTGGATGAGAAAGACGCAATGATAGCTCATCGCATCCCATTTCCCTCGGTTGGAATGACCAACCTGTGGTCAGCCGTTAGAGGGCGTCGCGCGATGGTTGCCCATCCACCAGTCGCTGGATGCGCAGCGGATTGCCGTTCTTCAGTGCATCCGGCAGCAGACTGTCCGGGTAGTTCTGGAAGCACACCGGGCGCAGGAAACGATCGATGGCCAGTGTGCCCACTGACGTGCCGCGCGCATCGGACGTTGCCGGGTAAGGCCCGCCGTGGACCATCGAATCGCAGACTTCCACGCCCGTCGGATAGCCATTGAGCAGGATGCGTCCGACCTTCTGTTCCAGCAACGCCGTCAGCCCGGCGAACTGCTCGAAGTCTTGCGGCTCGCCAATGACGGTGGCGGTCAATTGGCCGTGCAGGCCGTTCAGGGCGGCCGTCAGTTGCGCCTGGTCCGCGACCTCGACCACCACCGTGGTCGGCCCGAACACTTCCTCTTGCAGGACTTCATCGCCATCGAGCAGCAGGCGGACATCAGCCTTGAACAGCTGCGGCTGGGCCTGATTGCCCTGCTGTGAATTGCCGGCCAGGTGCTTGATTCCCGGATGCGCGAGGAGCTTTTGCAAGCCCTGGCCGTAACTGCTCAGGGTTGCGGCATTGAGCATGGTTTGCGCCGGCTGGTCGCCCATCAGCCCGGCCACTTGCTGCACAAAGGCACTGAACGACGCCGAGCGAATGCCAATCACCAGACCCGGATTGGTGCAGAACTGCCCGCAGCCCTGGACCACCGACGCCGTGAGGTCCCGGGCGACGGTGTCGGCCCGCGCCTGCAACGCCTGGGGCAATACGATCACCGGGTTGATGCTCGACATCTCGGCGAACACCGGAATCGGTTGCGCACGGGCCGCCGCCATGTCGCACAAGGCTCGCCCCCCCTTGAGCGAACCGGTGAAACCAACCGCCTGAATCGCCGGATGTTTGACCAACGCCTCGCCGACGCCACCGCCATAGATCATGTTGAACACGCCGGCCGGCATCCCGGTTTTCTCGGCAGCACTGATGATCGCGTCAGCAACCCATTCAGCCGTGGCCATGTGACCGCTGTGGGCCTTGAACACCACCGGGCACCCGGCGGCCAGCGCCGAGGCGGTATCGCCGCCGGCGGTGGAGAACGCCAGCGGAAAGTTGCTGGCACCAAACACCGCCACAGGTCCCAGGCCGATGCGGTACTGACGCAGGTCCGGACGCGGCAACGGCTGACGCTCAGGCAATGCCCGGTCGATTCGCGCGCCGTAGAAATCACCACGACGCAGCACTTTGGCAAACAGGCGCATCTGCCCGCTGGTACGCCCACGCTCCCCTTGAATCCGCCCTGCGGGCAACGCCGTTTCGCGGCAAACGACAGCGACAAAATCATCACCGAGGGCGTCCAGTTCATCGGCGATGGCATCGAGAAACTGCGCCCGGCGCTCCGCGCTCAGACAGCGATAGGCCGGATAGGCAGCCGCTGCTGCGTGGGCCGCCGCATCGACTTCCTGCGGTGTCGCCTGATAAAAATCGTGGGGCAAGGCCTCGCCAGTGCTGGCATCGACACTCCGCAGCTTGACGCTGCCGACTGCGCTGCGCAGGCCGCCGATGTAGTTGTGACCAAGGATCCGGGTCATGGGTAACTCCTCAAAGTGTGCCGACGGTGCCGGGCTCGAAAGCCGCCGGGACCGATGCGATGCCGTTGACCAATGGTGCGCCGAACTCGGCCTGGGTGATCTCGAACACGTCGCCCGGTTGCGTGCGAATGCCGTCGGCAAAGGACAGGGTCGCCGTGCCGAAGAAGTGAATGTGCACGTCCCCCGGGCGCAGGAACTGGCTGTACTTGAAATGATGGAATTCGAGGTTGGCGAGGCTGTGGCACATGTTCGCCTCGCCGCTGAGAAACTCGTTCTGCCACAGCACTTCGCCGTCACGCAGGATGCGGCTGGTGCCCGCCAGATGCTGTGGCAATTCGCCGACCCGCAGTTCCGGGCCATAGCTGCAACTGCGCAGTTTCGAATGGGCCAGGTACAGGTAGTTCTTGCGCTCCATGACGTGGTCGGAGAATTCGTTGCCCACGGCAAACCCCAGGCGATACGGCTTGCCGTCGTGACCGATCACGTACAGGCCGGCGATCTCCGGCTCTTCACCGGCATCTTCGGCAAACGGCGGCAAGGGAAATGGCTGGCCAGGCCGGACGACGATGCTGCCATCGCCTTTGTAGAACCATTCCGGTTGCACACCGGCTTCATCCGCCGCCGGCTTACCGCCCTCCACGCCCCATTTGAAGATGCGCATGGTGTCGGTCATTGCGGACTCGTCACCATTTTGCTGGTGCATCTTGTCCCGGGCCGACGCACTGCCCAGATGGGTCAGGCCCGTGCCGCTGACCAGCATGTGTGCAGGGTCCGCATGGTCCAGGGGCGGCAGGATGCGCCGTTGCGTCAGCAGTTCGGCATAGTCGTGACTGATGCCCAGCCCCAGGCTTTGCACCTGTTGCTCAAGGCTTGCGCCCGCCTCGATCGCCGCCAGTGCCAGATCGCGAACGGTGCGCGCGTCCTGCACTTCACGGACCAGGCCTGCCTCGACCACGCCGACACGGCGTTCGCCGTTACTCAATTCGAACTGAACCAAACGCATGGATTTTCTCCTTTAAGTAAAACTTGAACACTCACAAATCCCTGTGGGAGCGGGCTTGCCCGCGATGGCGGCTGCACATTCAACACTGATGTGCCAGACAGATTGCTATCGCGGGCAAGCCCGCTCCCACAGGGACAGTGGTGATTTCCAGCTATAGGTCAGGTACGGGAAGCCCCACGCGCACTCGCCGCAAACTCATCGGCTGGCAGGACGTGCCTGCGTTCCAGCAGGCGATAGACGACGCCAGTCAGAATCAGGCCGAACACCATCACCCCGGAGAGGAAATACAAGCCGGACGCAAGATTGCCGGTGTACTCCTTCAACGCGCCGATCACGAATGGGCCGAGGTAGCCGCCGAGGTTGCCCACCGAGTTGATCAATGCGATCCCCGCCGCCGCACTGGCGCCGGCGAAGAAGCGGCCCGGCAAGGTCCAGAACACCGCCGTGCAGGAAAACAATGCGAACGCCACCAGGCACAGCGCCGCCAGTTGCAGCACCGGCACCGACAGCCAGGCGCTGAGGAACAGGCCAATCGCACCCAGCACGTAGAGCACGGCGAGGTGGCCGTAGCGGTCGTTCAAGCGGTCGGAGCTGCGTGGAATGATCAGCAGGCCGATGATCCCGAAGATGTACGGCACCGCGGAAACGAAACCGGTCACCAGGTCACTGCCGCCGAACTGCTTGATCAGCGTCGGCAGCCACAAACCCAGACCATAGATGCTCAGGGTCACCGGCAGGTAGAACAGCGCCAACAGCAGGACGCGCTTGTCCTTGAGTGCATGCAACGGATTGCCGTGACGAGTCTGGCCGTAGGCATCCAGATCCTTTTTCAGCTCGCCGCTCAGCCAGTCCTTTTCCGCCTGGTCCATCCACTTCACTTGCTGCGGGCCGTCCGGCAGGTAGCGCAGCACCGGCCAGGTCAGCAGGATCGCCGGGCAGCCGATGACGATGAACAGCCACTGCCAGCCGTGCAGACCCAACACGCCGTCCATGCCCAGCAAGCCACCAGACACCGGGCCGGTGATCATCATTGCAATAGGTTGCGACAGGATGAACAACCCGAGGATCTTGCCGCGATGGCGCACCGGGAACCATTGGGTGATGTAGTACAGAACGCCCGGGAAGAACCCGGCTTCGGCGGCGCCGAGCAAGAAGCGCATCACATAGAAGCTGTTCGGCCCCTGGACGAAGGCCATGCCGATGGTGATGGCGCCCCAGGTGAGCATGATCCGCGCGAACCAGCGCCGTGCGCCGAAGCGGTCGAGCATCAGATTGCTGGGGATTTCCAGCAGGAAGTAACCGATGAAGAACAGCCCGGCGCCAAGACCGTAGGCGGCATCGCCCAGGCCGATGTCTGCGCCCATGTGCAATTTGGCGAAGCCCACCGCGGAGCGGTCCACATAGGCGATCAGGTACAGCAGGATCAGGAAGGGAATCAGTTTCAGCGTGATGCGACGGATAAGCCGCAGTTCCTGGCTCATGAGATCGGTCTCCGATTGTTGTTGTTATAGAACCTCGGGGGACGCCTCTCGCGAAAAACTCGCTAGGGCCATCCCTCCGTTTGAGCGGACTATATAGTAATACTATTTACTCAACAACACTTCCAAAGCGCTTAATTTGCGCTTATGTTACGCCTCAGCTCGAACAATATAGTCATACAATAAGAGAACCGATCATGTCTGATAAGAAACCCACCCTGCGCTCCGCCCAATGGTTTGGCACGGCCGACAAGAACGGCTTCATGTACCGCAGCTGGATGAAGAATCAGGGCATCGCCGACCACCAGTTCCATGGCAAGCCGATCATCGGCATCTGCAATACCTGGTCGGAACTGACCCCGTGCAACGCGCATTTCCGCCAGATTGCCGAGCACGTCAAACGCGGGGTGATCGAGGCTGGCGGCTTCCCGGTGGAGTTCCCGGTGTTCTCCAACGGCGAATCGAACCTGCGCCCAACCGCCATGCTCACCCGCAACCTGGCGAGCATGGACGTGGAAGAAGCCATTCGCGGTAACCCGATCGATGGCGTGGTGCTGCTGACCGGTTGCGACAAAACCACCCCGGCCTTGCTGATGGGCGCCGCCAGTTGCGACGTGCCGGCCATCGTCGTCACCGGCGGGCCGATGCTCAACGGCAAGCACAAGGGCAAGGACATCGGCTCCGGCACCGTGGTCTGGCAGCTCAGCGAACAGGTCAAGGCCGGCACCATC
Organism: Pseudomonas sp. GM74; assembly: GCF_000282455.1. GTDB lineage: Bacteria > Pseudomonadota > Gammaproteobacteria > Pseudomonadales > Pseudomonadaceae > Aquipseudomonas. Next base: position 73,883 of record NZ_AKJG01000051.1, read on the forward strand.
AGCATCGACGACTTCCTCGCGGCCGAGGGCGGCATGTCCCGCTCGGCCGGCACCTGCAACACCATGGGCACCGCCTCGACCATGGCCTGCATGGCTGAAGCACTGGGCACTTCCCTGCCCCACAACGCGGCGATCCCGGCCGTGGATGCGCGCCGTTATGTGCTGGCGCACATGTCCGGCATGCGCGCCGTGGAAATGGTGCGCGAAGACTTGAAGCTGTCGAAGATCCTGACCAAGGAAGCCTTCGAAAACGCCATTCGCGTCAATGCCGCCATCGGCGGTTCGACCAACGCAGTGATCCACCTGAAAGCCATCGCCGGACGCATTGGCGTGGAGCTGGATCTGGATGACTGGACCCGTATCGGTCGCGGCATGCCGACTATCGTCGACCTGCAACCGTCCGGGCGCTTCCTGATGGAAGAGTTCTATTACGCCGGTGGCTTGCCGGCGGTGCTGCGGCGCCTCGGTGAAGCCAACCTGATCCCGAACCCGAATGCATTGACCGTCAACGGCAAGTCCATCGGCGAGAACACCAGGGACGCGCCGATCTATGGCGAGGACGAAGTGATCCGCACCCTCGACAACCCGATCCGCGCCGACGGCGGCATCTGTGTGTTGCGCGGCAACCTGGCACCGCTGGGCGCCGTGCTCAAGCCTTCCGCCGCCACGCCAGAGTTGATGCAGCATCGCGGACGTGCGGTGGTGTTCGAGAACTTCGACATGTACAAGGCGCGAATCAACGACCCTGAACTGGACGTGGATGCCAACTCGATCCTGGTGATGAAGAACTGCGGGCCGAAGGGTTATCCGGGCATGGCCGAAGTGGGCAACATGGGCCTGCCGGCCAAGCTGCTGGCCCAGGGTGTGACCGACATGGTGCGCATTTCCGACGCACGCATGAGCGGCACCGCATACGGCACTGTTGTCCTGCACGTCGCCCCGGAAGCCGCTGCCGGCGGACCGCTGGCCGCAGTGAAAGAAGGCGACTGGATCGAACTCGATTGCGCCGGCGGCCGTTTGCACCTGGATATTCCGGACGCCGAACTGGCCGCGCGCATGGCCGATCTGCAGCCGCCACAGAACCTGATCGTCGGCGGGTATCGTCAGCTGTACATCGACCACGTGCTGCAAGCGGACCAGGGATGCGACTTCGACTTCCTGGTCGGTTGCCGTGGGGCTGAAGTGCCGCGTCACTCCCACTGATCACCACCACCCCCTGTGGGAGCGGGCTTGATCCGGGCGGCGTTCCGACGAATACGGTTGTGCATTCAACATTGATGTTGTCTGACAAATCGCTTTCGTCGGAACACCGCCCGGACCAAGCCCGCTCCCACATTTGATCTACGCCCGCCTCAAGATTGCGCCGCGCCTGCTATCATGCGCGACACCTATTCGCACAGGACCGCGCCGTTCCCCATGGATTACCGCAAACCCTCCGACCGCAAAAGCATGCACTCGCGCATCGTCCAGGAACTGGGCATGCAGATCGTCTCGGGACGTTTCCTGCCGGACGACAAACTGCCCGCCGAAGCGCTGTTGTGCGAAGAATATGCGGTCAGCCGACCGGTGCTGCGCGAAGCCACCCGAGTATTGGTTGCCAAGGGCCTGGTGTATTCCCGCCCGCGCGTCGGAACCGTGGTCAAGCCGCGCAAGGACTGGCACATGCTCGATCCGGACGTGCTGCACTGGCTGATGCAGAGCAGTCCGCAAAACCAGTTTTTCGACCTGCTGACCAGTGTGCGCAGCATCATCGAACCGGCCGCTGCCGCCCTCGCCGCGCAATTCGCCACCGAGGCGGACATCGCGTCCATTGGTGAGGCCTACCAGCGCATGGAAGCCGCGCCGACACCGGAGGCGCTGTTACAGCCGGACCTGGACTTCCACAGTCGCATCGCCGACGCCACGCACAACGACTTGCTGGCCAACCTGTGCAACATGCTATCGGTGGCCATCGCCGAAGCCTTGAAGCATTCGAACCAGCGGCCGAACCTGCATGAACTGGCGCTGCCCCGGCACAAGGCGATTCTCACCGCCATTGAAAACCGTGATGCGCTGGGTGCGCGGCATGCGACGCTGGTGCAGCTGGATGATGCGCGTAGTGCGTTGAATGTGGTGCTGGGTAGCGATCCTGCCTGATCACCACAGGGTCCGGTGTGAAATTTTTAAATGTAAAAAAAACCGCAACCCTAAGGTTGCGGTTTTGGCGTTGCTGATCGTGGATCAGTGAGCAAACAACGAGTTGCCCTTCTGCCCCGCCAGTTTCTCAGGCTTGATCAGGAACCGCGCCAGTGCCGGCAACAGCCACAGCGCACCGAACATGTTCCACAGCAGCATGAAGGTCAGCATCAGGCCCATGTCGGCCTGGAACTTGATGGCCGAGAAGATCCAGGTGCACACGCCGATGGCCAGGCACAGACCGGTGAACAGCACGGCTTTACCGGTCGACTTCAGCGTCTGGTAGTACGCCTCTTGCAGCGGCAGGCCGGCACGCAGGAAGCTTTCCAGGCGGCTGTAGATGTAGATGCCGTAGTCCACGCCAATCCCCACCCCGAGCGCCACCACCGGCAGGGTCGCGACTTTCACGCCGATGCCCATGAAGGCCATCAGGGCGTTGCCGAGTACCGAGGTCAGCACCAGCGGCAGCACGATGCACAAGGTCGCCGCCCACGAACGGAAGGTGATCATGCACATGACCGCCACACAGATGTACACCAGGATCAGGATGGTCAGCTCGGACTTCTTGATCACCTCGTTGGTGGCCGCCTCGATCCCGGCGTTACCGGCGGCGAGGATGAACTCCAGGCCTTCCTTGTTGTTTTCCCTGGCGAACTCCTGCACCGCATGCACCGCGCGATCCAGGGTCTCTGCCTTGTGATCGTTGAGGAACACCAGCACCGGCGCCAGGGAACAGCTGTTGTTGTACAGGCCGTCAGCGCGGGCAATGGAGTTGTTCAGCACGTCAGGGTTACGCGACAGGGTTTCCCATTTCAGGTTGCCCTCGTTCATGCCCTTGATCATTTGCTTGGACACGGTCACCAGGGAAATCGCCGATTGCACGCCCTCGGTGTTCTGCATCTTCCACATCAGCTCGTCGATCGGCGCCATGGCTTCGTAGCGCGAGCAGCCTTCGGACTTGGTCTTGACCATCACCACCAATACGTCGGAACTGGTGGAGTAGTTGTTGATGATGAAGTTGTTGTCCTTGTTGTAGCGCGAGTCCGGGCGCAGCTCCGGGGCACCCTGGTCGAGGTCGCCGATTTTCAGGTTCTGGCTGTACCACAGGCCGCCGCCAAAGGCGATCAACGCCAGCAGAATGGAAACCGGTGCGACTTTGGCGCCGGCAAAGTTCGACAGCAGGCGCCAGAACGGGTGTTCGCGCACCGCGTCTTTCTTGCTTCGCTCGACGGCACGCTTGCTGATGCCGACATAGGAAATCGCCACCGGCAGCAGGATCAGGTTGGTGAACACGATCACCGCCACGCCGATGGACGCGCCGATGGCCAGTTCACGGATCACACCGATATCGATGATCAGCAGCGTGATGAAACCCACGGCATCGGCGAGGATCGCGATCATCCCCGGCAGGAACAATTGACGGAAGGTGCGACGCGCCGCGGTCAGGGCGTTGTCCGCTTCACTCGATTGCAGGGCGATGCCGTTGATCTTCTGCACGCCGTGGGAAATACCGATGGCGAAGATCAGGAACGGCACCAGCATCGAATAGGGGTCGAGCCCGAATCCGAAGAAGTGCATCAAGCCCAGTTGCCAGACCACTGCCACCAGCGTCGTACTCAACACGGCGACGGTACTGCGCAGGCAGTTGGTGAACCACAGCAAGAGGATCAGGGTGATGACGAAGGCGATGCCGAAGAACATCACCACCATCACCAGGCCGTCGATCAGGTCACCGACTTTCTTGGCGAAACCGACGATGTGGATCTTCACGTTCGGGTTCTGTGCTTCGAACTTGGTACGGATCTTGTCTTCAAGCTCGTGGGAGAACTGGCGATAGTCCAGCGCCAGCAGCTTGCCCTGGTCCTGCGGGTCCGGATAGGACTCCAGCAACGGAATGTCGACGATGCTCGACTTGAAATCGTTGGACACCAACCGTCCGACCTGACCGGACTTGAGCACATTGTTGCGCAACAGATCGAGGCTGGCCTGGGAGCCGTTGTAGCTCTGCGGAATCACTTCACCGCCGGCGAAGCCCTCTTCGGTCACTTCGGTCCAGCGAACGCTCGGGCTCCACAGCGACTTGAGGCCGGAACGGTCGACGCCGGAGATGTAGAACACCTCGTCGTTGATCTGACGCAGGGTCTCCATGTACTCCTTGGAGAAGATGTCGCCATCGGTGGCTTCCACCGAAATCCGCACGGTGTTGCCCAGGTTCGCCAGATCGTTGCGGTGCTCCATCATCTTCTGGATGAAGGGATGCTCCAGCGGGATCATTTTTTCGAAGCTGGTGGATGGACGGATCAGCGTCGCCTGCCAGAACAGGAAAATACTGACCAGCAGGCAGATCGTGATCACTGCCGGGCGGTTGTTGAAGATCAGGCGCTCGAGGAACGTCGCCTTGTCCTGGTGATGAGTACTCAAGGAAGTCATAGCTCCGCCTTCTTATTATTAACCCGGCTCATTTTCCCGACTCGGTGCCGTTTGGCGAGGTGACGCGAACGCCGCCCTGCCCGGCCAGAACCAGATTGCCATTACCTGCCGCCGTCACTGCCGAGACCGAAATACGGTCCGGACGGTTGACCACCTTGAAGGTTTCGCCATTGTCGCTGCTGCGAATCACCGAGCCGCCGTTGCCGACGATCACGATCGAACCATCATCGAGCAGCGTGCCGCCGGACAGCCCGAACTCCAGAGCGCCGCGTTCAGCCTTGAGCTCGACCTGGTCCCAGGTGGTGCCGAAATCCGTGGAGCGGTAAAGGTTACCACGCAGTCCGTAGGCCAGCAGCGTATTGGGCTGCGCTGTGCCGATCACGCCGAACAGCGAGCCCTCGTACGGACCTTCGAGTTTCTCCCAGGTCTGACCCCAGTCCGGGGAACGGAACATGCTGCCCTGCTCGCCGACGATGAACAGCCCGGCGTCCTTGACCGCAGCGATCGAATTCAGGTGGTACTGGTCTTCGTTGTCCAGGCGGTCGCTGGCGTCTTCCCAATGCTTGCCACCGTCGGTGGTTTCCATCAGCGAGCCGTAAGCGCCCACGGCAAAGCCGCTGTCGACGTCCTTGAACCAGACATCGAGCAGCGGCGATTCGCGTGTCAGATCTTCAAATTGCTTGGTCCAGGTCGCGCCGCCGTCCTCGCTGGCGAGGATCTGCGCGTCATGGCCGACGGCCCAGCCGTGCTTGTCGTCGACGAAAAACACCGACGTCAGCAGGGCCCGGGTCGGGACCTTGGCCTGGGTCCAGGTAGCACCCTGGTCATCGGAATACAGGATGTGCCCACGATCCCCGACCGCCACCAGGCGCTTGCCGGCGTGGACGACATCGAGCATCAGGCTTTTGGCAGCCTTGGCCGATTCAATGGAATAAACAACATCGGATGCTGGCGCCGCCGCAGCCAGCGCAGGCGCCGACAGCATGGCAGAGCCCAACAGCGAGAGCGCTGTGGCCAGCAACGCGAATTTGCGTAGTGCCGGCGGGCGGCAGATACCCACACCCATGACAGGCTCACTCATAGACCTTCTCCCATTATTATTGTTAGGTCGTTCAACCTTTCTGGGCGCCGCAAGGGTGCGTGTCTGGACCGGCTGTTTCAGAGCATAGTCCTGAAACCCGCAATCCAGAGCCCCTTCGGAAGCTGGCCTATCCTATCGGTGTTTTTTAATGTCTGACAATCGACGCCACGTTATCTTTTGTTAACCGGGGGGGATGGGGGCGTGGTCTGAATGGTTGGGTATCAGGTGGGGTGATTGGGGGTTTGGTGGTGGGGTGGTTGTGTTCGGTGTTCGGTGTTCGGTGTACATATCCATTTCTTCGGTAACGGCCGCTTATGGTTCCGCCCTTACGGCGGGTCACTTTGAAAAGCGCA
>NZ_AKJG01000052.1 GCF_000282455.1 Pseudomonas sp. GM74
CCGGGATTAGTTGACCACTACACACACAGCCGTACGATTAATCACCAAGGGTGACTGCTCGTCTGTGTAATTGGCTAGCTTTCTACGTTGGGCGTTTCTTAGGCACCTGCAGTAGAGCTTAGGGCCGCATGGAATGGCCCTCAATACAGACGGTGCTGGAATACATGTAGGAGGTTTAACTACTACTGAGATTGCGAGTAAGAGTTTTCCTACCTCACAAAAAAAACCCCGATCAGATCGGGGCTTTCAGATGTTCGATTTGTCGATTCAAGTCGTCAAATCACGGCTAGCTTGGGAATTAATCCCAGCTAAGCGCACCACCAGTTTGGTACTCAATTACACGAGTCTCAAAGAAGTTCTTCTCTTTCTTCAAGTCCATGATCTCGCTCATCCAAGGGAACGGGTTAGTCGTCCCTGGATACTCTTCCTTCAAACCAATCTGGCTCAAACGACGGTTAGCGATGAACTTCAGGTAGTCCTCCATCATCGCCGCATTCATGCCCAATACCCCACGAGGCATGGTGTCACGAGCGTATTCAATCTCCAGCTGAGTGCCTTGCAGAATCATCTGCGAAGCTTCTTCCTTCATCTCGGCATCCCACAAATGCGGGTTTTCGATTTTGATCTGGTTGATCACGTCGATGCCGAAGTTCAGGTGCATGGATTCGTCGCGCAGGATGTATTGGAACTGCTCGGCGACGCCGGTCATTTTGTTGCGGCGGCCCATGGAGAGGATCTGGGTGAAGCCGCAGTAGAAGAAGATGCCTTCCAGGACGCAGTAGTAGGCGATCAGGTTGCGCAGCAGTTCTTTGTCGGTTTCGACGGTGCCGGTTTCGAACTTCGGATCGGAGATCGAACGGGTGTACTTCAGGCCCCAGGTGGCTTTTTTCGCGACCGACGGGATCTCGTGGTACATGTTGAAGATTTCGCCTTCATCCATGGCCAGCGATTCGATGCAGTACTGGTAGGCGTGGGTGTGGATCGCCTCTTCGAAGGCCTGGCGCAGGATGTACTGGCGGCATTCCGGGTTGGTGATCAGGCGGTACACGGCCAGGACCAGGTTGTTGGCAACCAGGGAGTCGGCGGTGGAGAAGAAGCCGAGGTTGCGCATCACGATGCGGCGCTCGTCGTCGGTCAGGCCTTCCGGGTTTTTCCAGAGGGCGATGTCGGCGGTCATGTTGACTTCTTGCGGCATCCAGTGGTTTGCGCAGCCGTCCAGGTACTTCTGCCAGGCCCAGTCGTACTTGAAGGGTACGAGTTGGTTGAGGTCGGCGCGGCAGTTGATCATGCGCTTTTCGTCAACGGCGACACGGGCGGAGGCGCCTTCGAGTTCGGCGAGGCCTTCGGCGACGTCGAGGGAATCCAGGGCAGCTTTGGCGCGGGCAACGGCGGCGGAGTCAGCGGCGGTCACGGCACGGGCTTCCAGGGCGGCGGCACCGCCGGCGCTGTCGAGACGGTCCATGTTGGCTTCGGTGGCGTGGCCAGCGTTGGCGCTCTTGACTGCTACTTCCGTGTCTTCTTTGTCGAATTCGTCCCAGCTCAGCATGACGTGTCGTCTCCTGCGTGAGGGCCAGTGTGCCCGTGTGAAATTGGATAGGTCGGTTTTTCACACGGCCTTACTGGCCGCGTTGGATCTAAAGGAATCGTTTTTTGCAGCAGCTATACGCAGGCATCAAACAGAATTTTGTACGGGGTTCCGAGAGCCACTGATGGGCGCAGCAAGCGGCAAGCGCCTGTGCGGGGCTTCAGACTGGCTTTTCATCCCTGTAAGGGGATATTGCAGGCCCGCTTAAGGCCGCATTATAGGGAAGTTTTGCGTGCTGTGGTGCGGCGAAATGGCTCACAGATCGGTCGACGGGGGCCGTTTTTCGGTCGGAGTGAGGGTTTACAGGGCTTTGAACGATGTTGGCGGGGGAAGATTTTTTTTTCTGAATTTTTGCCCTGGATTATTTTTGTTCAAGAAATAACCAAAAAAGGCTTTTTTCACTACATCTTGTGTTTCGGTGGGGTTTTATCAGGCTCCAGACACAACTAAGCCCGACCGAAGTCGGGCTGTGAAGTCACGCGGGTGGATCAGCTCAGGCGACCTGCACCGACGTGGTCGGCACCATCGGCGGCGAGGCGGGCGGCACCGGTGTGGTCAGCGCCATCGGAAGCCAGTTTGCCGGCACCTACATGGTCAGCGCCATCGGCGGCAAAAGAGGCTGAACCGGTGTGGTCGTAACCGTCGGAAGCGACAGCCGCTTCAGTGGTGTAAGCGGCCGAGCCGGTGCGGTCGTAACCATCGGCGGCGAAGGTGTTGGCAGCCAGGACGGAGAGGGTCAGGGCGAGGATCAGTTGGGTTTTCATGGTCAGTGCTCCGGATTCGTGGGCGTTGTTTGTCTGGGTTGGATTTGATACTACGCCGATTAATTCGATTAAAAAGCGCAAATAAATGCTTAAAACAATCGATTTAATCGATTATTAAGGTTCGGCGCTTCATCTGCCTGATCGTGGCGGGTGGGTCGAACCTTATTGGGGGAGGGTGAAGCAGGGGTCAGCCGTTAGAGCAACCGTTGCCCATCGCGCTGTAACGCAGGATATGCCGTTGGCCGTTGGAATCTTCGTATTCCATTTTCATGGGGACAACTTCACAAACGTTCGGGGCTTCGCTCATGGAGATCACTTTGGCGATGTCCAGATTCATCGAGTAAGTGTATTCCTCAACGGGCGGTTGTTGCTGCGCGACATCAGTCGGAACCTCGCCGGCCATGGCGGTTACGCACACGCTGCCGAGGGCCAGAACTAATAAAGCTTTCATTTAAAATTTACCTTTCTAAGGTCGAGTGGGTTCACGCAACCTTTTTGGGGTTGCGTGTGGAACTTCAGTACCAGAGTGTTTGATTAACTGCCTTCGTGGGGGCTGCAACTTGGTTAATCAGATTGCCTTGTTGGCGTGGCAGATTTTAGGGGCGGCGGATACGTTCATATAGAGGTGGTTTTGATAAACACCTTTGACAGATCCTGTAACAATCCCCGAATAGCCTCTTCTTTTGTAGGAGCTTGCTCGCGATGAGCCAGAGAGCACCGCGGGGTGTCAGATTGGGCGCGTTATCGTTGACGGCCATCGCGAGCGAGCTCGCTCCCACAGGTACGGCGGCGGTAGTGGGTTTGGCGGTTTTTCATGACAATTTGTAGGGGCTTGTTACTACCATCGTCGAATGGTTCTATAGGCCCGGCCCCGCTAAAACGTGGTCATACAAAAACAACTATTCCACCGAGGTAAGAAAGATGAGTGCGGCTTCCCTGTATCCCGTTCGTCCCGAGGTTTTGGCTAACACGCTGACCGACGAGGCGACCTACAAGGCCATGTACCAGCAGTCGGTCGTCAACCCGGACGGCTTCTGGCGCGAGCAAGCCAAGCGCCTCGACTGGATCAAGCCTTTCACCACGGTGAAGCAGACTTCCTTCGACGATCACCATGTCGACATCAAATGGTTCGCCGACGGCACCCTGAACGTTTCCTACAATTGCCTCGACCGTCATCTGGCCGAGCGCGGCGATCAGGTCGCGATCATCTGGGAAGGCGATGATCCTGCCGAAAGCCGCAACATCACTTACCGCGAACTGCACGAGCAAGTCTGCAAGTTTGCCAACGCCCTGCGTGGTCAGGACGTGCACCGCGGCGACGTGGTGACTATCTATATGCCGATGATCCCCGAAGCCGTGGTCGCCATGCTGGCCTGTACCCGGATCGGCGCGATTCACTCGGTGGTGTTCGGCGGATTCTCGCCGGAAGCCCTGGCCGGTCGCATCATCGACTGCCGCTCGAAAGTGGTGATCACCGCCGACGAAGGCATTCGTGCCGGCAAGAAGATCCCTCTCAAGGCCAACGTCGACGACGCGCTGACCAACCCGGAAACCAGCAGCATCCAGAAAGTCATCGTGTGCAAGCGCACCGGTGGCGACATCAAGTGGAACCAGCATCGCGACATCTGGTTCGAGGACCTGATGAAAGTAGCGGGCACCGTGTGCGCGCCGAAAGAGATGGGCGCCGAAGAAGCGCTGTTCATCCTTTACACCTCGGGCTCCACCGGCAAGCCGAAGGGCGTGCAGCACACCACTGGCGGTTACCTGCTGTATGCAGCGATGACTCACGAGCGCGTGTTCGACTACCGCCCGGGTGAAATCTACTGGTGCACCGCCGACGTCGGCTGGGTCACCGGCCACAGTTACATCGTCTACGGCCCGCTGGCCAACGGCGCGACCACGCTGCTGTTCGAAGGCGTGCCGAACTACCCGGACATCACCCGGGTGGCGAAGATCGTCGACAAGCACAAGGTCAACATCCTCTACACCGCACCGACCGCGATCCGCGCCATGATGGCCTCGGGCACCGCCGCCGTTGAAGGCGCCGATGGCAGCAGCCTGCGCCTGTTGGGTTCGGTGGGCGAGCCGATCAACCCGGAAGCCTGGGATTGGTACTACAAGAATGTCGGCAAATCCCGTTGCCCGATCGTCGATACCTGGTGGCAGACCGAAACCGGCGGCAACATGATGAGCCCTCTGCCGGGCGCTCATGCGCTCAAGCCAGGCTCTGCGGCGCGTCCGTTCTTTGGCGTGGTGCCGGCACTGGTGGATAACCTGGGCAACATCGTCGAAGGCGAGGCCGAGGGCAACCTGGTGATTCTCGATTCGTGGCCGGGCCAGGCGCGTACGCTGTTTGGCGACCATGACCGCTTCGTCGACACTTACTTCAAAACCTTCCGTGGCATGTACTTCACCGGTGACGGCGCCCGTCGCGATGCCGATGGCTACTACTGGATCACCGGTCGTGTGGACGACGTGCTCAACGTCTCCGGCCACCGCATGGGCACCGCCGAGATCGAAAGCGCGATGGTCGCGCACCCGAAAGTTGCCGAAGCGGCGGTTGTCGGTGTGCCGCACGACATCAAGGGGCAGGGCATTTATGTCTATGTCACCCTGAAAAACGGTGAAGAGCCGAACGAGCAGCTGCGCCTGGAACTGAAAAACTGGGTGCGCAAGGAGATCGGGCCGATTGCGTCGCCGGATGTGATCCAGTGGGCGCCGGGGCTGCCGAAGACTCGCTCGGGCAAGATCATGCGGCGGATTCTGCGCAAGATTGCGACGGCTGAATATGATGGGTTGGGCGATATCTCCACCTTGGCGGACCCGAGTGTGGTGCAGCATTTGATTGATACGCACAAGACCATGAATGTCGCGTAAGCGGCGGTTCTGAGTCATTGAAACCCTGTCAGGTGTTGAGCCTGGCGGGGTTTTTTTGTGCCTGTGTTTTTATGTTGGCTGGGCTGGCCTCTTCGCGGGCAAGCCCGCTCCCACAGGGATTTTCGGGGTTCATGCGATCTGTGACACAACTCCGAAACCTGTGGGAGCGGGCTTGCCCGCGATGGCGATCTGCTAGGCGCTACAGCAACATCTACCAATAAATATCGGTTTCCTCTGTCGGCATTTTCCCACTGTTACCCACGATCTTTCAGGTTACTGAATGTGTAACCGCATCGCGCCAATGCGGGGCATTGGGAAACGCCCAGGCCCATAGCAGGGGCTAAAAACCACGGATAAAAAATAAGACCCCACGCTACGCTTGCCGGATTAGAAGGGTTTGCCAATAATAGGCCCGCAATTTGCAATATAGATCGGTTCAATGTCTTTTGCTCTTGCATGATTTTGCAGGGCTGTCAACGTGCTAAGACGGCTTTCTCGGTGCTTCTGTAATTAGTTGTCGCATTGAAGAAATATCGGCCTCGGGCCTGTCGTTAGAATGCCGATCACTCGCTCGTCGTTGCCCGTGTTGAATTTAAACACCGGCTTCCCAGGACGCAGCACTGCTTTGCGGTTCAACTCACTCGCATATTGGGCTGTCGCTCACTCTGCCGTTTTTGCCCTTTACCGATGGAGTCCCAAGATGAAGAAACTCGTGCTGCTTGGCGCCCTGGCACTGTCCGTGCTGTCGCTGCCATCCTTCGCCGATGAAAAGCCTCTGAAAATTGGTATCGAAGCGGCTTACCCTCCGTTCGCTTCCAAAGCACCGGACGGCAGCATCGTTGGTTTCGACTACGACATCGGCAACGCCTTGTGCGAAGAGATGAAGGTCAAGTGCGTGTGGGTCGAGCAAGAGTTCGACGGCCTGATCCCGGCACTGAAAGTGCGCAAGATCGACGCGATCCTGTCGTCCATGTCGATCACTGAAGACCGCAAGAAGTCCGTGGACTTCACCAACAAGTACTACAACACCCCGGCTCGCCTGGTCATGAAGGCCGGCACCCAGGTCAGCGAAGGCCTGACCGAGCTCAAGGGCAAGAACATCGGCGTGCAGCGTGGTTCGATCCACGAGCGTTTCGCCCGCGAAGTCCTGGCCCCGCTGGGTGCCGAGATCAAGCCTTACGGCTCGCAGAACGAAATTTACCTCGACGTGGCCGCCGGCCGCCTCGACGGCACCGTGGCAGACGCTACGCTTCTGGATGACGGTTTCCTGAAAACCGACGCCGGTAAAGGTTTCGCCTTCGTCGGCCCTGCGTTCACCGACGTCAAATACTTCGGCGACGGCGTAGGCATCGCGGTGCGCAAGGGTGACAAGGCTGAGCTGGACAAGCTCAACGCCGCCATCGCCGCCATTCGCGAGAACGGCAAGTACAAGCAAATCCAGGACAAGTACTTCGCCTTCGATATCTACGGCAAGTAACACGTCCCTGCGACAAGTCCGAAATGGCGCAAGCAACAGGATCTCTGAGGTTTGCGCCATTTTTTCATCCCAACTTTCGAGGACCTGAATCATGTTGAAAGGCTACGGGGCTGTCATCCTCGATGGCGCTTGGCTGACGCTTCAGCTCGCCTTGTCGTCCATGGCCATGGCCATTGTCCTGGGCCTGATCGGCGTGGCACTGCGTCTGTCGCCGGTGCGCTGGCTGGCCTGGCTGGGCGACCTGTATTCCACGGTGATCCGCGGTATTCCCGACCTGGTGCTGATCCTGCTGATTTTCTACGGCGGCCAGGACCTGCTCAACCGCGTCGCACCGCTGCTCGGCTTTGACGAGTACATCGACCTGAACCCGTTGGCCGCCGGTATCGGCACCCTGGGCTTCATCTTCGGTGCGTACCTGTCGGAAACCTTCCGGGGCGCGTTCATGGCGATCCCCAAAGGACAGGCCGAAGCCGGCATGGCCTACGGCATGAGCAGTTTCCAGGTGTTCTTCCGGGTGTTGGTGCCACAGATGATTCGCCTGGCGATTCCGGGTTTCACCAACAACTGGCTGGTATTGACCAAGGCGACTGCGCTGATTTCGGTGGTGGGCCTGCAGGACATGATGTTCAAGGCCAAGCAGGCGGCCGATGCCACCCGCGAACCTTTCACGTTCTTCCTCGCAGTGGCGGCGATGTACCTGGTGATCACCAGTGTGTCGTTGCTGGCATTGCGTCACCTTGAGAAGCGCTACTCGGTAGGCGTAAGGGCGGCTGAGCTATGATCTTCGACTACAACGTCATTTGGGAGGCCTTGCCACTGTACTTCGGCGGCCTGGTGACCACCCTCAAACTGCTCGCGCTGTCGCTGTTCTTCGGCTTGTTGTGCGCATTGCCGCTGGGCCTGATGCGCGTCTCGAAGAACTCGGTGGTCAACATGTCCGCCTGGCTCTATACCTACGTGATCCGCGGCACACCGATGCTGGTGCAGCTGTTTTTGATCTACTACGGTCTGGCGCAGTTCGAAGCGGTGCGTGAGAGCTTCCTCTGGCCGTGGTTGTCCAGCGCAACGTTCTGTGCATGCCTGGCGTTCGCGATCAACACCAGTGCCTACACCGCCGAGATCATCGCCGGCAGCTTGCGCGCCACGCCGAACGGCGAGATTGAAGCGGCCAAGGCCATGGGCATGTCGCGCTTCAAGATGTACAAGCGCATCCTGCTGCCGTCGGCCCTGCGCCGGGCACTGCCGCAATACAGCAACGAAGTGATCATGATGCTGCAGACCACCAGTCTGGCGTCCATCGTGACCCTGATCGACATCACCGGTGCTGCGCGCACGGTCAACGCCCAGTTCTACCTGCCGTTCGAAGCCTACATCACGGCCGGCGTGTTCTACCTGTGCCTGACCTTCATCCTGGTGAAGCTGTTCAAGATGGCCGAGCGCCGCTGGCTGGGCTACCTGGCCCCGCGCAAGCACTGAATACCACTGACTGACTGTTTTTGTGAGAACCGACCGCATGTACAAACTTGAAGTCCAAGACCTGCATAAACGCTATGGCAGTCACGAAGTGCTCAAGGGTGTGTCCCTGAAAGCGGCAGCCGGCGATGTGATCAGCATCATCGGCTCCAGTGGCTCCGGCAAAAGTACCTTCCTGCGCTGCATCAACCTGCTGGAGCAGCCGCACGCGGGCAAGATCCTGCTCAACAACGAAGAGTTGAAGCTGGTGGCGAACAAGGACGGCGCGTTGAAAGCCGCCGACCCGAAACAGCTGCAACGCATGCGTTCGCGCCTGTCGATGGTGTTCCAGCATTTCAACCTGTGGTCGCACATGACCGCGCTGGAAAACATCATGGAAGCGCCGGTGCACGTGCTCGGCGTGTCCAAGGCCGAAGCCCGTGAAAAGGCCGAGCACTACCTGAACAAGGTCGGCGTGGCCCATCGCAAAGACGCGTACCCGGGCCACATGTCCGGCGGCGAGCAGCAGCGCGTGGCGATTGCCCGTGCGCTGGCGATGGAACCTGAGGTGATGCTGTTCGACGAACCGACCTCGGCCCTCGACCCGGAATTGGTCGGCGACGTGCTGAAGGTCATGCAGGCCCTGGCCCAGGAAGGCCGGACCATGGTTGTGGTGACCCACGAAATGGGCTTCGCCCGTGAGGTGTCGAACCAGTTGGTGTTCCTGCACAAAGGTGTGGTCGAAGAAAGCGGCAACCCGCGTGAAGTGCTGGTGAACCCGCAATCCGAGCGTCTGCAGCAATTCCTGTCCGGCAGCTTGAAGTAATCAGGACTGCCGTTGTGCACCGGGATAGTGCATGCTTCGCAGTCTAAAGGCTGGCCCTGATCCCCTGTGGAGCGGGCTTGCCTGCCCCACCCTGTAGGAGCTGTCGAGTGAAACGAGGCTGCGATCTTTTGATCTGAAAAATCAAGATCAAAAGATCGCAGCCTTCGGCAGCTCCTACAGGGTGGGGGTGGCAAGCCCGCTCCCACATTTGATCTTTGCCGGTTCTGAGATTTGCGTTCATTTACGGGCTAGCATTGGCCCATGCCTTCATCATTGTTCTCCGCTTCGGATTGCCCACCATGACTGCCCATCGAATTGGTTTCCTGATTTGGCCCAGCACTAAAGCACTGACGCTTGCGCTGGCTGAGGAGGCCTTGCGTGTTGCCCAGCGTGTGCATCCGGACGTGGTTTACGAACTGTCGTTCCTGCAGGCCGAAGCCATTACAGAAGCCGCGGCCGAAAGCGCCTGGCAATTGCCGGGTGAGGCATGGACAGGCAAGCTGGAAAACTTCCAGAAACTGTTCCTGCTCGCTGACGAGCCACCGACCGCACTGGCGCCGGCGCTCAGCAGTGCGCTCAAACAGCTGGTGCGTTCCGGTTGCGTGATCGGCGGTCTGTCGGCCGGTGTCTACCCGTTGGCGCAACTCGGTTTGCTCGATGGCTATCGCGCGGCCGTGCATTGGCGCTGGCAGGATGATTTCGCCGAACGCTTCCCCAAGGTCATCGCCACCAGTCACCTGTTCGACTGGGATCGGGATCGCCTGACGGCGTGCGGTGGCATGTCGGTACTCGATTTGCTGCTGGCGGTGCTGGCCCGCGACCATGGTGCGGAGTTGGCGGGTGCGGTATCCGAAGAACTGGTGGTCGAGCGCATCCGCGAGGGCGGCGAGCGCCAGCGTATCCCGTTGCAGAACCGCCTCGGCTCCAGCCATCCGAAGCTCACCCAGGCGGTGTTGCTTATGGAAGCCAACATCGAAGAACCGCTGACCACCGACGAAATCGCCCAGCACGTGTGCGTGTCCCGTCGGCAGCTGGAGCGGATCTTCAAGCAATACCTCAACCGTGTGCCGAGCCAGTATTACCTGGAGCTGCGCCTGAACAAGGCCCGGCAGATGTTGATGCAAACCAGCAAGTCGATCATCCAGATCGGCTTGTCGTGTGGCTTCTCCTCGGGGCCGCACTTCTCCAGCGCCTATCGCAATTTCTTCGGTGCCACGCCGCGGGAAGATCGCAACCAGCGGCGCAGCAGCAGCCCGTTCGAGTTGTCGTCGGTGCCGCAGGAGCGCGGTTGAGGCTTACTCGTCAGGCTCGGAATCTTCCGACGTCGACACCTCCATTTCCGCTCGTTGGATGACGGCCTCTACACTAAAATCCGTGGTGGTTTTTTTGAAGTAGGCGATAAGGATTTGCAGGCTCTGTTCGTTTAGCGGATTGCCTCGCAGATTGATGCTTTCGGCGATTTCCAGCGGCAGTTCCAGAATGTCGCTGGGGATGTGAACGATCTGGTTGTCACTTAAGTCCACCAACTCCAATGACTTCAACTGCAATAAGCCAGCGGGCAGTTCACTGATGCCGGAGTCGCTCAGGATCAGCATTGCGAGGTTGGACATCTGGCTGACGTCTGGTGCAAGTGCAAGCGGATTGTCACTCAAATCCAGATAGTCGAGGCGTTCCATTCCCGCCAATCCCTGGATGTCGTTTGTGCTCAGGGTCAGATTGCATTCGCTCAGAGTCAGTGCCCTCAGATTGCCCATTTTGATAATCGCGTCTGGAATTTCACGCAGTGTGTATTCGCGCACGGTCAGACTCTTGAGGTGCGAAAAACCTTGCAGAAAAGGTCCGGCACCCGACGTTATTCCAGCGTCGCTGCGCAAGTTCAAGGCCGTGACATGACTGAAGTCCGCGCTCAGTGCGGGTAGATCACCGGTGATGATCGTGCTCAGGGTCATCTCATAAGTGAGCTCGGACGATTCATTGAAATCGTCCAGATCGGTTTCCCGACGCCAGCAGCGTTCCATCAACAGCTTGAACTCATCGCGGTTGAGGTGCTCGAGCAAAAGTTGTTGAGCAGTGAAGGGTTGACCACTGTCGGGATGAACGGCCGGGATATCGGCGGTCCAGGCGGCCAGTTCGTTGCGCAACGTCTCGTACTCGGTTTCCAGGCGTGCCAGTTCGGTTCTGCCGTCGGCGAGCGTACCGGGCAGGCGATAGATGAAGTCGCTGGCTTGCTCATGATCCAGCCTTGGATAAAGCACTTGCAGACGCTGGATGTCGGCCTGGCCGGCAAAGATGCCAAAGTCGTGGCGAGTCTGGTTGAAGTGGACTTTTATCCGCTCGCGACCGGCAGTGGAGATCGGGTTGCCACCCATATCGAACCCTTCCTGCACGCTGTTCGGCAAACTGAACAGCGCGGCGGGAAGCTCTGTGATCCGGTTGTCGTTGAGTAGCGCGGTACGAAGGCGGGGGCGCGACATCAATCCGGGTGGCACTTCGGACAGGCCGGTACCGGAAACATCGATGTAGTTCAGGTCTGGCATGTTCTCCAGAGTTGGAACCAACCCAAGAGGGTTTTTATAAAAGTCGATCACCTGAAGATTGTTCAACGAGGCCAATACGGTCTGGCTTCGTGCGTTGAGGGTGACTGCGCAGTCGCTCAGGATCAACTCGTTGAGCTGTGGCCATTGCTCAATGGCATCCGGCAGTTGACCGAGGTTGAAATTGCGTAGCGCCAGCCGATGCAGGCCGGAAAATCTCTTGAGGAATTCGTTCACCCCGGTGGTGGTGCGATGACCCTCCAGCATCAAGTTGTGAACTTGCGCAAATTCGACGCTCAGCCTGGGTAGCTCCCCCCATATTGGCTGGGAGAACTGAAAGGAAACCTGTGCGTCATTGGCGCTATCCCAAGTGGACTGGCGACGCCAGCAGTCCAGCAATTGTCCCATCAGCTGGCGACGGATGTGTTGTTGGTTGCGTATTTGGCCGGCGCTGAAGCTGATTTGCATGTCCGGAGCGAATCGTGGGACTTCAATGAACCAGTTATTGAGCTCTTCAAACAACTGCGCGTGCTGGTTGAACAGTCGATGCAACTGCGCACGGGGGCCGTCGGGATGCAGCTGCAATCGCTCGACGAAACGTTGCAGTTGCTCCGGCATCAAGTGCGGAAACAGTGAGTGTGCCCTGGTTTGGAGGTTGGGGGTGTTTGTGGGCACGCGCCGATAGCCATCGGTGCCGCCAAGCAAACGCATCACGGTGGGATCGTAGGTGGTTTTAAGGATCGGGTGCTGTGCGAGCAGCAAACGCAATGCGTCACGATCCAGTGCATGTTCACGAATCATTTGCTGGAGTCTTTCACCCTCGCCGATGTTGACGTTCAAGGCGATTCGCTCGCTGTCGGGCAACGCCTGCAACAGGCTTGAATACAGTGTGTCGGCATTGTTGAGAGGTTCTCCGTCAGCATCAAAGGCTTCATAGGCGCCTTCGGCGTTCAATGCCAGCACCTTGCGCGACGCAGCTTCTGGATTGCCGATGCTGTCGATCAGTTGACCGTCTTTTGTGTAGTTGCGGATTTCCAGTCGGACTTGTCCCGACCAGCCTGGCAAGCGTTCCAGCGAATGCAGGGCCAATCGATGGGTGTCAATGTTGTGGGATGTCGATGGCAGATCGAGCCCTTCACAGGCACGTGTAATTCGCACTTGAAGGTTTGCCTGCTGCGCCATCTCACGCAGGCGTATTGGCACTTTCCCATTTTCGATCTGACGCCGCTCTGCGGTATTGGCACTGTCGAGCAACGCCTCGGCAACACTGGTGGGCAGGCCCGGTTCAGCGTCTTTGATACGTTGCACCGATGAACTGACGCCATGTTCAAGCCGGCGGTAGCGTTGTTCGAACAAAATGTGCCTTTTTGTCTGCGCCAGTGTTGCCAGGTGGTGGCGCAAGGTTCGGGCCCGGTTTGCAAGGCTGGGTGTGGGTGCACCGAACTCCTCCTGCATCAGTGTCCTTACTTCGCTATCGCTCAGGGTTTGCAACACAGTCTGCAGCAAGTCGTTATCAACCAGTCGTGCCAGGTCGATCTGCACCAAAGTCTGGTCTGCGGCGGCGCGCTCCCAAACGGTGTTCGCCCCGTCAACCAGGCGCAGCCCTTGATTCGCCGGCCAGTAACCGTAATCGCAGAGCAGTTCCAGTTGTGTGGCCGGGTCGGCACTGAGGTAGTCGTCGGCGCGTTGGCTGTCGATCCGCTCGATGAAAATCTGAAGATCCTGATCAATCTTGAAACGCTCGAGCGTGTCGGCCAGCAATGGCGGCAGTTGTCCATTGCCTACATGCATTTTACGCAGGGCATTTTCGTGGCTGCCGCTGATGCTCAACATGCGTTCGCGCTCGCTCGATGAAAAGCGCTGCATGTCGGCACCGATACGCCGCAGCAGGGTGGTCTTGTCCCAGGTCAGTGGTTGATCGAGTACCGTTTGCCAGGCGCCTTGGCCATTGTGCGCCAGGGCCGGTTGATAGGCGTCGGAGCGAGTGGGGTGTTCGATGCGATGCTGGCCGGTCAGCGGATCGTCAGTGACGAAATATTGTTTGCCTTCCAGTGAGAGCACGGTTTTGCCCTGGTGCCGATGCAGTCCCTGCGCATCAGTCTTTGCCTGCTCGGGCAGCGCGATGGATTGCTGGTAGGACGTCAGGTCCGGCTTCCAGTAACGGGCCTGGCCATTCGGCCGTTTGACTGAGTTGAAACGATCGATGAACTGTACGATTTCCCGTGGCAACACTGCACGAAATTCACCTGCTGCGATCACGCCGCCCGCAGCAAAGGTGCCCACTTGCACGGCGGATTCAACGGCACCGATCAAATGCCCTATGGCTTCCCGGCCCTGTCCTTCGGCCCAGTCGATGATACCTTCGAAGGTTTCATCGAGTAACTGGTACGCCATGTAAGCCATCATCAGCTCGCCAAGAAACGGTACGAACGGCAGAGCGATAAACGCTGCAATGTTCAGCAGCGCCGAGGCGATTTCGGTGAAGGAGTCCCACAGCGCCCAGCGCGCCTTGCGGTCGACTGTGGTGGTGGAAACGGCGATGACCCGTGCATCGTTGAGGATCTTGTCGAGTTTGCGCTGATACAGATGAATCCACAGGTCACCCTTGATCGGTGCCGATCTCAGCCCCAGGTTTGCGCGCGGGTTTGGGGACTCTCTCCAGGTAGGGCGTGAATCGTCCGGTTCGACCGGTTGCCATGTGACAGGCGTGAGCGATTGGTTCAATTGCGAGAAAAAATACCCGCGATCTTCATGGTTGATGAAACGACTGAAAAACTGTTGATAGGCCGGGTCACGCAGGCGCTCGCCGAGTTCCAGCGCGAATGCCGCAGAAGTGGGATAGGCCTTGATCGGATGCAGGGGGTCATCGGGAATGTAGGCCACCACACTGACCGTTTCGCGAGCACCCAGCAGATCCGGCGCAAACAGCACGATGCCCGTCAGGCGGGCATTCATGAGCGTCAATTCGTGAGCGCCCCATGCTTGACCGTGCAACCGCAGATTCGGTAGCCCGTCGATCAGGCCCAGGATCAGGCGCTGGATACCGCTGCCCAAAAAATTTTGCATGTGCGCCATGTGCAAGGCCGCTGTCAGCGCTGTTTTCTGGCTCTCGTGAATTTTGGGCTGCAGGATGGCTGCGACTACCGGGTTGCTGATGCCAAGATTTTCTTCCAGATAGGTTTTATAGCGCTCGCCAATGTCCAGGTCTCGGCACAGGCGGGTAAACGCCGCGATGGGCATCTTTTCCAGAATCGTTGGCAGGGTGGTGAACTGCCCGGTGGAAGAGGGGGGTGTGATGTAGGTCGAGGCGGGTTCAAAGGCGTCAGTTTCGGTTTCAGCGTTTTCGAAATTGTGCAGCGCCGCGTCCAGCAGCGACACGGTCCAGATGCGTGCAGCCCCGGACTTCATGCGCAGCCAGGGGATGTGTACGGGAATATAAAGGCGCAGAAAGATTTTGCTGACGTCCAGTTCCAGGTCGAAACGACTCTTGAGTGCCGCTTTCAGCAGCGGTTCGGCGAAGGCTGAGGGATTCAGCAGATTCGCCAGGGCCTGATCAACCCGACCCTGGCTCAGCGCATGGGTGGAAATCAGTTGGCTGAGTTCAGCGTGTTGATCTCGCGAGGCATTCTTGAGGCTGGCCGCCATTTTCGGATTGACGTTGCTCAGCGCTTCACGACGTTGTGTGGTTGCCTGGCGCAGCCAGGAAGGAATGATATTGAGCAGATGCTGATAATGTGCATCGGGCCTGGAAGCCTCGAAGATGTCGCTATGGTCGGTATTCATGCGGATAGGGGCCGTGTTTATTGAGAGGCGCCTAGGAAAACCCGTAAACACGAACGACGTGCGGTACATATTTACTGCACGGGTCGAATCGGCATCGGTATCAACGATGCAACCTGCCGAAAACCTGCGCCGCCAGTTAAACTGCGCCTTTGCGACCCTATATGTCGCATTGCCGTAAACCCGGGAAAATCCGGGGTTTGCGCTATAAGAAGTTGTCGCTTGGCGGCAAGGCCGGGCTGAAAACTGTCCTTACAATCCTCACCAAGCTCGCCAGTTTCAGGCGAGTGTTTTCTCTTCAGGAGACTCCGATGTCCGTTGAGCACGCTGCGGTACAACGCGCCGATTTCGATCAGGTAATGGTTCCCAACTATGCGCCTGCCGCATTCATTCCTGTGCGTGGCGCCGGTTCCCGCGTCTGGGACCAGTCCGGTCGCGAGCTGATCGACTTCGCCGGCGGGATTGCCGTTAACGTATTGGGTCACGCGCATCCGGCGCTGGTCAGTGCCTTGACCGAGCAGGCGAACAAGCTGTGGCACGTGTCCAACGTGTTCACCAATGAGCCGGCCCTGCGCCTGGCGCATAAGTTGGTCGACGCCACCTTTGCCGACCGCGCCTTCTTCTGCAACTCCGGCGCCGAAGCCAACGAGGCCGCTTTCAAGCTGGCCCGTCGTGTCGGCTTCGACCGTTTCGGCAGCGAGAAGTACGAAATCATCGCCGCGCTCAACAGCTTCCACGGCCGTACCCTGTTCACCGTGAACGTCGGTGGCCAGTCGAAGTACTCCGATGGCTTCGGTCCGAAAATCACCGGCATCACTCACGTGCCGTACAACGATCTGGCCGCACTGAAAGCCGCCATTTCCGACAAGACTTGCGCTGTGGTTCTGGAACCGATCCAGGGCGAAAGCGGTGTCATCCCCGCCGAACTCGAATACCTGCAAGGTGCCCGCGAACTGTGCACCGCACACAACGCGCTGCTGATCTTCGACGAAGTGCAAACCGGTATGGGCCGTACTGGCCATCTGTTCGCTTACCAGCATTACGGTGTGATTCCGGACATCCTGACCAGCGCCAAGAGCCTGGGCGGCGGTTTCCCGATCGCCGCCATGCTGACCACAGAAGACCTGGCCAAGCATCTGGTCGTCGGCACCCACGGCACCACCTACGGCGGCAACCCGCTGGCGTGTGCTGTCGCCGAAGCCGTGATCGACGTGATCAACACCCCTGAAGTGCTGGCTGGCGTCAATGCCAAGCACGACAAGTTCAAGGCGCGCCTTGAGCAGATCGGCGAAAAATACGGCCTGTTCACCAAGGTCCGAGGCATGGGCCTGTTGATCGGTTGCGTGTTGAGCGATGCCTGGAAAGGCAAGGCCAAGGACATCTTCAACGCCGCTGAAAAAGAAGGCCTGATGGTCCTGCAAGCCGGCCCGGACGTGGTGCGTTTCGCCCCGAGCCTGGTGGTGGAAGACGCCGATATCGATGCCGGTCTGGACCGCTTCGAACGTGCCGCGGCAAAACTGACGCAAGCCTGATAGACCCTTCGACGCCTGACCTTTCAGGCGTCGAACCCAATTTTATATGCCGGGCACATTCCCTGTGGGAGCGGGCTTGCCCGCGATGAGGGCCTGACAGCCGACTTCATTGTTATCTGACAGGACGCCATCGCGGGCAAGCCCGCTCCCACAGGATTCGGGCATGTTTTCTATAGATATCTTAAGAGAAAAGGAGTGACACCATGCTGGTGATGCGCCCCGCGCAAATGGCTGATCTGGGCGAGGTACAGCGTCTGGCTGCGGACAGCCCGATTGGTGTCACTTCCTTGCCGGATGACGTTGAACGCCTGAGCGACAAGATCGCGGCAAGCGAAGCTTCGTTCGCCGCCGAAGTGAGTTTCAACGGTGAGGAAAGCTATTTCTTCGTCCTCGAAGACTCTGCCACCGGCAAGCTGGTCGGTTGCTCGGCCATCGTGGCATCGGCCGGTTATTCCGAGCCGTTCTACAGCTTCCGCAACGAAACGTTCGTGCACGCTTCGCGTGAGCTGAAGATTCACAACAAGATCCACGTGCTCTCGCAGTGCCATGACCTGACCGGCAACAGCTTGCTGACCAGCTTCTACGTACAGCGCGATCTGGTGGGTTCGCCGTGGTCGGAACTCAACTCCCGTGGCCGTTTGCTGTTCGTGGCCAGCCATCCGGAGCGTTTTGCCGATTCCGTGGTGACCGAGATCGTCGGTTACAGCGATGAAAACGGCGACTCGCCTTTCTGGGATGCCATCGGGCGCAACTTCTTCGACCTCAACTACGCTGAAGCCGAGCGTCTGTGCGGCCTGAAGAGCCGTACGTTCCTCGCCGAACTGATGCCGCATTACCCGATCTACGTGCCCCTGCTGCCGGACTCCGCGCAAGAAGCCATGGGCCAGGTGCACCCGCGGGCGCAGATCACCTTCGACATCCTGATGCGCGAAGGCTTCGAAACCGATCACTACATCGACATTTTCGACGGCGGCCCGACCCTGCATGCCCGCGTCTCGGGGATCCGTTCGATCGCCCAGAGCCGCGTGGTGCCGGTAAAGATCGGCGAGCCGGTCAAAGGTGTCGGTCGTCAGTACCTGGTCGCCAATGCCCAGTTGCAGGATTACCGCGCTGTGATGCTCGAGCTCGATTACGCGCCGGGCAAACCGGTGACCCTGGATCTGGAAGCGGCCGAAGCCCTGGGCGTCGGTGAAGGTGCCAGCGTGCGCCTGGTGGCGGTTTAACGCCTGCTTTAAAGAATGCTTAGAAAGCAGCGAGTTTCACGGGTGGCGCAAGCGGCCCGTTTGAGGAGATAGCATGATCGTTCGTCCCGTACGCAGCAGCGATTTACCCGCTCTGATCGACCTGGCCCGCAGCACCGGCACCGGCCTGACCACCTTGCCGGCCAACGAAGAGCGGCTGGCCCACCGGGTCGGCTGGGCCGAGAAGACCTTTCGCGGCGAAGCCGGGCGGGGCGACGCGGACTACCTGTTCGTGCTCGAAGATGACGACGGTCGCGTGGTGGGCATTTCCGCCATTGCCGGCGCCGTCGGCCTGCGTGAGCCCTGGTACAACTTCCGGGTCGGTTTGACGGTCAGCGCTTCCCAAGAGCTGAACATCTATCGTGAAATCCCGACGTTGTTCCTGGCCAACGACCTGACCGGTAACTCGGAGCTGTGCTCGCTGTTCCTGCACGCCGATTACCGCAGCGGCCTCAACGGTCGCATGCTGTCCAAGGCGCGCATGCTGTTCATCGCCGAATTCCCGCAACTGTTCGGCAACAAGATCATTGCCGAAATGCGCGGTGTTTCCGACGAGGCCGGGCGTTCGCCGTTCTGGGAAAGCCTGGGGCGCCACTTCTTCAAGATGGAATTCAGCCAGGCCGACTACCTGACCGGCGTGGGCAACAAGGCATTCATCGCCGAACTGATGCCGAAATTCCCGCTGTACACCTGCTTCCTGTCGCCGGATGCGCGCAACGTGATCGGTCAGGTTCACCCGGACACCGAGCCGGCGCTGGCCATGCTCAAGAGCGAAGGTTTCAGCTACCAGGGTTACGTCGATATCTTCGACGCAGGTCCTGCGATCGAGTGCGAAACCGGCAAGATCCGCGCCGTGCGTGACAGCCAGGCACTGGTGCTGGCCGTCGGCACACCGGGTGACGATGCCACGCCATTCATCATCCACAACCGCAAGCGCGAGGACTGCCGCATCACTGCTGCGCCGGCACGTCTGGCCGCCGGCACCCTGGTGGTCGATCCGCAGACCGCCAAACGTCTTCAACTCAACGCTGGCGATCAAGTGCGCGCCGTGGCGTTGTCCGCAGCTCGGGAGTCGAAATAATGAAGTCGCTTTACATCGCAGGTGAATGGCTGGCAGGTCAGGGCGAAGCCTTCGAGTCGCTGAACCCGGTGACCCAGCAGGTGCTGTGGTCCGGCGTCGGTGCCACTGCCGCTCAGGTCGAGTCGGCTGTGCAGGCGGCGCGTCAGGCGTTCCCGGGCTGGGCGCGGCGGACTCTGGAAGAGCGTATCTCGGTGCTGGAAGCCTTTGCTGCCGCGCTGAAGAATCATGCGGACGAACTGGCCCGCACCATCGGCGAGGAAACCGGCAAACCCCTGTGGGAAGCGGCGACCGAAGTCACCAGCATGGTCAACAAGATCGCCATCTCGGTGCAGAGTTACCGCGAACGTACCGGCGAGAAGAGCGGCCCGCTGGGCGACGCTACCGCCGTGCTGCGCCACAAGCCCCACGGTGTAGTCGCGGTATTTGGTCCTTACAACTTCCCGGGCCACTTGCCGAACGGCCACATCGTGCCGGCACTGCTGGCCGGTAACAGCGTGCTGTTCAAGCCAAGCGAGCTGACACCGAAAGTCGCCGAGCTGACGGTCAAGTGCTGGATCGAGGCCGGTCTGCCGGCGGGCGTGTTGAACTTGCTGCAAGGCGCTCGCGAAACCGGTATCGCCCTGGCGGCGAACCCGGGTATCGACGGTCTGTTCTTCACCGGTTCCAGCCGTACCGGCAATCACTTGCACCAGCAATTCGCCGGTCGTCCGGACAAGATCCTCGCGCTGGAAATGGGCGGTAACAACCCACTGGTGGTCGATCAGGTCGCCGACCTCGATGCCGCGGTGTACACCATCATCCAGTCGGCCTTTATCTCAGCCGGCCAGCGCTGCACCTGCGCCCGGCGCCTGCTGGTGCCGCAAGGTGCCTGGGGCGACACGTTGCTGGCACGCCTGGTGGCGGTCAGCTCGACCATCGAAGTCGGTGCCTTCGATCAGCAACCAGCGCCGTTCATGGGCTCGGTGGTTTCCCTTGGCGCTGCAAAAGCACTGATGGATGCGCAGGAACACCTGCTGGCCAATGGCGCCGTGGCGCTGCTGGAAATGACTCAGCCTCAGGCCCGGTCGGCCTTGCTGACACCGGGCATCCTGGACGTGAGCGCCGTTGCCGATCGTCCTGACGAAGAGCTGTTCGGCCCGTTGCTGCAGGTGATCCGCTACGCTGATTTTGAAGCGGCGATCGCTGAAGCCAACGACACCGCGTACGGCTTGGCCGCCGGTCTGCTGTCGGACTCCGAAGCGCGTTACCAGCAATTCTGGCTGGAAAGCCGTGCCGGTATCGTCAACTGGAACAAGCAACTGACCGGTGCCGCAAGCAGCGCGCCGTTCGGCGGCGTCGGGGCCTCGGGCAACCACCGCGCCAGCGCCTACTACGCGGCGGATTACTGCGCGTACCCGGTGGCCTCGCTTGAAACGCCGAGCCTGGTGTTGCCAAGCGCGCTGACCCCAGGCGTGAAGCTTTCGTAGGGCTTTATGTAGCAGCTGCCGAAGGCTGCGTTCGGCTGCGCAGCAGTCGCCATTACGGTATCCATGATTCTGATCCGGAAACACGGTGTACCGATTTACGACTGCTTTGCAGCCGAACGCAGCCTTCGGCAGCTGCTACACAGATTGCATTCCAGTCATTTTTATTGATGCCTATAACAACAGATTCTCGTGGAGCCTCGCTGATGAAATCCTATGAAGTCAATTTTGACGGTCTAGTGGGGCCGACCCATAACTACGGCGGCCTGTCCTACGGCAACGTCGCGTCCCAGAGCAACAGCCAGCAGTCTTCCAACCCCAAGGAAGCGGCGCTGCAAGGCCTGGCGAAGATGAAAGCGCTGATGGAAATGGGTTTCCAGCAAGGCGTGCTGGCACCGCAGGAGCGCCCGGATGTGGCCGCACTGCGTCGCCTGGGTTTTGGCGGCACCGACGCTCAAGTGATCGAGCGCGCCGCCAAAGACGCGATGCCGCTGCTGGTGGCCAGTTGCTCGGCCTCGAGCATGTGGGTGGCCAACGCCGCCACCGTCAGCCCGAGCGCTGACACCGCTGACGGCCGTGTGCATTTCACCGCTGCCAACCTCAATTGCAAATATCACCGCAGCATCGAACACCCGACCACCAGCCGCGTGCTGGGTGCGATGTTCGCTGATCAGAAACACTTCGCTCACCACGCCGCCTTGCCGGCCGTGGCGCAGTTCGGTGACGAAGGCGCGGCCAACCACACCCGTTTCTGCCGTGAATACGGCGAAGCCGGTGTCGAGTTCTTCGTGTTCGGCCGCAGTGCGTTCGACACCCGCTACCCGGCTCCACAGAAGTACCCGGCGCGCCAGACCCTCGAAGCGTCCCAGGCCGTTGCCCGTTTGCACGGCTTGAGCGATGACGGCGTGGTCTACGCCCAGCAGAACCCGTCGGTGATCGATCAGGGCGTGTTCCACAACGACGTGATCGCCGTCGGTAATGGTGAAGTGCTGTTCTATCACGAGGATGCGTTCCTCGAGACCGAGAAAATGCTCGCGGAACTGCAGAGCAAACTCGCCAAGGTCGGCGGGAAATTTCAGTCAGTCTGCGTACCGCGTTCCGCGGTAAGCGTGGAAGATGCCGTTCGTTCCTACCTGTTCAATAGCCAGCTGCTGTCGCGCCCTGACGGCTCCATGCTGTTGATCGTGCCGGAAGAATGCCGTGGCAACGAGCGTGTCTGGCAATACCTGCAGGGTCTGACCAGCTCCGGCGGGCTGATCCGCGAAGTGAAAGTCTTCGATCTCAAGCAGAGCATGCAGAACGGCGGTGGCCCGGCTTGCCTGCGGCTGCGCGTCGCACTCAACGAAACCGAACTGGCGGCCGTCAACCCAGGGGTTATCATGACGGCACCGTTGTACGGCACTCTGACCGAATGGGTCGAGAAGCACTACCGCGACCGCATGACCGAAAACGATCTGGCGGACCCGCAATTGCTGCTTGAGTGCCGGACGGCACTGGATGAACTGACGCAAATCCTTAAACTGGGCGCGGTTTATCCATTCCAGATCAATTGATCGACGGTGCGCTGCCTCGGATGGCAGTGCACCGCTTCATCTCAAACGAGAGCGTAAAACATGAGCGATTCCCTGCAGCTGATCCTTGAAGACACCGACGGCAAGCAACTGGAGACTGTCTGCACCCGCGTCGCGGTCCTGTGGCAAGGCAAAGAGCTGTGGATCCAGCAGGACGGCCGTGGTCAGTTGCTGATCGGCGTGGACGTCGAAGAAGGCGATGCCGAATACGCCAACCTGCTGTTGCGCCCATTGGCGACTAATCTGGTAAGTCTGCAACTGGAGATGGAACCGGCTGACCTCACCGACGACGAGGAACATGTTCACGGCCCGGATTGCAACCACGACCACTAAGGAAACCGCTCTATGCTCGCCCTCGGCAAACTGCTTGAACTGACCCTCGCCGGCCGCGAACCGGCGGAGAAGACTCAACTGACTGTCGAAGGCGTGCGCATGCGCTGGTTGAGCGAAGGTGCGCTGGAAGTCCGGCCACCAGAAGCGCGTGACAATGGCCTGGACCTGCTGCTGTCGGCAGGGATCCACGGCAACGAAACAGCGCCGATCGAGTTGCTCGATCGCCTGTTGCACGACATTGCCCGCGGCGACCTGAAGCCGCGCGCACGTATTCTGTTCCTGTTCGGCAACCCGGAAGCGATTCGCAAGGGCGAGCGTTTCGTCGAGCAGGACGTCAATCGGCTGTTCAATGGCCGTCACGAACAAAGCAGCGGCTCCGAAGCCCTGCGTGCCTGTGAACTTGAGCGTTTGGCAGCGAGTTTCTTCAGCCTGCCGGATCGTCAGCGTCTGCATTACGACCTGCACACGGCGATTCGTGGCTCGAAAATCGAGCAGTTCGCCCTGTATCCGTGGAAGGAAGACCGCCAGCATTCCCGTCAGGAACTGGCGCGTCTGCGCGCTGCCGGCATGGAAGCGGTGTTGCTGCAGAACAAACCGTCCATCGTGTTCAGCGCCTACACCTACGACAAACTGGGAGCCGAGGCCTTTACCCTGGAGTTGGGCAAGGCGCGGCCGTTCGGACAGAACGCCGGGGTCAACGTGTCGCTGCTGGAGGCGCGCCTCAAGCAGATCATCGAGGGCACCGAGCCGGAACTGACTGAAGCGGCACTGGACGGTTTGCAGCTGTACAGCGTGGCGCGGGAAATCATCAAGCACAGCGACAGCTTCCGCCTGAACCTGCCGGCGGACGTCGAGAACTTCTCGGAGCTGGAAGTGGGTTACCTGCTGGCGGAAGACATCGCCAATACCCGCTGGATTATCGAGGAGGAGGGCGCCCGGATCATCTTCCCGAACCCCAAGGTGAAGAATGGTTTGCGTGCCGGCATCCTGGTCGTACCGACTACCGACGAGAACCTGGCCTGATCACAACACCAAACCATTGTGGGAGCGGGCTTGCTCGCGAAGGCGGTGGCACATCCAGCATTGATGTGACTGTTACACCGCTTTCGCGAGCAAGCCCGCTCCCACATTTGGTTTTGGGTGAGGCCATAGACCTCACTTTGCCTTTAGACCGCTACTGCGCGCGGTTCAGTGCGACGTAGCGAGCGGATCTTCATCAGCGTATCCGCACACGTCTTCGCCGCTTCCTGACCTTTATGCACGAAATGCTCGAAGAAGAACTTCTGGTGCTCTTCGCCGGCATGGAAGTGGTGCGGGGTCAGGGACACCGAGAACACCGGCACTTCGGTTTCCAGTTGCACCTGCATCAGGCCGCTGACCACCGACTGGGCGACGAACTCGTGACGGTAGATGCCGCCGTCCACCACCAGGGCTGCCGCGACGATGCCGGAATAACGACCGGTCTTGGCCAGCAACTTGGCGTGCAGGGGCATTTCAAAGGCGCCGCCGACTTCGAAGAAATCGATGTCGGATTCCTGATAACCCTGGGCAATCATTTCGGCGAGGAAACCTTTACGGCTCTGATCGACGATTTCCTTGTGCCAGCAGGCCTGGATGAACGCGACGCGCTCGCCCTGATGGTGTTTGCTTTTGCTGTCGATAGCGGTGGGTTGCATGTTCTGACTCCTGTTTGTGTGAAAAACAGGGCGTTATGAATCGAAGGGGATCTGAGGGTACGCAGGCACAAGTGCCTACGGACGGCGCTTTGGTATAGAGCTAGGCGGCGTCAATCCCGTTCTCTCTTCATCCGGACTATGACCGTCGGCCCCGGGATCACACCGGGTCTGCTGACCTTGCTGCCAGGCACCGCCGAAGCCGTGCTGCCATCAAGCGCTCGCGGGCTATGCGCATTGCGCGCAATTACCGCCGGTGGGGAGTTGCACCCCGCCCTGAGAACGTTTTTGCCGCCGGAATGTTTGGCGGCGCAGCGTTTTTATCACATATTTCCGATATGCGCATGGCCAATACCGGTCAGTCAAGGCGTGGTACCTGTGGGAGCGGGCTTGCTCGCGAAGACGGTTTAACATCCAGCGCAAATGTTGACTGTCAGTCCGTCTTCGCGAGCAAGCCCGCTCCCACATGGATTGTGCGTTATCGAGGGCGCAATTCGCCTTTTACTCATTCAAGGGTTGATTAATCGTCGCCATGCCCGCAGTAATTCTTTCCTGAAAGGGATTTCCCCTGCTTACCGAGGCCAGATTCATGAGCGTTATCGATCTTCGCAGCGACACCGTCACCCAACCCTGCGCCGGCATGCTCGACGCGATGGCCAAAGCCGCCACCGGCGACGACGTGTATGGCGAAGATCCGACGGTCAATCGTCTGGAAGCTGAATTGGCAAAACGGCTCGGTTTTGCCGCGGCGCTGTTCGTGCCGACCGGCACCATGAGTAACCTGCTGGGGTTGATGGCCCATTGCGAGCGCGGTGACGAGTACATCGTCGGCCAGCAGGCCCACACTTATAAGTACGAAGGGGGTGGCGCAGCGGTGCTGGGTTCGATCCAGCCACAGCCGCTGGAAGTACAGGCCGATGGTTCGCTGGACCTGGCGCAGGTTGCCGCCGCGATCAAGCCGGACGACTTCCATTTCGCCCGCACCCGTTTGCTGGCGCTGGAAAACACCATGCAAGGCAAGGTCCTGCCACTGGAGTACCTGGCCCGGGCCCGAAACTTTACCCGCGAACACGGCTTGCAACTGCACCTGGACGGCGCACGTCTGTACAACGCGGCAGTGAAACTGGGTGTGGATGCCCGGGAAATCACCCGGTATTTCGATTCCGTCTCGGTGTGCCTGTCCAAAGGCCTGGGCGCACCGGTCGGTTCGGTGCTGTGCGGCTCGGTTGAGTTGATCGGCAAGGCCCGGCGCCTGCGCAAGATGGTCGGTGGCGGCATGCGTCAGGCAGGTATTCTCGCAGCGGCGGGCCTGTATGCACTGGATAACAACGTTCAGCGCCTGGCCGATGACCATGCCAACGCGCAGTTGCTGGCCGAAGGCCTGCGTGGGGCGGGCTTTGAGGTCGAACCGGTGCAGACCAACATGGTTTACGTGCAGATGGGCGACCAGGCCGAGGCCATCAAGGCCTTTGCCGCCGAACGCGGGATCAAGCTCAGTGCCGCCGCGCGTCTGCGCATGGTCACGCACATGGACGTCAGCCGTGGGCAAATCGAGCAGGTCGTCGCGACATTCGTCGACTTTTCTGGCAAGTGACGGCGTTAACCGTCTAAATGAGTGTTTGCAACGTACAAACACACTGTACCTAGTCACTAACGCCGATATAATGCGGCCCTTTGCCGTCGCTTCGTCTGTTGACGTTTCGAACAGGCCTTTGGCCGCAGCCTCCGTGGAAGAACCTAATGAAAAGCGCAGAAATCCGTGAAGCCTTCCTTCGCTTCTTCGAAGAGCAAGGCCACACCCGTGTAGCCTCCAGCTCTTTGATTCCGGGCAACGACCCAACCCTGCTGTTCACCAACGCGGGGATGAACCAGTTCAAGGACTGCTTCCTGGGCCAGGAAAAGCGCGCGTACACCCGCGCCGTCAGCAGCCAGAAATGCGTGCGCGCCGGCGGCAAGCACAACGACCTGGAAAACGTCGGTTATACCGCTCGTCACCACACTTTCTTCGAAATGCTGGGTAACTTCAGCTTCGGTGATTATTTCAAGCGTGATGCCATCAGCTACGCCTGGAACTTCCTGACCTCCGACAAGTGGCTGAACCTGCCGAAGGAAAAGCTCTGGGTCACCGTCTATGCCAGCGATGACGAGGCGTACGACATCTGGACCAAGGAAGTCGGCGTTCCGGCCGAGCGCATGGTGCGCATTGGCGACAACAAGGGCGCGCCGTACGCCTCCGATAACTTCTGGACCATGGGCGATACCGGCCCGTGCGGTCCTTGCACCGAGATTTTCTACGATCACGGCGCCGACATCTGGGGTGGCCCACCGGGCTCGCCGGAAGAAGACGGCGACCGTTACATCGAAATCTGGAACAACGTGTTCATGCAGTTCAACCGCACCGCCGATGGCGTGTTGCACCCGCTGCCAGCGCCGTCGGTCGACACCGGCATGGGCCTGGAGCGGATCAGTGCCGTGCTGCAGCACGTTCACTCGAACTATGAAATCGACCTGTTCCAGAGCCTGCTGAGCGCTTCGGCCAAGGCCATCGGCTGCACCAACGACGCCCAGGCTTCGTTGAAAGTGGTGGCTGACCACATCCGCTCCTGCGGCTTCCTGGTCGCCGACGGCGTGCTGCCGTCCAACGAAGGCCGTGGCTACGTGCTGCGCCGGATCATCCGTCGCGCCTGCCGTCACGGTAACAAGCTGGGCGCCAAGGGCAGCTTCTTTTACCAGATCGTCGCGGCCCTGGTCGCCGAGATGGGCGAGGCGTTCCCGGAGCTGAAATCCCAGCAGGCGCACATCGAACGCGTGCTGAAGGCCGAAGAAGAGCAATTCGCCAAGACCCTGGAGCAGGGCCTGAAGATCCTCGAACAGGATCTGGCTGAACTCAAGGGCGACGTGGTGCCGGGCGACGTGGTGTTCAAACTCTACGACACCTACGGTTTCCCGATGGACCTGACCGGCGACATCGCTCGCGAGCGCAGCCTGACCATCGACGAAGAAGGCTTCGAACGCGAGATGGAAGCCCAGCGCGTCCGTGCCCGTTCCGCCAGTTCCTTCGGCATGGACTACAACAGCCTGGTCAAGGTCGATGTGGACACCGAGTTCACCGGCTACACCGATACCCGTGGTTTGGCAAAAATCGTTGCGCTGTATAAAGATGGCCAGTCGGTCGACGTATTGAGCGAAGGCGACGAGGGCGTGATCGTTCTCGACAAGACGCCGTTCTACGCCGAGTCCGGTGGCCAGGTCGGCGATTGCGGTTACCTGCAGGCGGGCAGCGCGCGTTTCGACGTGCGTGATACCACCAAGACCGGCGGTGCATTCCTGCACCACGGTATCCTGGATTCGGGTAGCCTGATCGTCGGTGCGCCGGTCGAGACCCACGTTGACGCCGAGGTGCGTCACGCCACGTCGTTGAACCACTCCGCGACTCACCTGCTGCACGCTGCATTGCGCCAGGTGCTGGGCGATCACGTTCAACAGAAAGGCTCGTTGGTCGACAGCCAGCGCCTGCGTTTTGACTTCAGTCACTTCGAAGCCATCAAGCCTGAGCAGATCAAGGCGCTGGAAGAAATCGTCAACGCCGAGATCCGCAGGAACTCCGAGGTTGAAACCGAAGAGACCGATATCGAAACCGCCAAGCAGAAAGGCGCCATGGCGCTGTTCGGCGAGAAATACGGCGACAACGTGCGTGTACTGAGCATGGGCGATTTCTCCGTCGAGCTGTGTGGCGGTATCCACGCCAACCGTACAGGCGACATTGGCCTGCTGAAAATCATCAGCGAAGGCGGTGTGGCATCGGGCGTGCGTCGTATCGAGGCAGTCACCGGTGCCGCGGCGCTGGCCTACTTGAACGCGGCGGAAGAACAACTCAAGGAAGCGGCCAGCCTGGTCAAGGGCAGCCGCGACAACCTGATCGACAAGCTGTCGGCTGTGCTGGAGCGCAACCGTCTGCTGGAGAAGCAACTCGAGCAGTTGCAAGCCAAGGCAGCCAGTGCCGCAGGCGACGATCTGTCGGCCCAGGCGCTGGACGTCAAGGACGTGAAAGTGCTGGCCGTGCGTCTGGACGGTCAGGATGGCAAGGCGCTGCTGGCGCTGGTCGATCAACTGAAAAACAAACTCGGCCGCGCAGTGATCCTGCTCGGCAGTGTCCATGAGGAAAAGGTCGTTCTGGTTGCAGGCGTAACCAAAGACCTGACTGGCCAACTCAAAGCCGGTGATTTGATGAAGCAAGCCGCTGCGGCAGTGGGCGGGAAGGGCGGTGGTCGTCCAGACATGGCGCAGGGCGGTGGTACCGACGCTGGCGCACTGGACGCAGCACTGGCCCTGACCGTTCCGTTTGTAGAGCAGGGTCTATAAGGCAGTGCTTGCGGCTCGTCGTCTAGTGGCGGGCCGCAACGCTGTTTGAGTGATTATTTGGGCGCCCTTCATGGGCAGAGGCGGCTTTGAAATGGCTTTGATCGTACAGAAATTTGGAGGCACCTCGGTCGGCACTGTCGAGAGAATCGAGCAGGTCGCCGACAAGGTTAAGAAATTCCGCGATGCCGGCGATGACCTGGTGGTTGTGCTGTCTGCAATGAGCGGCGAAACCAACCGTCTGATCGATCTGGCCAAGCAAATCAGTGGCGACGGCCAACCGGTTCCGCGTGAGCTGGACGTGATCGTCTCCACCGGTGAGCAGGTGACGATTGCCCTGTTGGCCATGGCGCTGATCAAGCGTGGCGTGCCGGCGGTGTCGTACACCGGCAACCAGGTGCGGATTCTGACGGATAGCGCGCACAATAAAGCGCGTATCTTGCAGATTGATGACCAGAAGATTCGTGGTGACCTGAAGGCAGGTCGTGTGGTGGTGGTCGCCGGTTTCCAGGGCGTCGACGAACACGGCAACATCACCACCCTCGGTCGTGGCGGTTCCGACACTACCGGTGTGGCGCTGGCGGCAGCCCTGAAGGCTGACGAATGCCAGATCTACACCGACGTCGACGGCGTCTACACCACCGACCCGCGTGTGGTGTCCGTGGCTCAGCGCCTGGACAAGATCACCTTCGAAGAGATGCTGGAAATGGCCAGCCTCGGTTCCAAGGTATTGCAGATCCGTGCGGTGGAATTCGCCGGCAAGTACAACGTTCCGCTGCGCGTACTGCACAGCTTCAAGGAGGGTCCGGGCACCCTCATTACTATTGATGAAGAGGAAACCATGGAACAGCCGATCATTTCCGGTATCGCTTTCAACCGCGATGAAGCCAAGCTGACCATCCGTGGCGTGCCAGACATCCCGGGCGTTGCCTTCAAGATTCTCGGCCCGATCAGTGCCGCGAACATCGAAGTCGATATGATCGTGCAGAACGTTGCGCACGATAACACCACCGACTTCACCTTCACCGTGCATCGCAACGACTACCAGGCGGCGCAAACCGTGCTGGAAAAAACTGCTAGCGAACTGGGTGCCCGTGAAGTCGTTGGCGACACCAAGATTGCCAAGGTGTCGATCGTCGGCGTTGGCATGCGTTCTCACGCAGGCGTGGCCAGCCGCATGTTCGAATCCCTGGCCAAGGAAAGCATCAACATCCAGATGATCTCGACATCGGAAATCAAAGTCTCCGTAGTGATCGAAGAGAAGTACCTGGAACTGGCTGTGCGCGCTCTGCACACGGCTTTCGAACTGGACGCGCCGGCCCGCCAGGGCGAGTGATGCGTTTGCCAAAAGGCGCGGTCTGACCGCGCCTTTTGTTTTTTTGAATGGCGTGACCCCCGAGGCTGTTCTTTTGCTCGCGCTAGTCAATACTCAGGCATGTAGGGCTGCGACCGCTCCGGTTGTGGGTCGAGTGCCTTTTTTTTGCAGACTGTTGTCCCTGAAATGTAATGCGTGAGGAGAAAGGTATGCTGATTCTGACTCGTCGGTGTGCAGAAAGCCTGATTATCGGTGATGGTGAAATCACCGTGACCGTGCTCGGCGTCAAAGGAAATCAAGTGCGCATCGGTGTTAATGCCCCCAAAGAGGTAGCTGTTCACCGGGAAGAAATTTACCTGCGTATCAAGAAAGAGAAGGACGAAGAACCAAGCCATTAATTTTTATCGTTTTTTATGTTTGCAAACGGGGAAGAAGCTGGTTAATATACGCCCCGTGTTGCGGAGAGCTGGCCGAGTGGCCGAAGGCGCTCCCCTGCTAAGGGAGTACACCTCAAAAGGGTGTCGGGGGTTCGAATCCCCCGTTCTCCGCCATTATTTGCTTAGTACGTTGTAATCTGGCTTCTTCGGTAAGTTGTTGAAATTACTAGAAAAAGTGTTTGACATAGAGATTAGACGGCCTATAATGCGCGGCAACAAATGCACTCGTAGCTCAGCTGGATAGAGTACTCGGCTACGAACCGAGCGGTCACAGGTTCGAATCCTGTCGAGTGCACCATTTAAGAGTTAGTTGCAGCAATGCAGGTAACTTGGCTTCAACCAGTTGTGATCTGGTATAAAAACACAAATTGCACTCGTAGCTCAGCTGGATAGAGTACTCGGCTACGAACCGAGCGGTCACAGGTTCGAATCCTGTCGAGTGCACCATACAACAGAAAGCCCGCATTTCATGCGGGCTTTTTGCCGTCTGGAATTTGGCTTTTCCTTTCTGCTGCCCCTCTCGTCGAACTCCACGTTTGTGCTACGACCTTGCCAGGTGTCGTAGCGCTAGCTCGTGGCTGAATTGCGAATACTGATCCTGTCCGGCTTGCCGGGGGTGCTTTCGACGTCTTGCTGGCTCATGCCGGCGACCACTCGCTGATTGATGATCGCCTCTACACGCTCCCCGGCGGCGTCCGTGACGTTCCTTTTCAAGGGTAGCGACTACAATTTTCAAAAAGGAGGTGTGTTTTCTTTTCTGGATGCGTCGTCGCATTTTCATGGATCAGGACGATGCTCAGGTTTGTTGTGCAAGCGCTTGTTTCAGCCGAGATTTTTTAACGTTTAAAACCGTCAGGCGGTGTATCATTGCGCCCGTCAGCCCCGCCGGGGCTTGTGGAATACCTCCATGGACTTACCCAGTAGTTACTCAGTACCCCGTTTCACCAATCATGAATTGACTGATTGATCCTTCCGGCGTGCCCCGCTGCTGGGAGTGGAGTTCGCCTATGTCTGAAATCGAAGTAAAGAAAACGCAGGAAAGCTTGCAGGATCGCCTGGCCCAGGTGGTCGAGTTGCTGCAGCGCCAGCGAGTTGTAGAAGACCTGACTCACCGCCAGGAAGGCCCGCATCATGACCGGGTCGAGAACCTGGTCCACCGGCAGAACCTCGTCGAGTTGCAACGCAAGCTCGATGATCTGCACTCCGCCGACGTCGCCTATATCCTTGAAGCCTTGCCGCTGGACGATCGTCTGACGCTATGGCAACTGGTCAAGGCCGATCGCGACGGCGACATCCTCCTTGAAGTATCCGATTCGGTCCGTGAATCGCTGATCGCCGACATGGACGATCACGAGCTCCTGGCGGCGGCCAAGGACATGGACGCCGACGAACTCGCTGACCTGGCCTCCGAGCTGCCGCGAGACGTCGTCCATGAGCTCATGGAGACCCTTGACCAGCAACAACGCGAGCGCGTGCGTTCGGCACTGTCCTACGACGAGGAGCAGGTCGGTGCGTTGATGGACTTCGAGATGGTGACCATCCGCGAGGATGTCAGCCTTGAAGTGGTCTTGCGTTACCTGCGCCGTCTCAAGGAGTTGCCGGGCCACACCGACAAACTGTTCGTGGTCGATTACGACGGCGTCCTCAAGGGCGTGTTGCCGATCAAGCGTTTGCTGGTCAACGACCCGGACAAACAGGTTGCCGAGGTGATGGCCAGCGACCCGGTGAGTTTCCACCCGGACGAAGACGCCTACGATGCCGCCCAGGCCTTCGAGCGTTACGATTTGATCTCCGCCCCCGTGGTCGACAAGAACGGCAAGCTGATCGGTCGTCTGACCATCGATGAAATGGTCGACCTGATCCGTGAAGAGAGCGAAAGCGAAGTTCTCAACATGGCGGGTCTGCGTGAAGAAGAAGACATTTTTGCGTCGGTCTGGAAATCCCTGCGTAACCGTTGGGCCTGGCTGGCGATCAACCTGATTACCGCGTTCGTGGCTTCTCGGGTGATCGGTTTGTTTGAAGGCTCGATCGAGAAACTCGTGGCGCTTGCGGCGTTGATGCCGATCGTGGCGGGGATCGGTGGTAACTCGGGTAACCAGACCATCACCATGATTGTTCGGGCCATGGCGCTGGACCAGGTGAGCACCGGCAACACCTCGCGCCTGATGCGCAAGGAATTGGCGGTAGCGCTGATCAACGGCGTGATCTGGGGCGGGGTGATCGGTGTGGTTGCCTACCTGCTGTATGGCAGTTGGTCATTGGGCGTGGTGATGACCGCCGCGATGACGCTCAACCTGTTGCTGGCGGCGTTGATGGGGGTTCTGATCCCGATGACTCTGGCGAAGATGGGGCGCGACCCGGCGATGGGTGCCAGTGTGATGATCACGGCCATGACCGACAGCGGTGGTTTCTTCATCTTCCTGGGGCTGGCGACAATCTTCCTGCTCTGAAGTCCGTTTCACTAAAACCCGCCAATTGGCGGGTTTTTTGTGCCCGGATTTCAGGCAAAAAAAAGCCAGCGATCAGGCTGGCTTGGGCTTTCTGGCTGAATCAGGACGCGTCGGCGGCCATTTCAGCGTCATGGGCGATCAGCGAAACCAGGGCGTTCTGCTGTCGATGGGAGAGTTGGCGGAAGCGCTGCAGCAATTCCCGCTCGTGCAGGGAAAGCTCCGGGCTGTCCAGGCGCATGCTCAACTCTTCTCCCAGTGCGCCTTCTTGAATAAGACTCTGCTCAAGGCGTGCAATGATTTCGGAGTTCATGCTGCGATGATGATTGCGAGCCACCTCGGCAATGCGTTCACGCATTCCGTCTGGCAGACGTACGACGAACTTGTCAGCCGTACGGCTGGAATAAATTGCCTGTTTCAATGGGCGCATATATTTAACCGGTTAGTTCAGGGGAGCGGTTTTCGGGATTGGCCGCAGGATGTCTGGTAGGACAAGCGCTCTGACCAAATGTTCAACCTGAATTGATAGTGGCGCGCATCATGCCTCAAAATAGCCATATCCTTGGCGTCAATTCTGTGACAAATATTGAACTGGATAAAGGCGTTCTGCCAGCACCAATTATCAGAAATGCGGACTGGTTTGAAAAGTTCGACCAGGCCGTATCACTTCGTGCTTTCTCCACCCGACGAAAGGTTTCCGGCGGGCAGGAAAAAGTGAACTCGATCCCTGTTCCTTACTTTTTACAGAATAGTGGCAAATGGCCGATTTACTAGGGGGAGTCGTATGGAAGGGGGTGAATTCAGGATGGATGGCAGGCCCTTGCAACGGGTCTGCCATGTCGGGATCAACGCAGAACCGGATCAAACTTGATCTTGCGCCCGGCGATCAATGCGAGCACGAACAGCGTGCTGAATACGCCACAGGCGATCAGGGGGAGGGTGACGACCATGTCCTGGGTCAATGACAGATGAAAAATGCCGCTCAACAAGGCGAGGATGAAGAAACTCGCGGCTGATCTGGACATGCTGTACTCCTGGTGAGGGTCATTCAAAATACCAATCGTTCGGCTGGCGGATCTGGCATCAGGATGTTTTCCTGGCTGACAAAGCCGTGCCGGTCGCTGGTCACTGCCAGCTGCGGCGCCTTCTGCATCTGAAGGTAATGCGGCATACGCTGGGCAACCTGCGTAGCGCTGCTCTCGGGAACAAAATGAACTCCCGCTAAAACCGCCAGTGCGATGGCATAGGAGAGTGAAAGGGCGCTCTTCATGGGGCGGGCCTCGGTTGTTCTGTAAGAACAGCAGAAGCAGCTCGCATGCCAGAGTCTATCGGCAATTAAATTCTTTAAAAACAATGAATTAAGTTATTTTTGGTAAAGCGTCATATTGCATTTTGCAATGATGGCTTTTTGCAGTGATGCAATTTGCATGGTAAACAAGTCCGCACCCGGTCAAGGCGTCTGCCTACACTTAAAAAGCCTACGGACGACATGACAAAAGCCAGCCCGGCCGTTAACATGCACGCCGTCCATCGCACCGCGTATCGTCGCGGTCAACTTGTGTCTCAGTAGCTCAATTGGATAGAGCATCCCCCTCCTAAGGGGAAGGTTGGCAGTTCGAACCTGCCCTGGGACACCATATTTCGCATCTCCCCGCCTGTATCAACGCTTCCTTTTCGCGACTCGTAGATAAAGTTCGACAAATTCAGGTGCCCGGGATTTATCGAAGCCACCAACTCTACCCTCGCGACTTTCCGTCTCCTCTCCCACGTAGTCTGAATCTCCCATCACGTCTGGGAGTATCCGCCGATGTGCCGCCTGTGGTGCTTGTTCATAGTTGTGACCAATAGATCAGAAAATGGTCCAAGGTCGACCCCCGATGACTGGACCCCGCTCAGGAGAAAGTCATGACTATGCGCAAGAAAATCTCATCGCCAACGAATGACCTGGCCAGTAACGCCGTTGACCATCCTTCACCCGTCAACCACGACTGGACTTTTACCTACATTCCGACCG
Organism: Pseudomonas sp. GM74; assembly: GCF_000282455.1. Taxonomy (GTDB): domain Bacteria; phylum Pseudomonadota; class Gammaproteobacteria; order Pseudomonadales; family Pseudomonadaceae; genus Aquipseudomonas. The sequence continues at coordinate 34,762 of NZ_AKJG01000052.1, forward strand.
TCACCACCAACCTTGAAGACTACGCCCCCGGCAGCACTGCCATTATCACGGCCAGCGGTTTCGCCGCCGGCAGCACAGTGACGCTCGAAGTGGACCACGCCATCGGTGCTGGTGCGGATGGTGTGTGGGGCACGCCCGACGATGTGCTCGATACCAACACCGGCGCGGGGCACGGGCCCTGGTCCGTGACCGACGGCGGCGCAGGCGATCTCGACGGCCAGGTCAACGGCAGTGTCACCACCTCGTGGTACGTGAATCCCGACGACTCGGCAGGCGCTACGTTTCTGCTCACCGCGGCCGCTGCGGGCGCCGACGGTGTGGTCGGCACTGGTGACGACGCCGTGGCGACAGCCTCGTTTACGGACAGCGTTTTGGGCGTCGTTGCGACCAGCGAGGACGTCACGCTGGACGAAACGGCCGGGTTGCAGAACGCCACTGCCACTCCAACCCCTGCTGGGGACGTTGACGACAACGATATTCTGGTGGCGTCCCTGCCTTCGACCTTCACTACCCGTTTGACTGCTCTGGGGGCAGGTACCGCAACGGGCGCGGCTTTGAGTGGCTATACCGGTGCCGTTGGCAACACTGGCAGCAATGCATTCACCATCACCGCTGACCCCGGAGCGAGCATTACCGATATCAGCTTCGTCGGCAGCTCTGGCGCACCGCTCAATGGCGTGGACAGCGGGCTCGATACCCTCGATGGCACCAGCATCCTTCTCTATACGGATACGAACAACAACATTGTCTTGGGCCGAGCCGGGAGCGCAACCGGCGCAATCGTGTTCGCTGCCTATATTGAAGAAACCGGATCGCCGGTTACGGGCGGCAAGATCTGGACTGTGGAGTACCAACCGCTCAAACATCCCGTCATGACGAATGCCGATGATTCGCTCAATCTGGCGGATAAGGTTTTCGTCGGCGCCAGCCAGGACCTGGAATTCAGTCTGGCCAACGCACCCTCCGGTCAGAACCTGTTCCTGATGTTTACGAAGGCGAACCCGAACGTTGTCGATGTCGGTGGTGTGTTGCGGATCACGGATCCCACCATCATCGCCACCGGCAAGGACCCCGCAGACCAGTCAAGCGGCTTCAATATAACGACTGGCGACACGATCAATACCAGCCAGGCGGGGGGGCCGACCACCTTCGGTACCAACAATCAGATGATTGTGGAGCAAGAGGGCATCCGCTTTTCGTTCGTCACGGGTGCCAGGCAGAATGTGACCATTCCCAACCTGGACCAGAACGAAGCCGATCTTGAATCCAACGTCGACTTTACCGGCGTCTTCAATGCGAAGTCGGCCAGTTTCGACGTTGTGCAATTGCAAAGCGGCAAGAGTGCCGTGGTAAGGGTCAGCGCATTCAGCACCGCTGTTGAATCCGGCGCGAATTTCATCAATGGGTATGGCAATGATGCGTCGGTGGCCATCACCAATGTTCGCGTCTTCAACAGTATCGGGCAGGTGATCGAGAACTCAAACGGCTCGGTGAACGATCTGGCCATCACCATCAGCTTTGCAGCAGGGGTTGCAACCATCACCGGCGTCAAAGCCGGCTACCAGATTGAGTACACCACTACGTCGGACCACAACCGCGTGCTCGTCGAGAACGGGGCGGCCGTCAATGCCAAGGGCAATGAGCACGCCGATTTTGATATCGGTGGTTTCACGCTGGTCCAGGCCTCTGTTTCGAAAGCCGAAATCGGCTCCAGGATCATCTTCGACGACGACGGGCCGAGCATCAGCACCACCGGCACGGAGCCGACGCTGACGGTGGACGAGACGGTGCTGGCGACCAACGATACCCAGAGCTTCGCCGCCAACTTCAACTCGGCGTTTGGCGCCGACGGAGCCGGGACGCTGACCTATGCGCTGGGCGTAGTGGCCGGGGCTTGCGGGCTGACGGACACGGCCACGGGCGACGCGGTGAATCTGTCGCTCAACGGCACCGTGGTCGAAGGGCGCACGGCCACGGGCAACCTGCTGGTGTTCACCGTCAGTGTGGCCGCCAATGGCAGCGTCACGCTCGATCAGCTCCGCGCCGTGGTGCATTCCAACACAACCAATCCCGATGATTCGACGAGCCTGACTTCGGACAACCTGGTGACGCTGACTGCGACCAAGATCGACAGGGACGGCGACAGTGCCCCGGCGACCCTCAACATCGGGCAGAACCTGGTGTTCAAGGACGACGGGCCGAGCATCACCACCACCGGCACGGAGCCAACACTGACGGTGGACGAAACGCTACTGGCGACCGACGCCACCCAGAGCTTTGCCGCCAACTTCAACTCGGCGTTTGGCGCCGACGGAGCCGGTACGCTGACCTATGCGCTGGGCGTGGTGGCGGGAGCCTCCGGGCTGACGGACACGGCCTCGGGCGAGGCGGTGAACCTGTCGCTCAATGGCACCGTGGTCGAAGGCCGCACGGCCCTCGGCAACCAGTTGGTGTTCACCGTCAGCGTGGCCGCCAATGGCAGCGTCACCCTGGACCAGATCCGCGCCGTGGTGCATTCCAACACAACCAATCCCGATGATTCGACGAGCCTGGCCTCGGACAACCTGGTGACGCTGACCGCGATCAAGACCGACGGGGACGGCGACAGCGCCCTGGCGACCCTGAACATCGGGCAGAACCTGGTGTTCAAGGACGACGGCCCGAGCATCACCACCACCGGCACGGAGCCGACGCTGACGGTGGACGAAACGGCGCTGACGATCAATGACACCCAGAGCTTTGCCGCCAACTTCAACTCGGCGTTTGGCGCCGATGGGGCCGGCACCCTGACCTATGCGCTGGGCGTGGTGGCCGGGGCTTCCGGGCTGATCGACACGGCCTCGGGCCAGGTGGTGAACCTGTCGCTCAATGGCACCGTGGTCGAAGGCCGCACGGCCACGGGCAACCTGCTGGTGTTCACCGTCAGCGTCGCTGCCGATGGCAACGTCACGCTGGACCAGATCCGCGCCGTGGTGCATTCCAACACAACCAATCCCGATGATTCG
>NZ_AKJG01000053.1 GCF_000282455.1 Pseudomonas sp. GM74
CTGCTACAAAGGGTGTGCCAGGACTGCAATTGTTTTGTGTTTTTGAATAAAAAAGAAATGGAGTTGTACCGATGAAAATGTTTGGCAGGACTCTGCTGACACTGTCCTTATTGGGCGCAATCGCCACCGGCGCCCAGGCCAATGACAAGGTTCTGCGCGTCTATAACTGGTCCGATTACATTGGCCCGGACACCGTCAAGAAGTTCGAGGACGAGACCGGCATCCAGGTGACCTACGATGTCTTCGACAGCAACGAGACCCTTGAGGCACGCCTGCTGGCGGGCAAATCCGGCTACGACATCGTGGTGCCGTCCAACAGTTTCCTGGCCAAGCAGATCAAGGCCGGCGTCTATCAGGAACTGGACAAGTCGAAGCTGTCGAACTGGAAAAACCTCAACCCGGTACTGCTGAAAAATGCCTCCGCGAGCGATCCCGAAAACGCCCATGCCATCCCGTACATGTGGGGCTCGATCGGCATCGGCTTCAACCCGGCCAAGGTCAAGGAAGTGCTCGGCGCCAACGCCCCGACCAACTCCTGGGACCTGCTGTTCAAACCGGAAAACGCCGAGAAGCTCAAAGCCTGCGGCATCAGTTTCCTCGATTCGCCGACTGAAATGATCCCGACCGCCCTGCACTACCTGGGCTACCCGGTGAACGATCAGAACAAACAGCACATCGCCGAAGCACAGGCGCTGTTCATGAGGATTCGCCCGAACGTGGCGTACTTCCATTCGTCGAAATACATCTCGGACCTGGCCAACGGCAACATCTGCGTGGCCGTCGGTTACTCCGGCGACGTGCTGCAGGCCAAGGCCCGCGCCCAGGAAGCCGGGGACAAGGTGAAGATCGACTACAGCATCCCGAAAGAAGGCGCCGCCAGTTTCTACGACATGCTCGCCATTCCCCGCGATGCCGCCAACGTCGAGAACGCGTACCTGTTCATGAAGTTCCTGATGCGCCCCGACGTGATTGCCGACATCACCAACAATATCGGCTACAGCAACGCGAACGCCGCGGCCACGCCACTGGTCGATGAAGCGATCCGCAACGATCCGGGCTCCTACCCGCCGGAAGCGGTGATGGCCACGCTCTATGCCGTGCCGGACCAGCCGATTGCCGTCCAGCGAGTCATGACCCGTGGCTGGACCAAGGTGAAGTTGGGCCAATAATCCAGACCCCCACACTTAATCGGTGGGGGTTCAACATTTTCCGTTCACGCAGCGCCTTACCACCGCTGCCTCTCCTGCAGTAGAACGGCCTCACCTGGCTCCCTCGGCGCAGGTGAAGTTTGGCGCCCTCGGGCGCCTTTTTTATTGGGGATCAATCAAAGGCCATTCGGCCAGTGCCCGATAACGTCCCTTGTGGGATTCGAACAGGGTGAATCGATCAGCCCGCAGGAAGAATTCGGGGGGTGTCGCGGACTCCGGCACCGGCGCCCGATAGTCCCGCGCCAGGGTCAGGTGCGGACGGTATTCCCTTGGCGCTTGCTCCAGGCCGAACGGCAACATCGCCTGTTCCAGGTCATACACCAGGCGCAGCAATGCCGGGGGCGCCTGCTGCGGCGCGAGCACCAGCGCCCCTGCCCTGCGCCACACGTCCACGCGATCCAGCACCACCGTCAGGCGCTCGCCCGGTGTGCGGATGGACGCGGCAGCGGTGCAGATGTCGGCAATCTGCGCCACGCCCACCGCCCCCAAAAACTTCAGCGTCAGGTGAAAGTTTTCCGCTGGCACCGGCCGTCCGTTGCGCAGTTGCAGCGCACTGCGCCACTGCGCTATCTCCCGGCGCTGGACCGGGGCGCAGTTCAGCGCAAAGAACAGACGCTTGAACGGCTCGCGGGATTCGTCGTTCATGCCGGGCACCTCCTGGGAAGACCGCCTGAGTGTACTCAACCCTCGCGTACCGGCCAGCGTATTTATGGCGCTGTGGGGCATGCGCGTTATAGTTCTAGCATCCCGAGATACTGGAGGGGGCCATGCGACAGATCATCAGCAAAGAGCCATGGTGGGCCAGACCGCACGAGCCCGGCCAGGATGAACTCAAACTGGAATGGGGCTGGCTGGTGCACTACAGCGAAGGCGAGCCGCGCTTCGAGTTCATCCGCGAGCGGCCGACGGACGACGAGATCCGCCAGCGCAAGAGTTGCAGGATCACCCCGACGCCGGAGTGATCCCGCGTGCGGCGTCAGGCCTGGAGCAGTACTTCGAACCCGCCGTAGACCATGCGCTGGCCATCGAAGGGCATCGGATTGACGTCCGGCTTCATGCGCGGGTCCTGCATCATCCTGTCCATTCCGGCATTGCGGGTGGGCTTGTCCGGCCAGATGATCCAGCCAAAGGCAACGGTTTCGCCTTCCTTGAGCTTCACCGACATTGGAAACGAGGTGACCTTGCCTTCCGGCACGTCTTCGCCCCAGCATTCGACCACGCTCAAGGCACCGTTTTCCTTGAAGACCGAGGCGGCGATTTTGGCGTGCTTGAGGTATTGCTCACGGTTGGCGGTGGGTACGGCAGCGATAAAACCATCGACATAAGACATGGGTATTTCTCCTTGGGTCATGGGGTGTTCTGCTGGGTAGTCGGTTGCGCTGGCGTCAAATCGACAGTCCCTGCGCTCAAACCGACCGGCGGTGCAGTGCGGTCCGCCAGGCTGCCTTCGATCTGCCCCGCCATGTAAAGCGTGCCGGCCATGACTCCACTGGTCGGGTTCTGCACCAGCTTGAGCCAGGCCTTGTCGAAGGTATTGCCCAGGCTGCTGCGGATCAGCGCCTCACTGTCGGGCCGGTCATTGGCCTGAATCAGTGCGCGAATGCCCGCCACCCCTACCGTGATCAAGCCACCGGCGAGTTTCCCGGCTGCCGCGGCCACGGCGCTGGCGGCTCCGCGCGGGGCCATTTCGGCTTCCATCCGCCGGCTGGCGCGCCTGGCCACCGGTGCCATCGCGGTGTCGGTCGAACCCACGCCCCTGTCGCCGCCGGCCTTGTGGATTTTGTCGATCAGCGCGGCGTAGGCCGGCAAGGTGTTCAGCGGTTCGGTGTGCACGATCTGGTACAACGAGGCGTTCCGCGCCGGGGGTGGCCCGAGGGCGATGGCCGGGATTTTCTGGATGCGCCCGTTAAGCTGGGCCATGGGCACGCCGTGGCGGGTGGAGATCTTCTGCAGTTCTTCCTTGAGGATGTCGACGTAGAACGCCACTGACAGGCCGAGAATCGAATCGGGATCGACTTCCACTGCCACCGGGGCCAGGACCTTCTCCTGATAGGCTTCGAGCAGGTAGGCCGCCAGGCGTTTTTCCGATGCGCCCTGCTCGCCCTTGGCGCTGAGGGTGTACCAGCTGACCTTCATCGACAGCCATTCCTGGGTCCAGTAACTGCTGAACCACGGAATGAAATTCTGTTCGGTCAATTCATAGACCCGTGTGCGCCAGTAATCCATGGCACCGCGGGAGTAGATTCGGGTCTGCTCGGTGGCCGACTGCGACGCGGCGACGATCTCCCGGTCCACCTGTTGCCAGGTGCTGGCAGGAACGATGACCGGCGCCACTTCCACCGGCGCACGCGGCGGCGTGGCGCACCCTGCCAGCACCACCAGCACGGCAATGATCAGCGAACGCAGGTTCAAGATGGCGGCTTCCTGAAGTGTGCACCGGGCGGGATGTCCAGCACTCGAAAACCATGATTCAAGTATAGGTTGCGGCATGTGCCTGGCCGACAGTCGGCGGCACTTTTGAGGCCCTCTTCGCGGGCAAGCCCGCTCCCACAGGTACGTGGCCAACCGCTTTCTGTGGGAGCGGCGGTGCGGCGATCCGACTTGCCCGCGAAGGGGCCAGAGCAGACAGCACAAAAACCACCATCACTGGCGTCGATATTCACCATCGCCGCGATTGCCTTCCGCTTGAACGCCGTCAGCGTAGGATCGGTCCCAAGCCAACACGAAACCCCGAATCGGAGGGGAACCTCATGCTGATCCATCTGCTGACCTGCCTGGCCCTGACGGCGTTCACATTGAGTGTGTTTGCCTGGTACGTCCTGAGCGAGGAGCAAACATCATGATCCACACGGTCACCCTCGCCGTACGTTTTCCGCTGTTCGGCAACAATTTCTACGCTCAGAAATTCGAGTCACGTAAAGAGTTGACTCTGATGTTCGACAAAAATTTCGAGGCGTTGCTGATCCCGGCAGCCGATCATCACTTCAGCAACGAAGTGGTCGGGCTCAATGATCAGTTCCGGTTTTTGAATGACGTGCTGGTCGAGCATCTGCTGGATGTCGAGTTGGCAAAAGGCTCGGCCCGTTCGTTCGGGTTCTGAAAGCGACCGCCGGTCGCCCGGGCACGGATGGCAACCGCTCACAAGGTTCGCTGGCTGTTGCCGATCCCCTTGGCAATATCGATCCCCCAATCCAACGCCGCTTCCATGTCCAGCATGTGCGGCCGTGGGTCGTGGTTTTCATCGATGGCCGATCCGTCCGGCCGATAGACACCGATGAACATGCCCAACGAACCGTCTTTCAATATCTCGGCCTTGACCTTGATGCTGCATCCGTTCGATAGCGTTTCCTTGTGCTCCATATGGCGCTCGGTCATGACTGCACTCCTCCCCTGACTGAATTCAAACCCTACTGGCCATGCTAGCTCAGCCCTCCGGAATGCGCCGATTGGCAGGACCGGAGGCCTGGTCTGACAGCGGCGCAATGCCACCTATACTGAAAACCACCTCCCCCCAGGGGGATCTGCACGTTCAACAATAAAAAGCAGAGGTGGAACATGGTCTGGCAGCAAGTCTACGATCCGTTCGGTAACCCGGTGCTTTCAACGCTCATGGCGGCTGTGCCAGTGGTGGTGATGCTGGCGTCCCTCGCGTTTTTCCATGTCAAGGCGCACCTGGCGGCGTTGCTCGCCCTGGCCTCGGCCTTGCTGATATCGATCTTCGCCTTCGGCATGCCGGCAGGCATGGCAGGTTCGGCGGCGTTGTTCGGTGCGGCCAACGGCCTGCTGCCGATTGGCTGGATCGTGTTGAACATCATCTTCCTGCACCGCCTGACCACCGAGAACGGCTCGTTCAAGGTGTTGCAAGACTCCCTGGCGCGCATCACCGATGACCGGCGCCTGCAATTGCTGCTGATCGCCTTCTGCTTCGGGGCGTTTTTCGAAGGCGCGGCCGGTTTCGGTACGCCGGTGGCAGTGACCGGGGCGATTCTGATCGGTCTGGGGTTTTCGCCCCTCGCCGCTTCAGGGCTGGCGCTGATCGCCAATACCGCCCCCGTGGCGTTCGGCGCCCTCGGCACGCCGATCATCACCCTGGCCAAGGTCACCGGGCTGGATGAAATGGAGCTGTCGATGATGGTCGGCCGGCAGTTGCCCTTCTTCTCGGTGCTGGTGCCGTTCTGGTTGATCTGGGCCTTTGCCGGCTGGCGCAAGATGGTGGAAATCTGGCCGGCGATCCTGGTGGCCGGGGTCAGCTTTGCCATTCCGCAGTTCCTCGTGTCGAACTATCACGGACCCATGCTGGTGGATGTGATCGCCGCGCTGATTTCCATGGCCTGCCTGACCGGTTTCCTCAAGGTGTGGAAACCGGCCACCGTACACACGTCCGCCGCCCTGACCGGCCGGGTGGACAACTCGAAGATCGACGCCGAGCACGACGAAAAGCCTGTACCCACTGCAACCTTTGCCAACGAGGCAAAACCGGCAGTGATGCGGGCGTGGATGCCGTGGCTGATCCTGACGGTCTTCGTGTTCATCTGGGGCACCCAGGGTTTCAAGAACACCTTCGACACCCGCCCCGCCATCGACCCGCAAACCAGTGCCGCCAAGCTCGATCCCCAGGGCAAGCCGATGCGTGAGGCGAACCCCGTGTTTGCGCCGGTCGTGACCTTCACCACCCTGCACTTGCAGGTCGAGAAAGTCCCGCCCGTGGTGGCCGCGCCGAAAACCGAAGAAGCGGTGTACAAGTTCACCTGGTTCACCGCCACCGGCAGCGGCATTCTGCTGGCGGCGATTGTCGGCGGTTTGCTGATGGGCTACTCGATCCCGCAACTGATTCACCAGTACCTGCGCACCCTCTGGGTGGTGCGTTATTCGCTGACCACCATTGCGGCGATGCTCGCACTGGGCTTCCTCACGCGCTACTCGGGGCTGGATGCGACCATGGGCCTGGCCTTCGCCGCGACGGGCATTTTCTACCCGATGTTCGGCACCCTGCTAGGCTGGCTCGGCGTAGCGCTGACCGGCTCGGACACCGCGTCCAACGTGCTGTTCGGCGGCTTGCAACGGGTGACGTCCGAGCAGTTGGGCATCAGCCCGGTGTTGATGGCCGCCGCCAACAGTTCCGGCGGGGTCATGGGCAAGATGGTCGACGCCCAGTCGATCGTGGTCGCCTCTACCGCCACCCGCTGGTACGGCCATGAAGGGGAAATCCTGCGCTACGTGTTCTTCCACTCCATTGTGCTGGCGATCCTGGTCGGTGGCCTGGTGACGCTGCAGGCCTACGTCGCACCGTTCAGCCATATGGTGGTGGGCGGGCATTGAATCGCGTCATTCTGCATGAGCCTGTTCCCTGTGGGAGCGGGCTTGCTCGCGAAGAGGGAGTGTCAGTCGAGGACATTGCCGTCTGACACACCGCTTTCGCGAGCAAGTCGGATCGCCGCACCGCCGCTCCCACAGTGGATGGTGGTACGTCGAGCAGACAACGATCCCATGGACAGCTGAGCCTGACGGGCTAATGATGAAGGTCAGTGGCCTCCAGCGAGAATCGTGATCCCATGAACATTCTCTACGATGAACGCGTTGACGGCGCCTTGCCCGACGTCGACAAACAGGCACTGTTGCAGGCCCTGCAGAGCCGCTTGCCGGGCCTGGAAATCCTGCATCAGCAGGAGGAACTCAAGCCCTACGAATGCGACGGACTGTCGGCCTATCGCACCACGCCAATGCTGGTGGTGCTGCCCCGATCCATCGACGAAGTCCAGGGGGTGCTGCGGGTCTGCCATGAGCTGCGCGTCCCCGTCGTGGCCCGTGGTGCCGGCACCGGTTTGTCCGGCGGTGCACTGCCCCTGGAGAAAGGCGTGCTGCTGGTGATGGCGCGCTTCAACAACATCCTGCACATCGATCCTGCCGCCCGTACTGCGCGGGTTCAGCCCGGCGTGCGCAATCTGGCGATCTCCCAGGCAGCGGCCCCCTTCGGCCTGTATTACGCGCCGGATCCATCCTCGCAAATCGCCTGCTCAATTGGCGGCAACGTCGCGGAAAATGCCGGTGGCGTGCACTGCCTCAAGTACGGCCTGACCGTGCACAACGTGCTCAAGGTCGACATCCTCACCGTCGATGGCGAGCACCTGAGCCTGGGGTCCAACGCCCTCGACGCCCCCGGTTTCGACCTGCTGGCGTTGTTCACCGGGTCCGAAGGCCTGCTCGGGGTGATCACCGAGGTCACGGTCAAGTTGCTGCCCAAACCCCAGACCGCCAAAGTGCTGCTGGCGGCGTTCGATTGCGTGGAAAAAGCCGGGCGCGCGGTCGGCGACATCATTGCCGCCGGCATCATCCCCGGTGGCCTGGAGATGATGGACAACCTGGCGATCCGCGCCGCCGAGGACTTCATCCACGCCGGTTATCCGGTGGATGCCCAGGCCATTCTGCTATGCGAGCTCGACGGCGTTGAAGCCGATGTCTCAGATGACTGCGACCGGGTGCGCCAAGTGCTGCAACAGGCCGGCGCCATCGAGTTGCGCCAGGCCAAAGACGAAGCCGAACGCGTGCGTTTCTGGGCCGGGCGCAAGAATGCCTTCCCGGCGGTGGGCCGCCTCTCGCCGGACTACTACTGCATGGACGGCACCATCCCCCGCCGCGAACTGCCCGGCGTGCTGCACGCCATCGCCGAACTCTCGAACGAATACGGCCTGCGGGTGGCCAACGTGTTCCATGCCGGTGACGGCAACATGCATCCGCTGATCCTGTTCGATGCCAATCAACCCGGTGAGCTTGATCGAGCCGAAGCCCTGGGCGGCAAGATCCTGGAGTTGTGCGTGAAAGTCGGCGGCAGCATCACCGGTGAACACGGCGTGGGCCGCGAGAAGATCAACCAGATGTGCGCGCAGTTCAACAGCGATGAGCTCACCCTGTTCCATGCCATCAAGGCCGCCTTCGACCCCGGTGGCCTGCTCAACCCTGGCAAGAACATTCCGACCCTGCACCGCTGCGCCGAATTCGGTGCCATGCACATACACGGCGGTCAATTGCCCTTCCCCGAGCTGGAGCGTTACTGATGCACGGCCCTGAAGATTTCGATGACAGCCAGTCACTGCTGGAACAGGTCAATCAGGCGCTGGAAAACGCCACGCCGTTGCGCATCCAGGGTTCCAACAGCAAAGCCTTTCTCGGGCGCACCACGGCCGGGGAAATTCTCGACACCCGCTCGCACCGGGGCATCGTCAGTTACGACCCAACTGAACTTGTGATCACCGCCCGTTGCGGCACGCCGTTGTCGCAACTGGCGCAGGTGCTGGACGCCGCACAACAGATGCTGCCCTGCGAACCGCCGTCCTTCGGCGACGGCGCCACCGTCGGCGGCATGATCGCCTGCGGGCTTTCCGGGCCACGGCGCCCGTGGGTCGGTTCGGTGCGGGACTTCATTCTTGGCACGCGGGTCATCACCGGTCAGGGCAAACTATTGCGCTTTGGTGGCGAGGTGATGAAAAACGTCGCCGGCTACGACCTGTCGCGCCTGATGGCCGGCAGTTACGGCAGCCTCGGGCTGATCACCGAGGTTTCCCTCAAAGTGCTGCCAAAACCCCGGCAAGCCTTAAGCATCAGCCTGGAAATGGACGCCGAACGGGCCTTGCTGCGCCTGGCGGAATGGGGCCAGCAGCCATTGCCGATCAGCGCGGCCTGTCACGACGGTTCACGCCTGCACCTGCGGCTAGAAGGCGGTGAGGGTTCGGTGGCGGCGGCCCATGAGCGCCTCGGGGGTGAACGGCTGGAGGCTTGTTGGTGGGACGATCTCAACGAACAACGCTTGAGCTTCTTCGATGAAGACCAACCGCTTTGGCGCCTGTCACTGCCAAACAACACGCCGCTCCTGGCGCTGCCGGGGCGCCAGTTGATCGACTGGGGCGGCGCCCAGCGTTGGCTGAAATCCGATGCCGAAGCAGCGTACATCCGCCAGGTCGTCGACGAGGTCGGCGGCCATGTCACCTGTTTCAGCCATGGTCTGACCGACAGCCCCTTCCATCCGCTGCCCCCGGCGCTGATGCGTTATCACCGCAACCTGAAACAACAGCTCGATCCACGGGGCATCTTCAACCCCGGACGCCTGTACGCGGAGCTTTGAACCATGCAGACAACCTTGAGTGAAAGCGCCAGCCATCTGCCCCGCGCCGCGGAAGCCGAAAGCATCCTGCGTACCTGCGTGCACTGCGGCTTCTGCAATGCCACCTGCCCGACCTATCAATTGCTCGGCGATGAACTGGACGGACCACGGGGCCGTATCTACCTGATCAAGCAGGTGCTGGAAGGCAACGACGTCACGCAAAAGACCCAACAGCACCTGGACCGCTGCCTGTCGTGCCGCAACTGTGAAACCACCTGCCCGTCGGGCGTCGACTACCACAACCTGCTGGACATCGGGCGCGCGGTGGTCGATGCGGCGGTGCCGCGCCCCCTCGGCCAGCGCCTGTTGCGCGAGGGGTTACGGCAGACCGTGCCCCATCCAGAGCTGTTCAAGAGCCTGGTCAATAGCGGTCAGGTGTTCCGCGCGCTGCTGCCCGGCACCCTGCAAAGCAAGTTGCCGCGCAATGTCTACCCGGCCAAGCCGCGGCCCATGACCCTGCGCGAGCGTCAGGTGCTGATGCTCGAAGGTTGCGTGCAGCCCAGCCTGTCACCCAACACCAATGCCGCGGCGGCGCGGGTGCTGGACCGGCTGGGGATCAGCGTCATCGCGACCCGCGAAGCCGGTTGCTGCGGCGCCGTGGACTACCACCTGGACGCCCAGGCCGCTGGCCTCGACCGTGCCCGGCGCAACATCGACGCGTGGTGGCCGGGCATCGAAAAAGGCGCCGAGGCGATTGTGCAGACGGCCAGCGGTTGCGGCGCTTTCATCAAGGATTACGGCCATCTGCTCGCCAGCGACCCGGCCTATGCCGACAAGGCAAAAAAGGTCAGTGAGCTGGCCCGGGACCTGGTGGAGGTGTTGCGCGACGAACCGCTGGAAAAGCTCGGCATCCACGCCTCTCAACGCCTGGCCTTCCATTGCCCCTGCACCTTGCAGCACGGGCAGAAACTCGGCGGTGCCGTGGAAGCGCTGCTGACCGGACTCGGTTTCACCCTGACGTCCGTCCCCGACGGACACCTGTGCTGCGGTTCGGCGGGCACCTATTCGCTGACCCAGCCCGAACTGTCGCGACAACTGCGCGACAACAAGCTCAACGCCCTGGAAAGCGGCCATCCCGAGATCATTGTCACGGCCAACATCGGCTGCCAGTCGCACCTCGATGGCGCGGGGCGAACCCCGGTGCGGCACTGGATCGAACTGGTCGAAGCCGCCCTGCCTTAACCAATCCCTGGAGATACCCATGAACAGCAAAGCCGTCTTGAGCCAGGCCGAAGTCGGCCTGATCCTTGCCGCCGCCCACGCCGAAGCACAAGCCAATCAATGGGCCGTGACCATAGTGGTAGTCGATGACGGCGGCCACCCCCTGGCCCTCGAACGCCTCGACGGCTGCGCGCCGAGCAGTGCCTACATCGCCACCGAAAAGGCGCGCACCTCGGCCCTCGGCCGGCGCGAATCGAAAGGTTATGAGGACATGGTCAACGCCGGGCGCTACGCTTTCCTGTCAGCACCGCTGCTGACTTCGCTGGAAGGCGGCGTACCGATCATTGTCGATGGCCAGGTGATAGGCGCTGTCGGGGTGTCGGGCGTCAAGCCAGAGCAGGATGCGCAGGTAGCGAAGGCTGGGGCGCAGTGCCTGAAATGAGATTTTGGCATCACCCTAGATCCCTGTGGGAGCGGGCTTGCCCGCGATGGCAGAGGAACATTCAACATAGATGTTGAATGTAATGGCCTCATCGCGGGCAAGCCCGCTCCCACAGGGTCCGTGTTCAACCTTCTGTGAGGAGTTGCACCGATGCCCCGTCTAACTGCCAAAGACTTTTCCCCGGAACTGCTGGAACTCTACGACTACTACGCCCACGGCAAGATCAATCGCCGGGAGTTTCTCGACCGCGCAGCATTGTTCACCTTCGGCAGCATGACCGCCGGTGCCCTGCTCGCCGCGCTCAGCCCCAACTATGCGCTGGCCGAGCAAGTCGAGTTCACCGATCCGGACATCATTGCCGAGTACGTCACCTACCCGTCGCCCAAGGGCCACGGCCAGGTTCGCGGTTATCTGGTGCGTCCGGCCAAAGCCACCGGCAAGGTGCCGGCGGTGGTGGTCGTGCACGAAAACCGCGGACTCAACCCCTACATCGAAGACGTGGCCCGTCGTGTGGCCAAGGCCGGTTTCATCGCCCTGGCCCCCGACGGCCTGACCTCGGTCGGCGGTTATCCCGGCAATGACGACAAGGGCCGCGAGCTTCAGGCGAAGGTCGACCCGGAAAAGCTGATGAACGACTTTTTCGCTGCCGTCGAGTGGATGATGAAACACCCCGCCGCCACTGGAAAGGTCGGCATCACCGGGTTCTGCTACGGCGGTGGCGTGACCAACGCCGCCGCCGTGGCCTATCCGGAACTGGGGGCCGCCGTGTCGTTCTATGGCCGTCAGCCTGCGGCCGAGGAAGTGCCCCGGATCAAGGCCCCGGTGATGCTGCACTACGGCGAACTGGATACGCGGATCAACGAAGGCTGGCCCGCCTATGAGAAAGCCTTGAAGGCCGGGGGCAAGACCTATGAGGCCTATATCTACCCGGGCTGCAATCATGGTTTCCACAACGATTCGACGCCGCGTTATGACGAGGCGGCGGCCAAGCTGGCGTGGGAGCGGACGTTGGGGTGGTTTAAAAAGTATCTGGTTTGAAGTACTCGGCCAGCAGGGGCGGCCCCTTCGCGGGCAAGCCCGCTCCCACAGGGATCTCTGTCGTACACAGATCTTGTGTTCACCGGAGATCCCTGTGGGAGCGGGCTTGCCCGCGAAGGCGGCTTCAGGGCTGCCGAGGTTACTTCGGCTGAGCCACCGTCCGCAGATACGGCTTCAGGGTCTTGAATCCATCCGGGTATTTCTTCTTCGCGTCTTCGTCAGACACCGAGGTCGGGATGATCACGTCTTCACCCGGCCGCCAGTTCACTGGCGTGGCGACGGTGTGCCTGGCATTCAGTTGCAGGGAATCGAGCAGGCGCAGCACTTCATCGAAATTGCGACCGGCGCTCATCGGGTAGATCAGCATGGCCTTGACCTTCTTGTCCGGGCCGACGATGAACACCGAACGTACCGTGGCATTGTCCACTGCCGTACGCGCGCCGCCGCTGGCATTGGGGTGGATCATGTCGTAGAGCTTGGCCACCACCAGGTTTTCGTCACCGATCAGCGGATAGTTGACCGCTGTGCCCTGAGTCTCGGCGATGTCGCCGACCCAGCGGTTGTGGTCACTGACCGGATCGACGCTGAGGCCCAGGACCTTGGTGTTGCGCTTGTCGAATTCCGGCTTGAGTTTGGCCAGGTAACCCAGTTCAGTGGTGCAAACCGGGGTGAAGTCCTTGGGATGGGAAAACAGGATGGCCCAGCCATCGCCGATCCATTGGTGAAAATTGAGGGTGCCTTCGGTGGTGTCGGCGGTGAAATCCGGTGCTTCGTCGCCAATTCGGATAGCCATGTTCGATCTCCTTGCAGTGATGGACAGGGACGCCGTCAGGGCTGTGAATGCACTTCCCGCGGCATGGACGCGAATCAGTATAGGAGAGGCTCGGCGACTCGCCGCTACGCTTTGAACAAGTCGCTAGCCCACCAGCGCTATCAGTTGCTGACGCTGGGCATCGGTCAGCATCGGGCCGAAACCGGCCCGGGCATTTTCCGCCATGTAGCGCGGGTTGCCGGTGCCGGGAATCACGCAGGTCACCGCCGAATGCGACAGCAGGAACTTAAGCGCCAGTTGCGGCCAGCCCTTGACCCCGACTTGCGCCGCCCAGCCTGGCAGCGGCTTATCCTTGAGTCTGGCCAACAAGCCGCCACCGCCAAACGGCCGGTTGCAGATCACCGCCACCCCCCGCTCGCGGCACAACGGCAGCAGGCGTTTCTCCGCGCCGCGATCATCCAGGGCGTAGTTGATCTGCAAGAAATCCACTGGCTCGGCCTTGAGTACCGCTTCCACTTCTTCATAGGCCGACGCCGTGTAATGGGTGATGCCGATGTAGCGGATGCGCCCTGCTTCCTTCCAGTGGCGCAGGGTCGGCAGGTGCGTCTGCCAGTCCAGCAGGTTATGGATCTGCATCAGGTCGATCCGGTCGGTCTGCAACAGGGCGAAGGATTGTTCCATCTGCGCGATGCCCTCTTCGCGGCCCCGGGTCCACACCTTGGTGGCCAGGAACGCCGGCGAGCGCGGCTCATGGATCGACAGCAGCTCGCCGATGGTCTGTTCGGCGCGACCGTACATCGGCGAGCTGTCGATCAGCTTGCCACCCTTGTCGAACAACGCATCGAGCACTGCGGGCAAGTCTTTGTAAGCCGGTTGCGAAGGCTCGAAATCGAAGCCGCGGTATGTGCCCAACCCTACGATCGGCAAGGACTCGTTGCTGGAAGGAATGACGCGGGTCTGCATGGTCTTGCCTCCTGTTCCCGTCGACGGCTCGGGTTGTGCACCCACCGGACCGAAGGTGAAGACCGCCGAAGCACCGGCAGCCAGCGTGAGTACTTCTCTACGGGTGTAACCCTCAGGATGGCTCATAAAACGTTTCTCACCAGTCGCAGGGGGGCCGGCCTGTTGCGCCGACAACCCGGATTACCCGCGCCAAGGGCCGATTGACTACACTCAGAAAGCCTTGCGGCGCCAGCCACTTTCAAACCCCGAGCCGTCAATGCCGCCCACTAACATTAGTCGAATGTCACGCACCCTGGTGTTACTCGTCGTCATCGTCGCTGCCCTGTACCTGGTGCTGTGCGTCACGCTGTTCGTGTTTCAACGGGCGCTGATTTATTACCCGCAACCACGCGCCGTCGGGGCAGCCGGGACGCTGCTCACCCTGCCGGTCGCCGACGCACAGGTGCTGGTCTCCGTCCGTCCTCACGATGGCCCGAACGCGCTGATCTATTTCGGCGGCAATGCCGAAGACGTCTCGCGCAACCTGCCCGGGTTCGCCCAGGCGTTCCCTGACTACGCGCTGTATCTGCTGCATTACCGTGGCTTTGGCGGCAGTTCCGGCTCGCCTTCGGAAGAGGCCATTGCCCGCGATGCCATCACCTTGTTCGACCAGGTGCATGCCACCCATCCGCATGTGGCGGTGGTCGGCCGCAGCCTGGGTTCCGGGGTGGCCGTGCGCCTTGCCAGCGAACGCCCGGCCGCGCGACTGGTGCTGATCACGCCCTACAACAGCCTCGAAGGGCTCGCCGCCCGCCAGTTCCGCTGGTTTCCGGTGCGCTGGTTGTTGAAGGACAAATACCCGTCCTGGCAGTACGCCGCCCGCATCACGGTGCCGACTCGCCTGATTGTCGCCGAGCATGATGAAGTGATTCCGCGCTCAAGCACCGAGCGTTTGTACACACACTTCGCCAAAGGCGTGGCGTCACTGCGGGTGATACCGGGGACGGGACATAACTCGATCGGCGAAAGTCCTGAATACCTCAAGGCGCTGGGGGATGGGTTGTAACGGCAACACCGGACTTTGTGGCGAGGAGACTTGTCGGAACGCCCCAGTCGTTGTCGGCGACAGACCATGGCCGTTCATCCGGGAATTCGCCAACATCTAATAAAAACATATTTTTATGCCTATATTGATATTGTCGAACGTTCCCACTCTCAGAGGGTGCCGTCATGAATATCAAAACCCTGGCTTTGCTCCTGCTGGCTTTGTGTGTGCAACCGGTCTGGAGCCAGACGCCTGCCGCCTCGCCTACCACTGTCGACAGCCCCGCGCTGACCACGCGCCTGGCCGAGCGTGACCTTTGGGTCGAACACATTTTCTGGATCAGAAACTACGCGCTGGCCAATCAATCCGCCAACAAAAAGCAAGCCAAAGTCGCGGCGGACCAGGTGGTCGACAACGCCACCAAAATCGCCAACAGCATCGCCCCGCTCTACGGCCAGCCGGCGGCGGATCAACTGCTCAAGCTGCTTGCCGGTCACTGGGGCGCGGTGAAACACTACAGTGATGCCACTGTGGCCAAGGACGCCAAGGGCAAGCAGGCCGCCGTCACCGAATTGACCAGCAATGCCAAGGCGATTGCGGCGTTTCTGGCCACCGCCAACCCCAATCTGCCTGAAGCCACACTGGTCAACATGTTGTCAGCCCATGGCGGTCACCACGTCGCACAGATCGATGAGTTTGCCGCACAGGACTACGCTGGCGAAGCCCGCACCTGGGCGATGATGCGCACGCACATCCTGGCCCTGGCCGACGCCTTGACCGGCGCACTGGTCAAGCAATTCCCGGACAAGTTCTGATACCGCGCGAGGACATCCCATGCTGGAAGGACTGGGCCGAACACAGCAGGACCTGCTCAATGCACTGCTGCACCATGGGAGCGGCATGAGCATTGACGAGTTGGCTGAACATCTGGCCGTCACGCGCACGGCGATCCGCCAACACCTGGCGGCGCTGGAGCGTGACGGTCTGGTGCTGCGCGGCGACACCCGTCCGACGGGCCGTCGCCCCGAGCAGCTGTATCGGCTCACCGACCACGCGCGGGAGCAGTTCCCTCGCAACTATCAGCTACTGGCCAGCCTATTGATTGACGAAGTCGCCGCCATCATCGGACCCGATGCCCTGGCCTCGCTGATGCGCAGCATGGGCCGCAAGCTGGCTTCGGACCTGGAACAACAGGTCGTGGATGAAGCCAGGATCGTGCAGCACATGAACCAGACGGGCTACGAGGCCGAGGTGTTTTTTCGTTCAGGCGGCACCCCGGAAATCGTCGCCCATAACTGCGTGTTCCATCGCCTGGCCGCCGAGCACCCGGTGGTCTGCGAACTGGACCTGGCCTTGATCGGCGCGTTAGGTGGCGGTGAAGTCGAACACAGCGAGTGCATGGTACGTGGCGGGCATGTCTGTCGCTTCAGGCTGCGACCGAGCGAAACCCCGGACGTTGCGACAGAAGCTGCTCCAGCCGATACCGATCAGCCTGCCTAGCGCCTGCGTGACAGTCGTTGCTGCCAGTTTCCGGCGTTGTCTCGCCGGCAGGTTTCTTCGGAGTCGAAAAGCCCATGGGGGATCCTTGCCCGGGCGAAAGAATCTCAACATACAGGCCTGCCGACACCCTTCGTCGGACTCATGGCTACGCCCGCAAATAGACAGGTGCCCGCCGTGAACCTTGTTTCAAGGCACCAGTCATAGCCCAGCGCTTTTCCCCCTTTCTTCGTAGTCATCTCATCAGAGTTGTCCGTCCATGCGCCAAACTGTCGTTGCCTTGCGCTTTTCTTCGCTGTGCCTGTTTCCCCTGCTCCCCATTTTTGCCAGCCCCGCCCACGCCGACGGGCAACGGCAACTGGTGGACGCCATCAACGACTATCGCGCCCATCCGCAACGCTGTGACCGGCGGCCGACGCAACGTTTATCTCCCCTGACGCTCAAGTCGAACCTGGCCCTGCCCGTCGGCTATGGCGGTGGATTGCGGGACCGGTTAAAGGCCTCCGGCTATCAGGCAACCATGGTGCGGTCCATCCGCGTGGTGGGTGCACGGGATGCCGAAGAAGCCTTCGATCTGTTCCAGGACGAGCACTGCGCCGCACTGCTCGACAACCAATACGCCGACATCGGCGTCAGCCGCGCCGGGAGTGAATGGCAAGTGGTGCTGGCACGGCCGGTGCTCGACGGAAAAACCGGCGATCCACGCAGCGCCGCACAGGCGTTGCTGGCGCAGGTCAATGCAGCCCGGGCCAAACCGCGCCTGTGCGGTCGCCAGCGTTTCGCCGCCGCGCGGCCGCTATCCTGGAGTGCAGCCTTGGGTTCCGCGGCACAAAGCCACAGCAAGGATATGGCCTACGGCAACTATTTTGCCCACCAGGACCGCGACGGTGACATGCCCTCCGACCGTGCCAGAGCCGCCGGTTACCGTGGTCGGCAGATCGGTGAAAACATCGCCGCCGGACAGGGTTCACCCAGCAAGGCCATGGCCGGCTGGCTCGCCAGCCCTGGGCACTGCGCCAACCTGATGAACCCGATGTTCACCCAGGTCGGTGCCGCTTACGCCGCCAACGCGCGCAGCGACAACGGTGTTTACTGGACCATGCTGTTTGGCGCGCCTTGAGCCGCTGGCCGGCCCCATCTTGCGGGCATTAAAAAGCCCGCACCGGGCGGGCTTTGTGGGTGAATGTAACAAGTAGGTGGCCGGTGCTGGTCTCCGGCTTACAAGGTTTATCAGGCCTCCCACAAAAGAGTCGTGAAACTGTAATGGAACTCTTCTGCTTCACACGGCATAAGGGCTGGATCCCAGCGCGGGGATCTTTCTAACCGTGTACCCTTCGGAACGCGCCCCACGTCTCCTTGCTATCCTTTTGCGCATCAGTCTGCGTCTTCACCTACAAGGTTGAGGATAGCAAAACAGGCACAGTTGCCAACCGGGCTTTTAGACCGATTTCGACCAGCAGAAAACATGGCAGAACGGAAAAAAACTAAGCCTCGAATCGGTCTGCGTAAGGACAGCCAGCACCTATGGCCGACACAGATCAAAGTGGGAGCTGGCTTGCCAGCGAAGGGGCAGGAGCATTCAACATCAATGTCGTCTGACACGCCGCCTTCGTCGGAACGCCGCCCGGAGCAAGCCCGCTCCCACAGGGTAAATGGGTGTACGCCGATTTCGTGGCCGACACAGATCAGCGGTGGGCTGGCTTGCCAGCGAAGGGGCCGGAGCATTCAGCATCAATGTCGTCTGACACGCCGCCTTCGTCGGAACGCCGCCCGGAGCAAGCCCGCTCCCACAGGGTAAGTGGGTGTACACAGATCCGTGCATCACGAGGGCCGACGCACCACCCTCACCTTGCCGCTATCGCCGCCACCGCAGAACAACCGCTCGCCGCCATCGGACTCCAGCCCCGACACGCCCACGCCTTCCGGCATCTTGAGGCTCTCCAATACTTCACCGGTTTGCGAGTCGATGCGCCGCAGTTCACTCTCGTCGCCCTCCCAGGTGCCATGCCACAGCGAACCTTGCACCCAGGTCACGCCGGTGACGAAACGGTTGGATTCGAGGGTGCGCAGGATCTTGCCGGTCTCGGGGTCGATCTGATGGATCTTGCGTTCGCGGTACTGGCCCACCCACAACGTCCCTTCGGCCCAGGTCAGCCCCGAATCGGTACCTGCGCCGGGGGCAGGAATCGTCGAGAGGATGCGGCCGCTGCGGGGGTCTATCTTGTGGATGCGGTCTTCGGCGATCTGGAACAGGTGCTCCCCGTCAAACGCGGTGCCCGCATGGGCAGCGACATCGATCGAGCTCAGCACCTTGCCGCTCTCCGGGTCCAGGGCGTTGATTTTGCTGTTGCTGGCGAACCAGACCTTTTCGCCGTCCCAGGTGACGCCGCACACATGGTCGACATCGGCGAACGGGCCATATTCACGAATGATTTCAGCAGTTGCGTTTTTCATCTGGCATTCCTCGATGGGGGTTGGTGGCGTTCATCCTAGCCACCGGGCAGCGGTGCCGGGAGTAACAAGGTCGTCGCGAATCCCGGCACCGGTGGCGTCATCCAGCGCCGTGCACGGCCACGGCCAAACCACTGCACCTTGCCCTGCTCCGCCAGTGTATCGAGCGCCCGTTGCACCGTGCGCTGGCTGGTACCCAGCGCCAGTGCCAGGGCGGAACTCGACCACGACTCGCCATCGGCGAGGCAGGCAAATACCGCGGCAAACTTTTCCTCGATCGGTTGCGCCAGCGCCACCACCTGCGTACACACCGACGATTGCAGGGCATAACCGCGGGTCGTCGCGATGACGTCGGCCAACGGCTTGAGTGCCTTGCGCAGCCTGCCGATTTCCACACGAAGCCGGGCGCGATGGGACTCATCCGAGAGCTTCAGACGGAATGCCCGGGCGATCAGCACTTCCCGCTCAACGTCGGCGGGCCAGGCCTCGGCCAAGGCACGGGCGAGCACGAACAGGATCGGCCGCGTCGCCAGCGGCACCGACATGCCACAACCGTGCACAACGTACCGGCAGGCATCCACCACCAGTGACGTTGAACAGAACAACGCTTCAACGTCATCGAGCAACAGCGGCCGTACTTCACCCTGGGCAATCAGGCGTGCGGCGGGGGCATCCAGCAGATACGCAGCGTGCCGGACCTCAGCGATGAGCGCGGCAATCCCTGTTTGACCAGCTGCCTGCCAGGCCCTGTTCAACGCCTCCCGCGCCGCGTGCGCTTGCACACGGCGAATGGCGATCCCCGCCAACACCAGTTCATGGGTTGCCCGCAAGGCCGGCGGCAATGGGTCGGGGTCGAGTTCGGCCAATAACTGCTGCGCCTCGTCGAGCTGCCCGATCAACAGCAAACGGCGGATTTGCAGATAACGCGCATGGGCGGCATTGACCCGATCACCGTGGTGTTCAAGGGTGACCCGAGCCGTTTCGAGCGCCTTGACCGGCCACCCGAGCTCCCGCGTAGCCAGGGCGATTTCCGCCTCGGCCACCACACAGCGTGCCCGGGCCAGCACTTCCCTGGGTGCAAAGGCCCGTTGCGCACGCTTGACCAGCGCCCTGGCCCGCACCAGATCGCCCAGTTGCGCCATGGCGATACCGCGCAGGGCCAGCGCTGGTGCGTCGTCGCGCAAGGCCACACGATCCAGTGCACCCAGCGGATTGCCCGCCGCCAGCGCCTGTGCGGCTGCCGTGATCATCGAGTCCATCGAAATCCCGCCACGCTTGTCACTCCCATCATTCGATACCCGGGTTTAGTCTAAATCACGACCTTTCACCAGGAGCGTACAACGATGAACACGCACAAAACCGTGACCCGGGAACAATGGATGGCGGCACGCTTGCAACTGCTCGAGGCGGAAAAGGCCCTGACCCGACGCAGCGATGAAGTGGCCAGGCAACGCCAGGCATTGCCATGGGTTCGCCTCGACAAGACGTACCGCTTCGATACCGACAACGGCAGCGCCACCCTGGCCGAACTCTTTCAAGGGCGCTCGCAACTGCTGGTCTACCACTTCATGTTCGGCCCCGACTACACAGCCGGCTGCCCGTCCTGCTCCGCCATCGCCGATGGCTTCGACCCCGTCGTCATCCACCTGGCGAACCACGACGTGACCCTGATGGCGATATCCCGCGCGCCGTTGGCGAAACTGCAGGCTTACAAGCGCCGAATGGGCTGGACCTTCCCCTGGGCCTCGGCCGCCGACAGCGATTTCACTGCCGACTTCAATGTCTACTTCACCGAAGCCCAGCAGCGTGAAGGCTTGGTCGAATACAACTACCAGCGCGGCGGCCATGCCATGGACGCCAGTGAAATACCGGAACCGGTGAAACAGTTCGCCGCGACCTGTGGCACCGATGCGCCGACCTATACTCGCGACCGGCCGGGGTTGAGCACGTTCGTATTGGAGGACGGCGAGATCTATCACACCTACTCCACCTACGCACGGGGCCTGGATGGATTGTGGAGCATGTATCAATGGCTCGACCGCGCGCCCAAGGGCCGCAATGAAACGGGACCCTGGTGGCGTCGGCATGATGAATACCAGTGAGCGCCGGCGCTGTCACTGACCGCCGATGAAGACGTCCGCCAGCTTGTCCACCAGCGCAGGTTTGGTCTTGCGAGACCCAGCGTCGGGTCGCCCGGCCGCAGTGATCACGCCGGAGGAATCGTCGCCAGCACACCGATCAGAATGGTCAACAGCAGAAAACCGCCGAGAAAAATCGTCATCTTGGCCATGGGGCCTCCCACACTATGAATTGGCGGTACAGCGGCGCCGAGGGCTACCGTACCGGAGATTTATTGTGGGCTGGCGGCTGTATCCGTTACAGAGGCAGATTGCGCTGAAAAATACGGATCAGATCCGCTTTGAGGCTGT
This sequence comes from Pseudomonas sp. GM74, assembly GCF_000282455.1. GTDB lineage: Bacteria > Pseudomonadota > Gammaproteobacteria > Pseudomonadales > Pseudomonadaceae > Aquipseudomonas. Next base: position 21,141 of record NZ_AKJG01000053.1, read on the forward strand.
GCTTTCCGGGGTTTTCCAGGGAAGAATTTGCGGGCGACATCCACGAAAGGCGTGACGATCAGCCCCCGCAGCGTCAGGTAACGCTCGTGATCGTTCTCACCGGTGCCGAAGTGAATGGACTCGGGTGTGGACCGGGTGACGTAGAGCGTGCCGAACATCCAGTCCCACAATGACAGATTGATGCCGAAGTTCTTGTTGAAGTGTCGCGGTGCATCGCTGTGATGAATCTGGTGTTGCGCCGGGCTGCTCAGTACCCGTTCCAGTACCGGTCCGAAGGACAACCAGACGTGGCTGTGACGCAGGTTGGCCGCCAGGGCATTGAAGATGAACACCATGTAGGTCACGCCAAACAAGGTATAGCGGCTGATCTCCCCGCCACAGACATACCAGAAGCCACCGGCAAACGCGCCGACGCAGATGATGTCCGTGAGCTTTTCGACCACTTCTTCCAGAAAGTGCACGCGACTGGCCGTCGCCGGTACCAGCACGGGTGCCGAATGATGGACCTTGTGGAAGGCCCACAGATACCGCGAATGAAAAGCGCGATGGCCCCAGTAATGGCTGAAATCCTTGACCAGAAATACGCCCAGCCCATAGAGCAGGGTCAGCGCCAGGTGCTCCTCCACTTGCGTACGCGCGCCCCACAGGTGGGTGAAGAATGCGATGTAGTCCGCTGAACGCAAGACGTACGGATCCACCAGGCCGACGATGGGCAGCACCAGGGCAACCTTGAGGATGGCGAGTACGAAGTAGTAGCGATAGTCGAGCAGCGCCGAGCGATGCAGGTACACCCGGCGGCCGCCGATGAACTGCCCGAATGAGCGCGCGTCGGTCAGGCCCCTGGATTTTCGGTGGCGGAACAGGCAATAGGCGACGCCGTAAGACATGCAGAGAAAGGCTAGACCGAGTCTGCCGTTGAAGTCGAAAATGCCCAGGAACTGCCGGGTGACCGGCTCGATCACCCATTGGGATAAATAAAGATGGATTGTGGCAAGAACATCCATACCGGGCTGCCCGACGTAAATGGAAGGGCAATAGTAAATGAGAATGAGTCTTTAGTGTGTTGAATTATGACCGGTTGTCAGCCACCGAGTGCAATGATCGCAAGGATCAGCACACCCCCCGTGGCAGCCATGATCACCCCACCCTGCCATTGCGTGGCGCCAGCGTATCTGGCGAGCATCCAGCCTGCGAGGAACAGCACCACGAGCCCGATCAGGTTGGACAGGCGGATGGCGAGTGCCGTCTGATCGAGCAGTATGAACGGCACCACCAGCGGAAATGTCGAGCCCACGACCAGCAGGAAAACTCCGAGGGCGCCCCTGAAGTCGCTCCAGCCCAGGCCGGCCCTGATCGGCAAGGAGGGCTGATCGAGCAGCCGACGGCGCAACAACTCCAGCCCCTCGCTGCCGGCCGCCGTCGCCAATTGCAACGGCAACACCTGCGCAACGAGCGCCTGGCCGGTCGCGGCGTCCGTGCCGTTGCGCAAGGCCATGTACAGCTTGATCCTGCGCGTGCGCTCGACCAGTGCGCGCAACAGGTACATGACCGCATCGGCCAGTCCCCAGGCGAGATTGCAGCCGAGTGCGGCAATCATCATCGTGCGTTCGGCTGCCTGGTCTGCCGTTGCCACGCTGATGGTGCCGGTGAACGTCATGGCCATCAGCAGGCCGAAGATCACCTCGGTAATGCGCTCGACAGGGTCAAGTACAGGCGCCCTCTCGAATTGACCATTGGTTGGCATGAACTCACCTCGTCGCAGTGTGCTTGCACGGTATCGGTCGACGCTTGGGCCAGGCACCGGTTGTTCCGGCGGGATATCCGCATCCCTGTCAAGTGTAGATTGAACGGCTACACTCATCCGCACACGTTACCTGCTTCAAGAGGAGTGGTTCATGCTTGATTACTTCGCCCTGGGCCTGCTGGTCTTTGTCGGGCTTATTCTGTTTTACGGGGTCATCCTGCTCCACGACATTCCCTATGAAATTGCCGTCCACCGCAACCACCCTCACCAGGATGCGATCCACGCCACCGGCTGGGTCAGCCTCTTCACCTTGCACGCGCTGTGGCCGTTCCTGTGGATCTGGGCGATGGCCTATCGAGAGGACCGGGGCTGGGGTTTCAGTGACGGACACTCACCCAAAAGTCATGTGGTTCACCTCGAACAGCAGGTCGCCGAGCTGCAAGGCCGGATCGAGCGCCTGGAGGCAGCGACGGGCACGGCACAGAACCGGGTGCCGACGGACAATCTCGGCGAGGGCATTTGAGCCATGGATCTCTTACTCATTCTGACGTATGCCGCTCTGTGCGTAGCCATCTTCAAGATCTTCCGCATCCCCCTGAACAAATGGACGGTGCCCACAGCGGTGCTGGGCGGGATCGTGATCATCGGTGCGCTGATTTTCACGATGAACTACAACCATCCCTACTCCGAGGTGGCGCGTTCCTATTTCGTATCGGTTCCGGTGATTCCGGTGGTCAGCGGCCAGGTGATCGATGTACCGGTAAAGACCAACCAGCCCCTGGAAAAAGGCGATGTGCTGTTTCGCATCGACCCGGCGCCGTTCGAATACCGGCTCAAATCCCTCAAGGCTCAGCTGATTGCCGCCCAGGCCGATCGCGCGCGGATCACCGAGCTGATCAAGCGTAATTTCAGCACCCAACGGGAACTGGACATGGTGGTCGCGCGCAGTGACGACCTCAAGGCACAACTGGACAGCGCGCAGTACGAACTCGACAACACCACGGTCCGTGCGCCGAGCAAAGGCTTCGTCACCCACGTTTCGCTGCGCCCGGGCATGATGGCGACCAAGTTGCCGCTGCGCCCTTCGATGGTCTTCATTCCCGCCGAAGGGCACTACTTCTCCGCGTGGATGCGCCAGAACAGCCTGTTGCGCCTGACCGAAGGCGACGAGGCGGAAGTCGCTTTCGACGGCATTCCCGGCAAGGTGTTCGAAGGCAAGGTGAAAACCGTCGTGTCGGTCATCGCCGAAGGCCAGATCCAGCCATCGGGCACGCTGATCGGTTTCACCGGTTCACCACCGGCCGGCCGGGTCCCGGTGATCATTGAAATCACCGATCCCGACTATGCCCAGTATGCCGGCCAGATGCCCGGTGGGGCCTATGGCCAGGCCGCGTTGTACAGCCAGCATTTCCATCACATCGCGATGATGCGCAAAATCCTTCTGCGCATGGCTGCATGGATGAACTACATCTTCCCGTTCCACTAACCCGGCAGTGACGGCAACTGGCTCAATCCTTGAATTGGGTCGGTTGCCGGTTCAGCGCTCGCTTCACTTCAGATACCACCCCCAGGGTTCGCCGTTGTAGCGGGTGATCTGCTTGGTTTCCAGGTAGCTGTTGTAGCCCCACTCACCCAATTCGCGACCAATGCCGCTCTGCTTGTAGCCGCCCCAGGGTGCCTCGACGAAGGTCGGTTGCGAGCAGTTGACCCACACGATGCCCGCGCGAAAACCGCGAGCGACCCGCTCGCAGCGCGGGATATCCCGGGACATGACGGCCGCCGCCAACCCGAACGGCGAGTCATTGGCCAGACGGATCGCTTCGGCTTCCGTGTCGAAGGCGCGCAGGCACACCACCGGGCCGAAAATCTCCTCGCGCCACACGGCGCTGTCCTCGGGGACATCGGCGAAAATCGCCGGCGTCAGGTAATAACCTTTTTCCAGATGACCCGGCCGCACACCGCCCGACACCAACCGCGCGCCCTCTTGCTGACCGGCTGCAATCGCCGCCAGCACCTTGTCCAGTTGCCCCTGGCTGACCAGCGGCCCGAGTTTCACCCCCTCCTCGAAACCCTGGCCGATCTGAATCTGCTCGGTCGCGGCAATCAGGCGTTCGAGCAACGCCGGGTACAACCCGCGCTCCACCAGCACCCGCGAAGTGGCTGAACAGACCTGGCCCTGGTTCCAGAAGATCCCGAACAGAATCCATTCCACGGCGGCTTCGATGTCGCTGTCGGCGAAGATCACGAAGGGTGATTTGCCCCCCAGTTCCAGGCTGATGTTTTTGATATCGTTGGCAGCCGCCTGCATGATCTTGCGCCCGGTCGGTACGCTACCGGTGAAGGCGACTTTGTCGACATACGGGTGTTTGGCCAGCGGCGCTCCCGCCTCGCGTCCCAGGCCCGTGATCACGTTCAGTACCCCGGCCGGCAGGCCCGCCCTGTCGGCGATACCCGCCAGTTCGACGGCGGTCAATGGAGTCATTTCCGATGGTTTGAGCACTACGGTGCAACCTGTCGCCAGCGCCGGGGCAACTTTCCACGAGGCCATCAGCATCGGGAAATTCCACGGGATGATCGCCGCGACCACACCGACCGGTTCCTTGATCACCGATGACGTGAAGCGCGCATCCGGCACATCGATCGACTGTTCACCCTGTTGATCCGATTGTTCTGCCAACCCGGCATAGAAGTCGAAGCAACCGGCGGTGTCGGCGATGTCCCACAATGCTTCCGGCAATGGCTTGCCGTTGTCGCGCACTTCGATGGCGGCCAGTTCGTCCTGACGATGGCGAATGCCCTCGGCGATACGGCGCAGGACCTCGGCCCGTTGCGCACCGGACCAGCGTGGCCAGTCCCCCTCATCAAACGCCGAACGCGCGGCCGCAACCGCCCGGTCGACGTCTTCGAACGTGGCAGAAGCGACCTGCGCCAACACCGACTCGTCACTCGGATCGAGCGTATCGAAAACACCGCGTTGAACCGGGGCAACCCACTCACCGCCGATGTACAACCGTTGATAGTCACCCATGGGACACTCCTTGATCCTGCGCTGCCGACGCTGCTGGTACAGCTGTTCGGCGACCTGCAATTGCTCGCGGTCATTGACCCCGAGCACATCGATTTCATCCACTTCCACAGCCGTTACCGCAAGCCCTGCTTCGTTGGCCACCGCCACCGCGTCGGTAAGGTAGTACTCACCCTGGGCGTTGCGGTTGCCGATACGCTCCAGCAACCACAGGCAGGTGTCGGCGCGCAAGCCCATGACGCCGCCGTTGCAGAAGTTGATATCCAGTTCGTGCGGGCTGGCATCCCTGGCTTCGCGGATGGCCCGCAAACGCCCCTGCTCCACCAGCAGTCGCCCGTAAGGTCCGGGCTGCCGGGTGTGGAAACCCGCTACCGCCACCGCCGCGCCGTCAATCAACGCCCTGCGCAAGCGATTCAAGGTCTGCGGGGTGATCAGGGGTGAGTCGCCAAACAGCACCAGCACACAGCCCTGTTGCTGTTCGTGCGCCTGCAAGGCCGGTCGGGCCGCGAGCACTCCGTGGGCCGTGCCCAGTTGTTCGTGCTGGGTGAACACCTGCGCCGTCGGTGCCACCTGTTGCAGGTACTCGGTCACCTGCTTGCCGCCAGCGCCCACCACCACCGCCCGTTGCTCGATGCCCGCCGCCGCCACCGCCGCCAGCACATGCCCAAGCAGCGGCTGGTTGCCCACCGGGTGCAAGACCTTGGGCAGCGGCGAACGCATGCGCGTGCCCTGCCCGGCCGCGAGAATCACCGCCAGGGTCGGCCAGCCTGTGTTGTCGTTCATCGCGATCCTCCTGTGTGCATCCCGGCTTCAGGCCGGATCGCGATAGAACACGTCATCGGCGTAGGGATACCACCAGTCCTGGATTTTCGGCTGGTGGTCGATGATGACCATTTTCGAGCGGCGGAACGCTTCCAGCCCCTGACGCCCGAGCTCGCGCCCAAGGCCGGACATCTTCCAGCCGCCGAACGGCAGCGCATCGTTGTCGATCAGCGGATTGTTGACCCAGACCATCCCCGCCTCCAGACGCTCGGCGGCTTCCATGGCCTCGGCCAGATCCGTGGAAAACAGCGAGGCGCCAAGGCCGAATGGCGAGTCGTTGGCCAGCCGCACCGCCTCATCGAAATCGCTGACCCGACAGATCGCCGCCACCGGGCCAAAGCACTCTTCCTGAAGAATCGCCATGTCACCGGTCACGCCGGTGAGGATTGTCGGCTCATAGAACCAGCCGACGCTGTGCCCGGGCGGAATCCGCCCGCCACACACCACTGTCGCGCCCTTGGCCACGGCGTCATCGACCAGGTGCATGACTTTGTTGCGCGCCACCTCGCTGACCATCGGCCCGATCTCCGAGCGTTCCAGGCCATGGCCAATGCGCAAGGCACGGGTGCGTTCGGCGAATTTCGCGACAAACTCGTCATGGATTTCGTCGACGACGTAGAAGCGTTCCGCCGAGGTGCAGATTTGCCCGCTGAGGTGAAACGCCGCCGTCACCGCCCCCGCCGCTGCCACTTCCAACGGCGCATGCCTGGAGATAATCAGCGGATCGCTGCCACCAGCCTCGATCACGCAAGGCTTCATCCGTTCGGCACAAGCCACGGCCACCGCCTTGCCTGCCGCCACGCTACCGGTGAACGCCACCGCGTGGGTCTGCGCCGACTGCACCAGCAATTGCGCGGTGAGCGCATCGCCCGGCACACAGGACACCAGCCCCGGCAACAACGCGCTGAAATGTTCCATGAACTTCAGGGTGCACAGGGTCGTCGCTTCCGCCGGCTTGATGATGCAGGCATTGCCCGCCGCCAGGGACGCGGCGACCGTCCAGCACATCAGCAGGATCGGAAAGTTGAACGGCATGATGTGTACGCTGACGCCATACGGCTCGTAACGCACATGCTGGAACGAGCCGATCTGCGTGGTGCCGGCGACCTTGCCGGCATCGTCCCGGGCCATTTCCGCGTAGTAGCGAAAGATCGGCGCGCAGTTGGCCAACTCACCCATGGCCTCGGGAAACGGCTTGCCCATCTCCAGGGTCATCAGGCGTGCGACTTCTCGGTTGCAGGCCACATTCTGTTCGATGGCGTTGGCCAGTTGATGCAGGCGCGCGGCGCGGCTTTTGGCATCCACGACGCGCCATTGTTTTTGCGCGGCGGTGGCAGCATCGGTGGCGGCTTGCACATCGGTTGCGCCACACACGCCGACTTGCCCGACCGGTTGCAGGGTCGCCGGGTCGAGCACTTCGCGTACACGGCCATCGGTCAGCGGCAGGAAATCAGAATTGATGAAACGCAATGCGGTGTCAGTGTTGAACGTGGCCATGGGATGATCCTTGAACCGATCGATAAGGGGTTTCACGCAACGTCGCCAGGGTCGCGGCGGGCAGTTGTTCACGCCAGCCGGGCACGTGCCGGTCGAGCCATTGGCGCAGGGGCGCAAAGGCCTCGGCGTCCAGGGCGCGGACAAACAAACCCAGGGTGCGCGGCAGGTGCGCCAGGTAACCGTGCTTGCCGTCACGGCCGGCCAGGCGTACGAAAATCCCCAGCACCTTGGCGTGACGCTGGGCGGCCAGGCGCCGGTAGTCTTCGAGAAAACCCGGCGCGTCCAGCTCCGGGCGCTGCAACAGGTAATGGCTGATCAGTGCCTCACGCAACGCCTCGGGCACATCGCGCCGGGCGTCTTCGAGCAGCGACATCAGGTCATAGGCCGCCGCCCCGACCAGGGCGTCCTGGAAATCCAGCAAGCCGCAGGCCGCCACGCCTTCACGGCCTTGCAGCAGCATCAGGTTGTCGACGTGAAAGTCGCGCAGCACCAGGGCTTCGCGGCGTTTTGCGACGTCGCGACAGGCGTCGGCGAACAACGCCAGATACTCATCGCGCACGTTCCGCGCCGCGTCCTTGCCGATCAGCAGCGGCACGTACCAGTCGATAAACAGCGCGTACTCGTCCGCCAGTCGCTGACCGTCGTAAGGCGCCAGTTCCGTGGCTGGCGCTGCGCGATGCAGCGCCACCAGCGTATCGACCGCCAGGTGATACAAATCCGACTCCAAATGCCCGGCCAGCAGCAGCCGGGTGTAGGTGTCGTGACCGAAATCCTCGATCAACGCCAGCCCCGCCACCTCGTCCACCGCCAGCAAGGCCGGCGCGGACAGGCCCAACCCCTGCAACTGCCGGGCGATGCGCACGAACGGACCGATGGGCTCACTGTCGGGGGGCGAATCCATCAGCAACAGGCCCGCGCCCTCCAGGCGGAAATAACGCCGGGTCGAAGCATCCGCCGGCAAGGCGACCAGCGTGGCGCCGGCGAAACCGGCGCGGGTCAGAAAGGCGGCGCGCTGGTCTTCACGGGTTGGCAATGACGCCAATGCATCTGTCATGGCAGTCACCGGATCATGTAGACCTTTTTGATGGTCTCGTGGACGGTGCACACACCCTTCCAGTCCTTGCCGAAGAAGGCGGCGGTGTCCGGCTTGATCTCGATCACTTCGCCGGACTCGTGGACGTAAGTGCAGCGGCCCTCGAGAAAGTGGCAGAACTCGTCGCTGGTGACATGGCAAAACCATTTGCCCGGGGTGCAGATCCAGATACCGCATTCGGACTGGCCTTCGGGGCCTTTGTGCAGCACCACGCCGGAAACACGGGATTCACCCTCGAGCATGGTCGGGATCACGCCCCAATCCTTGACGTCGGTGATGTCCAGCGGGTTGTACAGAAACGGGGTAGTCGGCATATTCATTATTGCTCTCCAGAAAAAGTGTTTTTTAGCTGCAAGCTGCAAGCCCCAAGCTCAAAGCTCAAAGCTCAAAGCCCACATCGCGCTGCTTCTAACTTGCAGCTTGAAGCTTGCCGCTCAAAGCTCTCGCTCAAGCGAGCATGTAAACGTTGCGCAGGGTCTCCCGGACGTGGCATTCGCCCGTCCAGCCGGCCGGGAACAGCACCAGGGTGTTGGGGCGCACTTCGATCACTTCGCCGTTGTCATTGCGGTAAGTGGCGTGCCCGGCGATGAAATGGCACAGCTCGTCCCGGGGAATCGACAACCGCCAGCGCCCGGGGGTGCACACCCACAACCCGGTTTCCGGACTGTTGTTCGGGCCCTTGAACAGCAAGCGCCCGCTGGAATGCGAGACGCCTTCGACGGCGTCGCTCTGCACGCCCCAGTCCACCAGGTCGGTGCGGCTGCTGACGGCTTCGAGGTACGGCGTGATACCCGCCGTGGTGGATGAATCAGGCATCGTTGAGCACCTTGTCGAGAATCGCGGCCGCGTCTTGCGGCCCCTTGCGCGATTGCATTTGCGCGCTGGTGCGCTGCAGGCGTTGGCGCATCGCCTCGTCGTTGAGGCACGCGAGGAGTTTTTGTGCGAGCTGTTCTTCGCTCCATTCGTAGCGATCGAGCTTGAAGCCGTGGCCGCTTTCTTCGGCGCGCATGGCGTTGTCGTGGCCGTCCCAGACGTAGGACATGACGATCGCCGGCTTGCCGAAGAACAGGCACTCGGTGAAGCTGTTGTTGCCCCCGTGGTGGATCACCGCGTCGACCTGGGCGATCACCGACGGCTGCGGGAACCAGTTGGAAATCTGCACGTTGTCCGGCAGGTCGGTGTATTCGTCCAGGTGCTCGCCGACGTTGAACAACGCCCGGTAAGGCAGCTTGCCCACCGCCTCGATCAGGCGCTTGAGCAACTCGACGTCGCCGGAACCGAGGCTGCCGAAGCTGGCGTACAGCAGCGGCTTGTCGTTGTGGGCGCGGAACTGTGGAATCTCGTAGGGCGTGTCATGGCGCACGCAGCCTTGCAGGTAATGGAAGCGCTCGGCCGGCAGCGGATGGCGGCGGTCGAACTTCACCGCGTCCGGGTACAGCAACAGGTTCATGAAGGGCGAGGCTTCAAAGAAGGTGCCCAGCGGATAAGGCGCTTCACCGTGGGCCTGGAGGAACTGGTTGAAGTCCTCGTGGATCGGCCCGACCACTTCCTCGAAACGCTGGCGGAATTGCGCGTGGCCGGCCTTGTCGTCGATGCTCATGCCCGACAGGTGCGGCGGGATATCCGGGTCTTCGATCTCGTTTTCCGAGCAGGAAATGATCCGCACCCACGGCTTGCCGTATTGCTTGATCGCCGGGAACAGGATCACGTTGTCGACGCAGATCAGGTCGGGCTTGACCTTGTCCAGCACCGCCGGCAGGTCCTTTTGCGCCCACTTGGCGGTTTCGACGATGGCCGCCCAGCATTCCTTGACGTAGTTGTCGATCTGCTCCAGCGGTGACTTGCGGAAATTCGGAATGTGGCCGTTGATGAAGTCCACCCAGTAGCGGGCCATCTCTTCGGCCGGCATCGGTGCCGACATGTTGACCATGTGCTCTTCAAAACCATAACCGGCGTAGACACCGCTCATGCCCGGGTCGGTGAGGAACACCGCTTTATGGCCCAGGGCTTCACAGGCCTGGGCGATACCCACTGAGTTCAGGGCCGGGCCGTAGGCGGCTTCGGGGAAGAATGCGATCACTTTCTGTTTCATCGAGTGCTGCTCCTGCCTGGTCTTTTTATTGTTCAGCGTGTCAATACGCGGGCATGCCGGGCTTGCCAGCCCAGCCGGATGGTCGTGTCGATTGCAAAATGGGCGAATTCGAACTGTGAAGACGGCACGCGCACGATCAGCGGTTTGTCGCTGAGGGCTGTCTGCACGTGCAGGTTGGTGTCGAGGCCGTGATAAGCCACTTCAACGATCTTGCCGCTGACCTGATTGGCGCAATCGCCGCCCTGCTCCGTCAGCACTTGCAGGCGTTCGGGGCGCACCACCACGGCGACGGATTGGCCGCTCAGCAACGGTGCGTCGGTTTCAACGTTCAGTTCCTGGCCGTTGACCCGCACCGAGTGCTGGCCCGAGCGCACGCCTTCGAGCAGGTTGCTGACGCCGATGAAGTTGGCGACAAACCGGCTGTTGGGGTTTTCGTAGAGCTCGGTCGGGCTGCCGCACTGGCACACCTTGCCGCCGTCGAGCACCGCCATGCGGTCGGACATCACCAGGGCTTCTTCCTGGTCGTGGGTGACGATGATGAAAGTGATGCCGCTCTCGTGTTGCAGGCGCTTGAGTTCCAGCTGCATCTTTTCCCGCAGCTTTTTGTCGAGGGCGCCCAAGGGCTCGTCGAGCAGCAACACCCGCGGACGTTTGACCAGCGCCCGGGCCAATGCCACCCGCTGACGCTGGCCGCCGGAGAGTTGATCAGGCTTGCGCTCGGCCAGCTCACCCAGCTGCGCGGTGCTCAGCACTTCATCGACTCGACGACGGATTTCGCGTTCCGGAAGGCGCTCCATTTCCAGGCCGTAGGCAATGTTCTTGCGCACGGTCATGTTGGGAAACAGCGCGTAGGACTGGAACATGAGGTTCAGTGGACGCTTGTTGGCCGGCAGCGGCGAGATGTCATTGCCGTCCAGGTAGATGCAGCCACCGCTGGGGGTCTCGAAACCGGCGAGCATGCGCAGCAGCGTGGTCTTGCCGCAGCCCGACGGACCGAGCAGCGCGAAGAACTCGTTCTCGCGGATGCTCAGCGACACCTCGTTGACCGCCAGGCCGTTGCCATAAGACTTGCTGACCTTATCCAGGATCAGTACCGCAGATGAATTATTCATGGGTGCGAGGAGCCTTGTTGAGACGCTGCGAGGCCAGCAGCGCGGTGATGCTGACCAGCATCACCAGCGTCGCCAGAGCGTTGATTTCCGGGGTGACGCCGAAGCGGATCATGGCGTAGATCTGCATGGGCAACGTGGTCGAGGCCTGGCCGGAACCGGAGTTGAAAAAGGCGATGATGAATTCGTCCACCGACAGGGTGAACGACAGCAAACCACCGGCCAGCACACCGGGGAAAATCACCGGCAGAAGCACCCGACGGAAGGTGGTGAACCAGCTCGCGCCCAGGTCGATCGAGGCTTCGAGGATCGAATAGTCGAAGTGCTTGAGCCGCGTGCGCACCACCGCGCAGACGAAGGCGATGTTGAACACCGCATGGCTGATGATGATCGAGTGCAGCCCCAGGCCGACCTTGAGCAGGTTGAAAAAACTCAGCAGCGCAATCGCCAGCACGATGTCGGGAATGATCATCGGCGCCATCAGCAAGGTGTCGACCACCTGGCCCTTGTGGTTGTCCTTGCGGCGCAACTCGATGCCCAGCGCCAGGAACGTGCCGAGCACGCAGGCAATGAAGGTCGCCGACAAAGCGACGATCAGGGTGTTGAGCGCCGCCGACAGGATCGCCGTGTTGTGCGCCAGTGCCGCGTACCATTTCAGCGACACGCCGCCCCAGGCGGTGGGCAACCCGGACTTGTTGAACGACAGCAGGATCAGCACCAGGATCGGTATATAAAGGAAGGCATACACCAGCCCCAGGTGCGAACCCAGCACGGTGGCGCTGACAGAACGTGGCTGACTCATGAGCGCGCCCCTTCTGCACGACGGGCCACCAGGGCCTGGATGAACAACAGGATCAACATGATCGCGATCAGGAAGAAGCTCAGCGCCGCACCGAACGGCCAGTCCCGCGCCGTGAGGAATTGCGAATAGATCAGGTTGCCGACCATCTGCACCTGCTTGCCACCGAGCAGGTCGGCGGTGATGAAGTTGCCGATGCTCAGCACGAAGACAAACACCGCTCCGGCGGCGATACCCGGCACGCTCAATGGCAGGATGATCCGGCGAAAGGTCATCCAGCCCGAGGCGCCGAGGTCTTTCGAGGCGTCCCACAATTCGTTGTTGATCCGCGACAGCGACGAGAAAATCGCCAGGATCACAAAGGGGATGTAGTTGTAGACCAGCCCCAGCACCACGGACGATTCGGTGTACAGCAGGCTGATGGGTTCGCCGCTGTAGCCGAACACTTGCAGCAGGCGGTTGATCAGGCCTTCGCGGTTGAGCAGGACGATCCAGGCGTAGGTGCGGATCAGGTAGTTGCTCCAGAACGGCAGCATCACCAGAAACAGATACACCGCCTGACGCCGCCGTGGCGCACGGGCAATCGCATAGGCCGCCGGGTAGCCGATCAACACCGCGAACACCGTGGCCAGCCCGGCGATCTTCGCCGACTTGAGCAGGATGCCCAGGTACAGCGGATCGAACGCGCGCTGGTAGTTTTCCCAGGTGAACAACCAGTCGATGCCACCGTAGGCACCCCGTTCGACGAAGCTGTAGACCAGCACCAGCAGGCACGGAATCACCAGGAACATCAGCAGCCAGCCGAAGCCGGGCGCAAGAAGCCAGGCCGACAGACGCCTGTCAGCATGCAAAGCACTCATTAACCCTATCCTCCCGCCTCAGGACAGAGGCGGCTTGCGAGCGTGGTGAGGCATGCCGGGCATGCCTCGGATCGACGTGGCGTTAGTTCTGCGCTGCCATGATTTCGGTGACGGCGCGGGTGTAGGCCTTTTGCGTGGTGCCGCCCAGGTCGCGCAATTGCTCCATTTTCAGCAACTCGGCGGGGGCGATGGTCAGGTTGGGATATTGCTTGAGCAGGTCCGCGGACAACCCGGCCATGGCCGCCTGGTTGGGGACTTTGTAGAGGATGTTTTCGGCGACCCAGGCATGGTTTTCCTTGGCCAGCATGAAGTTGATGAACTCGAAGGCCTGGTCCTGGTGCTTCGAACTCTTGAGCACCACCATGGTGTCCACCCACAGGTCGGAACCTTCTTTGGGCACTACGAACTTGATCGCCGCGTTGGCCTGGGTGCCGTAGTTGCACCAGCCGTCCCAGGCGTGGGCCATCAGCGATTCGCCGGAGGCCAGCTTGGAATAGAAGGTGGTGTCGTCGAAGGACAGAATGCGTTTCTTGGTGGCGATCAGTTGATCGCGAACCGCGGCGATTTGCGCGGGGTCGCTGTCGTTGACCGACCAGCCCTTGGCGAGGAAACCGGCGCCGAGCATCCAGCGGTCGGTGGCGAGCATCGTCACCTTGCCCTTGAGGGCATCGCTCGGGTTGAGCAGCTCGTTCCAGCTCTGTGGCGCCGGTGTCACCTTGTCGGAGCGGTAGCAGATGCCGGTGGTGCCCCAGGTGTAAGGCACGGAAAACCGGTTGCCCTGGTCATATTCCAGGTGCGTGGCTTCGGGGTAGAGGTTTTTCAGGTTGGGGACCTTGTCCGGATCGATGTCCGCCAGCAGCCCCTGTTTGTGCAAGACTTCGGCGAAAGGCGAGGAGACGAACACCACGTCGTACCCTTCACCACCGGAAGCCATCAGCTTGCCCATGATTTCTTCGTTGGTGGCGTGCAGCGCCTTGTCGACGTCCACACCGCTGGCAGCCTTGAACTTGTCCAGCGCATCCGGGGCCATGTAGCCGTCCCAGATGGAAATCACCATGTCTTTCGCACTTGCAGCCTGTGAAGCGATCGCCAGGGAAACGGCCAATCCCACGCACAGAAGATCATTCAGCTTGCTCATAAATACTCACCCGACGATTGTTTATTGTTGTGTTCGAAGGCAGTACGGCAAAACGAGAAACGATTGCTTGTGTTTTTTTTTAGAAATTAGGACCAGTATCAAAAGATGTCAACGCATTTTTTCCAGCCTGACGATTGGCCAGCGCATGACATAAGATGGGCAACTGAGTCCGACAGCGGATCACAACGAGAAAAGACGTTTGAGCACGACAGCCGAAAAAAAACCGCGCACCAATCACCTGGAACTGGCCCGGCGCATCCTCGAGCACACCCAGGAAAGCGGCCTGGTGACCGGCGACCCGGTGGCCGAACAGGCCTTGGCCCGGACTTTCCAGGTCTCGCGCACGCTGATTCGCGGCGCCCTGAAAGTACTGCTGGAAGAAAATCTGCTGAGCCACGAAGCGGGCAAGGGTTACACCCTGCTGGCACCCCCGGCCGGCCAGACCCTCAACGCCGCCCTGCCCCAGGCCGAAGAAGAAGAACTGGCCGCCTCGGTACTGCGCGACCGCATGGCCGGGCGCCTGGGCGACAGCATCAGCATCAGTGAGCTGATGCGCCGCTACGACATCGGCCGACCGGCGGCACAAAAAGCCCTGCAGCAATTGAGCGAAAACCAGGCCATCGAACGCGGCCCCGGCCAGTCCTGGCTGTTTCGCCCATCACTGAACAGCCTGGCCGCCCTCGAAGAAAGCCTGAAATTCCGCCTGATCCTCGAACCCGAAGCCCTGCTCAGCCCCAGCTTCAACGCCGACCCGCAACGCCTGGCGCTGTTGCGCAGCGCCACCCAAAGCCTGCTCGCCCGCCCCGTGGAAGACTTCGATATCCAACAGTTTCGCGAACTGGACATCAGCTTCCACGAACTGCTGGCCCAGAGCTGCGGCAACCGCTTCATCAGCGACGCCCTGCTCCAGCATCAGGGTCTGCGACGCCTGCCGAACCTGCTGCCATCGGTGAGCGTGCACCGCCTGCAGGAAGCACTGCGCGAACACCTGCAAATCATCGCGCAGATCGAGCGCGGACAGATGGAGATCGCCGCCGACCTGCTGCGCCTGCACCTGCGCCTGAGCGCCGCGCAACGCCCGCAAACCGCCAACCGGGGCATCCCGCAAAGTCATCTGTTTGGGCGTCGCTAACCGGCTCGCAGAAACATGATGATTTTTTTTTAAAAATAAGACAGCATCACAAACACCTTCAGGAACGGCGGGTCTGACCCGCCATGGACAGTCCCTCGCCATGCAAAAACAAAAACTGATCGCCCTGTTTCCGGAAGCCAGTTTCGGCGCGGCCTTGAACTGCATTGGTATCGCTCAGTCGCTGCGTGAGCTGGGCGCCAGGCCGGTGTTCATCTGCCATGAACATTTCCAGGGGCTGTTCGCCGAATACGGTTTCGACGAGTACCCGATTCCGCAAGCGAGCCCATTGTCGGCTGCGGAACACCAGCACTACTGGGAACGTTTCATCGAGCGCAGCATTCCCTACTTCGACCAGACCCCTCTGGCACAGATCGACAGTTACGTGGCGCCGGCCTGGGAAGCCATCATCGACACCGCCATCGAAGCGGAAAAACCCCTGCAGCAGCTGCTCGGCCGCCTCAAGCCCGACGTGATCGTGCTCGACAACGTAGTGATGTTCCCGGCCATCGCCAATGCCGGTTGCCCTTGGGTGCGAGTGGTGTCCTGCGCCGAAACCGAACTGCCGGATGCGGCCGTTCCGCCGTACCTGTCCGGGTGCCTGGCCAGCGACACCCAGGCCTGCGAGCGCTACACAGAGCAGTACCTGAAGGCTGTCGCACCGGCCCATGAACGCTTTTCGCAATTTCTCCTCGGCAACGGCACCGCGCCGTGCCCTGCGGGGCAGTTCCTCACCGACTCGCCATGGCTGAACCTGCTGCTGTCACCGACGCCCGTGCGCTATGAGCGCCAGCAACCGCTGGACCCGCAACGCTACGTGTACCTCGACGGCTGCGTGCGCCGCGAAGCGCCGTACATCGTCCCGGACTTTCCACGGCACAACGACGCACCGCTGATCTACCTCAGCTTCGGCAGCCTCGGCGCCGCCGACACCGGGATGATGAAGCGCCTGATCAGCACAATCGAAACCTTGCCCTACCGCTTCCTGGTCAACGTCGGCGCCTACCGCGACATGTACACCACCGTACCGGACAACGTGTACCTCGACAGCTGGTTTGCCCAGCCGGCGGTGCTCAAGGAATGCGATGTGTTCATCCATCACGGCGGCAACAACAGCTTCTGCGAAGCGCTGTACTTCGGTCTGCCGTCACTGATCATTCCCTATTGCTGGGACGGTCACGACAACGCCGCCCGCGCCGAGGAAACCGGCGTCGGCCGCTACCTGCCGCGCTTCGCCGATCCCCTGGCCGCCCTGCCCGCCGCCCTCGAACAGTTGCTGGCCGACCAAGCGATGAAACAACGCCTCAAATCATTCAGCGAGCGCATGCAGGCGACCCGCGGCACCGACATTGCTGCACGCGCGATCCTAGACCTCTAGCCATAACAACAAAAACCGTCGGGCAACCGAACGCAATCGTCGCTGCCCGACACACGCCGGAGTTTCAGCATGAATGCCCCACCGCGTCTCGATTCCCTCGACCACGTCATGCCCCATCCCTTCTGGCAGGACACCGTCACCCCACCGCCCGCCGCACCTTCCGTCAGCGGCACAGTGCAGTGCGACCTGGCGGTGGTCGGCGGCGGCTTTACCGGATTGTGGACGGCGCTACTGGCACGCCAGCGCAACCCCGGGCTGAGCATCGCGATCATCGAGGCGCGACACTGCGGCGGTGAGGCCAGCGGGCGCAACGGCGGTTTCTGCGCGCCGAGCATCTCCCATGGCGTCTCCAACGCGCTCAAGCGCTGGCCGGATGAAGCGCAGCAACTGATCCGCCTGGGCCGGCAGAACCTCGATGAGCTGGCCGCCGACCTGGATCGTTTCGGCATGCAGGTCGAGTTCGAACGCCAGGGCAAACTCAACGTCGCCAGCCAGCCGTGGCAGGTCGACGGGCTGCGCTCGATGCAGCGTAACTATGCGCAGTTCGGTATCGACTGCGAATGGCTGGAAGACAGTGCGCTGGCACAAAAACTCGACTCCCCGGCGTATGTGGCCGGCCTGTTCGAACCCAACTACGCCCTGCTCAACCCGGCAAAAATGGCCGCTGAATTGCGCCGTGTTTGCCTTGAGCAAGGCATTCAACTGTTCGAAAACAGCCCGGTCCTGCAACTGAGCGCGGACAAAGACAACCTGCGCCTGCGCACAGAAAGCGGCGAAGTGACCGCTGGCAAAATCGCCCTCGCCACCAACATCGCCCCGCCGCTGCTCGGCCATCTGGCATCGAGCGTGATCCCGGTCTACGACTACAGCCTGGTCAGCGAACCCTTGAGAGATGCGCAGCTGCAAGCCATCGGCTGGATCGAACGCTATGGCATCGCCGATTCCGGCAACCAGTTCCACTACCTGCGCAAGACCGCCGACAACCGGATTCTATGGGCCGGTTACGATGCCGTTTACCATTTCGGCGCACGCCGCGACGAAGCCCTGACCCAGCGCCCGCAGAGCTTTCAGCGTCTGGCCGAACAGTTTCGGCAGACCTTCCCGGCCCTGTGCGGTGTGCGTTTCAGCCATGCCTGGGGCGGCATCATCGACACCTCCGCGCGCACCACGATGTTCACCGGTTGCGAGCACCAGGGCCGCGTCGCCTATGCCTTGGGCTTCACCGGGCAAGGGGTGTCCGCCAGCCGTTTCGCTGCATTGAACATGCTCGACCTGCTGGCCGGCGAGCGCACCGAACGCACCGAACTGCTGATGACCTCCAAGGCGCCGTTCCGCTTTCCGCCCGAACCCTTGCGTTATGTCGGCGTGAAACTGGCCCAGCGTTCACTGGCGCGCGAAGACCGCGACGGTCACCGCGACCTGCTGCTCAAGACCTTCGATGCCTTTGGCATCGGTTTCGATTCCTGATCCGGAGACCACCATGTCCACAGCCCTGCCCCGGCACGTCATCGACTTCGCCAGCGACCTTGCACCCCGTGAAACCGAAATCAACGACCCGGCCGTGGTCGACGCGCCTTATCGCAGCAAGAGTTGGCGGCACTTTGTAGCGCCCGGGAAAAACGCCGTGGCCGGCATCTGGGAGGCGGGACCGCACCGGGAGCGTTGCCAGTGCGATTACGACGAGCTGTGTCACATCCTTGAAGGCACCGTGCGCCTGACCGATGCCGAAGGCGTCGCGCGCACGTTCGGCCCCGGTGATTGCTTCGTGGTCGCCAGCGGATTCAACGGCACTTGGGAAAACCTCACGACGGTGCGCAAGGTTTACTTCATCCTCGGCTAAACGGCCCCGACCGCTACATCAGGCTGCTGACGCACCTGATTGCGCCCGTTGCGCTTGGCCTGGTACAGCGCGTCATCAGCGCGGGTCAACAGGCTTTCCGGTGTGTCGCCAGGTTGTGCATGGGCCACGCCGAACGACGCGGTAATGGTGTCCAGCACCGTGTCGGTGCCCCGGGCCTTGACCCGCAGCGACTGGATTTTCAGGCGCAGGCGCTCGGCAAAAGCGGCCGCGGTGGCCAGGTCCTGGCAGTCCTTGAGCACCACGCAGAACTCCTCGCCGCCGTAACGCGCCGCGAACGCTTCGCCGGACAGCGAATCGCGCAACACCCGGGCGACATGCTGAAGCACGCGGTCGCCCAAGGGATGGCCGTACTGATCGTTGAATTGCTTGAAGTGATCGATATCCAGCATCACCAGCGCCACGCCCGTCGCCACGTTGCCCATGGCCTGTTCAAGCTGGCGGTTGAAGGTGCTGCGGTTGAGCAATTCGGTCAGGCCATCGAGGGTCGCGGCCAGTTGGGCGCGTTCGAGTTTGTCCCGCAGGCTTTTGATTTCATGCTGCGCCGACTGCAACTGGGCGAGGAAGTGCTCCTGCTGCCCCTGCATCAGCCGGGTACTCTGTTGCAGCTGGACCAGGATGCTCGGCAAGCGCTCGTCGGTGGGCTCTTCGAGCATTTGCAGGTATTGGCCGAGGCTGGCCTGGAAGTTCTGGTTGCCCTTCACGCTGCGCGACACATCGCGCTCCATGTCGTCGACCAGGTTGATTGCGTCCTGCTGCCCGGAGCGGGCATCCGCCAGTTCATCGCGGATGATGTACTCGCGAAACAGTTTGGCGGCGGACTCCGGCGGGAAACAGTCGAAGTCGTTGACCACCCGGTCCAGGTGCCGGTTGAGCTCCGGCTCCTGGCCCTTGCTGTAGGTGTACCAGAGCGCGTAGTGCACCGGGTTGGGCGGAATGTTGTGACGAACCATCAGCGGCACTGCCTGCTTGAGCAATGCCGCGGCCTCGCGGGAGTCTTCCGGATACAGCGCTAGAACAGTCGCTCGCGTGTCTGATTGGCTCATGGTTTCACTGTGATTGTTATCATTGGCGTTTGGCAAACTCGCTGAGCATAGCGATACGCCCGGCAAACGACCATCCCGAATTACACAATCATTTCAACCCGCCACGCCGGTTCCAGCATCCTTTATAGGTTGCCCGACATCAGGCCCGCCACGTTCTGCCGGCGACGATAAGCGGTATCGCGGTTCGCCAGCCAGTAGTACAGCGGTGTCGTGACGATCAAGCCCACCAGCCACGACAGATCCGCGCCATCGATATGCACCGCCACGGGGCCGGTGTAGATCGGCGTGTTCATGAACGGAATCTGCACCACAATGCCGATGGCGTAGGCCAGCAGCGCCTGCGGATTGAAGCGGCCATAGATGCCGCCGTCGACGCGGAAGATCGAGGCGATGTCGTAGTCACCCTTGTGGATCGCGTAGAAGTCGATGAGGTTGATCGCGGTCCACGGCACCAGCACCACCAACAACGCCAGCACCAGGTCGACGAAGTGCCCGATGAAATCCGCCGAGGCGCCGATGGCCGCCACGCAGCAACCGGCGAGGATGATCAGCGACAGCACCGCCCTGCTTTGCGCGGTCGGAATCCAGCGGTGGGCGAAGGTTTGCAGCAAGGTGATCACCGAGAGCACCGCGCCATACAGGTTCAGGGCGTTATGGCTGATCACGCTGAGCAGGAACAGCACCAGCATCAACGGGCCGATGGCACCGGTGGCGAGTTTCACCGCGTCCATGGTGTCCATGCCGACGGGCGTGGCCAGCACGGCGACCGCGCCGAACACGAAAGACAGGATCGAGCCCAGCGACGAACCCAGGTAGGTCGCCCAGAAGGTCGAGCTGACCTTGACGTCCTTGGGCAGGTAACGCGAGTAATCGGACACGTACGGCGCGAACGCGATCTGCCACAGCGCTGCCAGCGACACCGTGGCCAGCCAGCCGGAAATGTTGAAACTGCCGCGGGTGAGGAAGTCATCGGTCTGCACGTGGGTCAGGATGTAGCCGAAGCCCAGCACGATGCCCAGTCCCAGCACCCAGGTGCCGATGCGATTGAGCACGTGGATGAAACGGTAGCCAATGATGCCGATGATCCCCGAACCGAGGCCGCCGAGGACGATACCGACTGAAACCGGCACACTCTCGACCACGCCATGCAGCGACTTGCCGGCCAGGACGATGTTGGAGGCGAAGAAGCCGATGTACATCACGCCGGCAATCACCACCACCAGCAACGCCCCCAGGGAACCGAACTGCGCGCGACTCTGGATCATCTGCGGAATGCCCATCTGCGGGCCTTGCGCCGAGTGCAGCGCCATCAGCACACCACCAACCAGGTGGCCGACGATGATCGCGACAATGCCCCAGACCAGGTTCAGGTGGAACAACTGCACGCCGAGCGCGCCGGTGACGATGGGCAACGGCGCGATATTGCCGCCGAACCACAGGGTGAACAGATCTTTGACCTTTCCGTGGCGATCCTCAGGAGGGACGTACCCGATCGTGTGTTTCTCGATGAGCGGGGCGGATGAAGCGGTGGTGGACATGACGAACTCCAAGGCAAGGATGAGTACGTGTTCGTACTTCGGTGTGCGCAAACGGGACGGCGCATTTCTTGTTGGAGGCGATCATGGACAAAGAGCGCGGGGAGGAAAATTAGTTAATTTGTGCCTTTAAACCTTAAAAAATATTGCGCAGTAATGGCCATTTATCAGCAGGAAAAACCAATAAAAATCCGAACAACGAAATCCCTGTGGGAGCGGGCTTGCCCGCGATGGCGGTGGATCAGGCAACATTGATGTCGCATGTGCCGGCCTCATCGCGGGCAAGCCCGCTCCCACATGGATTTGCGTCTTCACACGGTTTCTGTATTACCGCACAGCCCAGGCATTGAAGCGCTGATCCAGCTCTTCGCCATGGTCGACCCAGAACTCCGCATCAACCGCCCGGGCACCGTAAAAACAAAAACAAAGCACAACACACCACCACCCTTTCCCGACATTCGAAAGGGTAAACGGCAAATTTTTAGCCAATGAAGATTCCTGTGGGAGCGGGCTTGCCCGCGAAGAGGCCGGCACAAGCAACATTAATGTTGACTGGCCCACCGCCTTCGCGGGCAAGTCGGATCGCCGCACCGCCGCTCCCACAGGGATTTGCGTCTTCACACGGTTTCTGTATTACCGCGCAGCCCAGGCGTTGAAGCGCTGTTCAAGCTCTTCGCCATGGTCGACCCAGAACTCTGCGTCCACGGCCCGTGCGCCGGCCAGGTTGGCCTCGGCGGTCGGGAGTTGCTCCTGCACGTCCTTGGGCAGCAGTGGCAAGGTCTGGCGATGCACCGGCCCGTAGGGGATGTTTTCCGAGAAGACTTTTTGCGTCTGCGGCTGGCTGGCAAACGCGATGAAGTTTTCCGCCAGTGCCTTGTTCGGTGTGCCTTTGACCACTGCCCAGTATTCCGGGTCGTACAGGCTTTGCGGCCAGACGATGCTCAGCTTCATGCCTTCCTTCTGCGCCGAGGCAATCCGGCCGTTGTAGGCGGCGCTCATCACCACATCCCCGGCCACCAGCCATTGCGCCGGTTGCGCGCCCGCCTCCCACCACTGGATGTTCGGCTTGATCTGGTCGAGCTTGGCAAAGGCCCGCGTCACGCCTTGCGGGGTTTTCAAGACCTTGTACACGTCGTCCGCCTTGACACCGTCGGCGAGCAACGCGATTTCCAGGGTGTACTTGGCACTCTTGCGCAGGCCGCGCTTGCCCGGGAAGTCCGCGACGTTCCAGAAGTCCGCCCAGGACTGCGGCGCCTTGGTCTGTTTGCTCTGGTCGTAGGCCATGACCATCGACCAGACGTAAGTGGCCACCCCGCACTCGGTCAACGCACCGGGCACAAAGTTTGCCGAGTCACCGAAGCGCCCGGCGTCGAGCTTCTCGAACAGACCCTCCTCGCAGCCGCGCAACAACTCGGGGCTTTCGACTTCCACCACGTCCCAGCTGGTGTGACCGGCCGAGACCATGGCCTTGATCTTCGACAACTCGCCGTTGTACTCACCGGCGATGATGTTGCCCGCGCCGCTGGCGTTGAACGGCTGAAAATAGGCCTTATCCTGGGCCTGTTTGGTAGCACCACCGAAGGAAATCACGGTGAGGTCCTGGGGGGCCGCCCACACACTGGCACTCAACAACGCCAGGGCAAACGGAACACTGCAACGCAAGGATCTGGACATGGATCACTTCCTCGGGGCTGGTCGGCCCGTTGTTGTTATGGGTGTTCGGATTCACTCAAGTAAGCCGCCAGGCGATCCATCAGGCGGTCACAGGCCGCCATCTGATCGACGCTGACAAATTCATCGGGCTTGTGCCCCTGGTCCATGCTGCCGGGACCGCAGACCACGGTCGCAATCCCGGCCTGATTGAACAGCCCGCCTTCGGTGCCAAAGGCCACGGTGCCGAAATCATCGCTGCCGCACAGCTCGGCAATCAGCCGGGCTGCGGCGCTGTCGGCGGGTGTCGCCAGGCCCGGATAGGCCGAGATTTTTTCAAAGCGGATGGCGGTATCGGTGTCCACGGCCTGCATGGCCGGCAGCAACGTCTGCTCGGCGTAATCCTGCAGTTCGTCGACGACCACTTGCGGGGCGAAGTCGGGCAAGGCGCGGATCTCGAAATCGAAACGGCAGTCCGCTGGCACGATGTTCAGCGCCGTACCGCCCTGGATTACGCCGACCTGCACGGTCGAGAACGCCGGATCGAAGCGTTTGTCGTGCAATGGCGGCCGGGCCAGGGTGGCGCCGATGTCGCCCAGCCGACCGATCAGGCGCGCGGCCTGCTCGATGGCATTGACCCCATAAGGCGCGTAGGCCGAATGACAGGCGGCGCCACGTACATGGCAACGCATCGCCAGTTTGCCCTTGTGGCCGAGCACCGGCTTGAGTTCGGTCGGCTCGCCGATCAGGCACAACACCGGTGCCGGGATGCGTTGGGGCAGTACTTCCAGCAAGCCGCGCACGCCAAGGCAGCCGACCTCTTCGTCATAGGAAAACGCCAAATGCACCGGGCGCTTCAAAGGGCTGGCGAGAAACACCGGCACGGCCGCCAGCACCGAGGCCAGATAGCCTTTCATGTCCGCGGTGCCGCGACCGTAAAGCTTGCCGCCCGCCTCGCTCAGGCTGAACGGTTCGACCGTCCAGGCCTGGCCGTCCACCGGCACCACGTCGGTGTGACCGGACAGCACGATGCCGCCGGCCACGCTCGGGCCGACCGTGGCCAACAGATTGGCCTTGGTCCGCTCGGCGTTGTAGATCAGTTCGCACGCCACGCCCAGTCCGTGCAGGTAGTCACGCACGAACTCGATCAGCTCAAGGTTCGAATCGCGGCTGACCGTGGCGAACCCGATCAACCGCGCGAGCATGGCGCGGCTGCGCAACTCACTCATCACCGGGCACTCCATAGGCGGGGGCCAGGGTCGGATTGAGGGCGCGGGTCAGGTAGTCCTGCAATTGCGGCTCGTAGGCCGTCCACAGTTTGCCCAGCTCGCCAATCGGGTTTTCATCGGCCCAATCCACCCGCAGGTCGACAATCGGCCAGGTCAGGTCACCGACCACCGACAACGCAGCCGAGTGCACCGCGCCCGCTTCGCCGCCGGCGTCCTGCCCGGCCTGCAAGGCGTTCATCAGGCGGGTGGCGAGGCAGCCTTCGCTGTTTTCGAAGGCCGCGACCATCGCCTCGATCACCCCACTGTTGGCCAGCAGGTTGCCGGCCGCCACGCATTGGTCACCGGCCACAGAGTTATTGATGCCCAGGGCATGGTTGCCGCTGAACACCGCCGTACGCCCGTGGGCATCGACGACCGCCACCTGCCGATACTGGCTGTAGCCATTGCGGGTCAATGAGTGGTCCAGCGCCTGGGGCGGCGCCGAGCCGCCTGCCAGTTCATCGAGGATCTGCGGGCCGAGGGCCGGCAGCGTGATGTTCTGGCTCGACACCGCGCCGACCCCGGCACGCAGCCAGGGGCAGCGCGCACCGACGGCGATGCTCGAAGAACTGATGGCAATGCCCAACTGGCCAGTCTCGGCGCAGCGACCCACGATGGAAAAAGTCATGGCGAATTCCTTATTCAGGGATGACAGCGATCACGTCGATTTCCATCAGCCACTGCGGCTGGCCGAGGGCACTGACCACCAGCCCGGTGGAAATCGGGAACACACCCTTGAGCCACTTGCCGACTTCCTGGTACACCGGCTCGCGATAGCGCGGGTCGATCAGGTAGGTGGTGGTCTTGACGATGTGGCTCAGGTCGCTGCCCGCCTCTTCAAGCAATTGCTTGACGTTGCGCATGGCCTGTTCGGCCTGGGCGCGCGGATCACCGAGGCCCACCAGTTGGCCGTTGAAATCGGTGCCGACCTGGCCACGGACATACACGGTATTGCCGGCGCGCACGGCCTGGCACAGATCGTTGTCCAGCGTCTGGTTCGGGTAGGTGTCTTTGGTATTGAACATGCGGATGCGGGTATGAGTAGGCATTAACGAACTCCCATGAGGCTGGCTTTCTGAACAGGTGCGCGGACGGCGTCGGCTTGACGCTGGGTCGCATCCCGATAGTTGAAATAGGTGTGCTGTTTAACGATGTGATCGGCGATGTGCTTGGCGTCGTGCCAAACGCCCCAGATGAACGCGGAGCCACGACGGGACTGCCACGGCAACCCGACGAAATACACACCGGGCTCGGCCGACACGCCGCGCTGGTGCTGTGGTTTGCCGTTTTCCTTGAAGGCATCGACCTTCAGCCAGCTGTAGTCGGTGGAGTAACCGGTGGCCCAGATGATCGTGGTGACGCCGGCCTTGAGCAGGTCCAGTTCCAGGATTGGATTTGTCACGCAATCCGGGTCCGCCAGCATGGCCCGGGCTTCGGGTTCCAGCGGCAGGTCCAGGCCGTTGCGCTCGATATAGGCGTCGGCCTTGTCGAGCAGCGCGAGGTAGTTTTCATCGCCACGGCGGATGTTGTCGGCGAGGTTGTCTTCAAAACTGACCACGGTGCCATTGAACGATTGAGTCAGGCCGACCAGGGTCATGCCCTGATGCGCCAGGCGACGGAAGTCCACGGTGTGGCCGCCACGGGCACCGCTCACGGCGATGGTCACGTGTTCCTTGCCCGGTTGCATGGCCTCGGCATCCCACTCGCCCAGCACCCCCAGCCACCAGCAGAAATCGCGGTTGCGATAGGCACGGGGTGGACGATCGTGGGCGCCGACCGAGAGGTAGACCTGCTTGCCGGAACGTTGCAGTTCATCGGCGATCTGCACGCCCGACGACCCGGCGCCCACCACCAGCACCGCGCCTTCGGCCAGTTGCTGCGGGTTGTAGTACTGGGCGGAGTGAATCTGGGTGATGCCGGCGATTTCGGGGGCAATCGGTGGAATGGCCGGACGCTGGAACGGACCGGTGGCGACCACCACATGCCGAGCCTCGATCACGCCATCGGAGGTTTCAACGGTGAAACCGGGACGGTCGGAATTGCGTTCGACTTTCTTCACGTCCACGCCGGTGCGGATCGGCGCGTTGAACTTGCGGGCGTAGGCTTCGAAGTACTCGGCCACCTGCTCTTTGCCGGCGAAGGCGTCCGGGTCCAGGCCGTCGAATTCCAGGCCCGGGAAGCGGTCGTGCCAGGCAGGACCGTTGGCCACCAGCGAATCCCAGCGACCGGTGCGCCAGGCTTCGGCGATACGATTGCGCTCCACAACGAGGTGAGGCACACCGAGTTTGCTCAGGTGTTCACTCATGGCCACGCCGGCCTGGCCGGCGCCAACAACAAGCGTATCAATTTCGGTTTTATCAACTGTCATGGCTGTGCACTTCTGAAAGGTGGTTTGATTCAGGTCGGTCATGGCTGCCGCCTCGATTCTGATCACTGTTGTTCTTCTGCTGCGGCTATCGGTATCAGGGTGTTGGCCGCATTCTGTTCGGAGCCGGGAAATAGCGAAATTATGTTTTTTGTGGTTGCTGGCGAGGAAAAAGCGTCGAGGTGACCGGCTGGCCGCGCAAGGTTGCGGTCGACCCGATCCCGGCCTATGGTCCAAGCGATGCATTGCCCGCGACCGGCGCGAAGACCCGGCGCGGATTGCTGTCCATCCAGTGCGGATTCACGCAAGGAGTGATGACATGCCCGACAATTCCCGTCCTGCCGTACTCGAACTGATTGGCAATACCCCGCTGGTACGCGTCAGCCGGTTCGATACCGGTCCCTGCACGCTGTTTCTCAAACTCGAATCACAGAACCCCGGTGGTTCGATCAAGGACCGCATCGGTCTGGCCATGATCGACACCGCCGAACGCGATGGCCGCCTCAGGCCCGGCGGCACCATCGTCGAAGCCACCGCCGGCAACACTGGCCTGGGCCTGGCCCTGGTCGGCCGCGCCAAGGGCTACCGGGTGGTGCTGGTGGTGCCGGACAAGATGTCCACCGAGAAGGTCTTGCACCTCAAGGCCATGGGCGCCGAGGTGCACATCACCCGCTCCGACGTCGGCAAGGGCCATCCCGAGTACTACCAGGACGTCGCCGCGCGGCTGGCGGCGGAAATTCCCGATGCGTTCTTCGCCGACCAGTTCAACAACCCGGCCAACCCTCTGGCCCACGAATGCAGCACCGCGCCGGAGATCTGGGCACAAACCCAGCATGATGTGGATGCCATCGTCGTCGGCGTCGGATCGGCCGGCACCCTCACCGGCCTGACCCGTTTCTTCAAACGCGTACAGCCGGACCTGGAAATGGTCCTGGCCGACCCGGTCGGTTCGGTGATGGCTGAATACAGCCGAGGTGCCCCCCTCCCCACCCCCGGTTCCTGGGCGGTGGAAGGCATCGGCGAAGACTTCATCCCGTCGATTGCCGACCTGTCCAGCGTGCGCCACGCCTATTCGATCAGCGACGAAGAAAGCTTTGATCACGCCCGCCAGTTGCTGCGCGCCGAAGGCATTCTCGGCGGCTCGTCGACCGGTACCTTGCTGGCGGCGGCGTTGCGTTACTGCCGCGAACAGACCCAGCCGAAACGGGTGGTGAGCTTCGTCTGCGATACCGGTACGCGTTACCTGTCGAAGGTCTACAACGACCAGTGGATGAACGATCAGGGCCTGCTGCAACGCAAGCACTACGGCGACCTGCGCGACCTGATCGCGCGGCGTTTCGAGGATGGCCGGGTGATCAGCGTCGGCCCCGACGACACCCTGCTCACCGCGTTCCAGCGCATGCGCCTGGCGGACGTGTCGCAATTGCCGGTGCTGGTGAACGGTAAACAACTGGTCGGCGTGATCGACGAGTCTGACATCCTGCTGGGGGTGCATGAGGACGTTGCGCACTTCCGTAAAACCGTGGCCAGCGCCATGACCGACAAACTGCAGACCCTGTCCCCCGCTGCCACCCTGGCGGAACTGGAGGCAGAGCTGGGCCGTGGGCTGGTGGCGATCATCCAGGATGCTTCGGGTTTCCACGGCCTGATTACCCGAACCGACATGCTCAACCATTTGCGGAGATCCCTGCCATGAGTCAACAGGACAAAAACGCCCCGCCTCAGGGCTTCGCCACCCGGGTGATCCATGCCGGGCAAACGCCGGACCCATCGACCGGGGCCTTGATGCCGCCGATCTACGCCAACTCCACCTATCTGCAACAGAGCCCCGGGGTGCACAAGGGCCTGGACTACGGACGTTCCCACAACCCGACGCGCTGGGCCCTGGAGCGTTGCGTGGCCGACCTCGAAGGCGGCACCCGGGGCTTTGCCTTTGCCTCGGGCCTGGCGACCATTTCCACGGTGCTGGAACTGCTCGACGCCGGCTCGCACATCGTCTCGGGCAACGATCTGTACGGCGGCACCTTCCGCCTGTTCGACAAGGTGCGCCAGCGCAGCGCCGGGCACCGCTTCAGCTTCGTCGACCTGACCGACCTGGCGGCGTTCGAGGCCTCCCTGCAGGACGACACCCGCATGGTCATGGTCGAGACCCCGAGCAATCCACTGCTGCGCCTCACCGACCTCGCCGCCATCGCCCGCACCTGCCGCGCACGCGGCATCATCTGCGTGGCCGACAACACCTTCGCCAGCCCGTGGATCCAGCGCCCGCTGGAACTGGGTTTCGACATCGTGCTGCACTCGACCACCAAATACCTCAACGGCCACTCCGACGTGATCGGCGGCATCGCCGTGGTCGGGCAGAACGCCGAACTGGCCGAGCGTTTGGGCTTCCTGCAAAACGCCGTCGGCGCCATCGCCGGCCCGTTCGACGCCTTCCTCACCCTGCGCGGGGTGAAGACCCTGGCCCTGCGCATGGAGCGGCATTGCAGCAACGCACTGGAACTGGCGCAGTGGCTGGAGCGTCAGCCGCAAGTCTCCCGGGTCTACTACCCCGGCCTGCCCTCGCACCCACAGCACGAACTGGCCCAGCGGCAAATGCGCGGATTCGGCGGGATGATCTCCCTCGACCTAAACAGCGACCTGGCCGGCGCCAAACGCTTCCTCGAGAACGTACAGATCTTCGCCCTGGCCGAGAGCCTTGGCGGCGTGGAAAGCCTGATCGAACACCCGGCGATCATGACCCACGCCACCATCCCGCCCGATACCCGGGCAGAGTTGGGGATTGGTGATGGGTTGGTGCGGTTGTCGGTAGGGGTTGAGGACGTCGAGGACTTGCGCGCGGATCTGGCGCAGTCGTTGGCAAGGATGTAAGCAACCTGAATGGTGGGACACCGCAAAACCTGTGGGAGCGGGCTTGCTCGCGAAAGCGGTGTGTCAGTCGGTAAGGATGCAGACTGACACTCCGCTATCGTCGGAACATCGCCCGAAGCACGCTTGCTTGCAGGGGTGGTGGTGTTTCAGGAGGGCCACCACCGTCAGTGCCATCGCCAGCCCAGGCGATACATCAGACTCATCGCACGCCTCCACCCGCGGCGATTGCTGCGTCCGTATTCATGACGCAGGGTCAAGGGTTCGTCCACGGCGTGGCCAGTGCCAGCGTGATGAGGTAGCGCTCTTCCGTGGGGCGCTTGTTGTCCTTGAAGCGATGAACCACCAGCATCACTTGATACTTGTCTTCCGCATGCCAATAGGAGGTGCCGCCTTTGCTCACGTCACGCAATCGGGCTCGCCATTCTGGCGTGTCGGCGAATGGAGGATCTTCATTGACCCGGATGGGGGTCCAGCCGGCTTTGCGCCATTGTTCCTGCAAATTCAGTACGACCTTGAGGGTGTCGTCGAGCAGTAGTGGCTCGATTTGCGGGGACATGCGGACACCATCGATCAACTCATCATCGAAACCAATCGTGAAAAAGCGGGCCAGTGGGGTTACAAAGCCGTACTTGGGATCAATGAAGCGCAGACGAGCATCGGATTCTGGAATACTGAACCATGCGTGACCAGGAATAGCCGGGCCAATGCTTGCGCTGGAGCGCTGGCGCATGGCTTCGTACGGTTCGCCAATCACCAAGGCGATTTCCGGTTCATCCGACAGGAGTTGAATCACCACCACTGTCAGGAGAACCGTGACGGCAAGCACCACGACACCACGTCGCCACCCCACGCGATGCATCAAACTCATCGCATGCCCCGTGACTTACCAAGCTCCAGCGTGATGAGATAACGCTCTTCTGTGGGGCGATTTTTATCCTTAAAGCGATTAACCACCAGCATCACTTGGTACTTGTCGCTTGCAAGCCAGTAGGCAGTGCCGCCTTTGTTAACGTCCCGCAGTTGGGCGCGCCATTGGGGCGTATCGGCGAACGATGGAAACTCCCTGACCCGATTCGGCGTCCAGCCACCCTTGCGCCATTGCTCCTGCAGGTCCAGCACGACCTTGAGCGTATCGTCTAGCAGCAGGGGCTCGACTTGCGGAGACATATGGACAACATTGACTGACTCATCACCTTTGAAGCTAATGGTGAAGTAGCGCGCTAGTGGAGTTATAAAGCCATATTGAGGGTCAGCAAGACGAAGGCGAGCATCCGCCTTTGGCAATCTACCCCAGAAATGCCCAGGGATGGCTGGATCAATGGCCGCACTGGAGCGTTCTCTCATGGTTTCCCAAGGCTCGCCAATCACCAGCGCGATTTCCGCTTCATCCGATAGCACTTGAGTCGCTGCATATGTCAGGGGGGCCGCCACCGCCAGTGCCTGCACGCCGCGTCGCCAGCCAATGCCCTGCAATAGACTCATTGCACGCCCCTTGATCGGTGGATTCCCAATGTGATGAGGTAGCGCTCCTCGGTGGGACGCTTATTGTCCCTGAAGCGACTGACCACCAGCATCAGTTGGTACTTTTCACCTGCTCGCCAGTAGGCTTTTTCAACATTGTTTGCCTCTCGCAATCGGTCACGCCATTGCGGTGTGTCGGCGAACGATGGGAATTCCTTGACCCGGATGGGCACCCAGCCAGCGTTACGCCATTGGTCTTGCAGATCCAGCACAACCTTGAGGGTGTCGTCGAGCAATAGCGGCTCGACTTGAGGGGACATGCGAACACCCC
The DNA here is from genome assembly GCF_000282455.1 of Pseudomonas sp. GM74. Classification (GTDB taxonomy): domain Bacteria; phylum Pseudomonadota; class Gammaproteobacteria; order Pseudomonadales; family Pseudomonadaceae; genus Aquipseudomonas. Next base: position 52,212 of record NZ_AKJG01000053.1, read on the forward strand.
TCACTTTCTCGTCAGTAAAACCAACGGTAAAGAAGCGGGCCAGTGGGGTTACAAAGCCGTACTGAGGGTCTACGAAGCGAAGGCGGGCATCAGACTTGGGGACGTTGAACCATGAGTGGCCCGGTATGGCGGGGTCGATGCTTGCGCTGGAGCGTTGACGCATGGCCTCGTACGGCTCGCCAATCACCAGCGCTATTTCCGCTTCATCCGATAGCACTTGAGTCGCTGCAAATGTCAGGAGGGCCGCCACCGCCAGTGCCTGCACGCCGCGTCGCCAGCCAATGCACTGCAACAGACTCATTGCACGCCCCGTGATCGGTGGATTCCCAATGTGATCAGGTAGCGCTCCTCGGTGGGACGCTTGTTGTCCCTGAAGCGACTGACCACCAGCATCAGTTGGTACTTGTCACCTGCCCGCCAGTAGACTGTACCGCCTTTGTTGACATCGCGTAGTTGGGCTCGCCATTGCGGGGTGTCGGCTAACGATGGGAAATCCTTGACCCTGATGGGTACCCAACCGGCGTTACGCCATTGGTCTTGCAGATCCAGCACGACCTTAAGGGTGTCGTCGAGCAACAGTGGCTCGACTTGTGGGGACATGCGGACACCCCTTACTTTCTCGTCAGTAAAACCAACGGTAAAGAAGCGGGCCAGCGGGGTTACAAAGCCGTACTGAGGGTCCATGAAACGAAGGCGGGCATCAGACTTGG
>NZ_AKJG01000054.1 GCF_000282455.1 Pseudomonas sp. GM74
TAAGAGCGGAACCATAAGCCGCAGTTACCTGAATAACGGATATGCCCACGATCAAAAAGGCGCACAAACAAAAACGGCCTCCTGCTATATAAAAAGCAGAGGCCGTTCCCGGTACAACTCAACACGCTACAGCAAGACAGATCTTACTTGCGGTCTTCCAGCTTGGTGATGTCACGCGACTCGTAGCCGGTGTACAACTGGCGCGGACGGCCGATCTTGTACGGGCTGGAGAGCATTTCCTTCCAGTGGGAGATCCAGCCGACGGTCCGCGCCAGGGCGAAGATCACGGTGAACATACTGGTTGGAATGCCGATCGCCTTGAGGATGATCCCCGAGTAGAAGTCGACGTTCGGGTACAGCGAGCGCTCGATGAAGTACGGGTCGGTCAGGGCGATCTCTTCCAGGCGCATGGCCAGTTCGAGTTGCGGATCGTTCTGGATGCCCAGTTCCTTCAACACTTCGTCGCAGGTCTGCTTCATTACCGTGGCGCGCGGGTCGCGGTTTTTGTAAACGCGGTGACCGAAGCCCATCAGTTTGAACGGATCGTTCTTGTCCTTGGCCTTGGCGATGAACTTGTCGATGTTCGAAACATCGCCGATTTCATCGAGCATGGTCAGTACGGCTTCGTTGGCACCGCCATGGGCAGGGCCCCACAGTGCAGCGATGCCGGCGGCGATACAGGCGAACGGGTTGGCACCCGAAGAACCGGCCAGGCGTACGGTGGAGGTCGAAGCGTTCTGCTCGTGGTCGGCATGGAGGATGAAGATCCGGTCCATGGCCTTGGCGAGTACCGGGCTGATCGGTTTGATCTCGCACGGGGTGTTGAACATCATGTGCAGGAAGTTTTCCGCGTACGACAGGTCGTTGCGCGGGTACATCATGGGTTGGCCCATGGAGTACTTGTAAACCATCGCGGCCAGGGTCGGCATCTTGGCAACCAGGCGGATCGCGGAGATTTCGCGATGCTGCGGGTTATTGATGTCCAGGGAGTCGTGGTAGAACGCCGAGAGAGCGCCGACTACGCCGCACATGACGGCCATCGGGTGGGCGTCGCGACGGAAGCCGTTGAAGAAGGTCTTCAGCTGCTCGTGAACCATGGTGTGGTTCTTCACGGTGCCGACGAACTGGGCCTTCTGTTCTGCGGTCGGCAGTTCGCCGTTGAGCAGCAGATAGCAGGTTTCCAGATAGTCCGACTTTTCAGCCAGCTGTTCGATCGGGTAGCCGCGGTGCAGCAGAATGCCGTTGTCGCCGTCGATATAGGTGATCTTCGACTCGCACGAGGCGGTCGACATGAAGCCTGGGTCAAAGGTGAAACGGCCCGTGGCCGTCAGGCCCCGAACATCGATAACATCGGGACCAACGGTGCCGGTTAAAATGGGCAGCTCGACGGGGGCTGCGCCCTCGATGATCAACTGCGCTTTTTTGTCAGCCATGTGGCCTCCTATTTATGCTTGAAATCATCAGACAGACCCCCCACGCAGGGCCCGCACCACTATAGTGAGATAAATTCGAATGTCAATTTGCCTAAAGTCTTGCTCCAGAAGGCTTTAACCGGACTTTTTTCTCGAAATTGGCTGCCATTTACGCCTTTTATGCCAGTTGCGCAATCAGCTGTTTGGGTTAGGTGTTTGCGTTGTCATTAGTAGCCTAACTGTCTATACTCGGCCACCGACCGCCAAGGGCTTTTGGGCTTGCTTTCATTGGGGGTCGCATCCCTGGGTGGTGGTTACCTGACCAGTGCACTCCCCAACAACTTTGCCCTGATTGTTAGGGGCTCTTCAGTGTGAAAAAAAAGCCGTGAAAAGCCAACGACCTGTAAACCTAGACCTAAGGACCATCAAACTCCCAGTCACTGCTTACACGTCCATCCTTCACCGAATTTCCGGTGTCATCCTCTTCGTGTGCCTTGCCATCATGCTTTACGCATTGGACAAGTCGCTGAGTTCCGAGGAAGGCTTCGGTCAGGTGAAAGCGTGTCTGACCAGTCCGCTAGCCAAGCTAGTGACATGGGGCATCCTGTCCGCTCTGCTTTATCACCTGGTAGCCGGTGTGCGCCATTTGATCATGGACATGGGCATCGGTGAGACGCTGGAAGGCGGCAAGCTGGGCTCGAAAATCGTTATCGCCGTTTCCGTGGTGGTAATCGTTCTGGCAGGAGTTTGGATATGGTAACTAACGTCACGAACCTGTCGCGTTCGGGCCTCTATGACTGGATGGCGCAACGTGTGTCTGCGGTCGTTCTCGCGGCTTACTTCATCTTCCTGATCGGATACATCGTGGCCAATCCTGGCCTCGAGTACGCCCAGTGGCATGAACTGTTCGCCCACAACGGAATGCGTATTTTCAGCCTCCTGGCCCTCGTTGCCCTCGGCGCTCACGCCTGGGTCGGCATGTGGACCATCGCGACCGACTACCTGACGCCAATGGCGTTCGGCAAGTCCGCGACCGCTATACGTTTCCTTTTCCAGGCGGTATGCGGCGTTGCGATGTTCGCTTACTTCGTCTGGGGCGTGCAGATTCTCTGGGGTATCTGAGTCATGGCTAACATTCCAACGATTTCTTTCGACGCCATCATTATTGGTGGTGGCGGTGCCGGCATGCGCGCAGCGCTGCAACTGGCACAGGGCGGTCACAAGACTGCCGTGATCACCAAGGTTTTCCCGACCCGTTCGCACACCGTATCCGCCCAGGGCGGCATCACCTGCGCGATCGCGTCCGCTGACCCGAACGATGACTGGCGCTGGCACATGTACGATACCGTCAAGGGTTCCGACTACATCGGTGACCAGGACGCTATCGAATACATGTGTCAGGAAGGCCCGGCTGCCGTTTACGAGCTGGACCACATGGGTATGCCATTCTCGCGTACCGAGCAAGGTCGTATCTACCAGCGTCCATTCGGTGGTCAGTCCAAGGACTATGGTAAAGGCGGCCAGGCTGCGCGTACTTGCGCTGCGTCCGACCGTACCGGTCACGCTCTGCTGCACACCCTTTATCAGGGCAACCTGAAAGCCGGTACCGTGTTCCTGAACGAGTACTACGCTGTCGATCTGGTGAAGAACGGCGAAGGCGAGTTCGTCGGCGTGATCGCCATCTGCATCGAAACCGGCGAAACCACCTACATCCGTGCCAAGGCCACTGTACTGGCTACCGGCGGTGCGGGTCGTATCTACGCATCGACCACCAACGCCCTGATCAACACCGGTGACGGCGTCGGCATGGCGCTGCGTGCCGGCGTGCCGGTGCAAGACATCGAAATGTGGCAGTTCCACCCGACCGGTATCGCCGGCGCCGGTGTGCTGGTTACAGAAGGTTGCCGTGGTGAAGGTGGATACCTGATCAACAAGCATGGCGAGCGTTTCATGGAGCGTTATGCTCCGAACGCCAAAGACCTTGCCGGTCGTGACGTTGTTGCCCGCTCGATGGTTAAGGAAATCATCGCCGGCAACGGTTGCGGTCCGAATGGCGACCACGTGATGCTCAAGCTCGACCACCTGGGCGAGGAAGTGCTGCACAGCCGCCTGCCAGGCATCTGCGAACTGTCGAAGACGTTTGCGCACGTTGACCCGGTTGTTGCTCCGGTTCCGGTTGTTCCGACTTGCCACTACATGATGGGCGGCGTTGCCACCAACATTCACGGTCAGGCGATCACCCAGGACGCTGATGGCGTCGATGCCATCATCCCGGGCCTGTTCGCAGTAGGCGAAGTGGCTTGCGTATCGGTTCACGGTGCCAACCGTCTGGGCGGCAACTCGCTGCTCGACCTGGTGGTATTCGGCCGCGCTGCCGGCTTGCACCTGGAAAAGGCACTGACCGACGGCATCGAATACGACGACGCTACCGAAGCCGATATCGAAGCTGCCCTGTCGCGCCTGAACGCTCTGAACAATCGTACCGAAGGCGAAGACGTGGCTACCCTGCGTCGCGAGCTGCAAAACTGCATGCAGAACTACTTCGGTGTATTCCGTACCGGCGAATACATGCAGAAGGGTATTGCCCAGCTGGCTGACCTGCGCAAGCGCATCGCCAACGTGAAGATCAACGATAAGTCGCAGGCGTTCAACACTGCGCGTATCGAAGCTCTGGAACTGCAGAATCTGCTGGAAGTGGCCGAAGCCACCGCCATCGCTGCAGAAGTACGTAAAGAGTCCCGTGGTGCTCACGCCCGTGAAGACTTCGAAGATCGTGACGACGAAAACTGGCTGTGCCACACCCTGTACTTCCCGGGTGACAAGCGCGTGACCAAGCGTGCCGTGAACTTCTCGCCGAAGACTGTTCCGACTTTTGAACCTAAGATTCGGACTTATTAAGGGTGGCCGCCATGTTGCAAGTCAGCGTTTATCGTTACAACCCTGATCAGGACGCCGCGCCGTTCATGCAGGAATTCCAGGTCGATACCGGTGGTAAAGACCTGATGGTGCTGGACGTGCTGGCCCTGATCAAAGAGCAGGACGAGGGTTTCTCCTATCGTCGCTCTTGCCGTGAAGGTGTTTGCGGTTCCGACGGCATGAACATCAACGGCAAAAACGGCCTGGCGTGCATCACGCCGCTGTCTGCTGTCGTAAAAGGTAACAAGTTGATCGTTCGTCCTCTGCCAGGTTTGCCGGTTATCCGTGACCTGGTCGTCGATATGAGCATCTTCTACAAGCAATACGAAAAGGTTAAGCCATACCTGCAGAACGACACGCCGGCTCCGGCCATCGAGCGTCTGCAGTCCCCTGAAGAGCGTGAAAAGCTGGACGGTCTGTACGAGTGCATCCTGTGCGCCTGCTGCTCGACCTCTTGCCCGTCCTTCTGGTGGAACCCGGACAAGTTCCTGGGTCCGGCTGCCCTGCTGCAAGCGTACCGCTTCCTGGCAGACAGCCGTGACACCAAGACGTCCGAGCGTCTGGCTTCGCTGGATGACCCGTTCAGCGTATTCCGCTGCCGCGGGATCATGAACTGCGTCAGCGTATGTCCGAAAGGCCTGAACCCGACTAAGGCCATCGGTCACATCCGTAACATGCTGCTTTCCAGCGGCGTGTGATTCAGCTGCTGTACCCGCTGTACCCGTAGATGCTACGGCGCAGGCTTCAACCGGCGCCGTAGTTTTAACCTGAGCAGCAGCTTAAAAGGCTGCGGCTCTTATTTTGAAGAAATGAGACAAGCAGGGGCATCCGGGCTGGTACCCGGACTATCAGTGTGATCCTAGTGGCTTGTTTTGGTCGCTGCATTCGGACTTCTGCAAGTTTGCTCGGTGTCGACACCGATGGTGTTCCCCTAACCGAGGGTGACCAAGCATGCAAGAAAGCGTGATGCAGCGCATGTGGAACAGTGCCTACCTATCCGGTAGTAACGCTGCCTATGTGGAAGAGCTTTACGAGCTCTACCTGCACGACCCTAACGCTGTGCCAGAAGAGTGGCGCACCTACTTCCAGAAGTTGCCTGCTGACGGCAACTCTGCCACCGATGTTTCGCACTCCACAATTCGCGATCATTTCGTCTTGCTGGCAAAGAACCAGCGCCGCGCCCAACCGGTTTCCGCCGGCAGCGTGAGCAGTGAGCACGAGAAGAAGCAAGTTGAAGTGCTGCGATTGATCCAGGCCTACCGTATGCGTGGCCACCAGGCAGCCCAGCTTGACCCGCTGGGGCTGTGGCAGCGTCCTGCACCTGCAGACCTGTCGATCAATCATTACGGCTTGACCAATGCCGATCTTGATACGACCTTCCGTGCCGGCGACCTGTTCATCGGCAAAGAGGAAGCGAGCCTACGCGAAATTCACGAAGCGTTGCAGCAGACATATTGCCGCACCATCGGCGCTGAGTTCACGCACATCACCGATTCCGAGCAGCGCCAGTGGTTCCAGCAGCGACTGGAAAGCGTGCGCGGTCGTCCGACGTACTCCGCCGACATCAAGAGCCACTTGCTTGAGCGCGTGACCGCCGGCGAAGGCCTGGAAAAATACCTGGGCACCAAATACCCGGGTACCAAGCGTTTCGGTCTGGAAGGCGGCGAAAGCCTGATTCCGATGCTCGACGAGCTGATCCAGCGTTCCGGTTCCTATGGCACCAAGGAAATCGTCATCGGCATGGCCCACCGTGGCCGTCTGAACGTGCTGGTCAACACCTTCGGCAAGAACCCGCGCGAGCTGTTCGACGAGTTTGAAGGCAAGAAGAAGGTCGAGCTGGGTTCCGGTGACGTGAAATACCACCAGGGCTTCTCGTCCAACGTGATGACTTCCGGCGGTGAAGTTCACCTGGCCATGGCGTTCAACCCGTCCCACCTGGAAATCGTTTCCCCGGTGGTCGAGGGTTCGGTTCGCGCCCGTCAGGACCGTCGTAACGATCAGACCGGTGAGAAGGTTCTGCCGATCTCCATCCACGGTGACGCTGCGTTCGCAGGTCAGGGCGTGGTCATGGAAACCTTCCAGATGTCGCAGACCCGCGGTTTCAAGACCGGCGGTACCGTGCACATCGTGATCAACAACCAGGTCGGTTTCACCATCAGCAACCCGCTGGACTCGCGCTCCACCGAGTACGCGACCGACGTTGCGAAAATGATCCAGGCGCCGATCCTCCATGTGAATGGTGATGATCCGGAAGCCGTATTGTTCGTGACCCAGCTGGCCATCGACTACCGCATGCAGTTCAAGCGTGACGTGGTGATCGACCTGGTCTGCTACCGTCGTCGCGGCCACAACGAGGCCGACGAGCCAAGCGGCACCCAGCCACTGATGTATCAGCAGATCACCAAGCAGCGCACCACCCGTGAACTGTATGCCGATCGTCTGACCCAGGGCGGTGTGCTGGACGCAGAGCGTGTTCAGGCGAAAGTCGACGAATACCGCAACGCGCTGGACAACGGTCTGCACGTGGTGAAAAGCCTGGTCAAAGAGCCGAACAAAGAGTTGTTCGTGGACTGGCGTCCGTATCTGGGCCACGCCTGGACCGCGCGTCACGACACTCGCTTCGACCTCAAGACCTTGCAGGAACTGTCCGCCAAGCTGCTGGAAATTCCGGAAGGCTTCGTGGTTCAGCGCCAGGTTGCCAAGATCTACGAAGACCGCCAGAAGATGCAAGCCGGCGGCCTGCCGATCAACTGGGGTTACGCCGAAACCATGGCGTACGCGACCCTGGCGTTCGAAGGTCATCCGATTCGCATGACTGGCCAGGACATCGGCCGCGGTACGTTCTCGCACCGCCATGCTGTCCTGCACAACCAGAAGGACGCGGGCACCTACATCCCGCTGCAGAACCTGTACGACGGTCAGCCGCGTTTCGACCTGTACGACTCGTTCCTGTCCGAAGAAGCGGTACTGGCGTTCGAGTACGGTTACTCGACCACCACGCCGAACGCCCTGGTTATCTGGGAAGCCCAGTTCGGCGACTTCGCCAACGGCGCCCAGGTAGTTATCGACCAGTTCATCACCAGTGGCGAGCACAAGTGGGGCCGCCTGTGCGGTCTGACCATGCTGCTGCCGCACGGTTATGAAGGTCAGGGCCCGGAGCACTCCTCGGCTCGTCTGGAGCGTTACCTGCAATTGTGCGCCGAGCACAACATCCAGGTGTGCATGCCGACGACGCCGGCTCAGATCTACCACTTGCTGCGCCGTCAGGTGATTCGTCCGCTGCGCAAGCCACTGGTAGTCCTGACTCCGAAGTCGTTGCTGCGCCACAAGCTGGCCATCTCGACGCTGGAAGATCTGGCCGAAGGTTCGTTCCAGACCGTTATCCCGGAAATCGATGCCCAAGACCCGAAAAAGGTCGAGCGCGTTGTTCTGTGTAGCGGCAAGGTCTACTACGACCTGCTGGAAAAACGCCGTGCCGAAGGTCGTGACGACATCGCTGTCGTGCGTATCGAGCAGCTGTACCCATTCCCTGAGGACGACTTGAAAGAAGTCCTGGCGCCTTACACCAACGTCAAGCATGCCGTCTGGTGTCAGGAAGAGCCGATGAACCAGGGTGCGTGGTACTGCAGCCAACACCACATGCGTCGCAGCATCAGCAACCTCAACAAGTCTCTCGTACTCGAGTACGCGGGCCGTGAGGCTTCTGCTGCACCAGCATGCGGTTACGCATCGATGCACGCCGAACAGCAGGAAAAACTGCTGCAAGACGCCTTTACTGTTTAACGCCTTCGCGCACCTGAAACCGAATTTAAGGAACCACAGACAATGGCTATCGAGATCAAAGCCCCCACTTTCCCGGAATCGGTTGCCGATGGCACCGTTGCCACCTGGCACAAGCAACCGGGCGACGCGGTCAAGCGCGACGAGCTGATCGTCGACATCGAAACCGACAAAGTCGTGCTGGAAGTGCTGGCTACCGCTGACGGCGTGCTGGGCGCTATCGTCAAGAACGAAGGCGAAACCGTTCTGTCCGACGAAGTCCTGGGCTCCATCGTTGAAGGCGGCGCTGCTGCCGCTGCTCCAGCCGCTGCTGCTCCGGCCGCTGCTGCCGCTGCTCCAGCTGCCGGCGCTGACGAAGACGCTATCGCAGCTCCAGCTGCTCGCAAGCTGGCCGAAGAAAACGGCATCAACCTGGCTTCCGTCAAAGGCACCGGCAAAGATGGTCGTGTAACCAAGGAAGACGTGGTTGCCGCTGTCGAAGCCAAGAAAGCTGCTCCTGCTGCCGCACCTGCCAAGGCTGCTGCTCCGGCTGCCGCTGCTCCTGTGTTTGCCGCTGGCGATCGCATCGAGAAGCGCGTACCGATGACCCGCGTACGCGCCACCGTGGCCAAGCGTCTGGTTGAAGCTCAATCGAACATGGCGATGCTGACCACTTTCAACGAAGTCGACATGACCGAAGTCATGGCACTGCGTTCGAAGTACAAGGACCTGTTCGAGAAGTCCCACAACGGCGTGCGCCTGGGCTTCATGTCGTTCTTCGTGAAAGCGGCCACCGAAGCGCTGAAACGCTTCCCGGCTGTCAACGCGTCGATCGACGGCGGCGACATCGTTTACCACGGCTACGCTGACGTCGGCGTTGCAGTTTCCAGCGATCGCGGCCTGGTTGTGCCGGTCCTGCGTAACGCCGAACTGATGAGCCTGGCTGAAATCGAAGGCGGCATCGCCACCTTCGGCAAGAAAGCCCGCGACGGCAAACTGTCGATGGACGAAATGACCGGTGGTACTTTCACCATCACCAACGGTGGTACTTTCGGTTCGATGATGTCGACCCCGATCGTCAACCCGCCACAAGCAGCCATCCTGGGCATGCACAACATCATCCAGCGTCCGATGGCCATCAACGGTCAGGTCGTTATCCGTCCGATGATGTACCTGGCACTGTCCTACGATCACCGTCTGATCGATGGCAAAGAAGCTGTGACCTTCCTGGTGACCATCAAGAACCTGCTGGAAGATCCGGCTCGTCTGTTGCTGGATATCTAAAAAGCAGCTGCAAGCTGCAAGCTGCAAGCCTCAAGCTCAAAACGAGCGAGCGGCTTCAGGCTTGCAGCTTGCGGCTTGTAGCTTGTTGCTAAAAGGGAACCTTTTATGACTCAGAAATTTGACGTAGTAGTGATCGGCGCAGGCCCTGGCGGTTACGTGGCTGCCATCAAGGCCGCCCAGCTTGGTCTTTCGACGGCCTGCATCGAGAAGTACACCGACAAGGAAGGCAAACTGGCTCTGGGCGGTACTTGCCTGAACGTCGGCTGCATTCCATCCAAGGCCCTGCTGGACAGCTCGTGGAAATTCCACGAAGCCCAGGACGGTTTCGCGATCCACGGTATCAATCACGCTGGCGTGACCATGGACGTGCCAGCGATGGTCGGCCGTAAAGCCAACATCGTCAAAGGCCTGACCTCCGGCGTTGCGACGCTGTTCAAAGCCAACGGTGTGACCTCGATCCAGGGTCACGGCAAGCTGCTGGCCGGCAAGAAAGTCGAAGTCACCAAGCCGGATGGCTCGGTTGAAATCATCGAAGCCGAAAACGTCATCCTGGCTCCAGGTTCGCGTCCGATCGACATTCCGCCGGCTCCGGTTGACCAGAATGTGATCGTCGATTCGACTGGCGCCCTGGAATTCCAATCCGTGCCCAAGCGTCTGGGCGTGATCGGCGCTGGCGTGATCGGTCTGGAACTGGGCTCGGTCTGGTCGCGTCTGGGTGCGCAAGTGACTGTCCTGGAAGCCCTGGACACCTTCCTGATGGCAGCGGACACCGCTGTTTCCAAGGAAGCGCTGAAAACCCTGACCAAACAGGGTCTGGACATCAAGCTGGGCGCTCGCGTAACCGGTTCCAAAGTGAACGGCGACGAAGTCGTGGTGAACTACACCGATGCCAAGGGCGAACAGAACATCACTTTCGACAAGCTGATCGTAGCCGTTGGTCGCCGTCCGGTGACCACTGATCTGTTGGCTGCCGACTGCGGCGTGACCCTGGACGAGCGCGGTTTCGTGCACGTTGACGATCACTGCGCCACCACCGTACCGGGCGTCTACGCCATCGGCGACGTGGTTCGCGGCATGATGCTGGCGCACAAAGCCTCGGAAGAGGGCATCATGGTTGTCGAGCGCATCAAGGGCCACAAGGCCCAGATGAACTATGATCTGATCCCGTCGGTTATTTATACTCACCCGGAAATCGCATGGGTTGGTAAAACCGAGCAGGCCTTGAAAGCTGAAGGCGTTGAAGTTAACGTCGGTACCTTCCCGTTCGCAGCCTCTGGCCGTGCCATGGCTGCCAATGACACCGGTGGTTTCGTCAAGGTCATCGCAGATGCCAAGACAGACCGCGTATTGGGCGTCCACGTGATTGGCCCAAGCGCCGCGGAACTGGTTCAGCAGGGCGCGATCGGTATGGAATTCGGCACCAGCGCTGAAGACCTGGGCATGATGGTTTTCTCCCATCCGACCCTGTCTGAAGCCTTGCACGAAGCTGCTTTGGCTGTGAATGGCGGCGCCATCCACATCGCCAACCGCAAGAAGCGTTAAGACATAATAAGAAACCACGGCGGTTTGGCCCGTCGTGAGCCTTGCATGCAAGACTCACCGCGGAATATCCGCTGGACGCAGTCTTGCATAGCTGCACCGGGTATCCGGAAAGGCTATGCAAGCAGCAGTCACAGGTGGTGCGGCACTTGAATGAGTGCAGCACCGAATGCGCAGTACCTAACGAAGACGGTAATAAGCATGAATCTTCACGAGTATCAGGGTAAGCAGCTGTTCGCTGAATACGGCCTGCCAGTTTCCACCGGTTACGCGGTAGACACCCCGGAAGCAGCAGCAGAAGCTTGCGACAAAATCGGCGGCAGCGAGTGGGTTGTCAAAGCCCAGGTCCACGCCGGTGGTCGCGGTAAAGCGGGCGGCGTAAAGCTGGTTCGCAGCAAAGAAGACGCCAAAGCCTTCGCACAGCAGTGGCTGGGCAAGCGTCTGGTGACTTACCAGACTGACGCCAACGGTCAGCCAGTCACCAAGATCCTGGTTGAATCGTGCACTGATATCGCTAAAGAGCTGTACCTGGGCGCTGTCGTTGACCGTTCGAGCCGTCGTATCGTGTTCATGGCTTCCACCGAAGGTGGCGTGGACATCGAGAAAATCGCTCACGACACTCCAGAAAAAATTCTGAAGGCCACTATCGATCCACTGGTTGGCGCTCAGCCATTCCAGGGTCGCGAGCTGGCATTCCAGCTGGGTCTGGAAGGCAAGCAAGTTGCCCAGTTCGCCAAGATCTTCGTAGGTCTGGCCAAACTGTTCAAGGATCACGACCTGGCCCTGCTGGAAGTGAACCCGCTGGTGATCAAGGCTGACGGCGATCTGCATTGCCTCGATGCCAAGATCAACATCGACGCCAACGCCATGTACCGTCAGCCTAAGCTGAAGACTTTCCACGATCCGTCGCAGGACGATCCGCGCGAAGCGCACGCTGCCAAGTTCGAACTGAACTACGTAGCGCTGGAAGGCAACATCGGTTGCATGGTCAACGGTGCTGGCCTGGCCATGGGTACCATGGACATCGTCAACCTGCATGGCGGCAAACCAGCCAACTTCCTCGACGTGGGCGGCGGTGCTACCAAGGAACGCGTTACCGAAGCGTTCAAGATCATCCTGTCCGACACTAACGTCGCTGCAGTACTGGTCAACATCTTCGGCGGCATTGTTCGTTGCGACATGATTGCCGAAGGCATCATCGGCGCCGTGAAAGAAGTCGGCGTGAAAATCCCGGTTGTTGTTCGCCTTGAAGGCAACAACGCTGAGCTGGGCGCTAAAGTACTGGCAGAAAGCGGTTTGAACATCATCGCTGCTACCAGCCTGACCGACGCTGCTCAACAAGTTGTCAAAGCTGCGGAGGGCAAATAATGAGCGTCCTGATCAATAAAGACACCAAAGTTATCTGCCAGGGTATTACCGGTTCGCAAGGTAGTTTCCACACCCAGCAAGCCATCGAGTACGGCACCAAGATGGTCGGTGGTGTAACTCCAGGCAAAGGCGGCACCGAGCACCTGGGCCTGCCAGTGTTCAACACCGTGAAAGACGCTGTAGCTGCCACTGGCGCCACCGCCAGCGTGATCTACGTTCCGGCTCCTTTCTGCAAGGACTCGATCCTGGAAGCTGCCTTCGGCGGCATCAAGCTGATCGTGTGCATCACCGAAGGCATTCCTACCCTGGACATGCTGGACGCTAAAGTTAAGTGCGACGAGCTGGGCGTAGTCCTGATCGGCCCTAACTGCCCAGGCGTGATCACCCCAGGCGAATGCAAGATCGGCATCATGCCAGGTCACATTCACTTGCCAGGCAAGGTCGGTATCGTTTCCCGTTCCGGCACCCTGACCTACGAAGCTGTGAAGCAGACCACTGACGCCGGTTTCGGTCAGTCGACTTGCGTCGGCATCGGTGGTGACCCGATCCCGGGTTCGAACTTCATCGACATCCTGAAGCTGTTCCAGGAAGACCCGAAGACCGAAGCGATCGTGATGATCGGTGAGATCGGCGGTTCGGCTGAAGAAGAAGCGGCTGCCTACATCAAGGCACACGTGACCAAGCCGGTTGTTTCCTACATCGCTGGTGTGACTGCTCCTCCGGGCAAGCGCATGGGCCATGCTGGCGCAATCATCTCTGGCGGCAAAGGCACTGCGGACGAGAAATTCGCTGCTCTGCAAGACGCAGGCGTTAAAACCGTGCGTTCGCTGGCAGACATCGGCAAGGCCCTGGCCGAGCTGACCGGTTGGGCTGTCAAGTAAGCTTCGTGCTTGACTGACGCTTCACCAAACAAAGGCCACCTTCGGGTGGCCTTTGTCGTTTCCGGCATTTGTGTTGGCTCTGCCGGCCCCTTCGTCGGAACGCCGCCCGGGGCAAGCCCGCTCCCACAGGTTTTGCGGGGTAGTCCAAATCGTATGAACGCAACAAATCCTTGTGGGAGCGGGCTTGCCCCGGGCGGCGTTCCGACGAAGGCGGACTTACAGACACCAACCATTTATATGCATAAACGCGACACGAAAATGTCGTAGATCGGATAGTTCGCCCTCTAACAGTGCGTTTATCGGCCAAATTCGTTAGTCTACGCACCATTTTTGCGTCTGCGGCCCACAAGGCGGCAACGCGCTAAAAGGGTCGGTCTTATACGGACTGACAGCATTTCCCTCACCCATAGGGAAATCCCTCTCTAAATTCCGATTCAGTAGTGTGGTATTTCCTTAATGAAAGTGTTGAAAGGCCAGGACATCCTGGCACTTGGTTTTATGACGTTTGCCCTGTTCGTCGGGGCCGGCAACATCATCTTCCCGCCTATCGTCGGTTTGCAGTCCGGGCCCAATGTCTGGATGGCGGCGCTGGGTTTTCTGGTCACGGCGGTGGGTCTGCCGGTGATCACCGTTGTGGCGCTGGCCAAGGTTGGCGGCGCCATGGACGCGCTGAGCAGCCCGATCGGTAAAGTGGCCGGTGGCCTGCTGGCAGCGGCTTGCTACCTCGCTGTCGGCCCGCTGTTCGCGACGCCACGTACCGCGACGGTATCCTTCGAAGTGGGCCTGGCGCCCCTGACCGGCGAAAGCCCGTTGGCGCTGTTCCTGTACAGCTCGGTGTACTTTCTGCTGGTGTTCTTCATCTCGCTCTATCCGGGCCGTTTGCTGGATACCGTAGGGCGCTTCCTCGCGCCGCTGAAGATCATCGCCCTGGCCGTGCTGGGCATTGCAGCGTTTGCCTTGCCGGCCGGTGACATTGGCCAGGCAACCCCTGAATACGTGGCAGCGCCGTTTTCCCAAGGCTTCATCAATGGTTACCTGACCATGGATACCCTGGGCGCCCTGGTGTTCGGCATCGTCATCGTCAATGCCATCCGTTCCCGCGGCGTCGAGTCGCCGGCACTGATCACCCGCTACGCGATCATCGCCGGCCTGATTGCCGGCGTGGGCCTGGCGCTGGTGTATGTCAGCCTGTTCCGTCTCGGTTCGGGCAGCCATGAAGTAGCCGCTGGCGCAACCAATGGCGCGGCGGTATTGCACGCTTACGTGCAGCACACCTTCGGTTCGCTGGGCAGCGGTTTCCTTGCCGTGTTGATCTCCCTGGCGTGCCTGGTGACAGCGGTCGGCTTGACCTGCGCCTGCGCCGAGTACTTCAGCCGTGTGATGCCGTTGTCCTACAAGACACTGGTGATCATCCTGGCGGCGTTCTCGCTGCTGGTGTCCAACCTGGGCCTGACCAAGCTGATTGCGTTCTCGATCCCGGTGCTCACCGCGATTTACCCGCCGTGCATCGTTCTGGTGGCGTTGAGCTTCTGCAAGGACTTTTGGCATGAGCAGGGTCGTATCCTCGGCCCGGTGATGCTGGTGTCGTTCATCTTCGGTCTGATTGACGCCCTCAAGGGTGCAGGCCTGGCGGACTGGATGCCGACGCAAATGGCCCACCTGCCGCTGAGCGAGCAGGGCCTGGCCTGGCTGGTGCCATCGGTGATAACACTGGTGGTCGCGGTGGTTTGCGATCGCCTGCTGGGCAAGCGGGCCGAAGCCTTGGCTTAAGTCGCTTCACGACCTGCCACAAGCGGGTCTTGAGCAAAAACAGAAATGCCCCGTATCAATCGATATGGGGCATTTTTTATGGGGCAGATGCAGTGTCTTTTTTCTTGGGCTAACGTCGAAGCACTGCAAATCCTGATGTGGGAGCGGGCTTGCTCGCGAAGGCTGTGGGTCAGTCAACATCAATGTTGGATGATAAGCCGCCTTCGCGAGCAAGCCCGCTCCCACAGGGATTCGGTACTCCTCTTGCACACTACAAGGACCTGCATGTCGTTCATCCAAGCCAACCTGATCCACATTCTTGCCGCCGTCTGGTTCGTTATCTGCTGGGGCGGGTACACCCGCTATGCCACATGGAAAGGCCGTGACACCGCTTGCCTGGCCAGTGTGCTGCACTTGTATCGTGAGGACTGGATGCGCCGCATGCTGCTGCGCGACAACCGCATCGCCGATGCCAGCGTGATCGGCAATCTGGAGCGCAATGCGTCGTTCTTCGCCTCCAGTACGCTGATTATCCTGGCCGGTATTCTCACGGTGCTGGGGGCTTCGGAGCGGGCGGTATCCTTGCTGGCGGATATCCCGATGGTGCAACAGGCGTCCCAGGGCATGTCGGAAATCAAGTTGTTGTGCCTGGCGCTGGTGTTTGTCTATGCGTTCTTCACGTTCAGCTGGTGCATGCGCCAATACAACTTTGCAGCGGTACTGGTGGGCTCGGCGCCGATGGTCGGCGAGCGTCATGTGTCGGAGCAGGAGCGCAAGGCGTTCGCTCTACGTGCCGCCCGCGTCATTTCCATGGCCGCCAACCAGTTCAACTTCGGGCTGCGTTCCTACTACTTCGGCATGACCATGCTGGCCTGGTTCGTCAGTCCCTGGTTGTTCATGTTGATGAGTGCCGGCGTGGTGTTCGTGTTGTATCGTCGCGAGTTTCATTCCGACGTTCTTGACGTGATGGTCTATACCCCTACAGAGGCGCCATTGGCCGAGGTGAGTAAAGAGGCAGCTTGATCGGGCGCCCGCGCGCTGGCTATCCAGTGTCTTAATGGAAGATCTGGCTCGGCAGCGCAGTCTGGTTTGGCTGGTGGGATTAATCTGTTCGCTGTTGTTGATGATTAGTCCGACTTTTCGAACGAAATTGCTCTAGCCACTTTTTTCAAGGCAAAAGAAAACCCGCACTTGGCGGGTTTTCTTTTGCCACTCTAAAAACCGTATTAGTTCTTAGGTGCTTCCGGTGCGGCCGGAGTGGCTGGAGCAGCCTCTTTTGCCGCTTCTGCGTTCGATTCAGCCTGATCTTTGGCGGCTTCGGCGTTTTCTTTCGCCGCGTCGTTCACTTTATCCTGAGCTTCGTTCATTTTTTGCTGGGCTTGCTCAGCATTTTGGTTAGCATCTTGAGCTTTGTCCTCGGATTTTTTATCGCAGGCAGCGAGACCGAGGGAAGCGGTCAACATCAAGGCAATAGCTAAAGTCTTACGCATGGGGTGTTTCTCCTGATGAAAAGCATCTACTGGCATTAAGAGCCCACACATCAGGGTTAAGTTCCTTAATTCTTTCAGATATATAAGTTTGTTCTAGTGCGGAACTTTTACCCGGACCACCACCGCACTGTACGGACATAAACAAGAGCTTTTATCAAATGGCTGAAAACCCCGTTTTTGAGCGTGCGAAGCGCTTTCTGTCGGCGCTGCGACATTGCCAGGTACTTGGACTAAGCGTTCACAGTGCCAACAATGAAGGGCTGACGATTGTGTTGCCGTACAGCCTGCAGATCGTCGGCAATCCCCAAACCGGTGTGATTCATGGCGGAGCGCTGACCTCGCTGATGGACACGGCCTGCGGCATGGCGACCCTCTGCGTGCTCCCGGAGTTCGAAGTCTGCCCGACCCTCGACCTGCGCATCGACTACATGCACGCCGCCGAGCCGCATAAGGATGTCTACGGCTTTGCCCAGTGCTATCGGGTCACCACTGACGTGATTTTTGCCCGTGGCTTCGCCTATCAGGATGACCCCGGGCAACCCATTGCCCATGTGATGGGTACTTTCATGCGCATGGGCAAGAACATCAAAGGCACCAAGGGCTTTGGTGGCGCGGTTGCCGGAGGTGCGCAATGAGCGAGTCGCTGAAGGATCAATTGCAAAAGGCTCATGAGCAGGGCGATTACGCCGCGCTGCTGGATTTGATTCCCTATGCCCGGCTGATCGGCGTCGAATGTTCACGGGTGGGAGATGAGTTGCTGTTCAAGCTGCCAGCGAACAAGGACAACATCGGGAACCCGTTGTTGCCGGCGATTCATGGCGGTGTGATCGCCGGCTTCATGGAGTTGGCCGCAGCGTTGCACCTGTTGGTGTTCACCGGGTCGCCCGGGGTGCCGAAGATCATCGACTTCTCCCTGGATTACCTGCGTGCCGGTCAGTTTCGCGATACCTGGGCCCGATGCCAGGTCTGGCGCCAGGGGCGCCGGGTCGCCAATGTGGCGATTACCGCATGGCAAAGCACCGAAGCCGAACCCATTGCCACGGCCCGTGCACATTTCAAACTCGAAGAGCCCTTGAAATCCTGAACTCAGCCCCCAACTCAGATGACAACCCGCCGTCGACCCTCAAGGTCGCGGCTTATGCCATCTGATTGGAGTTTGATGACCATGAGTGTGGAAACTCAAAAGGAAACCCTGGGCTTCCAGACCGAGGTGAAGCAGCTGCTGCATCTCATGATCCATTCGCTGTATTCCAACAAGGAAATTTTCCTTCGCGAATTGATCTCGAACGCCTCTGACGCTGTCGACAAATTACGTTTCGAAGCCCTGGCCAAGCCAGAGCTGCTGGAAGGTGGCGCCGAACTGAAAATCCGCGTGAGCTTCGACAAGGACGCTAAAACCGTCACCCTCGAAGACAACGGTATCGGCATGAGCCGCGAAGACGCGATCACCCACCTGGGTACCATCGCCAAGTCCGGCACCGCCGATTTCATGAAGCACCTGACCGGCGACCAGAAGAAAGACTCGCACCTGATCGGCCAGTTCGGTGTCGGTTTCTACTCCGCATTCATCGTCGCTGACAAAGTCGATGTGTTCAGTCGTCGTGCCGGCAGCGCTGCCAGCGAAGGCGTGCACTGGTCGTCCAAGGGCGAAGGTGACTTCGAAGTTGCGACCATCGACAAGGCCGAACGCGGCACTCGCATCGTCCTGCATCTGAAATCCGGTGAAGACGAGTTCGCCGATGGCTGGCGCCTGCGCAACATCATCAAGAAGTACTCCGACCACATCGCCTTGCCGATCGAGCTGCCGATAGAAGTGGCCGCTGCCGAAGGTGAAGAGAAGCCGGCCGTTGAGTGGGAAACCGTCAACCGCGCCAGCGCGCTGTGGACCCGTCCCCGTACCGAGATCAAGGACGAGGAATACCAGGAGTTCTACAAGCACATCGCTCACGATTTCGAGAACCCGCTGAGCTGGAGCCACAACAAGGTCGAAGGCAAGCTCGAATACAGCTCGCTGCTGTACGTGCCGACCCGTGCGCCGTTCGACCTGTACCAGCGTGAAGCGCCGAAAGGCCTGAAGCTGTACGTGCAGCGCGTGTTCGTCATGGATCAGGCCGAGTCCTTCCTGCCGCTGTACCTGCGCTTCATCAAAGGCGTGGTTGATTCCAACGACCTGTCGCTGAACGTGTCGCGGGAAATCCTGCAGAAAGACCCGATCATCGACTCGATGAAGTCGGCGCTGACCAAGCGCGTCCTGGACATGCTGGAAAAACTGGCGAAGAACGAGCCTGAGCAATACAAGGGTTTCTGGAAAAACTTCGGTCAGGTCATGAAAGAAGGCCCGGCGGAAGATTTCGCCAACAAGGAAAAAATCGCCGGCCTGCTGCGTTTCGCATCGACCCACGGCGACGATGGCGAGCAGGTTGTTGGCCTGGCCGAGTACCTGGCGCGCGCCAAGGAAGGTCAGGACAAGATCTACTACCTGACCGGCGAAACCTACGCCCAGGTCAAGAACAGCCCGCACCTGGAAGTCTTCCGCAAGAAAGGCATCGAAGTGCTGCTGCTGACCGACCGCATCGACGAGTGGCTGATGAGCTACCTCAGCGATTTCGACGGCAAGAGCTTCGTCGACGTGGCGCGCGGTGACCTGGACCTGGGCAACCTGGACTCGGAAGAGGACAAGAAGGCCGCGCAAGAAGTCGCCAAAGCCAAAGAAGGTCTGGTCGAGCGTCTGAAGACCGCCCTGGGCGATTCCGTTGCGCAAGTGCGGGTGTCTCATCGCCTGACCGACTCCCCGGCGATCCTGGCCATCGGCGAGCAGGACCTGGGCTTGCAGATGCGCCAGATCCTGGAAGCCAGCGGCCAGAAGGTTCCGGATTCGAAGCCGATTTTCGAATTCAACCCGGCTCACCCGCTGATCGAGAAGCTCGACAACGAGCAGAGCGACGAGCGCTTCGGCGACCTGTCGCATATCCTCTTCGATCAGGCGGCCCTGGCGGCCGGTGACAGCTTGAAAGACCCGGCGGCCTATGTGCGCCGTCTGAACAAGCTGCTGGTCGAGCTATCGGCTTAACCGTGTTGCAGAAAAACCCGCTTCGGCGGGTTTTTTCATTCTGGTGTTCAACAATCAGGAGTCAGAAATGAGCCAAATCACTGTACGTTCCGTTGCCTATCAGATTGATGGACGAGATTACGAAAGCCGTCTGGCCTTCGATGCCGACCATAAAGGCCCGCGCCCGGGTCTGTTGATGGCACCGAACTGGATGGGCGTTAGCGCCGGTGCAGAGGAGATCGCCCGGTCGGTGGCCTCCAAGGGGTATGTGGTGCTGATCGCAGACCTTTACGGTCAATCGGTGCGTCCGACGAACAATGACGAGGCCGGCGCGGCCATGATGCCGTTGAAAAATGACCGCCCATTGCTGCGCAAACGCATGCAGGCGGCGTTCGAGCGGTTGCAAAGCCAGGGTGAAGTGGCTGTCGACACTTCGAAACTGGCCACATTCGGTTTTTGCTTCGGCGGTTGCTGCGCCTTGGAGTTTGCCCGTACCGGCGCGCCGGTGAAGGCCGCGGTGTCGTTCCACGGTACGCTGGACACACCGAATCCGGCTGATGCAAAAAACATCAAGGGTAAGGTCCTGGTGCTGCATGGCGCTTCCGATCCATTGGTGCCGAAGGAGCAGTTGCCGGCATTCGAAGATGAAATGAATGCGGCGGGTGTGGATTGGCAGTTGCTGAGCTACGGCGGTGCGTTCCACTCGTTCACCGACCCGCACGCCAATGTGCCGGGCATGATGATGTATGACGCGAAGGTCGCTGCCCGCGCTTTCACGTCGATGCATAACTTGCTGGATGAAGTGTTCAAGGGCTGACCATGATTTGGTTGGTGTGAGTGCCGACCCCTTCGCGGGCAAGCCCGCTCCCACATTTGGTCGCGTTCCAATGTGGGAGCGGGCTTGCTCGCGAAGACGGCTCCACGGGCAACTAAAATCTCAGGGCAATTCGATCCTCTCAACTTCCCCCGGCACCGTCGGCCAGTCGCCGGCCGCCCAACGCCGGCGTGCTTCATCAATCGCCGCCGGATCGCTTGCGACAAAATTCCAGTTGATCCGCCGTGGCCCGTCCAGCGGAGCACCGCCGAACAACACGGCGTGACTGTCGCTTTCAGCAAACAGTGTCATCTCTTCCCCGGCAGGCAGTACCACCAGCGAGTACGGCTCTATCGGCTCGCCATCCAGCTGGACCTCGCCGCTCAACACATACAGTGCACGTTCTTCATGCTCGGTGGGGATGAGCAATGTCGTTGCCGTTTGCAGGTGCAGTTCCGCGTACAACGTAGGAGAAAGCACCGGCACGGGGGATTCCAGGCAAAAGCCTGACCCGGCAATCATGCGAATCTTCACCCCCAGGTTTTCGCTGACCGGCAATGTGGACGCCGGATGGTGACTGTAATGCCCCGGGCCTTGTTCTTTGTCCTTGGGCGAAGCCAGCCAGATCTGCAAGCCGTGCATCGTGAAGCCGGTGTTTTTCAGGGGCTCAGGCGTGCGTTCGACGTGGGCGATGGCACTGCCGGCCGTCATCCAGCTGACGTCGCCAGTCCCGACCACTTGATCGGAACCGAGGCTGTCCTTGTGCTGGATCTGCCCCTGGAACAAGTAGGTGAGGGTGGACAGGCCGATGTGCGGATGCTGGCGGATGTTCATGCCTTTGCCCGGTGGATAACGGGTTTCCAGCATATGGTCGAAAAACACGAATGGCCCGACGCTGCGGCACTTGGCCGATGGCAGTGGGCGGAGAATCGGCTGGCCTTCGACATCTTCGGCGCGGGGGCGGATCACGAGCGGAGTGTTCATGGTGCGTTCCAGGCTGAGCGGGTAATGCGTTCGAGCATAACCCGCTTGCGCAACGCTTGCCGCTATTGACTGAACGCGCCTTCGGACAAATGCGTTTCGATGCTGACTTCAGACGTGGTCATCAGCTTGTGGATCGGGCAGCGATCGGCCACGCGGTGCAATTCATCGCGCTGGGCGTCGGTGAGTACGCCCTTGAGGGTCAGTTTGACGTGCAGCGCGTACTGGCCCTTCTGTTCCAGGCTGTTGTCGCGCTTGACCTCGACGCCGACACCGGTCAGCGGGATGTCCTTCTTCCTGGCATACAGCTTCAAGGTCAAGGCTTTGCAGGCACCCAGCGCGGCATCGAAATAATCGTGCGGCTCCGGCGCCGAGCCCTCTCCGCCAGCCGTGACGGGCACGTCGGCGAAAAGTTCATGGTCATCGATCTGGACGCTGTGGCGAAAGCCTTCGGCAGAAACGGTGTTGACAGTAACGGTCATGGGAAACCTCGCGGGCGACAGGAAATCTCATTCGATCAAAAAAGACCTTGAAGGTATAGAGCCATCGCGCTTGTCGGCGTTCCAATTTTCGAACTCACAAAAAAGCCCCGCAATGGCGGGGCTTCATGGTATCGATCCGGATCAGTTGCCTTTGACTGGTTTGCCGTTGACCGTGCCGTCCAGGAGCATGATGTTGTATTCCTTGCCGTCGGTTTCGACTTGTTGCAGGCGGACCAGCAGGTAATCCCAATCCTTGGCGAACCACATCACGGTGATGCGTTTGTTTTGTGTCGGGTCGCGTACACGTTCAACCTTGATCGCATCGATCTTGCCGGCCTTGGTGTCGACCTTTTCAGCGCCCAGCACGCGGAAGTCATAGGTATCGACTTCACCGCCGTCGACCACCTGATAACTCATGCTTTTTTTGCCGGCGGCGACGTCGTGCTGCAGGGCCAATTGGTAGCTGGATTTGTCGAGCATGCCACGGTTCAACGGAACCTTGACCGCGTCGCCGCGATCGGTACCGGTGACCATCTTGGTATTCCAGTCGAAATCCAGATCCGCTTTCTTGGCCTTGCCCAAGCCGCCACGTTCAAAGTGGTAGGACTCTGGAAGAAGCGTGTCCTTGTCCATGGTCAGGGTGCTTTCCTCGGACAGGCTGGCGATCATCATCGATGCCTTGAAACTCAGTTTCCATTTGCCATCGCTGGTTTTTTCGAGGTTGCGCTCGGCAGTGCCGCTCATGGGCAACTGCTTCCAGTCGGCGGTGTAGCTGGCGGAGAAAGGTTGAAGGTCTGCCGCCTGGGCGAAGGGCAAGGCGAGCAGAGCGCAAGCGAAGAGCAGGGCGCGACGCATAAAATCTCCTAGTTTCGAATCAAGTGGCCGCTGGCCGCGAGTAACTGTCCATCCAGTAAAGCACCTTGCTCGCCGAGGGCCAGACGACCTTCGGCAAACCAGCGTACGGCCATCGGGTAGATCAGGTGTTCCTGAACATGGACCCGCTGCGCCAGACTCTGTGGCGAATCCTGTAACTCTACCGGTATTACAGCCTGTACGACCAGTGGTCCGCCATCGAGTTCCTCGGTGACGAAGTGTACGGAGCAGCCGTGCTCGGTGTCGCCGGCCTCCAGCGCGCGCTCATGAGTGTGTAACCCTTTGTATTTGGGTAGCAGCGAGGGGTGGATATTGAGCAGGCGACCCTGGTAGTGGCGTACGAAACCGGCGCTGAGAATGCGCATGAATCCGGCCAGTACCACGAGTTTGGGATTGAAGGCGTCGATCAGTTCGATCAGCGCGGCGTCGAAGGCCTCGCGACCTTCGAAAGCCTTGTGATCCAGGGCGCGGGTGTCGATACCCGCGTCCCTGGCGCGCTGCAGGCCGTAGGCGTCGGCGCGGTTGGAGATCACCGCAGCGATGCGGACCGGGCTGTTGCCGGTCCGCGTGCTGTCGATCAGGGCCTGCAAGTTACTGCCGGTGCCGGACAACAGCACCACCACATCACAGGTCTGGGACATCCGCTCTTGCATCAGTGTGCCTTGAGGTTCTTCAGTTCAACCTGAGCCGCGCCTTCGGCAGCGGTGGAGATCTGGCCGATGACCCAAGGCTGCTCGCCCGCTTCGCGCAGAACGTTGAGAGCCGCTTCAACGTGCTCTTGAGCGACGCAGATGACCATGCCCACGCCGCAGTTCAGCACGCGGTGCATTTCGTTCTCGTCAACGTTGCCTTTCTCTTGCAGCCAGTCGAACACGGCCGGGCGATTCCAGCTTGCCACGTCAACCACGGCTTGTGCGCCTTTTGGCAGGACGCGCGGGATGTTGTCCAGCAGACCGCCACCGGTGATGTGGGCCATGGCTTTGACCGCGCCGGTTTCCTTGATCAGCTTGAGCAGCGGCTTCACGTAGATGCGGGTCGGGGCCATCAACAGGTCGGTCAGCGGCTTGCCGTCGAGCTGGGTATTCTCGATGTCGGCGCCGGACACTTCGATGATCTTGCGGATCAGCGAGTAACCGTTGGAGTGCGGACCGGAAGACGGCAGGGCGAGCAGGGCATCGCCGGCAGCGACCTTGGAGCCGTCGATGATTTCTGATTTTTCCACGACGCCGACGCAGAAACCGGCCAGGTCGTAGTCTTCGCCTTCGTACATGCCCGGCATTTCAGCGGTTTCACCGCCAACCAGCGAGCAGCCCGACAGTTCGCAGCCAGCGCCGATGCCGGTCACAACCTGGGCGGCGGTGTCGACGTTCAGTTTGCCGGTGGCGTAGTAGTCGAGGAAGAACAGCGGCTCGGCGCCGCACACCACCAGGTCGTTGACGCACATGGCAACCAGGTCGATGCCGATGCTGTCGTGCTTGTTCAGGTTCAGGGCCAGGCGCAGCTTGGTGCCGACGCCGTCGGTACCGGAAACCAGCACAGGCTGCTTGTAGCCGGCCGGGATTTCGCAGAGGGCGCCGAAACCGCCCAGGCCGCCCATGACTTCCGGGCGCGCAGTGCGCTTGGCGACGCTCTTGATGCGTTCGACCAATGCTTCACCGGCGTCGATGTCTACACCGGCGTCCTTGTAGCTCAGGGAGGGTTGCTTGCTCATGATCCAGGCCTTTAGGGGGGGGATTTCTGGGTAACGACCGAGTCCATCGGGACCGCCGAAACAGGCGAAGGCGAGGGCCATGCGCGAATTTCAGGGTTCCCGGCTGTTGCCGGTCTGCGAAGGCGCGCGATTTTATCAGGCTTGAGCCGCAGCGGCCATCCTCAGGCCGACAGCAGGGCCATATCCGTTAAAAAAAACCGTTGATGCGCGGTGTCGGTGGCATCCTGCATGGCTGTATAAGGTGTCGCCATTAACCGTCTATCGTTATGACAGTGCGAAAACTTACCCGGAACGTGTGAATGTTTTACGTCGGGCAACGGTCACAGTCTTGCTCGATCGTCTTCATGCGGTCTGTTCCAGCCGCTCTTGTCGTCAGGAATCTTCCATGCGTTTTTGTAAATTCTTGCTTGTGAGTTGTTTGTCAGTGGTCAGCCTGGTCAGTCAAGCCGAAACCGTCAAAGGCCTTTACCAGGTGCGCGAGCCGGTCAATGGCCAGTCGCCGGAGGAGCGCGACCAGGCGACACAGCGTGCGTTGGACACACTGGTGTTGCGTCTGACCGGCGACCCCAAGGCCGCTCAAAGTCCGGGGCTGGCGGCGATTCGCAAAGACCCGCAACAGATCATCAGCCAATACGGCTTTGAGGCCGGGCCGCCGGAAGTCTTGAAAGTCGACTTCGATCCGGGTACTACCGAGCAGGCCTTGCGCCGCGCCGGCCTGGCCATGTGGGGGGGCAATCGACCGTCGATCCTCGGCTGGTGGTTGAATGATTCCACCGAGGGTTCAAGCCTGGTGGGCGACGGCCAGGCCAGCGCGGCACCGCTGCGTCGGGCTGCCCAGCACCGTGGTTTGCCATTGCGCTTGCCGTTGGCGGACTTGAATGAGCAGATCGTTGCGACCGCGCCGAATCTGGAGGGCGCAGATCCCGCGCCTTTGCAAGCGGCATCGGAACGCTACAACGCCGACGCCCTGCTCGCGGTACACGCCAAGGAGGAGGGCGGGCAGTGGCAAGCCAAGTGGCAATTGTGGCTGGGGGACAAAAAAGAGGCGGGCAGCGTGCAAGGCGCCGATCAGGCCGCCGTGGCCGATGCGGTGATGCTGGCGGTCAACGAGCGCCTGGCGCCGCGGTTTGTCGCAAAACCCGGTGCTTCGAGCGAGCAATTGCTGGAAGTGCAAGGCATGAATCTTGAGCACTACGCGTCGCTCGGGCGTTTGCTGGAGCCGTTTGGCGGGCGAGTGCAAAGTGTCGAGGGCGACCGGATTCTCTATCGGGTCAATGGCAGCGCCGAACAACTGCGTGCGCAACTGTCGCTGGCGAGGTTGCAGGAAGCGCCGGCGGGTCAGGCCCCGGCCCCGGTAGCGCCCGTTCAGCCGGCCACCGGCAGCCCGATACCCGCCGCCGCGCCGGCCCCGATCCCGCAACTGCGTTTTCGCTGGTAGTTTTTCTTTCTTTATATAGAAGCAATGGAGTGGTTCATGGCCGATACGCGGCGTTGGTTCTGGCTCGGTGGGGTGGTCCTGCTGTGTGTGTTTGTCTGGTTGTTGCATCCGATCCTGACGCCGTTCCTGGTGGCGCTGCTGTTGGCCTACCTGTTCGACCCGCTGGTGGATCGGCTGGAGAAGGCAGGCTTGTCCCGAACCTGGGGTGTCGTGGCGGTGTTCGCCCTGTTTACATTGATCTTCACCGCGCTGTTGTTGGTGTTGGTGCCGTTGCTCGCCAGGCAGTTGTTTCGTTTGTATGAGCTGGCCCCGCAGATGCTCGACTGGCTGCAGCACACGGCGCTGCCTTGGGCTCAATCGAAATTCGGCCTGTCGGAAGGTTTCTGGAAGTTCGACAAGCTCAAGGCCGCCATCAGCGAGCATATGAGTCAGACCACTGATGTTGTCGGCGTGGTGTTGAGCCATGCCACGGCCTCGGGGCTGGCGCTGATCGGCTGGCTGGCGAACCTGGTGTTGATTCCGGTGGTGAGCTTCTATCTGTTACGGGACTGGGACCTGATGATGGCCAAGCTCCGCAGCCTGCTGCCCCGTGATCGTGAAGCGCGCGCGGTATCCTTGGCGGGTGAATGCCATGAAGTGCTCGGCGCGTTCATGCGCGGACAGTTGCTGGTGATGGTGGCCTTGGGTGTGATCTACGCAGCAGGCCTGATGCTGATCGGGTTGGAGCTGGGCCTGTTGATTGGCCTGATTGCCGGTCTGGCGGCGATCGTGCCGTACATGGGGTTTATCATCGGCATTGGCGCGGCGCTGCTTGCGGGGCTGTTCCAGTTCGGCGGTGATCTTTACCCGATGCTCGGCATTGTCGCGGTATTCATGATCGGTCAAGCGCTGGAGGGCATGGTGTTGACCCCCTTGCTGGTCGGTGACCGGATTGGCCTGCACCCGGTGGCCGTGATTTTCTCGATCCTGGCCGGTGGTGAGCTGTTTGGCTTTACCGGTGTGCTGCTGGCATTGCCGGTCGCCGCGGTGATCATGGTGCTGGTGCGCCACGTGCATGATTTGTATAAGGATTCTGAAATCTACGGGGGCGCCGACGAGCCGCAGGTGTAGGGGCTGTCGATAGGCGATGGCAGGCTGCCCGGGTTCGTGCCGGATCAGCCTGCTGGCGTTGCCCGACTGTCACATGCACCGCCAAAGAATCTGTCATAAAACCGGTGCATTAACGCAAACCTTTGATTTTGCTTGTGGTCTGTCGCATTGTGCGGTCCGCTTCACGGGTATAAACTTCGCAAACTTTACACAGAGGCCACTAACGGTTCCTTTGGAACTGTTCAGTCAGCATGAAACCGATTCAGCTGCCCCTAGGTGTGCGTCTGCGTGACGACGCCACCTTTATCAACTACTACCCAGGCGCCAATGCCGCTGCACTCGGCTATGTCGAGCGGCTGTGCGAAGCCGACGCCGGCTGGACCGAAAGCCTGATCTACCTTTGGGGCAAGGACGGGGTAGGGCGTACGCACCTGTTGCAGGCCGCCTGCCTGCGCTTCGAGCAATTGGGCGAGCCGGCGGTGTATCTGCCTCTGGCCGAGCTGCTCGATCGCGGTATCGAAATCCTCGACAACCTGGAACAGTACGAACTGGTCTGCCTGGATGATTTGCAAGTGGTCGCCGGGCGAGCGGACTGGGAAGAGGCGCTGTTCCATCTGTTCAATCGCTTGCGCGACAGCGGTCGACGCTTGTTGATTGCCGCATCGACATCCCCGCGTGAGTTGCCGGTGAAGCTGGCGGATCTCAAGTCCCGCCTGACCCTGGCCTTGATCTTCCAGATGCGCCCGCTGTCCGATGAGGACAAGCTGCGCGCCCTGCAATTGCGCGCATCCCGTCGCGGCCTGCATCTGACCGATGAAGTCGGGCATTTCATTCTGACTCGCGGTACCCGCAGCATGAGTGCGCTTTTCGAACTGCTCGAGCGTCTCGATCAGGCCTCCCTCCAGGCTCAGCGCAAGCTGACAATCCCGTTTTTGAAAGAAACCCTCGGCTGGTAAACCCGCTGCAGCCGGGGCTTTTAGCCGGTTCGGCATCTTTCAGGCGCCAGAAATCCCGCTTTCCTGCAAGGTTGCAGGCCGCGTGCATGTTTAAAATGGGCTTAAGCGCTTAGATGTAAACGAGAAACGGATAAGTCACAAAAAGATCGATTGAATTTGCAAATGAAGTTGATAGCGGGCATAGTCTCGGCTTCTTTACAACTTTCAGCCACGGTCGTGCCCATGCTAAATCGCTTCGCACCCCTCGTGCCTCTCGCACTCGTTACCCTGTTGTTCGGTTGCGCCGCCCACACTCCAGTGGCCCAACAAGCTCCGCAACAGCAGGTTCAAAACTCCGTTACTGCCCAGTCTTCGGCTCTTTTTCAAGAAGAACTGGCTACCGAAAAAGAACTCGCAGACTTCGCTGGCGGCAAGTCCTACCAGCTTCCGGTCCTGGCCGACAGCATCCTCGAACGTGGCATGTCCCTGATCGGTACCCGTTACCGTTTCGGCGGTACTTCTGAAGCCGGCTTCGATTGCAGTGGTTTCATCGGTTACCTGTTCCGCGAAGAAGCGGGCATGAACCTGCCACGTTCCACCCGCGAAATGATCAACGTGGACGCTCCGCTGGTCTCGCGCAGCAAGCTTGAGCCGGGCGACCTGCTGTTCTTTGCCACCAACGGTCGTCGTGGTCGCGTCAGTCACGCCGGGATCTACCTGGGTGACAATCAGTTCATCCACTCCAGCAGCCGCCGCAGCGGTGGTGTGCGCATCGATAGCCTGGGTGACAGCTACTGGAGCAAGACCTTCATCGAAGCCAAGCGCGCCCTGGCAATGGCACCTAACGCGTCGCCAATCGTCACTGCACGTAAATAAGCGGACATTTTGTAAGGCGAACTTAAAGTCTTACTTGAAGTTTGTCGTGTAGCCGCTAGAATCTTGATCTACAAATGATGGCAAACCGCCTGCGTCCTGCGCAGGCGGTTTTCTTTTCTGCGCTCCCCGCAGAAAAAGCCGCAGCCAGATCAGGATGTTCTGCTTATGACGACGTCGGCCCGCCTCGCAATCATGTTCTTCGCAGCACTGCTCAGTGCCTGCGCCAGCCGCACACCGCCTCCTGCGCCGGTGGTCCGCGCTCCCATCGTATTTGGTTCCTCACAAGCGTTTTCGCCCGAAGCGGAAGACGTGCTGTTTCGCGCGCTCGGGCTGGTGGGCACGCCTTATCGCTGGGGTGGCAATACGCCGGATTCCGGGTTTGATTGCAGCGGCCTGATCGCCTACGTGTACCGCGATGTCGCCGGTATTGCCCTGCCGCGCACCACTCGCGAGATGATCTCCATGCAAGCGGCGAATGTGGGCAAGGAAGGCCTGCAGACCGGCGACCTGCTTTTCTTCGCCACCAATGGCGGTTCCCAGGTCAGTCACGCCGGCATCTACGTGGGAGAAGGGCGTTTCGTCCACGCGCCGGCCACCGGCGGCACTGTGAAGCTCGACAGCCTGTCCAAGGCGTATTGGCAAAAAGCTTACCTGAGCGCCAAGCGTGTTCTGCAGCCTGAACATCTGGCGCGCAACCCGTAACGTTCGGAGCTGCTGGTCATGACTGCTCGCACGCTTAATCTCGACGACAACCTGTACCAATACCTTCTCGATGTTTCCCTGCGTGAAACACCCTTGCTCAAGCGCTTGCGCGATGAGACCCAGGCGCTGCCGATGGCGCGCTGGCAGGTGGCGCCTGAGCAGGGGCAGTTTCTTGCCCTGCTGGTGAAGCTGACGGGGGCCAGGCGCTTGCTCGAAGTCGGCACCTTTACCGGTTATAGCGCGCTGTGCATGGCGGCGGCGTTGCCCGCTGACG
Organism: Pseudomonas sp. GM74; assembly: GCF_000282455.1. Classification (GTDB taxonomy): domain Bacteria; phylum Pseudomonadota; class Gammaproteobacteria; order Pseudomonadales; family Pseudomonadaceae; genus Aquipseudomonas. Next base: position 29,623 of record NZ_AKJG01000054.1, read on the forward strand.
GTTCGCTGATTTGCTGTGACATCCCCGGTGACTACAACGCCATCGCACGGGGCTACTGGCAGGAAGCGGGGCTTGCCGGGCGGATCGACCTGCGACTGGCCCCGGCGCTGGAAACCCTCGCCGGGCTTGAGCGACAAGGGCAGGGCGGGCAGTACGACCTGGTGTTCATCGATGCCGACAAGGCCAACTACCCGGCTTATCTGGAGCACGCCCTGCGTTTGCTGCGGGTTGGTGGGCTGGCGGTGTTCGATAACACCCTGTGGAGCGGGCGCGTGCTCGAGGCCAGCCCCGAGAGCGCGGACACCCGGGCGATCCAGGCGCTCAATCGGGCATTGAAGGACGATGTGCGGGTGGATCTGTCGTTGTTGCCGTTGGGTGACGGGCTCACTCTCTGTCGCAAACGCTAAGCCCTTGTGGGAGCGGGCAATATGTTGGCAGTTGGAATTTATTTTGCCGGCGATACCCGCCACACCTTGTTCCCCACATCATCGGCCACCAGCAGGTCGCCCTGCCGGTCGATCACTACGCCTACCGGGCGACCCATCGCTTGTTCCTTGTCGTTGAGGAAGCCGGTGAGCACGTCAACCGGTTTTCCCACCGGTTTGCCTGCGCTGAACGGCACGAAAATCACTTTGTAGCCACTGTGGGGGTTGCGGTTCCATGAGCCGTGCTGCCCGATGAATGCCCCTTGGGTGAACGGCGGCGGCAACTTGCTGTTTTCGGCGAAGGTCAGGCCCAGTGATGCCGTGTGCGGGCCGACGGCGTAGTCCGGGGCGATGGCCTTGGCCACCAGGTCGGGGTTTTGCGGCTCGACGCGAATATCGACATGCTGACCGTAGTAACTGTACGGCCAGCCATAAAAAGCGCCGTCTTTCACCGAAGTGATGTAGTCCGGTACCAGGTCACTGCCGATTTCATCCCGTTCGTTGACTGCGGTCCACAGCGCGCCACTGTGCGGTTCCCAGGCCATGCCGTTGGGGTTGCGCAGGCCGGAGGCGAAGATCCGGTGTTGGCCGGTGGCACGATCCACTTCCCAGATCGCCGCGCGGCCTTCTTCCTTGTCCATGCCGTGTTCGGCGACGTTGCTGTTGGAACCCACGGTGACGTACAGCTTGCTGCCATCCTTGCCGGCGATGACGTTTTTCGTCCAGTGATGGTTCAGCGGGCCAGCCGGCAGGTCGACCACCTTGATTGGCGGTGACTTGATCTGCGTATCGCCACTTTCATAGTGAAAGCGCAGCAGGCGATCGGTGTCGGCCACATACAGGTCATTGCCGACCAGGGTCATGCCGAAGGGCGAGTTGAGGTTTTGCACAAACACCGTGCGGGTTTCCGCGACGCCGTCGTGGTCCTTGTCGCGCAGCAAGGTGATGCGGTTGGCGCTGGGCACCCCGGCCCCGGCGCGGCCCATGACTTTCTTCATGACCCAGCCGCGAATGCCTTTACCGTCTTCGGGTTTGGGTGGTGCGTTGGTTTCCGCCACCAGCACATCGCCGTTGGGCAGCACATAAAGCCAGCGGGGGTGATCCAGGTCCTCGGCAAAAGCGGTCACTTGAGTGCCCGTGGCGGCGACGGGTTTCGCACCCTGAGGCCAGCCGATGGCCGGAGCGATGTTCACGGTCGGAACCAGTGTCTTGTTGGGTTCTGGTAGTCGGGGTGACGGGCCGGTACCGTCGGAGACTTGCAGGCGGGAGGTCTCGCCACAAGCGGCGAGCCCTCCGCTGAGCGCGATAACGAGAACGAGCGGGGGCGTGCGCATGCTGGTCTTTCCTATGAATGCCTTGTTCTAATCATAGAGAAGGGTTGTCGTGCGATGGTTCAACCCTCAGCCGCGGGCTTCCTTGAACAGCACCGCAACGCCGGGGTGATAGTTGCCGGCTTCGTTGCGCAACTTGCGGTAGGCATAAGGGAAATACCAGGCGACAGCGCAGGTGTGTTCTTTTTGCAGGTCGTCGACCATGTCCTGGAGTTCTTCCGGGGTGGCGCCCTGCTGGGCTTTTTGCGGGGCGACGAACAGGCAGCCGAGTTTCAGGTCGCTGGCGTGACTCAGGCGCTTCGCATCGCTGGCGATGTCGAGCAGGGCCTGGGTCAGGTTGAGGCTGTTGACCCGTGGCCAGCGCTGGCTGGTCTGGATGTAGGCGCGGGTTTCGGACGAAGCCAGGAGCAGGTCGGCGCGGCTGTTGCGTTCGCCTTCTTCGGTCTGCTTGCGGGTGGGCGTCTGTTGCAGCGTGACCATCTCGGCCATCCAGGCGGCGGCGGACAGCAGTCCGAGATTGGCCTTTTCGTCGTGCCAGTACGGTGTGTCGCCATCGCCGCGGACGGCGTTGTAACGGTCGATGCATTCGAACCAGTGTTCGAGCACCGGGCGCAGGAATTCCAGCTTTGGATTGCTGATGATCATGCCTTGCATGGGCTCACCCTTGTTGTTGTGTTGTGGGGTTGTGGGGTTGTGGCTCTTTGATATCACTGCTGGGAGCGTGGCACAAGATTGACGTCAGTTTATTGATTGATGGCAGTTATTCGGTCGTTGGCCTCCCGGCTTTAATTGACGCTCCACCCCCAACCCTCTAACCTTCGCGGCTTGTTTCAGGTGCTCTGTGGCTTGGGTCGACAGAGTGAAACAGGGAAGCCGGTGAGTGAGTCCTTCTGTTGGTCGAAGGCCCGCAATTCCGGCGCTGCCCCCGCAACGGTAAATGAGTGAAAACTGTGTGTGATGCCACTGTGTCGATTCGATGCGGGAAGGCGCACGGTCTGGCCCCGCGCCACTCATGAGCCCGGAGACCGGCCTGATTCATCCAGCGGCATCACGGTGGGCGATGCCAGGCTTTTTGCCTTCTATTGTTGTGCCTGCCCGCCGTTATTCCTGCCTCAACGGAGAGCTCCCCCATGACTGATACCCCTGATCGTGACGAACGCCACCTGGCGCGCATGCAGCGCAAAAAAGCCGTGATCGACGAACGCATCGCCAATTCCCCGAACGAGTGTGGCCTGCTGCTGGTGCTGACCGGCAACGGCAAGGGCAAGAGCAGCTCGGCCTTCGGCATGCTTGCCCGCGCCATGGGGCACGGCATGCAATGCGGTGTGGTGCAGTTCATCAAGGGCCGCAACAGCACGGGCGAAGAGTTGTTCTTCCGGCGCTTTCCCGAGCAGGTGCGTTTTCATGTGATGGGCGAAGGCTTTACCTGGGAAACCCAGGACCGCCAGCGCGACATCGCCGCCGCCGAAGCCGCCTGGGCGGTGTCCCGGGAACTGCTGCGCGATCCTTCCATCGGCCTGGTGGTGCTGGATGAGCTGAATATCGCCCTCAAGCACGGCTACCTCGATCTCGATCAAGTGCTCAGCGACTTGCAGGCCCGGCCACCGATGCAACACGTGGTGGTCACCGGTCGTGCCGCCAAGCCGGAAATGATCGAGATGGCTGACACCGTCACCGAAATGGGCGTGATCAAACACGCCTTCCAGGCCGGGATCAAAGCGCAGAAAGGCGTCGAACTGTGAACCAGCCTCGTCATTGCCCGGCGGTACTGATTGCCGCGCCAGCTTCCGGCCAGGGCAAGACCACCGTCACCGCGGCACTGGCCCGATTGCATCGCAATCAGGGGCGCAAGGTCCGTGTGTTCAAGTGCGGCCCCGACTTTCTCGATCCGATGATCCTCGAACGCGCCAGCGGTGCGCCGGTGTATCAACTGGACATGTGGATGGTCGGCGAGCAGGAAAGTCGCCGGTTGTTGTGGGAAGCCGCCGCTGAAGCCGACCTGATCCTGATCGAAGGCGTCATGGGGCTGTTCGACGGCACGCCATCGAGTGCCGACCTGGCGCGGCATTTCGGTGTGCCGGTGCTGGGGGTGATCGATGGCACGGCCATGGCCCAGACCTTTGGCGCATTGGCCCTGGGGCTGGCGCGTTATCAGCCGGACTTGCCGTTCGCTGGCGTGCTGGCCAATCGTGTCGGCACGTTGCGCCACGCGCAACTGCTCGAGGGCAGCCTGACTGAAGGTTTGCGCTGGTACGGCGCGCTGTCCCGGGAAACCGGGATCGAGTTGCCGAGCCGGCACCTGGGGCTGGTGCAGGCCAGTGAGTTGAACGATCTCGACTTGCGCCTGGATGCGGCAGCCGATGCCCTGGCCAGCAGTTGCGAGGTCGCGCTGCCGCCGGCGGTTGAGTTCGCCGCCCCTGATGTCATCGCGGCCGAACCGCTGCTGGCCGGCGTGCGCATTGCCGTCGCCCGCGATGAAGCCTTTGCGTTCACCTACGGCGCGAGCCTGGATCTGCTGCGGGCGATGGGCGCCGAGCTGTTGTTCTTCTCGCCGATCCGCGACCGAGGGTTGCCGGAAGCGGACAGCCTGTATCTGCCGGGCGGTTACCCGGAACTGCACCATGTTGCGCTGGCGCAAAACACCGCGATGCTCGACGCGATCCGCGCCCACCACCGGGCGGGCAAACCATTGCTCGCCGAGTGTGGCGGCATGCTGTATCTGCTCGACTCCCTGACCGACGTCGAGGGCACTCGCGCCGAACTGGTTGGCTTGCTGGCCGGTGATGCGGTCATGCAAAAGCGACTGGCAGCGCTGGCGTTGCAAGCGGTGGAATTGCCGGAAGGCTCGCTGCGCGGGCACACCTATCACCATTCGCTGACCACCACTGAGCTGGCGCCGATTGCCCGTGGCTTGAGCCCTAACGGCGGGCGCGGAGCGGAGGCGGTCTACCGTGAGGGGCGGATGACTGCCTCTTATGTGCACTTTTATTTTCCGTCCAATCCGCAAGCAGTTGCCGCACTGTTTGCGCCCGGCCTTGAAACCGCCATCGCTGGCAAGCCAGCTCCCACAGTGGGCGGTGTAATGCCTGTAGAAATGCAATCCCTGGTGGGAGCGGGCTTGCCCGCGAAGAGGCCATGACCGACAACGCATTCTCCGAAGCCGAACGCGCAGCGGTCTATCGCGCCATCGGCGAGCGCCGCGACATGCGCCACTTCAGCGGCGGCACCGTCGAGCCCGAATTGCTGCGGCGCCTGCTCGAGGCCGCACACCAGGCCCCCAGTGTCGGCCTGATGCAGCCCTGGCGCTTTATCCGAATCAGCGATCGCGCCTTGCGCGGGCAAATCCAGGCCCTGGTGGAAGAAGAGCGCATCCGCACCGCCGAAGCCCTGGGCGAGCGCAGCGATGAGTTCATGAAGCTCAAGGTCGAAGGTATCAACGATTGCGCCGAGGTGCTGGTCGCCGCACTGATGGACGACCGCGAGCAGCATATCTTTGGTCGCCGCACCTTGCCGGAAATGGACATGGCTTCGTTGTCCTGCGCGATCCAGAACCTGTGGTTGGCGTCCCGAGCCGAAGGGCTGGGGATGGGTTGGGTGTCGCTGTTCGAACCCCAGGCACTGGCGGACCTGTTGAGGTTGCCGCCCGGTGCCAAGCCGCTGGCGGTGCTGTGCCTGGGACCGGTGAAGGCGTTCTATCCGGCGCCGATGCTGGTGCTCGAAGGCTGGGCACAGGCGCGTGCGCTGCATGAATTGCTGTATGAAAACTATTGGGGAGTGAGTCAATGAGTGTGGCGTTGTTGAGTGTCGCCGCGGTTGCGCTGGATGCGCTGCTGGGTGAACCCAAACGCTGGCATCCGCTGGTGGCGTTCGGCCGTTTTGCCGAGCGCATCGAGCAACGTTTCAACGGCGGCGGTCGCGGCTGGCGCAGTCATGGCGTCACCGCGTGGGTGATCGCCGTGTTGCCGCTGACGCTGTTGGCCACGGCATTCTCCTGGGCGCCTTATGTCGGCTGGATCGTCGAGATTCTCGCCCTCTATTGCGCCCTCGGCATGCGCAGCCTCGGTGAGCACGTCACGCCTGTGGCCAGGGCCCTGCGCGGCGGCGATCTTGTTGAAGCACGCAAGCGGGTGAGTTATCTGGTCAGCCGTAAAACCAGTGATCTGGATGAAACCGAAGTCGCCCGGGCCGCTACCGAGTCGGTGCTGGAGAACGGTAGCGACGCGGTGTTCGCGGCGTTGTTCTGGTTTGCCGTGGCCGGCGCGCCGGGCGTGGTGCTCTACCGCCTGAGCAATACGCTGGATGCGATGTGGGGTTATCGCAATGAACGCTTCGAACGGTTCGGTTGGGCGGCGGCGAAGGTCGACGACGTGCTCAATTACATTCCTGCGCGCCTGGTGGCACTGACTTACGCGTTGCTGGGCAAAACCCGGCTGGCGTTGAAATGCTGGCGCACCCAGGGCCCGACCTGGGACAGCCCGAACGCCGGCCCGGTGATGGCGGCAGGGGCGGGCGCCCTGGGCGTCGAATTGGGCGGGGCGGCGATTTATCACGGCGAACTGCATCAGCGTCCGCAGCTGGGTGAAGGCGTGCCGGCGAATGCCGACTCCATTGACCGGGGCTGGCAATTGGTCCAGCGCGGGGTATGGTTATGGCTGCTGATTCTCTGCCTGGGGGCCGAATTTTATGCTTGAGCATGGTGGGCGGCTGCGCAAGGCGGCACTTGAGTACGGCATAGATGAAGCCGACTGGCTGGACCTGTCCACGGGCCTTGCGCCCTGGCCGTTCCCGGTGCCGGATATTCCGCTGCGGGCCTGGGCCCGTTTGCCGGAGGCGGACGATGGTCTGGAACAGGCCGCCTGTGATTACTACGGCACCTTGCAGGCATTGCCGGTGGCCGGCTCGCAAATGGCGATACAGCTACTGCCGCGATTGCGTCGGGCGGGCAAGGTCGGCGTGCTGTCGCCCTGTTACGCCGAGCACGCCGAAGCGTGGCGTCGCAACGGCTACATCGTGCGTGAAGTGCTGGAGCAGGAAGTCGACTTCTTTATCGACAGTTTCGACGTGCTGGTGGTGGTCAATCCGAACAACCCCACGGGCCTGAGCCTCACCCCCAGTCGGCTGCTCGACTGGCACACGCGGCTCGCCCAGCGCGGTGGCTGGCTGGTGGTGGACGAAGCGTTCATGGATAACACGCCGCAACTGAGCCTGGCGCCGTTTGCCCATCAAGTCGGGCTGATCGTCTTGCGCTCCTTCGGCAAGTTTTTCGGCCTGGCCGGTGTGCGCCTGGGGTTTGTGCTGGCCGAGCGCAAGCTGCTCAAGTTGCTGGCTGAACAAGTGGGGCCCTGGGCCGTGAGCGGGGCAACCCGGGTCGTTGGCCAGGCCTGCCTGCGCGATACGCAAGGGCAAATTCGGCAACGGGTGCGCACCGAAGAGGCCAGCGAGCGCCTTGCGTCGTTGCTGCAGCAACACGGCTTCGAACCCCAGGGCGGTTGTGCGCTGTTCCAGTGGCTGGTCACCGAGCATGCCGAAGAGCTGCATGTATTCATGGCCCGGCGCGGCATTCTCCTGCGGTTGTTCACGCACAACGGCAGTTTGCGATTCGGCTTGCCCGGTGACGAAATCGCCTGGGTACGACTGGCACAGGCGTTCGAAGATTTCGCCAAGGAAAACCAATGACCACGCTGATGGTGCAGGGCACCACATCGGATGCCGGTAAAAGCACGCTGGTGACCGCGCTGTGCCGTTGGGCTACGCGCCAAGGCGTCCGGGTGGTGCCGTTCAAGCCGCAGAACATGGCCCTCAACAGTGCGGTGACCGCCGACGGTGGCGAGATCGGCCGCGCCCAGGCGGTACAGGCCCAGGCCGCGAACCTTGAGCCGCACACCGACATGAACCCGGTGTTGCTCAAGCCCAACAGTGACACCGGTGCCCAGGTGATCATCCATGGCCGCGCCGTCACGACCATGAACGCCGTCGCCTATCACGACTACAAAACCATCGCCATGCAAGCGGTGCTGGCCTCCCACGAGCGCTTGAGTGCGGCATATCCGCTGGTGATGGTCGAGGGCGCGGGCTCGCCGGCGGAAATCAATCTGCGGGCCGGGGACATCGCCAACATGGGCTTCGCCGAAGCAGTGGACTGCCCGGTGCTGCTGATCGCCGATATCAATCGCGGCGGGGTCTTTGCCCATCTGGTCGGGACGCTTGAACTGCTGTCGCCGAGCGAACAGGCGCGGGTCAAAGGCTTCATCATCAATCGTTTCCGCGGCGACATCGCGTTGCTGCAACCCGGCCTCGACTGGCTCGAAGAGCGCACGGGCAAACCGGTGATCGGCGTGCTGCCCTACGTGATGGACCTGCACCTGGAGGCGGAGGACGGCATCGATCAACGCCAGGCCGATAAAGCCGAACAGGTGCTCAAGGTGGTGGTGCCGGTGCTGCCGCGCATCAGCAATCACACCGATTTCGATCCGCTTCGCCTGCATCCGCAAGTGGACCTGCAATTCATCGGCCCCGGCCAGGCGATTCCGTCCGCCGATCTGATCATTCTTCCTGGCTCGAAAAGTGTTCGAAGTGATCTTGCGTACCTGCGGGCCAACGGCTGGGACACCGCCATCGCCCGGCATCTGCGCTACGGCGGGAAACTGCTGGGGATTTGTGGCGGCCTGCAGATGCTCGGTGAACAGGTGCATGACCCGCTGGGTCTTGAAGGGGCGCCGGGTTCCAGCGTCGGTTTGGGGCTGTTGGCCTTCCAGACTCAACTCGAACAAGAGAAGCAGTTGCGCAATGTGCGTGGTCGCCTGGCGCTGGAAGATGCGCAGGTGGCGGGCTATGAAATTCATGCCGGCGTGACCACCGGGCCGGCCCTGGAACATGCCGCCGTGCAACTGGATGACGGCCGCTGTGATGGTGCGCAAAGTGCTGACGGGCAGATTTTCGGCACTTACCTGCACGGGCTGTTCGAATCGCCCGCGGCGTGCAGTGCGCTGCTTCGCTGGGCGGGTTTGCAGGAGGTGCAGGACGTGGATTATCACGGCTTGCGCGAGCGTGATATCGAGCGGCTGGCGGATCTGGTGGAGAAGCATCTGGATACCGGGCTGTTGCGGCGGCTCTGTGGATTCTGAGGTGTAAGCTCTGGCCTCTTCGCGAGCAAGTCGGATCGCCGCACCGCCGCTCCCACAGAGATTTGGGTTGATCATGAAATGTGAGTACACCTCCTAACCCTGTGGGAGCGGGCTTGCCCGCGATGAGGCCAGTCGCTTCACCGAATATTTCAAGGAAACAACCATGCTCCAACTGATCCTCGGCGGCGCCCGCTCCGGCAAGAGTCGCCTGGCTGAAAAACTCGCCATCGACAGCGCCCTGGCCGTGACCTACATCGCCACCAGCCAGCCACTGGATGGCGAAATGAGCGAGCGGGTGGCTCATCACCGCGCTCGTCGTCCTGCCGAATGGGCATTGATCGAAGAACCTGTCGAGCTGGCCCGGGTACTGCGTGAGTCCGCCCGCGCCGACCGCTGCCTGCTGGTGGATTGCCTGACCCTGTGGCTGACCAATCTGCTGATGCTCGACGATGCCGAGCGGCTGCAAGCCGAGCGAGATGCTCTGCTCGAATGCCTGGCATCGCTGCCGGGTGAAATCATTTTTGTCAGCAACGAGACCGGAATGGGTGTCGTGCCGCTGGGCGAATTGACTCGCCGCTATGTCGATGAAGCCGGTTGGCTGCATCAAGCTCTGGCTGAGCGTTGTCAGCGTGTCGTCCTGACCGTCGCCGGCCTGCCCCTGACTCTGAAAGGAACTGCGTTATGACTCAATCCTGGTGGCTGAACCCGTGCAAGCCGGTCGATACCCAAGCGGTCGAACAGGCCCGGGCGCGGCAGCAGCAACTGACCAAGCCGGCCGGCTCCCTCGGCCAACTGGAGGCGCTGGCGGTGCAACTGGCGGGTTTGCAGGGGCGGGTCAAGCCGAGTCTGGAGCAGGTCTGGATCGCGATTTTTGCCGGCGACCATGGTGTCGTCGCCGAGGGCGTGTCGGCGTTTCCCCAGGAAGTGACCGGGCAGATGCTGCTCAACTTCGTCAGCGGTGGTGCGGCGATCAGCGTATTGGCGCGGCAACTGGGCGCTTCCCTCGAGGTGGTTGACCTTGGCACGGTCACGCCGTCGCTGGACCTGCCGGGCGTGCGGCACCTGAATGTCGGCCTGGGCACGGCAAACTTTGTACAGGGGCCGGCCATGACTCAGGCCCAAGGGCAACTCGCCTTGCAGGCCGGCCGTGACAGCGTGCAGCGGGCCATTGCCACCGGTGCGCAGTTGTTTATCGGTGGCGAAATGGGCATCGGTAATACCACCGCCGCCAGCGCCCTGGCGTGCGCGCTGCTCGATTGTCCGGTGGTGCATTTGACCGGGCCTGGCACCGGGCTCAATGCCGAAGGTGTCAGCCACAAAGCTCAAGTGATCGAGCGCGCCCTGGCATTGCATGGCGCGCAGCGTGACGATGCCTTGCAGACACTGTTCAATCTCGGCGGTTTCGAGATTGCCGCGCTGGTCGGTGGCTATATCGCGTGTGCCCAGGAAGGTGTCGCGGTGCTGGTGGACGGCTTCATTTGCAGCGTCGCGGCACTGGTTGCGGTGCGCTTGAATCCAGAATGTCGTCAGTGGCTGTTGTTCGGTCATCGTGGCGCCGAGCCGGGACATCGTCATGTGCTGGAAACCCTGAAGGCGCAACCCTTGCTCGATCTCGGCCTGCGCCTTGGCGAAGGCAGTGGCGCGGCATTGGCTGTGCCGCTGCTGCGCCTGGCGTGCGATCTGCACGGTCAGATGGCGACCTTCGCCGAAGCCGCCGTGGCAGATCGTCCGGCATGACTTTGCGCCTGGATCTGTTGCGTCACGGTGAAACCGAACTCGGTGGCGGTTTGCGCGGCAGCATCGATGATGCGTTGACCGACACGGGCTGGGCGCAGATGCGCGCCGCCGTGGTCGGGCAAGGGCCGTGGGATCGGCTGGTCAGTTCGCCGTTGCAGCGTTGTGCGCGGTTTGCCGAGGAGCTGGGTGCGCAATCGGGTGTGCCGGTGCAACTGGATAAAGACCTGCAAGAGTTGCATTTCGGCGCCTGGGAAGGGCAGAGCGCGGCGGCGTTGATGGAAACCGACGCGCAGGCCCTGGGCTTGTTCTGGGCCGATCCCTATTCGTTCACGCCGCCTCGGGGTGAGCCGGTTGCAGACTTTTCGGCACGGGTGCTGGCAGCGCTGGAGCGTTTGCACGCGACCTGTGCCGGTGAGCGCATTCTGTTGATCAGCCATGGTGGTGTGATGCGCCTGTTGCTGGCGCAAGCCCGGGGGCTGCCGCGAGAGCAACTGCTCAACGTTGAGGTCGGGCATGGTGCGCTGTTTTCGCTGACGGTGGAGCCTGCGGGCTTGTTGAAGGAAGTGCTCTGACCATGCTGCCATTCTGGATCGCCCTGCAATTTCTCAGCAGCCTGCCGATTCGCCTGCCCGGTATGCCTGAGCCCCGGGAACTGGGGCGGTCGCTGCTGTTTTATCCGCTGGTGGGGCTGCTCTTTGGCGCCATTCTGTGGGCAGTGAACTGGCTGTTGCTGGGCACGCCGACCTTGCTGCACGCGGCACTGTTGCTGAGCCTTTGGGTGCTGCTCAGCGGCGGCTTGCATCTCGATGGCCTGGCGGACAGCGCTGATGCCTGGCTGGGTGGTTTTGGCGACCGCGAGCGTACGCTGACCATCATGAAAGACCCGCGCAGCGGGCCGATCGCCGTGGTGACGCTGGTGCTGGTGTTGTTGCTCAAATTCACCGCGCTGTTGACGCTGATCGAGCAGCCGCATTCGCTGGCATTGATCATCGTACCGTTGATCGGTCGCAGCGCTTTGCTCGGCTTGTTCCTGACTACGCCTTATGTGCGCGCCGGTGGCCTGGGCCAGGCATTGGCCGATCATCTTCCGCGTTCGGCGGGCAAGCAGGTGTTGGCGGTCAGTGCATTGGCCTGTGTGCTGATTGCAGGCTTGAGTGGTGTGCTGGCGGTGGTGTTGGCCGCTCTTGGATTTGCCTGGTTGCGACAGGTCATGCTGCGGCGACTCGGTGGAACGACGGGCGATACGGCAGGGGCAATGCTGGAGTTGCTGGAGGTAGGGGGGGTGGTCGGATTGGCGTTAGTCTGAGGGCAGTGACGGTGACGAGTGGCATGATGAAGGCAGTTGCTCCCACAGTGTCCGAGTAAAGCCGCATATCTGTTGGCTTGCGCGCGAAGAACGATGACACGGTCCACCTGACGGAACACAAGCGCTGTAAGGCACTTGCCATGGCCCTGACGTTAACGTAAAGATTGCGGCAGGGCGCCGACGTATGAAGGCGCAGGGTGGATGACCCGGAGCGCTTGATGACGCCAACAAAAACAAACTCCCCCAAACTGCATCGCGAAGCCCGGCTGGCCCGGGAAAAACTGCACCTGGAAGGCGAAGTGCCGGATGGCGTCCTGCGTGCGGAAATCGATGCCTCGTGGCGGCGCAGCCTGAGCCATGGCGTGCATTTCAATGCCAAGCATGAGCTGGCGCTGGAATCGAGCGCCAGCCTGGACCTGTTGCTGGCCAGCAATCGCCTGTTGATTGACGCCGCGCTGCCGGCCATCGATTACCTGGCCGAGCGTCAGGGCAAGGAAGGGCTGATCATCCTCGCCAACTCCGACGCCACCATCCTCGCCGTCGAAGGCCGCGCCGACCGTCTCAAGGGCAGTGGCCTGCAGGACATCACCCTTGGCGCCTGCTGGAGCGAAGCGGTTCGCGGCACCAACGCCCTGGGCACGGCACTGGTGGAAGCCCGGCCGACCTTGATCGATTGCGGCGAACATTATCTGGATCGCCTCAGTGATTTTTCCTGCACTTCGGTGCCGATCCATTGCCCCCAAGGCGACATTCTTGGCGTCCTCGACCTGACCCGCGAAGGTCCCCTCGGCCGCGCCCACGACAGCACCGCGTTGCTGGCCATGGCCGTCAGCCAGATCGAAAGCCGGGTGTTCAACGCCAGCTATCCGGACGAAATCGTCCTGGCCTTCCACAGCCGCAGGCAATACCTGGAATCCCCGTGGCAAGGCTTGCTGGCGGTGAGCCTGGGCGGGCAGATCCTCGCGGTCAGCGCCCAGGCCTGCCAGTTGCTCCATGCCGAGCGCTCGGCCCTGGTCGGTCGGCGCTGCGAGGAGTTTCTCGGCGTCGACGGCCTGCAGTTGTTGGCGCGTCTGCACCAGGGCGGGGCCGGCAGCCTGCAAACCGCCAAGGGTGAATTCTTCTACAAGACCCTGCGCGCGCCGCAACGCTCGATCAACGTCAGCAACCCGCCGCGCACTGTTGCGAAACCGGCCAAGGCGCAACCGGATCTGGAAGCGCTGGCCGGCAGCAATACGCGCTACGCCCGTGCCTTGCGCATGGCCCGTCAAGGCCTGGCCAATGAGTTGCCGGTCTTGCTGCTGGGCGAAACCGGCACCGGTAAGGAGGTCATCGCCCGCGCCCTGCACATGGCCGGAAGCCGCTGCGACAAACCCTTCGTGGCGGTGAACTGCGCGGCCATTCCCGAAGGCCTGATCGAGTCCGAATTGTTCGGCTACCGCGAAGGCGCGTTCACCGGTTCACGCCGGGGCGGCATGGTCGGGCGCTTGCAACAGGCCCATGGCGGCACCTTGTTTCTCGATGAAATCGGCGACATGCCATTGGCCTTGCAGGCCCGGCTGTTGCGGGTGTTGCAGGATCGCAAGGTCGCGCCCCTGGGCGCTGGCGAAGAGCAGGACATAGACGTCGCGCTGATCTGCGCCACCCACCGCGACCTCAAGCGTCTGGTGGAAGAAAAACACTTTCGCGAAGACCTGTTCTACCGGGTCAACGGTATCAGCGTGATGCTCCCGGCCCTGCGCGAACGCGAAGATTTCGGCGCGTTGGTCACTCGTATGCTGACGACACTGGGCGCACCCGCCGTGGTCCTGCACGATGATCTCGATCGTTTGCTCAGCGGCTATCACTGGCCGGGCAACATCCGCCAACTGGAGATGGTCCTGCGCACCGCGCTGGCCATGCGCGAACCGGGCGAAACCGTGTTGACCCTCGACCACTTGCCCGACAGCATGCTCGACGAGTTGACCGCCAGCGAACGGCCCCAGGCCGGCAGCATCCGGGAAAACGAACTGGAATTGATTCGCCAGTCCCTGGACACCCATCAGGGCAACGTCTCGGCCGCCGCCGACGCCCTGGGCATCAGCCGCGCGACGCTTTATCGCAAGCTCAAACAGTTGCGTTCGTGATGCAGCGCTTGATCGTTCGGCTGATCGACAGCCAGAACCCCGAGGCGCTGCAAGCGTCACTGCGCTGGCTCTACAGCTTCGTGCGACCCCATCGCCTGGCGATTGCCGGGCTGCTGGGTTTGTCGGTCTGCGCCTCGGCGCTGGTGCTGGTGCAGCCGTGGCTGACCAAACTGCTGATCGACGATGGCCTGTTGGCGCGCAACTTCCCGATGCTGGTCATGATCGCCGGGCTGATGATCGTCGCCGGATTGCTGGGCACGGCGCTTTCGGGCATCAACCGCTACCTGCACACGCGACTGTCCGGGCGCATGCTGTTTGCCCTGCGCGATGACCTGTACCGCCATTTGCAAACCCTGTCACCGGGCTTTTACGGCCAGCGGCGCATCGGCGACCTGATGTCGCGCCTCGACGGCGATGTCGCGGAAATCCAGCGCTTTGCCGTGGACTCGCTGTTCTCGGCCGTGTCCAGCGTGATCGGCCTGGTGGTGGCCGTGGCGATGCTGCTGGCCTTGTCCTGGAAGCTCTCGCTGCTGGCCCTGCTACTGATTCCCCTCGATGTCCTCTGGCTGCGCTGGATGCGGCGCAAGGTCGAGCGCGATGTGCGGCAGTTGCGCGAGCGTTCGGCGGACATGTCGTCGTTCATGGTCGAGACGTTGCCGGTGATGAAGTTCATCCAGTCCGCCGGCCAGCAACAGCGCGAAGCACGGCGCCTCGAGACGCTGGGGCAGGGCTACATGAGCCAGTTGCTGCGCCTGCAGGTCACCGAATTTTTCACCCAGGCCGTGCCCGGCACGCTGACCTCATTGTCCCGGGCCTGCGCATTCTTGATCGGCGGGTACTGGGTGGTGCAGGGCACCTGGCAGCTCGGCGCCCTGATTGCGTTTTCCACCTACCTGGGGATGGCCGTGGGGCCGGTGCAGAGCTTGCTCGGGCTTTACGTTGCGATTCAGCGGATGACCGTCAGCCTCGGTCGGGTCATGGAGTTGCGCGGCGAACAACCGACCGTGCTGACGCCCGATACCCCACGGGCGATGCCCAAAGGCGGCGATCTGTGGTTCGACAACGTGCACTTCGCCCATCCTGGCCGCCAGTCGACCCTGCGCGGCATCGAGGCGCGGATTCCCTACGGTATGAAGGTGGCCCTCAGCGGCGGCTCGGGCGTGGGTAAATCCACCCTGATCGACCTGCTGCAACGTCATCACGATCCGCAATCGGGCCGGGTACTGCTGGGCGACGTCGATCTGCGCGAACTGGACCTGTTCCAGTTGCGTCGGGGCATCGCCATCGTCAGCCAGGACATCGTGCTGTTTCGCGGCAGCCTCGCCGACAACCTGGCCTACGCGGTGCCGGACGCCAGCCGCGAGGCGATTGCCGACGTGGCGCGACTGGCGCAACTCGACAGTCTGATCGAGTCCTTGCCCGAAGGTCTCGACAGCCCCTTGGGCGAGCGGGGCCAGCAGTTGTCCGGTGGGCAGAAGCAACGCATCGCGATTGCCCGGGCGCTGTTGCAGGACCCTTTGATTCTGGTGCTCGATGAAGCCACTTCCGCGGTGGATGAAGCCACCGAGCGCGAAGTCATCGACGCCATCGACCGCTTGTTTGCCGGGCGTACGCGCATCCTGATCAGCCATCGCCCCTCAACCCTGGCCGATGCCGATCTGCGCTTCGAATTGCTCGACGGCGTGCTGACCTCGAAAGCGGTGCAGCATGAAACCTGAGTTGCGCATTGGTGTGGTGGACAGCGGCCACTCGGCGGCACAACGGGTGCAAGTGATCGCCGGCCGGCGCTTTTCATTGCTTGAAGACGGCCTGGCCGAGGGCGACTTGCGCGAGGACCCGCTGGGGCATGGCAGTGCGGTGATCGAGGCGATCGGCCGGCGTGCACCTTCGGCGCTGTTTTGCGTGGCCCAGGTGTTCGACCAGCGGGGTGTCACCAGCGCCTTGCAGATCGCCACGGCGATTGACTGGCTGCTGACGCAGGACGTGCGACTGATCAATCTGAGCCTTGGCCTGCGCCAGGATCGCAGCCTGCTGCGCGCGGCCTGCGCGGCGGCGGTGGCGCGGGGCGTGCTGTTGTGTGCGTCGAGCCCGGCCCAGGGGGAAGGGGTGTTTCCGGCGAACTATCGGCAGGTGTTGCGGGTCACCGGCGATGCGCGGTGTGCCGAGCAGGAATGGTCGTGGCTCAACAGCGCCCAGGCGGATTTCGCCGCCTGTGTCCATGGCACCTACCCGGGGCAATCCGGGGCGAGCCTCGGTTGTGCCGCCTTGAGCGGGCACATCGCCGGATTCCTCGCCGAACAGCCTGACGCCAGCAATGAGCAAGTCATCGAGTGGTTGCGTGAGCATGCCCGTTACCGTGGCCCTGAACGGCGCTTCGGGCCATGACCGACATCGTCATTCTGGGCGCGGGACCGGCCGGCGCCGCCGTCGCACTGGGGCTACGGCGGCTGGGCCATGGCGTCACGCTGATCAGCGAATGGCGCCGGTTTGCCGCGCTCGAAGGCGTGTCCGTGCGGGTTCTGGAAGCCTTGCGCGGCGCGGGCCTGCATCAGGCGTTGGCGCAAGCGGCGCTGCCGTCCCAACGCCAGGTTTCGTGGAATGGCCAGCGCCACGCGCAGAACATCGAATACTTGCTCGACCGTCCGGTGTTTGACCGAGGCCTGCGTGAGGATTTGCGCCTGGCAGGGGTCGAGCTGATCGAAGGCCGGGTGCTGACGGTTCAGTCATCGGCCAATGGCCACCGAATCGAAATCGACGGAGGCGAACCGCTGCTCGCGCCGTTTCTCGTGGAAGCACGAGGACGTCAGGCCCCCGCTATCGGCAAGGGCTTGCGTGGGCCCGAGACCGTCAGCTTGCTCAATCGCTGGCAGGGTTCGCCGGGCAGCACCGCCAGCGCCGTGGAAAGCCTCGAGGACGGCTGGGCATGGATGGCGCGGCGCGCCGACGGCCAGTGTTACTGGCAATGGACGGTGGACGTGGCCAGCGCCGGGTTGCCGGGCAAGGCCATGTTGCTCGAATACTGTCGGCAGCGGCGCCATGCTTCTTGTCTTGCCGAGGCATTCTTTGCTGGTGAGGAGGAAGCGGATCTACAGCTGCACGCCCGCAGCAGCACGGCGATTCTCAGTCCGCAGGTGTGTGGCGAAAACTGGATTCGGGTCGGCGATGCGGCAATGGCTGTCGACCCGCTGTCGGGCAACGGCATCTTTCAGTCGTTGTCTTCGGCATTGCAGGCGCCGGCGGTGATCAACACGCTGCTGTGCAAACCCGAACGGGCGGCTCTGGCCCAGCGTTTTCACCAGCAACGGGTGGAGCAGTTGTTTTTGCGATTTGCGCGGATCGGCCGGGATTTTTATGCCGATGAGCAACGCTGGCTGGATCAGCCGTTCTGGCAGGCCCGGCGGAACTGGCCGGACGCCGAGGTGGCCCATGCCGAGGCCGATTTCAATGCCCTTAGAATCGAACTCGCACCGGTGCTGCGTGACGGATTTGTCGATGAGGCCGAGGTGGTGATCACGGTGGATCAGCCGCTGGGGATCTGGCATGTGCATGGGGTTGAGGTGGCGCCGCTGGTGCGGCGATTGCGCACTGAGCTGGCCGAGCAGGTGTTGGCCGGGTTGACGGTGGAGCAGGGAAGGATGGTTCGCGGCTGGTTGTTGGCTCAGGGATACAAACCCTGATATTTGAGCTGTCTGGACCGGCCTCTTCGCGGGCAAGCCCGCTCCCACAGTGGATTTGTGTACGACGCAAAACTCTGTGGGAGCGGGCTTGCCCGCGAAGGTGGCCTGAAGGACGCTACAAATCACAACTTGATCAACACCGACTTCAACTCAGTGTAATGCTCGATCGCCGCATACCCCATTTCACGCCCGACCCCGGACATCTTGTAGCCGCCGAAGGGCAATGCCGGGTCCAGGGCGCTGTGGCAGTTGACCCACACCGAGCCTGACTTGATCCGTGGAATCATCCGGTGCACCGCCGCCAGGTCATTGGACCAGATGCTCGCGCCCAATCCATACGGACTGTCATTGGCCATGCGCAAAGCATCGGCCTCGTCATCGAACGGAATCGCCACCAGCACCGGCCCGAAGATTTCTTCCTGCACCAATGAGTGCTTCTGATCGACGTCGACAATCACCGTCGGCTTGACGAAGAAGCCCGGCCCGAACTGCTCACCGCCGCAGGCGATGGTCGCGCCGCCCTCCCGGCCCTTTTCGATGTACCCGTAGACGCGCTCCTGCTGGCGCGCCGAGATCAGCGGCCCCATGTCGACGCTCGGGTCCAGGCCGTTGCCGAGTTTCATGGCGTTGGCGATGTCGCTGATGTCCGCCACCACATTGTCGAAGTGCTTGCGCTGCACATACAGGCGCGAGCCTGCGCAGCAGACCTGGCCCTGGTTGAAGAAGATCGCGCTGGCGGCTCCGGCCGCGGCGGTTTTCAGGTCGGCGTCGGCCATGACGATGGTCGGTGATTTGCCGCCCAGCTCCAGGGTGACCCGGGTCATGGAGTCCATGGCGATCTTGCCGATCTGCTTGCCCACGGCGGTGGAGCCGGTGAAGGTCAGCTTGTCCACCAGCGGGTTGTGGGTCAGGGCCGAACCTGCGGTGATGCCGGTGCCGGTGACCACGTTGAACACGCCTTCGGGATAACCGGCCTCCAGCACCAGTTCGGCGAGTTTCAATGCGGTCAGCGGGGTTTCGTCGGCGGGCTTGAGTACCACGCTACAACCGGTGGCCAGAGCCGGGCCGAGTTTCCAGCAGGCCAGCAACAGCGGGAAGTTCCAGGCAACGATGGCGCCTACCACGCCCACCGCTTCGCGGCGAATAAAACTGTGGAACTGGTCGTTGGGCATCAGCGGTGCCGATACGTCAACCGTGGAGCCTTCGATCTTGGTCGCCCAACCGGCCATGTAGCGCAGGAAATCGATGGACAGTTGCACGTCCATCACTTGAGCCACCGCCGCGCTTTTACCGTTGTTCAGGCATTCCAGCTGAGCCAGCAGTTCGGCGTCGCGCTGCATCAGGTCGGCGAGTTTCCACAGCAGGTTCTGCCGCTCCCGGGGACGGGTGCGGGTCCAGGCTGAATCGTCGAACGCCTGGCGGGCGGCGAGCACCGCACGGTCGACATCTTCTGGCGTTGCCCGTGGCACCACGCACAACACCTCACCGGTGGCCGGGTTGTGCAGGGGCATGGTCTGGCCGTCGGCGGCCTCGACCCAGTCACCGCCGATGAGCATGCGCGGGGCGCGCTGGATGAATGCCGAAGTGGCGGGAAGCAGGTTTGGGAGCGACATGATGAAACCTCGTCTTGTTCGTGTGGCGAGGTCTTTCGCAACGGTTGTGCCAGTTTTCCTTGTTTGATTGGAACCCTGATCGGATGGGGCTCTTGGGTTATTTGCCCATGACAGGGGAGCAAGTGAGCGTCGCAAATTGCGACAGCGAGGATCAAAAGATCGCAGCCTGCGGCAGCTCCTGCACTGGAATCGGTGTGCACCTGTAGGAGCTGCCGAAGGCTGCGATCTTCTGATCTTGATCCTATGCTTGTCTCAGAGTGCAACAGATGTCGCGATATTAGACGCACGCCGACAGGTTTATCAGTCGCCAATCACTCATTATTTCCACTAAATGATTGATAAAAAACACTATTCATAAGCTGGCACGCTCCGTGTATTGCTCATCGCAGACGTTTCTCTTGCCTCCGTCAGCGGATCAAAGCCGGCGGCAGAAACCATAAAAACGATAAGCCACAACAATAAGAACGCACCGTGCGAGGTTCGACGTTGATGAAGAGAAAACTCCGATCAGGCATGAGCGCCAGCCTGCTGGCCGTAGCCGCTTGTATAGCGCTGCATTCGCCTCATAGCCTGGCAGCCCGCGACGCCCAGACCATCCTCAAGGAAACCTGTCAGGGCTGTCACACCCCCGAAGCCGATAACGCCCTGAGCCGCATCAGCCACCAGCGCAAAACGCCGGAAGGCTGGCTGATGAGCATCGCCCGGATGCAGACCATGCACGGTTTGCAGATCAGCGATGACGACCGTCGCACGCTGGTCAAGTACCTGGCCGACACCCAGGGCCTGGCACCGAGCGAAACCGACGGCGTGCGCTATGCGCTGGAGCGGCGACTCAATACCGTCGAGCACTTCGACGACCAGACCAGCCAGATGTGCGGCCGCTGCCACTCCGGTGCGCGGGTAGCCTTGCAACGGCGTCCGGCCCAGGAGTGGGAACGCCTGGTGAACTTCCACCTCGGCCAATGGCCGTCCCTGGAATACCAGGCGCTGTCCCGGGACCGCGACTGGTTCGATATGGCCCGCAAAGAAATGGTGCCGCTGCTGGCCAAGCGTTATCCGCTGGACAACCCGGCCTGGAAAAAATGGCAGAGCGCGGCGCCCAAAGCCGATGCCCTGGTGGGCGACTGGAGCTTCAGCGGCCACTTGCCGGGCAAGGGGGAGTTGGCCGGTGTCATGACCGTGAGTGCCGATGGCAGCGACACCTTCAAGGTCAGCGTCAAAGGCCGGTACGCCGACGGCAGCCCGTTCAATGGCGACGGCAGTGCGATTCTCTACACCGGCTACGAATGGCGCGGCAACGTGACCATCGACGGCGTGACCATGCGCCAGGTGTTCGCCGCCCAGGGCAATGCGATGCAGGGCCGGATGTTCGAGGCCGAGCACGATGAACGTGGTTTGGACTTCGTCGCAGCCAGGCAGGGCTCCAACCGTTTGCTGGCGGTGCAGCCCGGTTATCTGAAGGCCGGCAGCGAAACCGAGGTGACGTTGATCGGCAGCGGTCTGACCGGCAAACCGAACTTCGGTAAAGGTGTGGAAGTGGTTGAAGTCGTCGAGCAGAGCCCCGAGCGAATCAAGGTCAAGCTCAAGGCTGCCGCCAACGCGCAACCGGGGCTGCGTGCAGTCACCGTCGGTACCCTGAAAGGCCCGAGCCTGTCGGTGTACAGCAAGATCGATGCAGTCAAAGTGGTGCCGGAATTCTCGGTGGCGCGGATCGGCGAGGGCGGTGGTTCGACGCCGAAAGTCCAGGGCCGTTTCGACGCGGAAGCCTGGGGCAAGGGTGCTGACGGCAAGCCGTATCGAATCGGTGTGTTCCCGGCGCAGTGGAAAGTCGAGGCTTTCGACGACCGCGCCAAGGAAGACGAAGACGTCAAGTTCGCCGGCACCATGCAGGCCGACACCGGCGTATTCACCCCGGGCGATGCCGGGCCGAACCCGGCACGCAAGATGTCCACCAACAATGCCGGCAACCTCAAGGTGATTGCCGCCGTCGACGACGCAGGGAAATCCCTGACCGGCGAGGGCCACATGATCGTGACCGTGCAACGCTGGAACAACCCACCCATTCCATGAGTTGGCTGACAGCACAGGCTTCAGACACTTTTCGGAATGATCGCAAGCCCCGCCAAGCGGGGTCTGCACAGGAGGTTTGCCATGGGCGCTATCTTGAATCTGGTCGAACGCAACCTGCACGAAGTGCAGGTCGATGCCGACCGCATGCTGTTTCACATCCCCAGCAGTTCGCTGTTCGCCAGCGATGAACTGACGGGCACCATCATCGATACCTTGCGCGGGCCCGGTTGTTCCTCGGACGACCTGATCCAGCGCCTGGCCGCGCGTTTCAACGGCGAGGAAATCACCGAGACCCTGCGCGAACTGATGGCCCTGGAACTGGTCAGCGATGGTTCGCCGCTGACCCCGGACATCGCTACCAAGCGGGTCGAGCGCACGGCGATCAATACCGTGGTGCTCAACGTCAACACCGGCTGCAACCTGAGTTGCACCTACTGCTACAAGGAAGACCTCGACAAGCCGTCGGCGGGCAAAAAGATGGACGTCGAAACGGCGATCGCCTCGGTGGAAATGCTGCTGCGCGAATCCCCGGACGAAGAGCGTTTCACCGTGGTGTTCTTCGGCGGCGAACCGCTGAGCAACCGCAAGCTGATCGAGTACATGGTCGACTACTGTGAGAAGCGTTTTGCCGAGGCAGGCAAGTTCGTCGAATTCGTCATGACCACCAACGCCACGCTGCTCACCGAAGAAACCGTGGACTACCTCAATGCCCACCGTTTCGGGCTGTCGGTCAGCATCGACGGGCCGAAGACCGTGCACGACCGCAACCGCATCACCGTGGGCGGGCAGGGCACCTATGACGTGGTGCGGCGCAAGGCCGAGATGCTGCTGTCGCGCTACAACAGCCGTCCGGTGGGCGCGCGGGTGACCCTCACCACCGGCGTGACCGACGTTGAAACCATCTGGGATCACCTGTTCAACGAATTGGGTTTTGCCGAAGTCGGCTTCGCCCCGGTGACCTCCGGCGACATCAGCAGCTTCAACCTCACCAGCGATGAACTGGTGCAGGTGTTCGCCAACATGAAGGCCCTCGGTCGTCGTTACCTGGAAGCGGCGCTGGAGCACCGCAACATCGGCTTCTCCAACCTGCATCAGCTCATCACCGACATCCACGAAGGCCACAAGAAAGCCCTGCCATGCGGCGCGGGCCTGAAGATGCTGGCGGTGGATCACAAGGGCGAACTGAACCTGTGCCACCGCTTTACCGGCTCGAGCCTGCCGACCTTCGGCAACGTCCACAGCGGTGTGAAACAGGTGGAATTGAACGACTTCCTGTCCCAGCGCCTGGACCGCACCAACACCGGCTGCGAGGACTGCCAGATCCGCAACCTGTGTTCCGGCGGCTGCTACCACGAGAGCTACGCCCGCTACGGCGACCCGACCCACCCGACCTATCACTACTGCGAACTGATGCGTGACTGGGTCGACTTCGGCATCGAGGTCTACACCCGGATCATGGCCAACAACCCTGCGTTCATCAGCAGTTACATCACTCCGCGCAAGGCTCACTGATATGAAACATCTCAAGGCAATCAATAACAAAGCGTTGAAGCTGGATCAGGCCGCGGATGAAAACCGCATTGAAGAAGTGGTGGCCATGAGCTCCGTGGCGGGCTGTGCCTCGACCACCGACCCGGGCTGGGAAATCGATGCGTTTGGCGGTGTGTCGTCGCTGTGCCAGCCGATGGAGGCCGACCTCTACGGTTGCTCCGACCCCTGCTGGTGGCCGGCCCAGGTGCCCGACATGATGAGCACCTACCCGGACTGGAACAAGGATGCCCAGGCGTCCAACGACAACTGGCGCAACCTCGGCACTGTCTTCCCCAAAGACAAGTGATCACAGAAGAAGGATTCCAGCATGCGTAACATCAAAGCCTGCGGCCTGGCCGCGTTCGCCGTCCTGAGCAGCTGTTCTGTCAGTGTTCTGGCCGATGAAAACACCGCGCTGCAAGTCGGTCACGAATACATGGTGACCACCAACTACCCGAACAACCTGCACGTGATCGACCTGGCCAGCGACACGCTGTTCAAGACCTGCAAGATGCCCGACGCCTTTGGCCCCGGCACCGTGCAATTGTCGCCGGACCGCAAGACCGCCTACGTGCTGAATAACCACTACGCGGATGTCTACGGCGTCGAGCTGGACAACTGCAAGCAGGTGTTCCACGCCAGCATCACCCAGAAACCGGGGGAGAAAGCGCGCTCGATGTTCGCCTTCACCCTCAGCCACGACGGCAAGGAGCTGTACACCGTCGCCAACCCGACGCTGATGATGAACGATCGCTACGAAGTGCAGCAGCCCCGGCTCGACGTGTACAAGACCGACGCCGTCATGGACGCCAAGCCTGTGCGCAGTTTTCCGGCGCCGCGCCAGTTGACCATCATGCAGAGCGGTGACGACGGCACGCTGTACGTGGCCGGGGCGGACGTCTACAAGGTCAATGTGCAAACCGGCAAGTTCGACGTGCTGATCCCCAGTCGTCATTGGAAACGCCCGAACTACAGCGCGCCGGACGTGCTCTACGTGTGGAACCAGCAGACGTATCGACATGACTTCTCGCTGCTCTACACCGCGGCGAAATTCAAGGACAAGAAACAGGCCCCGGCCACCGCCGAATACCTGTACGGCCTGTTCAGTGTCGACCTGAAGACCGGCAAGACCGAAACCACCGACTTCGGCCCCCTGACCGAAATCTACTTCAGCGGCATGCGCTCGCCCAAGGACCCGAACCTGATGTTTGGCGTGCTCAACCGCCTGGCCAAGTACGACATCAAACAGAAGAAAATGCTCCAGTCCGCCACGCTCGATCACTCGTACTATTGCATTTCATTCAACAAGGACGGCAGCAAGATCTACCTGGCGGGGACGTTCAACGACGTGGCGATCTTCGATGCCGACAGCCTCAAACAGACGGGCAGCATCAAGTTGCCGGGCGGGGATATGGCGATTACCACGGCGCAGATTTTCGTCCGGTAAATTGTGGCGCTTGAACTGACGCCTTCGCGGGCAAGCCCGCTCCCACAGTGGATTTGTGGTGTGGTCACTCTTGTGTGAACACCGCTGACCCCTGTGGGAGCGGGCTTGCCCGCGAAGAGGCCCTCAAAAACACTGAAAATCTTAAACCCCCGGCACCGGACAACTCATATCTCCCTCCTGGCACTTCAGGTAGTTCTTGAACGTCTGAACCCGTGCCTTGGTCAGCTCCGTGGTGCAGTTGCTGTAGATCAGCGGATACACACTCCCGCCTTCCACCCCGGACGCCGAGAACCTGCACTCGGCATCGCGGAACGCCACCCACGCCCGCTGCGCACCCACCAATTGCTTCTTGCTGTCCGGGTTGCTCTTGAGTCGCGAAGTGATCTGCTGGTAAAGCGCATTCAATTCCTTGTCGGCGGCCGCATTCTGCTGCGTCGCGCACTGGTTCATCGTCGCCTGGTCGCTGGCGTTGTCACAATCCACGGCGAACGCCATGGAGGTGAACAGCAGGGGCGTCAGCGCCAATAGAAAGCGTGGATTCATGCTGGAGTGCTCGTTGTGACCGAATGAGAGGTGCAGTGTAGCGCCGGGGGGCACAGGCAACGGCCGCGCAGTTTTTTCATGTCGCTATCCTTTTCGATGCTGTTTCGAGGGTGAACGTTAGCAGCTTCGACCCTCTGATTTTGCGATAGCCCCAGAACTTATCCGCGCAAATACAACCGAATATCTCAGGCATGTTTGATTGCGCATCCCGATTGGTACTACTTTAGGGTTGGTCTTGTGGTCTAACTGACCTACTGTTCAAGTACAGGAGGTGACTTATGAACCCAGCATCTGATCGCATTGAAAGGAAAATCCTGCTCAAGGCCAAGCGTTCGCAGGTCTGGCGCGTGCTGGCCAATGCCGAAATGTTCGGACAGTGGTTTGGCGTGGCGCTGGAGGGCAAGCGTTTTGTGGCAGGCGAGTGGACCCAGGGGCAGATTACCTATCCCGGTTATGAGCATTTGCGCTGGAATGTACTGGTAGAGCGGGTCGAGCCAGAGCGGCTGTTTTCGTTTCGCTGGCACCCTTATGCCGTGAACCCTGAAGTCGACTACTCCCAGGAACCCACGACACTGGTGAAATTCGAGCTCGAAGACATGGACAACGGCACGTTGCTCAAGGTCTCCGAGTCCGGTTTCGACCACGTTCCCCAGGCCCGTCGCGAAAAGGCCTTTCGCATGGACAGCCGTGGCTGGGAAGAGCAAATGAACAATATCGAGCAGTTTTTGATCGAAGGTGCCAAGTTCCACGAGCAACAGAGTGGCTGAAGCCGGCTCGAAGCCTGAGGCGTCTAAGGGTTTTCGGAAGGAGGCTTATGGCGAATGTCTTACACGCGCTGGTAGCAATATCGCCTGTTACAAATTGGATCCGATGCGTAATCTGGCCTCACCCACTGAAGCACAGGATGTGCTCAGGATCATGGATGATCGACCATATGCAAGGAACGCTACGACAAGGAGTCGTCATGGTCTTGGAAAAACCCGCTTCGGCGGGTTTTTTTGCGCGCATGAAAAGTCGTGGCGGCAGGAACCGGGTTCCCGCCGCCATTTTTTTCACTGTCGGTCGAGTTTCGCCGCCGCGCGCTCGGTGATCTGCGCCCGCAGCTTCAACGAGCCGGCAGCCCGCTGGCGAGCTTCCTCCAGCACACTGGTCGGGGCCGTCTCCGGGCTGCCTGCGGTAAACGGCGGGGCCGGGGCGTATTCCAGTTGCAACTGCACCAACTCGGCGGTGGCCTGGTCGAACAGTTCGGCGGCCAGGGTCAGGGCGAAGTCGATACCGGCGGTGATGCCACCACCGGTCAACAGATTGCCATCACGAACCACCCGGTCTTGCACCGGGATAGCGCCCAGGGGCTTGAGCAGTTCGTGATACGCCCAGTGGGTGGTGGCGCGTTTACCCTTGAGCAATCCCGCCGCGCCCAGCACCAGCGAGCCGGTGCACACCGAAGTGATGTAGCGGGCGTTGGCGGCCTGGGCCTTGAGAAAGTCCAGGGTCTGGTCATCTTCCATCAAGGGTCCGACGCCACTGCCACCGGGCACACAGATCACGTCCAGTGCCGGGCAATCGTCGAAGGTGGTGGTCGGTTTCAACAGCAGGCCGGTGCTGGCGGTGACCGGCATCAGGTCTTTCCAGATCAGATGCACTTTCACGTCCGGCAGCGAGGCCAGTACGTCGTAAGGGCCGGTCAGGTCCAGTTGCTGAACCTGTGGAAACAACAGAAAACCGATCTGCAACGTCATGGTGTTTTTTCTCGTGAAGTGGGTGGACGGTTTGACTTTAGGCTCGTAGGCTTTGGCGCATACGCCAATATCCCCACGAATTACGCCAAATGTCGAAAACCATCCATGTGCTCGCTTTCGCCAACGTGCAATTGCTCGACGTCACGGGGCCGTTGCAGGTCTTCGCTTCGGCCAACGACATTGCCCGCCAGCAAGGCCTGCCGCCACCCTATGCGCCGACGGTGATTGCCAGCGGCGGCGGGGCGGTGATGTCGTCGGCGGGCTTGGCGCTGTTGGCCGAACCGTTACCGGAGGAGGGCACCGACACCCTGATCATCGCCGGTGGCTGGGGTGTCTACGCAGCGGCGCAAGATGCGCCGTTGGTCGCCTGGGTACGCGAACATGCCCATGGTTGCCGGCGGGTTTCCTCGGTGTGTACCGGTGCGTTTCTGCTGGCGGCCAGCGGCTGGCTCGACGGCCGGCGCGTGGTCACCCACTGGACCCGTTGCGAGCAATTGGCGCAACAGCACCCGCGCTTGCAGGTCGAACCCAACCCGATCTTCATCAACGACGGCCCGGTCTGGACCTCGGCCGGGGTGACCGCCGGCATCGACCTGGCGTTGGCCATGGTCGAACAAGACCTGGGGCGCAGCATGGCCCTCGAAGTTGCCCGGCAACTGGTGGTGTTTCTCAAGCGTCCGGGCGGTCAATCGCAATTCAGCGTGACCCTGTCCCTGCAACATGAAGGCAACCGTTTCGACGAACTTCACGCCTGGATCAGCGAAAATCTGACCAAGGACCTTGGCATCCCGACCCTGGCCTTACAGGCCGGCATGAGCGAACGCAGCTTCGTGCGCCACTACCGTGCCGACACCGGCCAGACCCCGGCCCGGGCCATCGAACTGATCCGCGTCGAAACCGCACGGCGTTTGCTCAGCGATACCGGTGTGCCGATCAAACGGGTGGCGGTGCAATGCGGCTTCGGCAGCGAAGAAACCCTGCGCCGCAGCTTCCTGCGGGCCATGGGGGTGACACCGCAGGCTTATCGGGAGCGGTTTTCGGTCAGTGCTGGCGCAGATTCCGCCATGACTTGAGCCCATTACTATCAGGCTTCCGTTTCTGCTACCTGATTGAAATACTTCGCCCGATCCGGTGTAAACGTCACCACCATGGCTGTCCGTGCACACGTCAGCGCTCGTTCTTGCGTCAGGTCCACGTCCAGGTCTTCCCCGCGCAAGCCTTGCCACTGGGCGAGGTATTTGAGGGAGCCATATTTTTCGAGCTTCTTCAGGCTGCGGCTGACGCCACCTTTCCAGCCCAGTACCGGCAACTCGCCGGCGAGGCACTGTCGGGCGAGGTCGGGGAAACGAGCCGCGCGCTGGCGGCCGACTTCCCAGCATTTGATCAGGCCCTTGTCGTCGGCCTCCCAGAGTTCTTCGCGGTTCAAACCGGTTCGGAGCGGGGAATCGATGCTGCGTTGGATGCGTTGGGTCATTCTGGTTCCTTGAATTCGGGTGGTTCTGGACAGCTCCGCTGTACCCGTAGAGCAAGGATGTTAGGTGGGGATGTAACGGCTGGCAACAGGGCATTTGCGGGGGGGCAAGCTGTTTTGTTTAAGAAACGTAGGACTCGGATTGCACAAGACCTGTGGCGTTAAGGCTGCCAAACAACCTTCTCCCCACTCAACCTCCGATCCAGAAAGCACGCCGCACTGATCAGCGCCAGATGCGTCAATGCCTGCGGCGTGTTGCCCATATGCCGCCCATGGCTGTCGAATTCTTCGGCATACAACCCCAGCGGGTTGGCGTACCTGAGCAGTTGTTCGAACTCCAGGTGGGCCTTGTCGAGCTGGCCGGCGCGGGCCAGGCATTCGACGTACCAGAAGGAGCACGCGGCGAAGGCGCCTTCGCTGCCGGGCAGGCCGTCGATCCGGCTGTCGTCGTTGCGGTAGCGGTAGATCATGCCGTCGCGCACCAGGCTTTTTTCGATGGCTTGCAGGGTCGCCAGCCAGCGCGGGTCGCGGGCGCTGACGAAACGCACCAGCGGCATCAGCAGCATCGAACCGTCCAGGCCGGTGCCGCCGATGTGCTGGACGAAATGCCCGCGCTCCTCATTCCAGAAGTTCTCCCAGATGTCGGCATGGATCGCCTGGCGGGTCTGGTCCCAGCGGGCGAACGGGGCGGGCAGCGAGCGTTTTGAAGCGAGGCGGATGGCGCGGTCCAGGGCGACCCAGCACATCAGCCGTGAATGCAGGAAATGATATTGCTCGCCGCGCATTTCCCAGATGCCGACATCCTTTTGTTCCCAGGTTCGGCAAACCTGATCGATGACTTCCACCGTGTGTTTCCAGCCCTCATGGGAGATGGCTTCGCCGTACTTGTTGACCAGGTAAATCGCGTCCATCAGCTCGCCAAAGATGTCGAGCTGGACCTGTTCGTAAGCCTGATTGCCGATGCGCACCGGTTGTGCGCCACCATGACCGGACAGGTGCGTCAGCTCGATCTCCGGCAGCTCCTGGCGACCGTCGATGGCATACAGGATGTTGAGTTTCATCGGCTTGCCCCGGCAGTCGCTGACCCGCCCGCGCAACCAGCGCATGTAGGCGTTGGCCTCTTCGACGAAGCCCAGGCGCATGAACGCATAGACGGTGAACGAGGCGTCGCGGATCCAGCTGAAGCGATAATCCCAGTTGCGTGCGCCCCCCGGGCTTTCCGGCAGGCCGAAGGTGGCGGCGGCGAGAATGGCGCCGTGTTTGCGCGAGGTCAGCAGCTTCATCGCCAGGGCCGAGCGGTTGACCATTTCGCGCCAGCGGCCACGGTAGTTGGACTGGCCGATCCAGTCGCGCCAGAACTTCAGGGTGCGTGTCAGGCACAGATCAGCGGCACCTTCCTTGAAGCGTGGGTCGCCAGGCGCACCGAGCAGGAACTGGGCGGTCTGGTCTTGCTCAAGGGGGAACTGCGCGATCGCCCCATTGGCATCAATGTGCATGGCTTGATCGGCGCGCAGTCGCAGGGACGGCTGGTCGGCAGCCTCGAAAATCACGTCATCCTTATCCATGCACGCGCGGGTGCTGGCGCGGGCGTAGTCATGGCGCACGGCGCAGCGCATGTGGAAGGTAGCGCGGCCGCTGACCACACGGATCCGCCGCATCAGCAGCGGCCGGTCGTCTTCGGTGTCGCCGACGGGCAGCAGGTCGGTGACCTCGACCACCGCCTGGTCACTGAGCCAGCGGGTTTGCAGCACGTTGGTGTCGGGGAGGTAAATCTGTTCGCGGCGGGCGTCGGGCAAGTCCGGTGACAACTGGAAGATCCCCGCCTCTGGGGTGTCCAGCAGCGAGCAGAAGATCGACGGACTGTCGAACTCCGGCCAGCAGAAAAAATCCACGCTGCCCTTGTCGTTGACCAGCGCCGCGCTGCGCATGTCGCCGATGATGCCGTGGGCGTCGATGGGGCTTTGGCGTTCGGGGTGATCAGCCATTGTCGCGGAACTCCGGGAGTTTGGGGCCTATTCAGCTGACTGGTCTGGGTGGTCGAGAGTTCATTTGGCGGGGTGGTTGTGGTGGTTTTACTGGCCTCTTCGCGAGCAAGCCCGCTCCCACATTTGAGCGGTGTACGCCGGCCAATGTGGGAGCGGGCTTGCCCGCGAAAGGGCCTTCACATTCAACCAACAATTCCACGCTTCCCCCGCAATCGGCCGTTATGGCAACGTGCAGTCCCCTGATGAGACCTGACCCATGGCAAACCCCTATCGCGAGTTGTTCAAAGCCCCTGGCAGCGGCGCATTCGTGCTGGCCGGCATGCTCGCGCGCATGCCGATCTCCATGACCGGCATCGGCCTGATCACCATGCTCTCGCAGTTGCAGGGGGGCTACGCAATGGCCGGCGCGGTGGCGGCGACGTTCGCCCTGGCCACGGCCTTTTGCGCGCCGCAGGTCTCGCGGCTGGTGGATCGGTATGGCCAGGGGCGGATTCTGCCGGTGGCGGCGCTGCTCGGCGGTGGGGCGCTGTTGCTGTTGTTGCTGTGCACGCGGTTGCAGGCGCCGCACTGGACGCTGTTTGTCTTCGCCGCGCTGGCCGGCTGCATGCCGAGCATGTCGGCGATGGTGCGGGCCCGCTGGACCGAGGTGTATCGCGGTCGCCCCGAGCTGCAGACGGCCTACGCCCTGGAATCGGTACTGGATGAAGTCTGCTTCATCGTCGGGCCGCCGCTTTCCGTTGGCCTGTGTGTGGTCGCGTTTCCCGAGGCCGGGCCATTGGCGGCCTTGCTGGCGCTGGCCATCGGCGTCACCGCGTTCGTGTTGCAGCGCAGCACGGAGCCTGCGGTACATCCCCACGAAGACCACCATCAAGGCTCGATCATTCGCTCGCGTGACATTCAATTGCTGATGCTGTTGATGGTCGCCATGGGCACCATCGTCGGCGTGGTGGACGTGGTCAGCGTGGCCTTCGCCCAGCAGCAGGGGCAACCGGCGGCGGCGAGCATCGTGCTGTCGGTGTACGCCATCGGCTCGTGCCTGGCCGGGCTGGCCTTCGGCGCACTGCGTTCGAAAGTACCGCTGGCGCGCCTGTTCCTGTACGGCGGTGTGGCGACGGCGGTGACCACCTTGCCGTTGTTGCTGGCGGCGAACATTCTCGGCTTGTCGCTGGCGGTGTTTGTCGCGGGGCTGTTTTTTGCACCGACGCTGATCGTCGCCATGGCCCTGGTGGAGCAGATCGTGCCGCCGGCCAAACTCACCGAAGGCCTGACCTGGCTGGTCACCGGGCTGAGCATCGGCGTAGCGATTGGCGCCGCTGGCTCCGGCTGGCTGGTGGACGCCTTCGGCGCGCGCAGCGGGTTCTGGCTCGCGATTGCGGCGGGGGCGGTGGTGCTCGGCTCGGCAATTCCAGGCTATCGCCATCTGAAATGAAGATCGACCTGTGGGAGCAAGCCCGCTCCCACATTTGGATCTGCGACTAATTCCGGCTACACCTCGTCCGTTCTCCAGGCAGACATCTTTCGAGGAAAGCCCGGTGACTCAGCTGACTTTGCTGTGCCTGCCCTATTCGGGCGCGAGTGCCATGGTCTATAGCCGTTGGCGGCGCAAGCTGCCGCAGTGGCTCACGCTGCAACCGGTGGAACTGCCGGGGCGCGGCGCGCGGTACGGCGAGCCCTTGCACACCGACATGCGGCGCCTGGCGCTGCAATTGGCCCAGGAACAAAAAGCCACGCTGAAGGCGCCGTACGCGTTGTTCGGGCACAGCATGGGCGCGTTGCTGGCCTGCGAGATGGCCCATGCGTTTCGCTCCCTGGGTTGCCCGGAACCGGTAGCGCTGTTTGCCTCGGGCACCGCCGCGCCGACCCTGCGCGCCGACTACGACCGGGGCTTTGCCCAGCCCAAGACCGACGCCGAACTGATCGAGCAACTTCGCACCCTCAACGGTACCAGCGAAGAGGTCCTGGCCAACGAAGAATTGATGAGCCTGACCCTGCCGGTGCTGCGCGCGGACTTCCTGCTGTGCGGGCGTTTCGAACCGGTGCAGCGCCCGTTGCTCAAGTGCCCGGTGCACGTGCTCGGCGGCAAGACCGACCGCGCCACCGCCGAACAGTTGATCGGCTGGAGCCAGGAAACCCGTGGCAGTTTTTCGGTGGACATGCTGGCGGGCGGGCACTTCTTCATCCATGAGCAGGAGGCCAAGGTGCTGCGGGTGATCAAGGATCAGCTTGAGGGGCATCATCGACGGCATTCCATGGCTGCCGTGGGTTAACACCCGTCTCAAACTTCACTGGATCCCTGTGGGAGCGGGCTTGCCCGCGAAGGCGGAGTGTCAAGCGATAAGTATGTTGCTGACACTCCCTCTTCGCGGGCAAGCCCGCTCCCACAGGGGTATTTATCAACCTGTTTATTTATCAACCTGTTTTTCCGCGTTTTACCTTTCGCCTGATCCGCTAATTTTTCCCGCCTGCATTCGTTTTATAGGCACGACGCGCCTTTGCGCCTGCTGCCTACTGATGCGGATGCCGATAGATGAATGCTGAAGACTCCTTGAAACTTGCTCGCCGGTTTATCGGGTTGCCCCTGGAAAAGCGCCAGATGTTCCTTGCAGCCTTGCACAAGGAGGGCGTGGATTTCGCCCGTTTCCCGATTCCGGCCGGCATCGAGGCCGAGGATCGCCAGGCGCTGTCGTACGCCCAGCAGCGCATGTGGTTCCTCTGGCAACTGGACCCTCACAGCGGCGCGTACAATCTGCCGGGCGCGGTGCGGCTGACCGGGCGCTTGAATCTGTCGGCGCTGGAGCAGGCGTTCGCCAGCCTGGTGGCGCGGCATGAAACCCTGCGCACGGTGTTCGCCCGTCAGGCCGACGACAGCTTGCTGCAAGTGCCGGCCACCGCGCCTCTGCTGATCGAACACATGGACTTCAGCGCATTGCCTGCCAATGAGCGTGAACGTGCCGTGGCTGAGGCCGCCGAACAGCAATCGGTGCTGCCGTTCGATCTGTCGACCGGTCCGCTGCTGCGGGTGACCTTGCTCAAGCTCGCCGAGCAGGAACATGTCCTGCTGCTGACCCTGCACCACATCGTCTCTGACGGCTGGTCGATGAACGTGCTGATCGACGAATTCATCCGCTGCTACGACGCTTTCGATGCGGGCGTGCAACCGCAGCTGGCGTCATTACCGATCCAGTACAGCGACTACGCCCTGTGGCAGCGCCGCTGGCTGGAGGCGGGCGAGCAGGCGCGGCAACTGGCGTACTGGCAGGCGCAATTGGGTGACGAACACCCCGTGCTGGAGTTGCCCCTGGACCATTCGCGCCCGGCGATGCCGAGTTATCGCGGTACCCGCTACGAATTCGCGGTCGAGGCACAACTGGCCGAGCGACTGCGCAACACCGCGCAGAAGCACAACATCACCCTGTTCATGCTGTTGCTCGGCGCCTTCAACACGCTGCTGCATCGCTACACCGGGCAAACCGACATCCGCGTCGGCGTGCCCATCGCCAACCGCAACCGCGCGGAAATCGAAGGCCTGATCGGCTTCTTCGTCAACACCCAGGTGCTGCGCACGCAACTGGACGGCCAGACCCGGGTCGACGACCTGCTGCGCGCCGTCAAGGAAACCGCCCTCGGCGCCCAGGCCCATCAGGACCTGCCGTTCGAGCGTTTGGTCGAAGCGTTGAAGCTGGAGCGCAGCCTCAGTCACACACCGTTGTTCCAGGTGATGTACAACCACCAGCCGCACGTGGCCGACATGGCCTCGGTCAGCACCGCCTCCGGCCTGGTGCTGGGCAGCATCGACTGGCAAAGCCGCACCACCCAGTTCGACCTGACCCTCGACACATGGGAGAAAGGCGGCAAGCTGCACGCCGCGCTGACCTACGCCAGCGACCTGTTCGAGGCTGATACCATTGCGCGCATGGCCGGGCACTGGACGCGCCTGTTGCAGGCGATAGTCGACGACTCGACGCAAAAAGTCGGCGAGTTGCCGATGCTGACGGCGGATGAGCGGCAAGTTCTGGTGCGGGACTGGAACCGCACCGCCGAGGCCTATCCGGTCGAGCAATGCATGCACCAGTTGATCCAGGCCCAGGCCCGACGCACCCCCGACGCGCCGGCGCTGGTGTTTGGCGATCGCCAGCTCAGCTACGGGCAACTCGATGCCCGCAGCAATCAACTGGCGCACTGCTTGCGTGAGCAGGGTGTCGGCCCGGATGTGCTGGTGGGGATCTGCGTCGAGCGTTCGCTGGAAATGGTCATCGGCCTGCTGGCGATTCACAAGGCCGGTGGTGCCTACGTTCCGCTGGACCCGGAGTACCCGGCAGAACGCCTGGCCTACATGATCGAAGACAGCGCGATTGACCTGCTGCTTAGCCAAAGCACCTTGATCGGCGCACTGCCCACCGAGGGCGTCAAGGTCATCGCCCTGGATCAGGAACAGGACTGGCTCGACGGTTACAGCGAAACCTGTCCGCAGGTCGACGTGCATCCGTTGAACCTGGCCTACGTGATCTACACCTCCGGCTCCACCGGCAAGCCCAAAGGTGCCGGCAACAGTCACGCAGCGCTGGTCAATCGCTTGTGCTGGATGCAGCAGGCTTATGGGCTCGATGGCAGCGACTCGGTATTGCAGAAAACCCCATTCAGTTTCGATGTGTCGGTGTGGGAGTTCTTCTGGCCGCTGATGACTGGCGCGCGCCTGGTGGTGGCGCCGCCGGGGGCGCATCGTGAACCGGCGCAGTTGATCCGCCTGATCGATGACTACGGCATCAGTACGCTGCACTTTGTGCCGTCGATGCTCCAGGCGTTCATCCATGAACCGGGGGTCGAGACGTGCACGGGCCTCAAACGCATTGCTTGCAGTGGCGAAGCCTTGCCGCTGGATGCGCAATTGCAGGTGTTCAAAAAGCTGCCGGGTGCCGGGTTGTACAACCTGTACGGCCCGACCGAGGCGGCCATCGACGTGACCCACTGGACCTGCGTCGATGAAGGCGCCGACAGCGTGCCCATCGGCCGGCCCATCGCCAACCTGCGCACCCATGTGCTGGATGCGCAATTGCTCCCGGTTCCGGCTGGCGTGGCGGGGGAGCTGTACCTAGGCGGCGCCGGGCTGGCACGCAGTTATCACCGGCGTCCGGCGCTCACCGCCGAGCGCTTCGTGCCGTGTCCGTTCCACGACGGCGCGCGCTTGTACCGCACCGGTGACCGTGTACGGCAGCGTGCCGATGGCGTGATCGAATACCTCGGGCGCCTCGACCATCAAGTCAAATTGCGTGGCCTGCGCATCGAACTGGGGGAGATCGAAACCCGCCTGATGCAGCACGACCTGGTGCGCGAGGCCGTGGTGCTGGTTCAGGGCGGCAAGCATCTGGTGGCCTATCTGGTGCTGGAAAACGCCGACGCCGATGCGCAATGGCCGCAAACCCTCAAGGCCTGGCTGCTCGGCAGCCTGCCGGAATACATGGTGCCCACGTACCTGATGCCGCTGGATGCCTTGCCGGTGACCGCCAACGGCAAGCTCGACCGCAAGGCCTTGCCGCCACCGGACGCCGCGCCGCAACAGGCGTTCGTTCCACCGCAAGATGCCCTGCAGACCACGCTGGCGCAGATCTGGCAGGACGTATTGGGCACGCAACCTGTGGGCCTTGAAGACAACTTCTTCGAGCTCGGCGGCGACTCGATCATTTCCATCCAGGTGGTCAGTCGCGCCCGTCAGGCGGGCATTCGCCTCAGCCCGCGCGACCTGTTCCAGTACCAGACCGTGCGCAGCCTGGCGTTGGTCGCGGCGTTCGACAGCCGCAGCAGCATCGATCAAGGCCCGGTCAGCGGCGAGGTGATCCTGACCCCGGCCCAGCATTACTTTTTCGAACAGGCCATCGCCCAGCGCCGGCACTGGAACCAGTCGCTGCTGCTGACACCCCGGGAAGCGTTGAATCCTGAGGCGTTGGAGCGAGCGTTGGTTACCGTCATCAACCACCACGACGCCTTGCGCCTAAGCTTTATCGACGGCTCCGAAGGCTGGCAGCAGTGCCACGCAGCGCCAGTCGAGTCAGCTGGATTGTGGCGGCGTCGGGCGTCTTCGGCCGAAGCCCTGACCCCGCTGTGCGATGAAGCGCAACGCAGCCTCGATCTGGCAAACGGGCCGCTGCTGCGTGCCTTGCTGGTCAACCTCGACGACGGCAGCCAGCGCCTGCTGCTGGTGGTCCATCACCTGGCCGTGGACGGGGTGTCGTGGCGGGTGTTGCTCGAAGACTTGCAACAGGCTTACCGGCAAGTGGCGCTGCCCGAGAAAACCAGCGCCTACCAAACCTGGGCCGCGCACCTGCAACAGCATGCCGTCACCATCCTTGCGCAAATGCCGTACTGGCAGGCGCAACTGGCGGATGCCCGGGACCTGCCGTGTGACCATCCGCAGGGCAGCTTGCAGCAGCGCCACGGGCACAAGATCGAATCGACACTGGACGCCGAACTGACCCGCCTGTTGCTGCAACAGGCCCCGGCGGCCTATCGCACCCAGGTCAATGATCTGTTGCTCACGGCGCTGGCGCGGGTCATCTGCCGCTGGAGCGGGCAGGGCTCGACGCTGATCCAGCTTGAAGGCCACGGCCGCGAGGACCTGGGTGACGACCTCGACCTGAGCCGCACCGTCGGCTGGTTCACCAGCCTGTTTCCCGTGCGCCTGCAACCCGAGGTCGGGGCGGCGAATTCGATCAAGTCGATCAAGGAACAACTGCGCGCCATTCCCGGCAAAGGCCTGGGTTATGGGGTGCTGCGCTATCTCGGCGAGCCGGCGCAGCGCCAGCTTCTGCAGGACTTGCCGGCGCCTCGCATCACCTTCAACTACCTGGGGCAGTTCGACCGTCAGTTCGATGAGGCTGCGCTGTTCGTCCCGGCCGGGCAAAGCGCTGGTCAGGCCCAGGGCGATGATGCGCCGCTGGCCAACTGGCTGACCGTGGAAGGCCAGGTGTATGGCAGACAGCTCTCGCTGCAATGGGGTTTCAGCCGCGACATGTTCGCCGAATCCACGGTGCAACAACTGGCCGATGCCTACACCGAAGAGCTCAAGGCACTGATCGAACATTGCTGCTCGACATCACCAGGCCAGGCCACGCCGTCGGACTTCCCGCTGGCGCGCATCACCCAGGCACAACTCGATGCCTTGCCTGTTGCGGCGCCGGCCATCGAGGACGTTTACCCGCTGACGCCGATGCAACAGGGCATACTGTTCCACACCCTGTACGAACCCCAGGGCGAGGCTTACATCAATCAGTTGCGCCTGGACATCCAGGGGCTGGAGCTGGCGGCATTCGGCCGGGCCTGGCAGGCGGCAATCAACCGGCATGACATCCTGCGCAGCAGCTTCCACTGGCTGGGGCTTGAGTGCGCGCACCAGGTGATTCATCGCCAGATCGACCTGCAACTGCAAGTGATCGAAGCGGCCGATGTCGACCTCGATGCACTGGCCGCCGAAGAGCGCAGTCGCGGCTTCGAACTCGGCACCGCGCCGTTGTTCCGCCTGGTGCTGGTGCGCCAAGGAGCGCAAGACTGGCACCTGATCTACACCAGCCATCACATCCTCATGGATGGCTGGAGCAACGCGCAGTTGCTCGGCGAAGTGATCCAGCAGTATGCCGGGCAGACGCTGGCCAGGCCGTTGGGGCAATACCGCGATTATCTGGGCTGGATTCAACAGCAGCCGCTGCTGGCCGCCGAACAGTTCTGGAAGCAAGCGCTGGCGCCACTGGAAACGCCGACACTGCTGGCGCAAGCCTTGCCGACGTCCGCCGACGGGCACGGCATGGGCGAACATCAAGTGAACCTTGAGAGCACCGCGCTACAGCGTCTGAGCGATTTCGCCCGCCAGCAGAAAATCACCCTCAACACCTTGCTGCAAGGCGCCTGGGGCCTGCTGTTGCAGCGCTACACCGGCCAGTCCTGTGTGGCGTTCGGCGCAACGATTGCCGGACGCTCCGCGCCGTTGCCGGGGATCGAGCAGCAGTTGGGGCTGTTCATCAACACCTTGCCGATCATCGCCGCGCCGCAGGCAGGGCAGTCGGTGGCCCAATGGCTCAGCGACCTGCAAGCCCTGAACCTGAGCCTGCGCGAGTTCGAGCACGTGCCGTTGTATGACATTCAGGGCTGGGCCGGGCAACAGGGGGCGCTGTTCGACAGCCTGCTGGTGTTCGAGAACTTCCCTGTGACCGAAGCACTCAAGCAAGGGGCGCCGGCGGGCCTGACCTTCGGCGCGCTGCACAATCACGAGATCACCAGTTACCCGTTGACCCTGGGCATCGAAGTCGGCGCCAGCCTGCGTCTGGATTTCAGTTTCGACCGCACCCGGTTCAGCGCCGCGCAGATCAGCCAATTGGGTGCCAGCCTGTTGCAGGTGCTGGCGCAATTTGTTGCCCAGCCAAAACAGGCGCTCGCTGCCGTCAGCCTGCTGGACGCTCAGGCCCAAGCCCAGGTAATACGCGGCTCGCGTCCACCGGCACCACAACTGGACAGCCCGTTGCTGGCCCATCAGCGTTTCGAGCAACAGGCGGCACGCACGCCCGATGCGCTGGCGGTGATGGTCGGCGACGAGCGCCTGACCTACGCCCAGCTCAATGCGCAAGCCAACCAGCTCGCCCATCGCCTGCGCACCCAGGGTGTGGCACCGGGGCAGCGGGTGGGCCTGTCGGTGCGGCGCAATGCGCAACTGATCGTCAGCCTGATGGCCATTCTCAAGTCCGGCGCCGGTTACGTGCCGCTCGACCCGGATTACCCGGCCGAGCGCCTGGCCTACATGATCGAAGACAGCGGCATGGACCTGCTGCTGGCGCAACCGGGCCTGTTGGCCGATGTCGCGCTGCCGCAAGGGTTACCGCGCCTGGCGCTGGAGCCGGGCGCAGACGCCGGGTATTGCACCGCCAACCTGGTCAACCTCGCCAGCGCCGAAAACCTCGCCTACCTGATCTACACCTCCGGCTCCACCGGACGCCCGAAAGGCGTGTGCCTGGCCCATGCCGCGCTGCGCGAGTTTTGTGTGATCGCGGCGGACTATTCACAACTCACCCCGCAGGACCGCGTGCTGCAATTCGCCACGTTCAGCTTCGACGGCTTTGTCGAGCAGTGCTACCCGCCGCTGTGCGTGGGTGCTGCGCTGGTGATGCGCGGCGATGAGTTGTGGGACACCGACACGCTTTATCGGCAGATCATCTCGCGCGGCGTGACCCTGGCCGACCTGCCGGCCGCCTACTGGTTCTTGCTGGCCCAAGAGTGGGCTGCGCAACCGCAGCGTGAGAAAGGGCGCTTGCGTCAGGTCCACGTCGGTGGCGAGGCCATGTCGCTGGAAGGCCTGAAGTTGTGGCATGCCGCCGGTCTGGGCGATGTGCGCCTGCTCAATACCTACGGGCCGACCGAAGCCACGGTGGTGTCCAGCACCCATGAGTGCACGCTGGCCGATACCCGCAATCACCTTGGCGTGCCTATCGGCAAAGCGCTGCCTGGGCGTGCGTTGTATGTGCTGGACAGCGAAGGCCACCTGCTGCCGACCGGTTGCGTCGGCGAGTTGTGCATCGGTGGTGATACGGGACTCGCCCAGCGCTATCACCAGCGTCCGGGTTTGAGCGCCGAGCGTTTCATTGCCGATCCGTTTTCCGCCACGCCGGGGGCCCGGCTGTACCGCAGCGGCGACCTGGCGCGCTATCGCGAGGACGGCGCGCTGGAATACCTGGGGCGTATCGATCATCAGGTGAAAATTCGCGGATTCCGCGTCGAACTCGGTGAGCTGGAGGCGCACCTGCAAGGCCTGCCCATGATCAGCGAAGCCGCGGTGCTGGTGCACGAAGGCGTCGGCGGCAAGCAGTTGATCGGCTATGTGGTGCCGGCCAGTGATGAGCTGCTGGCGGCGGATGCGCGTCAACTCACCGACACCGTGCGCCGCGCCTTGGGCGAGCGCCTGCCGGAGTACATGCTGCCGGCGCAATTGGTGTTGCTGGCGGCGTTGCCGCTCAATCGCAACGGCAAGTTAGACCGCGTCGCATTGCCGGCCCCGGAGGTCTGGGAGGCCGAACTCGGCAGTGCCCCGCAAGGTGCGCTGGAAATCGAACTGGCGCAAATCTGGCGGCAGGTGTTGCAGGTCAGTCGCGTCGACCGGGAAAACAGCTTCTTCGAATTGGGCGGGCACTCGTTGCTGGCGACGCAAATCGTCTCGCAGATCCGCCAGCGCCTGGGCCTTTCGGTGAGCCTGCGCAGCCTGTTTGAACATCCGCGCCTCGAAGATTTCGCCGCTCAGGTGCAGGCGCTGCAACACCGCTGTGAACGCCCGGCGCTGGTAGCGGACACCTCCGGCGAACGCCAGCCGTTGTCCTTTGCCCAACAGCGCTTGTGGTTCCTGTGGAGCCTGGAGCCGGACAGTTCGATGTACAACATGCCGGGTGCCCTGCGCTTACGGGGCGAGTTGAACCTCGACGCCCTGCGCCAGACCTTCGAAACCCTGGTGCAGCGTCACGCTGTGTTGCGCACCACCTTTTACGAGGAAGACGGCCAGGCCTGGCAGCGGGTCCACGGGCAATTGCCGTTGAGCTTCGAGGCCGGCGACCTGCGGCATCGGCCGGCGCCGGACGTCGAAGCGCAGCAACTGGCCCGCGAGGAAGTCGCCCGACCTTTCGACCTGCGCCACGGCCCGTTGCTGCGGGTGCGGGTGCTGAGGATCGCGGACGACGAGCATGTGCTGTTGCTGACGGTCCATCACATCGTCGCCGATGACTGGTCGTTCCGCGTGCTGATCAATGAATTCGTCACGCTCTATCCAACCCTCAGCCGTGGCCAGACCCCGCAACTGTCGGCGCACGGCGTGCAATACGCCGACTTCGCCAAATGGCAGCGCCAGTGGCTGGAGCAGGGCGGCGAGTTGCAACGCCAGCTCGACTACTGGCAGCAGCGCCTCGCTGAGCCGCAAGCCGTGCTGGAGTTGCCCGCCGATGGCGACCGGCGCACGGCGCAAGAGGGTGCCAGTGCCCATTTCACCTTCAGCGGCGAACTCAGCCAGCAGTTGCGCGACTTTGCCCAACAGCGCGATCTGTCGCTGTTCATGCTGCTGCTGACAGGTTTCACCCTGGTCCTGCGCCAGCGTACCGAGGTCGGTCGGGTGCGCATCGGCACCGATATCGCCAACCGAAATCAAGCCGGGCTTGAAGAAATGGTCGGCTTCTTCGTTAACCAATTAGTACTGCAAGTGGAGGTCGATGCCGAGCAGTCGGCGGCGCAGTTGCTGGAGGCCTGTCGCCGTGCGGTGCTGGAAGCTTCGGACCATCAGGACCTGCCGTTCGAGCGCCTGGTGGAAGCCTTGCGCCTGCCGCGTCGGGCCGGCCGTTCGCCGCTGTTCGACATCAAGCTGATCTACCAGGAGGGCGTTGGTCGCCTGCCGTCGATGGAGGGCCTGCAGGTCGAGGACTTCCCGTCCGGACGTCAGGCCGCCGAGATCGGCATGGTCGCCGCGTTCTACAACGATGCCGAGCACATTCACTTGAGTTTCGAAACGCCGATGGGCCAGTACCTGCCGAGCACGCTGGAGTCCTTGTTCGAGCAGATCCGGGTGGTACTCGAAGCGCTGATACGCGCTGACGGGTTGCAGGTCGGCGAGTTGCTGGACCTGGCGGCCGAGGTGCAGCGCCGTGCCGATGCGCGCTTGAACGAACAACGCAAGGCCTTGCTCGGCGGCGCCATGGCAATCAAGCGTCGTTCGGCGAACCGTGGTGCGCCGGCAGCGCAATCCGCGGCGGACTGATTCAGTCGGCGGTGCCCTTGAGCGCCGCCGTCAACATTTTCTGGAGGGGTTTATGACCGTTTCAACGACCAGGTCCATGCCCAGGATGGGCCGTGGTGCCCGTAAAAGCCTGTCCACCGATCCGACGCGGCTGGTGAGTTTTGCGCCGATGTTCGAAGGCCTGAGCATGCCGCTGGTGTGCCGTCCGGCCGTGTCCGGCGTGAGCCTGGTGGAATGGGCGAGCCAGAATCGCGCGCTGATCGAAAGCAAGCTGCTGGAACACGCGGTGATCCTGTTCCGTGGCTTCCAGGTGGCCGACATCGGCGAGTTCAACCGCTGCGTCGATGCAATTTCCGGCGGCGCCCTGGAGTACCTGTTCCGCGCCTCGCCACGCACCCAGATCAGCGGCCAGTTCAAGATCTACAGCTCCACCGACTACCCGGCGCCGGAAAAAATCTTCCCGCACAACGAACACTCGTATTCGCCGGTGTTCCCGCGTCACCTGTATTTCTACTGCGACACGCCGTCGACCACAGGCGGTGAAACGCCGTTCGGCGATACCCGCCGGATCCTCGCGCGGATCGACCCGGCGGTGCGCGAAGCATTTGCCCGTAAACGCATCATGTACGTGCGCAACTACGGCGACGGTATGGGCCTGCCATGGCAGACCGTGTTCCAGAGCGAGGATCGCGGCGAAGTCGAGGCCTACTGCGCCAAGATCGGTATCCAGGCCGAGTGGAAACCGGGCAACCGCCTGCGCACCCGGCAGAACGGCCCGGCCATCGTGCGCCACCCGCTGACCGGCGAGCGCATCTGGTTCAACCACGGCACCTTCTTCAACGCGCTGACCCTGCCGGACAGCATCCGCGACAACCTGCTGCGTGAATTCGGCCCGCAGGATTTGCCGCAGAACACCTTCTTCGGCGACGGCTCGCCGATTCCCGACGATGTGATTCGCCACCTGCAAGGCATCTACCGCGAGGTGATGGTCGAGTTCGCCTGGGAGAAGGGCGACGTGGTGCTGCTCGACAACATCCTCAGCGTGCATGCGCGCAACGAATTCACCGGCTACAGAAAAATCCTCACGGCCATGGCCATCGCGCAGAAAAGCGCCGACCTGGATCAGGAATAAGGACACCCGACATGAACACCACCGCCCTCGAACCTTCGGTAGACGTATTCCAGACTTCGGCCCAGCAGGCCTTTTATTTGCGTGCCCAGGAGCTGGGCGCACGGCCGCTGTTCGCCACCCTGACGTTGCCGGTCGCCCGGCCAGTGGATGCCCAGGCGTTGCGCAGGGCACTGGAAACCCTCGGCCAGCGCCATGAAACCCTGCGCACGCTGTACCGCCGCCTGCCGGGCATGAAGTGGCCGGTGCAAAGCCTGTGCGATGGCTTGCCGCTCACACTGCTGGGCAGCCAGCCTTCGGTGGCCGAGGCCTTGAGCCGCAGCCGCGAAGTCTTGGCAGAAGATTCGAATCAGGCGCTGGTGGTGGCGCAGGTTGAAGACGGAGCAGGGCAGCCTTTCATCACCCTGCTGGCCCCGGCATGCAGCTTCGACGAGGCCTCGCTGCGGGTGCTGTCGGCTGAACTCGCCAGTCTGTTGCGCGGCGAACCCCTGCTCGAAGACGAGGACGCGCTGCAATACCTGGACTACAGCGCATGGCAGGAAGAACTGCGCGAGGAAGACATCGGCCACCAGGGCGCCGCGTTCTGGCGCAACCTGCAACAGCAGTTCGCCGTGGCCCATCGCTTGGCGTTCGAAAAAACCGTCGATGTCACGCTGGTTCGTCGTCAGGCAACGTTGATTGACGCCCAGTGGCTGGCTGGCGTGCAACGGGTCGCTGCCGGAGCTGGCGTTGAGGCAGAGCAATTGGCGCTCTTGCTGTGGACCGCATTCGTTGCGCGCATCGGCCATCAGGAAAAGCTGCTGATGGGCTGGCAGGTGGAGGGTCGCAACGAGCAAACCATCGCCACCCTCGGACGCTTCGCCCGGCGTTTGCCGGTGGCCTTCGAGCACCGCAGCCAGCAGACCCTGGCGCAAGCGCTGGTGGCGTTTGCCGCCAGCGTCGAACAGTCGCTGTCGTGGCTCGATTGTCTCAATGAATTCGAACTGAGCGCCGAAGGCACCGCGCCGCTGCGTTACGGCTTCGTCTATCAGGCCGCCATTGAAGGCGCTATCGAGGTGGACGACGCTAACCCCGAAGTCCTGCGCCTGCGGGTGCAGGGCGATCAGTTGCAGTTGTCGTGTCTTGACGGTGCGCTGCCCGAATCAATGCTGGCCGAATGGCTGGAGCAGTTTGTCGAGTTCAGCCACCAATTGCTGGGGGCGCCCGAATTGACCCTGGCCCAGGCTGATCTGCTGAGTGCTGCGCAACGGACTCGCCTTATCGAAGGCTTCAACCCGAACGCCACCGAACAGGCATTGCCGTGTCGCTTCCTGCAAGAACTGTTCAGCGAACAGGCGCGCCTGCATCCGCAGCGCATTGCGGTGAACGTCAACGGTGAGCGCCTGAGGTACGACGAACTCGATGCGCGTTCCAACCAAGTGGCCAATACCCTGCGCGCCCAAGGTGTCAAACCGGATCAGATCGTTGCGGTCTACGGCCAACGCTCGCTGGAAATGGTCATCGCCCTGTTGGGCACGCTCAAGGCCGGCGCTGCGTACTTGCCGCTGGACCCGAACTACCCGATCGAGCGGCTGGCGTTCATGCTCGCCGATACCGGCGCGCGCCATGTGCTGGCCTGCCAAGAGCTGCCGGATGCATTACGCAGTGAGCGGACCATTTCCCTGATGCCGGGGGCCGAAGTCTGGTCCGCCGCGCCAATCCGGCCTGAGCCACAGGGCGACAGCGCCAACCTGGCCTACGTCATCTACACCTCCGGTTCCACCGGCAAGCCCAAGGGCGTGATGATCAGCCATGCCAACGCCGTGGCCTCGACCCTGGCGCGCAACGCGTTCTATCGCCAGTCGCTGCGGGCATTCCTGATGCTCTCGTCGTTCTCCTTCGATAGCTCGGTGGCCGGGGTTTTCTGGGCGCTGGGGCAGGGCGCGACCCTGTGCC
Organism: Pseudomonas sp. GM74; assembly: GCF_000282455.1. Lineage (GTDB taxonomy): Bacteria > Pseudomonadota > Gammaproteobacteria > Pseudomonadales > Pseudomonadaceae > Aquipseudomonas. The sequence goes on from NZ_AKJG01000054.1 coordinate 74,551, forward strand.
TGCCGGACGAAGACAGCTACAAGGATCCGGCCCGACTGGCCGAGTTGATCCAGCGCGAAGAGGTTTCCCACTATCTGACCTTGCCGTCCTACCATGCACAGATTCTTGAACACCTCGATCGCCAGGCGCTGGCCTGTGTGATCGTCGCTGGCGAAGCCTGCGGCAACGCACTGGTGCAGCGACATCGCGAGGCGTTGCCGGGGGTGGCGCTGGTCAACGAATACGGCCCGACCGAAGGCACCGTCTGGTGTTCGGCCTGGGAACTGCCGCTTGACCAGGACGATGACAGCGTGCCGATCGGCCAGCCGATTGCCGGCATGCGCCTCCACGTGCTCGGCCCGGACCTGCAACCGGTGGCCGTGGGCGTCGAAGGCGAGTTGTATGTCGGCGGTGCCGGCATTGCCCGAGGTTATCTGCAACGGGCCACGCTGACCGCCGAGCGTTTCGTCCCCGACCTGTTCGCGAAGGCGGCGGGCCAGCGCCTGTACCGCACCGGCGACCTGGCGCGCTATCGCGCCGATGGCGTGCTGGAGTATCTGGGCCGGGTCGATCACCAGGTGAAAATCCGCGGCTTTCGCATTGAGTTGGGGGAAATCGAGTCGGCCATGCGCAACGCGCCGGGCATCGAAGACGCCGCCGTCATCGCCCGGGAAACCCCGACCGGCCCGCAACTGCTGGGCTTCGTGGTGTCCCCGGCCGACACCGCCGACATCCGCCTCAACGAATTGCGCAGCCATCTGGCCGAAGCGCTGCCCGAGCACCTGCAACCCGCGCGCTTGCAGGTGCTGGAGCGTTTCCCGCTGATGCCCAACGGCAAACTCAATCGCCAGGCCTTGCTTGATCTCGACGTGCGCCGCAGCGTTTTTGTCGCGCCGCGCAACGAACTGGAAAAAACCCTGGCGGCGATCTGGGCCGAAGCGCTGCACGTCGAACGCGTCGGCGTGCATGACAACTTCTTCGAACTCGGCGGGCACTCGCTGCTGGCCACGCGCATTCGTGCGCGGATTCAGGAAGAACTGAACCTGGCGATCCCGCTCAAGCTGTTTTTCGACGGTGACACCCTGGAACGACTGGCGGCGCAGATCGAGCAGTTCCGTCAGCACAGTAAACATAAAGAAAACGATGTAGACGCCCTTGAAGCGTTGTTCGACGAAGTGGATGAGGAACACGCGCGATGAGTGCCGCACCGGACAGAATGATGACCCTGGCCCAGCGTTTCTGCGGCTTGAGCGCGGACGCCCGGCGTGCGTTGCAACAAAAGATGCACGCCCAGGGGCTGACCCTGGAACTGCTGCCGATCCCGCCACGGGATCGCGCCGTCGACACGTTGCCGGCGTCCTACGCGCAGCAGCGCTTGTGGTTCCTCTGGCAGATGCAGCCCCAGGCCACGGCCTACAACCTGACCGGTGCCTTCCGCCTGAGTGGTGAGCTGAGCCGTGAGGCGCTGGCGCAAACCCTGAACGCGCTGGTGCAGCGTCACGAAGTGCTGCGTACCACCTTCGTCTTCGATGAGCAGCAAGTACTGCAAAAGATTCACCCACGGATGGATGCGCCGCTGGTGGAAGTCAGCGCTGGCGACGAGGTCGAACTGCAACGGCAGATCGCCCTGAACGCCGAGCAGCCATTCGACCTGCAGCACGGCCCGTTGATGCGCTGCCGCTTGATCCGCCTCGATGCGCAGCAACATGTGCTGGTACTGACCTTCCACCACATCGTCACCGACGGCGGCTCGCTGCCGATCCTGTTGCAGGAGTTCACCCGACTCTATGCACAACTGAGTGCCGGGCAGCCTGCGCAGCTGCCGGAGCCGGGCATTCAATACGCCGACTTCGCCCGCTGGCAGCGCCTGTGGCTGGAGGCCGGCGAGGCCGAGCGCCAGCTCGATTACTGGCGTGGGCAGTTGGGCAATGAACACCCGCCACTGAACCTGCCGACCGACCGTCGTCGTCCGGCGATCCCGAGTCAGCAGGGGGCCAGCGTCGAGCTGGATATCCCTGCTGCGTTGACCGCTCGACTACGGGATCTTGCCCGCCGCGAAGGCTGCACCCTGTTTATGGTACTGATGGCGGCTTTGCAGACGTTGCTGCATCGCTACAGCGGCGAGCAGGACATTCGCGTCGGCGTGCCGATTGCCAACCGTACCCGCCAGGACGTGGAAAACCTGCTGGGCTTTTTCGTCAACACCCAGGTGCTGCGCAGCCAGCCACGGGCCGACCAGCCGTTTGGGCTATTGCTGGCCGAGATCAAGGCCGCGGCACTCGGCGCCCAGGCCCATCAGGACCTGCCGTTCGAGCAACTGGTCGATGGCCTGGGCGTGGAACGCAGCCTGAGCCACACGCCGCTGTTCCAGGTGATGTTCAACCACCAGCGCGACAGTGGCGGCCCACAACGTTGGGACCTGCCGGGGCTGAGTGTCGAACCGCTGATCTGGGATGAGAAAACCACCAAGTTCGACCTGATGCTCGACACCGTCGAGGGCGACGAGGGCATCCATGCGTCGTTTGTCTACGCCACCGAACTGTTCGACGCCTCGACCATCGAGCGCCTCGGCCGGCACTGGCTGAACCTGTTGCAGGCGATTTGCACTGACAGCACGGTTGCCCTGGCGGACCTGTGCATGCTCGACGCCGCCGAGCAGCAAGCCACCTTGCTCGACTGGAATCACAGTGCGGTGTTGAACAGGGATCAGGCGAACCTGTTGTGCGCCCATCAACTGATCGAAGCCCAGGCCGCCGCGCACCCGAACAACATCGCCGTGACCTGCGATGGCGTCACCCTCACTTACGCCGAACTGAACCGCCGCGCCAATCGCATCGCCCATCGCCTGCGCGAGCGCGGCGTCGGCCCGGACGTGTTGGTGGGCATCGCCCTGGAGCGGTCGCTGGAGATGATCGTCAGCCTGCTGGCGATCCTCAAGGCCGGTGGCGCCTACGTGCCGCTGGACCCGGAGTACCCGCAGGATCGCCTGGCCTACATGCTCGCCGACAGCGGCACGTGCCTGTTGCTGACCGATTCCGCGCTGTTGCCGCGCCTGCCATTGAACGAAGGCATTGAAGTGATCTGCCTCGATCACGCCAGCGACTGGCTGTCCGAGGCCAGTGCCGACAACCTGCCGAACCTGACCGCTCCAGAAAACCTGGCCTACGTCATCTACACCTCCGGTTCCACCGGCAAACCCAAGGGTACGCTGCTGCCCCACAGCAACCTGACGCGGCTGTTCAGCGCCACCGGGCACTGGTTCGGTTTCAACGCGGACGATGTCTGGAGCCTGTTCCATTCCTATGCCTTCGACTTTTCCGTGTGGGAAATCTTTGGCGCGCTGTTCTACGGCGGCAAGCTGGTGGTGGTGCCCCACGCGGTCAGCCGCTCCCCGGAGGACTTCACCCGCTTGCTCAGTGACGAGCGTGTCACCGTGCTCAACCAGACGCCCTCGGCCTTCCGCCAGTTGATGCCGTTCGCCTGCGCCGATGCGCAAAACATGGCCCTGCGTTATGTGGTGTTCGGTGGCGAGGCACTGGATGTAGCCAGCCTGCGTCCGTGGTATGACGCCTTCGACGACCGGCAGCCGTTGCTGATCAACATGTACGGCATCACCGAAACCACCGTGCACGTGACCTGCCGACCGCTGTCCCGCGCCGATCTCGATGGCGCCAACAGCTCGCCGCTGGGGGAGCCGATAGCCGATCTGCGCTGGTACGTGCTCGACCCGCGCCTGAACCCGGTGGCCAAGGGTTGCGTCGGTGAACTGTACGTCGGCGGTGCCGGCTTGGCTCGTGGCTACCACCAGCGTGCCGACCTGACCGCCACGCGGTTTGTCCCGGATCTGTTCGCCGCCGAGTCGGGCGCACGCCTGTACCGCACCGGCGATCTGGCGCGGTACTGCGCCGACGGCAGCATTGAGTACGCCGGGCGCATCGACCATCAAGTGAAGATCCGTGGCTTTCGCATCGAGCTGGGGGAAATCCAGGATCGCCTGCAAAGCCATCCGGCCATCGAGCAGGCGCTGGTGCTGGCGCCCGAGGTCAATGGCAGCCCGCAACTGGTGGCGTGGTTCACCGCTACCGGCGACGACAGCGATTTGCGACAGTCTCTGCGCGAACATTTGCAGGCCGGTTTGCCGGATTACATGGTGCCGGCACACTTGATCAAACTCGATCAGTGGCCGCTGACCAGCAACGGCAAGCTTGATCGCAACGCGCTACCCAAGCCCGACGTCGCGCTGGCGCAACAGGCTTACTCGGCACCGTTGGACGAGATGCAGGCTGCATTGGCGACGATCTGGCAAGACGTGCTCAAGCTCGAGCGCGTGGGCATCGACGATAACTTCTTCGAACTGGGCGGCGACTCGATCATCTCGATCCAGGTGGTCAGCCGGGCGCGTCAGGCCGGGATTCGCATCACCCCGCGGGACCTGTTCCAGCACCAGACCGTGCAGAGCCTGGCGAAGGTCGCGGTACGCAGCGCCGGGTTGCTCATCGACCAGGGGCCGGTGCGCGGCGAGGTGTTGCTGACGCCGATCCAGCACTGGTTCTTCGAGCAGGACATCGAGGCCCGTCATCACTGGAACCAGTCGCTGCTGCTGGAACTGCGCGAGCCGCTCGACAGCGCCAGCCTGCACCAGGCCTTGTCCGCGTTGGTGGAGCATCACGATGCATTGCGCCTGCGTTTGCGTAATGTCGATGGCGTATGGCAACAGGCCCAGGCCGAGCAGTGGAACAGCGCCGAGGTGCTGTGGCAGCGCCAGGCCGCCAATGCCGATGAACTGCTGGAACTGTGCAACGCCGCGCAGGCCAGCCTGAATCTGCAGGACGGCCCGCTGTTGCGCGCCTTGCTGGTGGACATGGGCACGGCGGGTCAACGCTTGCTGCTGGTGGTGCATCACCTGGCGGTGGACGGCGTGTCCTGGCGATTGCTGCTGGAAGATTTGCAAACCGCCTATCAACAAGCGCAGCACGCTCAACCCCTGCGTCTGCCGTCGAAAACCAGCGCCTATCAGGCCTGGGCCGCTCGCCTGCAATCCCATGCGCAAAGTGCTGAATTGGCTAGCCAGGCCGGTTACTGGCAAGACCAGTACCGCGACGTGCGGGTGGAACTGCTCGCCGACAATCCCCAAGGCAGCCTGGCCAGCCAGCATGCCGTGAGCGTGGAAACCGTGCTCGACAGCACCTTGACCCGGCAATTGCTGCAAGATGCCCCGGCAGCTTACCGTACCCAGGTCAACGACCTGTTGTTGACGGCGCTGGCGCGGGTGTTGGGCAACTGGACCGGTCAAACTTCGACCTTGGTGAAACTGGAAGGCCATGGCCGCGAAGACTTGTTCGACGACATCGACCTGACCCGCACCCTGGGCTGGTTCACCTCGATTTTCCCGGTGAAGCTCACCCCGGCCACTGATCTGGCCGGCAGCATCAAAGCAGTCAAGGAACAGCTGCGCGCCGTGCCCGACAAAGGCATCGGTTTCGGCATCCTGCGCTATCTGGCCGACGCCGGCCTTGAGGATCTGCCATCACCCCAGGTCACCTTCAACTACATGGGCCAGTTCGATGCCAGCTTCGACGAGCAGGCGCCGTGGCGTCCTGCCCGGGAAAACGGTGGCGCCGAACAGGGCGCATCGGCCGAACTGGACCGGGGCCTGAGCATCAACGGCCAGGTCTACGCCGGGCAACTGCGCCTGAGCTGGACCTTCAGCGGTGAAGTGTTCAACCCACAGACCGTACAGCGTCTGGCCGATGCCTACGCCTTGGAACTGCAACAGCTGATCGAACATTGCCTCAGCGGTGCCGGCGGGTTGACCCCGAGCGACGTGCCGCTGGTACGCGTCGATCAGGCGCAACTGGATGCCTTGCCACTGACGGCCAGCCAGATCGAAGACATCCTGCCGCTGTCGCCGATGCAGCAAGGCATGTTGTTCCACAGCCTGTTCGCCCCGGATGCCGGGGCCTACGTGCCGCAGATGCGCGTGGATGTGCAGGGGCTCGACGTCGAGGTGTTCCGCGATGCCTGGCAACAGACGCTGCAACGCCATGAAGTGTTGCGTGCGGCGTTCTTCAGCGAAAGCAATGGCTCGCTGCCGCTGCAAGTGATACTGGCCGAGGCCAGGCTGCCGATGAGCCTGCTCGACTGGCGCGATCAAACGGGCCTGCCCCACGCCCTGGATCAATTGGCGGATGAAGATCGCCTGCGCGGTTTCGACCTGACGGCGGCACCGCTGCTGCGCCTGACCCTGGTGCAGACTGCCCATGACAGCCATCACCTGATCTTCACCAACCACCACATCCTGCTGGACGGCTGGAGCACCTCGCAGTTGTTCGGCGAAGTGCTGCAACGCTACTGCGGCGTCATGCCGGCGCCGGGTGTTGGCCGTTATCGCGACTACATGAGCTGGTTGGGTACTCGTGACCGTGTCGCGTGCGAGGCGTTCTGGCTGGGGCAATTGCAGTCATTCACTGAGCCGACGCGACTGGCCGGCGCCTTTCCGGGACCGGTTGCAGGGCAGGGGTACGGTCATCGCACCCTGCACCTGAGCCTGGACCGCGCGGCCACCGAGCGCCTGAGCGGGTTTGCCCGCCAGGCCCGCGTCACGCCCAACACCCTGCTGCAAGCGGCGTGGCTGTTGCTGTTGCAGCGCTACACCGGGCAGCAAACGGTGGCGTTCGGTGCCACTGTGTCGGGGCGTCCGAGTGAGTTGCAGGGGATCGAGCAGCAGATCGGTCTGTTCATCAACACCTTGCCGGTGATCGCCACACCGCACCCCGAGCGCACCGTCAGCCAATGGATCGATGAAGTCCAGGCACTCAACCTCAGGTTGCGCGAAGTCGAATACACGCCGCTGGCGGACGTGCAGCGCTGGGCCGGTCACTCTGGCGAAGCGCTGTTCGACACGCTGCTGGTGTTTGAAAACTATCCGGTGGCGCAAGCGCTGGAGGAGGGTAACGCCAGCGCGCTGAAGTTCTCCGGCATCAGCAACCACGACCAGACGAGCTTCCCCTTGGCCATCGCCGCCGAACTGGGTGAATGCCTGGACCTGCGTTTCAACTACGACGTGGCGCTGTTCAGTGCCGAGGCCATTGAGGGTTTGAGCACTCGGCTGGTGGCGTTGCTCGATGCCATGGTCTGCGCGCCGCAACAGCCATTGGGGCGCTTGAACCTGCTCGATGCCGCACAAACGGCGCAGCAAGTCGAAGGCTTCAACCGCACCGCGCAGGCCTGGCCGGATGTGCGCCCGGTCTACCAGTGCTTCGAAGCCCAGGTGCTGCAAACCCCGGAGGCCCCGGCCCTGGTATTTGCCGGCCAGACCCTCAGCTATCGCGAGCTCAACCAACAGGCCAACCGACTGGCGCACTACCTGCGTAGCCAGGGCGTCGGTGCCGAAGTGTTGGTGGGCATTGCCGCCGAGCGTTCGCTGGAACTGGTGATCGGCCTGCTGGCGATCATGAAGGCCGGCGGCGCCTACGTGCCGCTGGACCCGGATTACCCGCGCGAACGCCTGGAACACATGTTCGACGACAGCGGCGTGCACCTGCTGCTGACCCAGCGGCATCTGCTTGAGCAGTTGCCGATTCCGGCCGCTACCACGGCGATTTGTCTCGACGACATGGCCGGTTTGCTGGACGGCCTGAGCGACGAAAACCTGCCCTGCGTGGTCGAGCTGCAATCGCTGGCCTACATGATCTACACCTCCGGCTCCACGGGCAAACCCAAGGGCGCGGCCAACCGTCACGATGCCTTGTACAACCGCCTGGCGTGGATGCAGGGCGCGTACCCACTGGACGGGCGCGACACCGTGTTGCAGAAAACCCCGTTCAGCTTCGACGTGTCGGTCTGGGAGTTCTTCTGGCCGCTGATGGTGGGTGCACGCCTTGCCGTGGCCGAACCGGGTGCCCATCGTGATCCGGCGCAACTGGTCAGCCTGATCGAGCAGTACCGGGTCAGCACGCTGCATTTCGTGCCGTCGATGTTGCAGGCGTTCGTCCAGGGCGAAGGCTTCGAGCGTTGCGCCAGCCTGCGGCAGATCCTGTGCAGCGGCGAAGCCCTGTCGGCGGACTTGCAGCACAGCCTGTTCCGCGTGCTGCCGGACGTTGGCCTGTACAACCTCTACGGCCCGACCGAAGCGGCCATCGACGTGACCCACTGGACCTGTATCGACGACGGCGGCTTCAGCGTGCCGATCGGTTATCCGATTGCCAACCTGGTGACCTACATCCTCGACGACAGCCTGCAACCGCAGGTGCAGGGTTGCGTGGGTGAGCTGTACCTGGGCGGCATCGGCCTGGCCCGTGGTTACCACAGCCGTCCGGACCTGACTGCCGAGCGCTTCGTCGCCAGCCCGTTCGGTCAGCGGGGCGAGCGCCTGTACCGCACCGGCGACCTGGCGCGCTACCGCGAGGACGGCGTGATCGAATACGTCGGCCGCATCGACCATCAAGTGAAGATCCGCGGCTTGCGCATCGAACTGGGGGAAATCGAAGCCTGCCTGCTGGAGCATCCACAGGTGCGCGAAGCCGTGGTGATCGCCATGGACGTTGGCAAATCCAAGCAGTTGGTGGCTTACGTCGTAGGTGATGCCGCTGTTGATCGTCTCAAGCAACACCTGCGCAACGCGCTGCCAGAGCACATGCAGCCGAGCCACGTGTTGCTGCTCGATCTGTTGCCGGTGACACCCAATGGCAAGCTCGACCGCCGCGCATTGCCGCAACCGGATCAGCAAGTGCGCGAATACGTTGCGCCGTGCAATGCCGTGGAAGCGACGTTGCAAGCGGTGTGGCAGGCGTTGTTCGAAGTGCCGCAAGTGGGCATGCACGACAACTTCTTCGAACTGGGCGGCGATTCCATCATCTCGATCCAGGCCGTCAGCCGGGCGCGCAAGGCCGGCTTGAGCATTTCGCCCAAGGATGTGTTCAGCCATCCGACCCTCGCCGAGCTGGCGACGGTCGCCCAACCGGTCGAGGCGGATCAAGCCGTACCGACTGTGGTTGCCGCTGCAAAGATCGAACTGAGTGAAGCGCAATATCAGGCGCTGGAACTGACAGCGGACGAAGTCGAGGACGTTTATCCGCTGTCGCCGATGCAGCAAGGCATGCTCTTCCACTCGGTGCAGGACGGCGATTCGGGGTTGTACGTCAACCAGATCGAAGTGGGCGTGCGCGGCGTGGATGGCGCGCGTTTCCGCGAAGCCTGGGCCGATGCCGCCCAACGTCACGGAATTCTGCGCACTGCATTCCTCTGGGAAGGCGACAAGGAGCCGCTGCAAGTGGTGCGGCGCGATGTACCTTCGTTGTTGACCGAGCTGGACTGGCGCGGGCTGGATGATCAGCCTGAACGCGTCCGCCAACTGGCCCTGGAGGAGCGCGAACGCGGATTCTCGCTCAATCGCGCCCCCTTGTTGCGCCTGTTGCTGGTGCGTCTGGAGGACGACCGCTATCGCCTGATCTGGACCTACCACCACATCCTCATGGACGGCTGGAGCGTGTCGCGCCTGATCGGTGAAGTGCTGCGCCATTACAGCGGTGAAGAGCACGAGCCGGTGGCCGCCTATCGCGACTACATCGACTGGCTCTGCCAGCAAGTCGCCGAGGCCAGCGAGGCGTTCTGGAAAGGCAAGCTCAGTAACCTCGAAGGCGCCACCCACCTGGCCCGCGCACTGCCGGTCAAAGCGCCGCAAGCGGGTTATCACGCGATCTACACGCACCTGAGCGCCGGGCAGACTGCGGGTTTGCAGGCCTTTGCCCAGCAACAGCAAGTGACCCTCAACACACTGGTGCAAGCCGCGTGGCTGCTGCTGTTGCAGCGCTACACCGGCCAGCGCACGGTGACCTTCGGCGCCACCGTGTCCGGGCGTCCGGAAACCCTCAACGGCTCGGAGAACATGCTCGGGCTGTTCATCAACACCTTGCCGGTGGTCAACAGCGTGCCGACTGACGTCAGCGTCGGTGACTGGCTGCGCGAAATCCAGGCCTGCAACCTCGACATCCGCGACTTCCAGCAAACCCCGCTCAGCGATATCCAGCGCTGGGCCGGGCAGGGCGGGCAGTCGTTGTTCGACAGCATCATCGTGTTCGAAAACCAGCCGGTGGACCGCACCCTGCGCGAGTGGAACGGTGATTCCCTGCGCTTTGAAGATGTCTCCGATTTCGGCCTGACCAGCTTCGCCATGGACCTGATGGTCAGCCTCGACGAAGGGCTGCGTATCGAGTACATGCACCAGCGCGACCAGTTCGACCTGGCCACCGTCGAAACCCTGCGCAGCCACATGGAAAGCCTGATGCAGCGCCTGTGCGACGACGCCGGGCGCGCCGTCGGCGAGCTCGGCCTGCTGACCCCGGACGAAGGCCGGGCGCTGGACGGCGAACTGCCGGTGGTGGCGGACGGTGACGAGACACCGGTGCACGAGCTGATCCGTCAGCGTGCGCGACTGCAACCGGATCACACTGCATTGGTCTTGAGTTATGCCGACCGCGATGCCGAGCACCTGAGCTACGCGGAGCTGGACCAGCGCTCCGATGCGTTGGCGGTGCATCTGCTGGAACAGGGCGTGCAGGCCGAAGACGTGATCGGCGTGTTCATGGAGCGTTCGCTGGAGCTGGTGGTGTCGCTGCTGGCAGTGATGAAGTGTGGCGCCGCCTACGTGCCGCTGGACCCGCAATACCCGCAGGAACGCCTGCGCTACATGATGGCCGACAGCGACATGCGCCTGCTGCTGACCCAGGAACGGCTGCGCGACACAGCGCAGTTGAATCCGGGCACGGCGATGGTCGCGGTGGACCGATTGAACCTCGACGTCGAGGCGCCGGCGCCGCAACGCGTGGTGCACGCCGAGCAACTGGCCTATCTGATCTACACCTCGGGTTCGACCGGCAAACCGAAGAGCGTCGCCGTCGCCCACGGACCACTGAGCATGCACGTACAGGCCATCGCCGAACTATACGAAATGGACCCGGGCAATCGCGAACTGCACTTCATGTCGTTTGCCTTCGATGGCGCCCATGAACGCTGGATCACCGCGCTGATCAGCGGCTCGACCCTGGTGATCCGCGACAACACCTTGTGGACCGCCGAGCAGACCCTGGCGGTGCTGCACCGCCAGCGCATCAGCGTCGCCTGCTTCCCCCCGGCGTACCTGCTGCAACTGGCCGAGCACGCCGAACTGCAGGGCGGTGATCCACCGCCGGTGCGCATCTATTGCTTCGGTGGCGATGCGGTGCCGGACGCCACATTTGAACGGGTCAAGCACACACTCAGGCCGCAATTCCTGGTCAACGGCTACGGCCCTACGGAAACCGTGGTCACGCCTCTGCTGTGGAAAATCGCCGCTGATGGCCAGTGCCAGGCGATGTACGCGCCGATTGGCCAACGCGTCGGCGCCCGCAGCCTGCACGTGCTGGACATGGACCTCAACCCGCTGCCGGTGGGCATGGTCGGCGAGCTGTACATCGGCGGACGGGGCGTCGCGCGGGGCTACCATCGCCATCCGTGGCAGAGCGCCGAGCGCTTCGTCGCCGACCCGTTCAGCAGCGAAGGCGGGCGCCTGTACCGCACCGGCGACCTGGTGCGCCGTCGCGAGGATGGCGTGTTCGATTACGTCGGGCGCATCGACCATCAGGTCAAGGTGCGCGGCTTCCGCATCGAACTGGGCGAAATCGAAGCCCGCTTGCGCGAGCAGGCCGGGGTCAACGATGCGCTGGTGGTGGTGCGGGACAACGGGCAAGGGCCGCAACTGGTGGGCTATGCGGTGGCGGCGCAAGACGATGGCCTCGGCCCGCGTTGCCAGGCGGCATTACGCGAAAGCCTGCCCGACTACATGGTGCCGACGCAGGTCGTGGTGCTGCCGCGCTTCCCGCTGACCCCCAACGGCAAGCTCGACCGCAAGGCCCTGCCGGATCCGGCCTTCACCGGTCGCGACTACGTGGCGCCGCGCACGCCGCTGGAATGGGCGCTGGCGGACATCTGGCAGCAGGTGCTGGGCATCGAGAAAATCGGCATTACCGACAACTTCTTCGAGTTGGGCGGTGATTCGCTGCGCACCCTCAAGGTGATCTCGAAAGTCCGCGCCCTGAATGAGCCTGGCTTCCAGCTCAAGCTGCGGGACATGATGGCCAAGCCGACGATTGCCGGGTTGTCCGGAGTCGATGAACAGCCGCTGCGGCAGAGTCCGCAACCGCTGTTGCTGCTCAACCAGGTGGTGAATGATCAGCCGCCGCTGTTCTGCCTGCACGCCGGTTTCGGCACAGTGTTCGATTACGAGCCATTGGCCCGGCGCCTGGAGGGCGAGCGCACGGTGTACGGCGTGCAATGCCGGATGCTGCTCGACCGGCAGTGGCACGACACCTCGCTTTTGCAGATGGCCGCCGACTACGTCGAGGCGATCCGCGCCCGGCAACCCCGGGGCCCGTACTACGTGCTGGGCTGGTCGCTGGGCGGGGCGTTGGCGTTGCTGGTGAGTGAGCTGTTCGAACAGCAGGGCCAGCATGTGGCATTCATCGGTCTGGTGGACAGCTTTGTACCGACCCAGGCCAATGCCGTTGCCGGCCCGGATGAGTGGCGCGCGGATCTGGCCGGGTTCCTCGGTGCCACCTTGGGCATGGATGGCGAGGTGATCGCCCGGGCACTGATTGCCGAGAGAGCAGGGGACCACGACGCCGTGGCGCGGATCATTCGCGCGGTGATCGACAGCGAATGCGATCAGGCCGGCGGTTACGCGCTGCTCGGCGCCGACGAATTGGCCCACACGTTCATGGTCAGCACGCGCTTGAAGACGCTGTCGCGGCAGGTCGAAAGCCTGCCGATTACGCAGACCGAGCTGCATTGCTGGTGGGCCGATGGCAACCCGACGACCGAACGCGCGACCCTGGAGCGTCAGCAACCACGGCTGCGCAAGGTGCAAACGGTAGCGGCCGGCCACTTCGATATCCTGCAGCAGGATGAGTGCCTGGACTCCGTGGTGGCGGCGCTGGGGCGGGAGGTGGTGCCGCAGCTCTAGGGCTTGCCCGCGACAAAAACAGGCTCGCCCTAATGAACGGCCCTCACGGTTCGTTTATTGGGCAAGCCTGTTTATTTTTGGAGACTACCGCCCATGGCACTGCACCCGGACATCGAAGGTTTTCTGGAGTTGGCCGAGTTCGGCCGCCTCGGCGGCAAAAGCCAACCCATGCATGAGCTGACTCCTGGCGAAGCGCGGCAGCAATTCGAACAGACGTCGCAGTTGCTCGATGCCGCTCCGACGGGCGCGTTGACGGTGACGGCGGTGAGCATTGCGGCGCGGGACGGGCATTTGCTCAACGCGCGGCTGTACGCCAAGCCGCAACCGGACGGCGAACCGCGCCCGGTGTTGTTGTACTTCCATGGCGGCGGCTACGTGGTGGGCAGCCTCGATTCCCACGACACCCTGTGCCGGCGTCTGGCGCTGGCAGGGGAGTTTGCCGTGTTGTCGGCGGATTATCGCCTGGCGCCGGAACACCGTTTTCCCACCGCTTACCACGATGCCGAAGACATCACCCGTTGGCTGGCCATCACCGGAGCCAAGGCGTTGGACCTGGACGCGAGGCGCATTGCGCTCGCGGGGGACAGCGTCGGCGGCAGTCTGGTGGCATCGCTGTGCATCGCCATTGCCCAGGACCCATTGGGCTGGCCGCTGGTGCCGCGCCTGCAAGTGTTGCTGTACCCGGTGATCGACGCGGTAAAAAAACGCCCGTCCCTGGAGCGATTCGCCGAAGGCTATCTGCTGGAAGCCACCACGCTGCAATGGTTCTACCAGCAATACCAACGCAGCGAAGCGGACCGTGCCGACTGGCGTTTTTCGCCGCTGTACGCCGAGTGCGTGCAACGGCTGACGCCGACAGTGCTGTGGCTGGCCGAGTACGATCCGTTGCTCGATGAAGGCCTGGCCTGGGCCGAGAAACTGCGCGCAGCGGGGCATCCCGTGGTGCTGGAGGTGAAGGCCGGCATGACCCACGACTTTGCGCGTATGGGCGAAATGGTCCAGGAAGTGCCTGGGATGCTGGTGCAACTGGCGACGCAGATTGGCGAGAGTTTGGCCTGATTTGTTGTGAGGGGATTAACGGATGCCGATCAGTTAAATGCAATCCCTGTGGGAGCGAGCTTGCTCGCTCCCACAGGGGACTTTGTACTCTCAAGATTTTCATCAACTGTCAGCTAGTGGCTACCCAGGCGGATCAAGCTGATCCAGTGCCCGATTCACCGCCAGTTCCCCCAACATGATCACCTGCGCAATGCCCAACAGCGCATGGCGGCTCGTCCCCTGCAAATGATCCACCAGATCGTTGGCCATGACATTGGCCGACGCCAGCGACTCACAGGCGTGCACCAGCAGGGTTTCGGTACTGAGTTCGGGATTGACGATGAACATCGTGCTGGGTGTGCGCGGGGTGGCCATGATGCTGGGGCCTGGATCGAAGGCGCACTCGGCAGTTTCGTGGAATTGTCTTGATTCGGGGCTTTCGTGTGGGGATGCAGGGTCGGAGTCGGGCGGATTCGGAGTTACATTGAACATAGATTTGGGTCCTGTTATTGAGCTACCACCGCCTCTCTACTAATAAGAAGGGTGGTAGCTGTGCGCAGGTTAGTAGACCGGGGACCCAGGGAGCCGGCGCGCCCGAGGGCGCCCTGCACACAGCCACCATAAAGTGCAGGGATGGGTACCTGACTATTTGATGGGCTATACACCCTGGGTAACCACGGGCTACTAAACCCGATCACTGACAGTCAGTGACCCGAACCAAGTTACCGACCACCCCCAAGGCGCACAAGCCGGCGGATTCTGGCGTACCTGTAGGCAACGGCGCAAGGTGTTGTGGCTTTCACGAAGTAACCTGTAGGCCGCTTAAACAGGCGCTATCGAGTGGTTTCTAACCTGCTGTCATGTCTTGTTAAAGAGCGTTGAAATCCTCGGAGTCGGCAGGAAGAGTCCTACAAAGGATTGCGGTTGGCCGTGGGAAGTACAGCCCTTGCGATCTGACGCCACGCAATGGTCGGGTAAGCGAGCCCTCATCGAGTCAATGCACAACAAGCAGGATGCTGGTTGAGTGACGGATCAAATCGAAATATTGAGCGTGTTGCATGCTCGGCAGGAGTATCCCTGATCTTCAGGGTATTTCATCGCCGGTTGCCCCCCAAAAAAAGGATCATCACGTAATCCCGGGAAACACGGATAACGCAATACCTGTAGGAGCTGGCTTGTCGGGTCGCCGCATCGCAGCGATGGTCGTTAACGATGACGCGTGAGAACTGGATAAACGCGGCGCACTTTAGAACATCGCCAGCAAGCTGGCTCCTACAGGAATAGACCGCAGGCCTGGGGTGCGGGCAACACCGGGGAACACCTTTCGCAGACCCCGGCGGCTATGTATTATCGACATCGGCCCGATGCTGCCCGCCGCTCGCTCCCGCTGGGAAAGGTGAAAGCATCTCCTCCTCATGCAAACCCTGTCGCCTCTCTTGACGGTCGAGGTTTGGCAATGCGAGCACCAAAGCATCTCGGCCACAGGAGCAGTCATGTTTTCAATCGAGCAAGCCAAGCAAATGGCCAAGCAGTTGCGCGCCTCGCTGGAGGAACGCAATCAGGCGGTGACCCATTCCACCGCGCTGGAACTGGTCGCGCAACAACTGGGCTACAAGGACTGGAACACCGCGTCGGCGATGCTTTCCCAGGCAAGTACGCCGTCCACGCCTGCTGTGACTTTCGACAAACCCATTCCAATTCTGCGCAGTTTCGACGAAGCCAAGGCGCGCGAGTTCTATCTGGATTTCCTCGGGTTCAGCGTCGAGTTCGAGCATCGTTTCGAGGCTGATCTGCCGCTGTACCTGGGCATCAGTCGCGACGGCCTGCAACTGCACCTTTCCGAGCATCACGGTGATGCCAGCCCGGGCTCGACGGTGTTCGTGCCCATGCAAAACATCGAACTGCTCAGGGACGAATTGCAGGGCAAGCGCTACGGGTATGGACGCCCTGATATTGTCCAGCAGGGCTGGGGCAAAGAGCTGCAAGTCTACGACCCGTTCGGCAACCGGATTCGCTTCTGCCAATATTGATCAGGCACTGCGGGCCGGGGTGACCCGGTCCGCTTTCAACCACCCGGTATTAAGGATGGACACGGTATGACCACGCAGGACATTTCGCTTCAAGACATCGCCGCGCCCGAAGGCGTTTGTTATGGCTGCGGCAGCCAGAACCCGCACGGGCTGCACATCAAGAGCTACTGGCATGAAGACGGGGTGCATGTCGTGGCGCAGCACATGCCGGAGGACAAGTACTGCGGCTGGCCGGGTCTGGTTTACGGCGGTTTGATCGCGATGCTGGTCGATTGCCACTCCAACTGGGCAGCGATGGCTTATCACTACCGGGCAGAGCAACGCGAGGTGGGCAGCTTGCCCCACATCACCTGCGTCACCGGTAACCTGGGCATCAAGTACATCAAGCCCACCCCGATGGGTGTCCCCCTGACACTGCGTGCCAGAGTCGAGGGCGAGGTCGGGCGCAAAAGCCGGGTCATTTGCGAGGTCTTCGCCGGGGATGTCCTGACCGCTGTCGGGGACTCCACGTTTGTCCGCGTCGATACCGAGCAGCTCAGGGTTGTCGCCCACGACCGTAAGGTCGAGCCCTGAACCCGGAGCAATAAACGCACATCACCTTTGCGGTTCGTCAGCGAATCAGCACCGGGCCGCAAACGGCCCGGTGGGGTGTGGCTGTTGACGCTGCCGGTAATCAGTACTGCGCGCGCAGGCTCAGGGTCAGGGTGCGCGGGTCGCCGTAGAAGTTGGTGCCCCAGGAGGCATCGACGCGGTCGTAGTACTTGCGGTCGAACAGGTTGTTGGCCGTCAGTGTCGACGACAGGTGTTCGTTGAACTTGTAGCCGACCTGCGCCGAGGTTACGGCATAGCCGCCTTGTTTGAACTTCACGTCACGCTGGTAGTAGGTGTCGCTGACCACACGCACGCCACCGGCGACGCTGAAGTCCTTGAGCGCACCGTCGGTGAACTCATACTTGGTCCACAGGTTGTAGTTGTGCTTGGGCGTGATGGTGCTGAAGGTCTTGCCTTTGTTGGCCTGATCGCCGTCCAGGAACTTGGTGGAGGTGTAGGCGTAACCGGTGACGATGCTCCAGTTGTCGGTCAGGTTGCCGCTCAACTCGGTTTCCCAGCCCTGGCTGCGGGCCTTGCCTTCGGTCATGTAGGCACCGGAGGTGTTGTCGTATTCGGCACGGTTTTCATCGTAGATGCGAAAGGCGGCGAGGCTGGCGTTCAGGCGACCCTCGTAGAATTCGCGCTTGAGGCCGATCTCGTACTGCTTGCCTTCGCGTGGGCCGACCGGCTGGCCGTCCGTGCCGATTTCGCTCTGCGGTTTGAATACGCCGGTGTAGCTGAAGTAGGTCGACAGTTCAGGGGTGATCTTGCCGATGAGGGCGCCGTACGGCACGACTTTGCGGTTGATGCTGGTGTGGGCTTCGCCGAAGTTGTTGAAGAAGGCGTTGGCGTTCTTCGCATCGCTTTCGTACCAGGTGACGCGGCTGCCGCCGATGACATCGAGCCAGTCGGTGACGTTGAACTTGGCGCGGGTGTAGACGCCGTACTGATCGGACTTGGACCAGTTGCCGTTGACGTGGGCATAGTCGTTGCGGGGAATGTCGATGCTGTCCGGATCGTACACGTTGATCGGGAAGTACTCGCCGCCGCCGTAGGTGAAGTCCTTGTCCAGGTGCTGGTACTCGGCGCCCAGGGTGAACTCGTGCCGTCGATCGGCAAACTCGAACGGCGTGGTGACGAAGCTGTCGACGCCGATGGTCTTGATGTGGGTGTAGTAGTCGTAGGCCACGGCCCAGCTGTCACCGGTGGCCGGGTCGACCGCGCCGTCGGCCCAGGTGAAGTTACGCTCCGGGGTTTCGGCGTCGCGGTAGGTCAGGGTGGTCTTGAACTGACCGCCGTTGTCCAGTTCGTGGTCGAGCTCGGCGAAGGATTCCCAGACCTTTTCGTTGAGGGTGTTCCACTTGGCATCGACGAAGGTCGAGCGCGATACGTCGAGCAACGAGCCATTGGCGTAGGCCGGCAGGCCGAAGGCCGGGGTGGAGTTGTTCTTCTGATAGGCGCCACCGACCGACAGGGTGGTGGCCGGGTCGAGGTCGAATTCCAGGCGACCGTAGACCATCGGGCGTTCGTTCTGCGCGTAGTCGACGAAGGACTGGTTGTTCTCGTAGGCGGTGATGAAGCGACCGCGCACGGTGCCCTGTTCGTTCAACGGGCCGGTGACGTCCACCGAAGAACGGTAGTGATCGTAGGAGCCGGCGGCCAGTTCGCCACCGAGGGCGAATTTGCTCAGGGCGCGCTTGCGCACCACGTTGATCGTACCGCCGGGTTCGCCCGCGCCCTGGTACAGGCCCGACGGGCCGCGCAGCACTTCGATGCGGTCGTACATCGCCAGGTCGAAACTGGTGGCCATGTCGCCCTGGCCGGTGGGCTGTGAGACGCCGTCGACCTGCACCTGGTCGACGAGGAAGCCACGCATGTAGACGTCGTTGAGGCTGGAGCCGGAGTTGTAGGTCTTGATGGTCACGCCGGTGACCTGACGCATGGCGTCCTGCAGGCTGTTCAGGTTCTGGTCGTCCATGCGCTGGCGCGTGACGACGGACACCGACTGCGGGATGTCCTTGAGCTTGATGTTGCCTTTGCCGATGGTCACTTCATCGCTGGTGTAGGAGTGCGAGCCTTCGGTGGTCGGGCCCAGCGCCACGCCGGTGATGGAGGTCGCGCCCAGTTGCAGTGCACTGGAGTCACCGGCCGATGGCACCAGCGACACGGTGTTGCCATTCAACTGAAAATTGATGCCGCTCCCCAGCAGCAAGGTTTTCAGTGCCTGTTCCGGTTCCATGTTGCCGGACACCGCCGTGGACTTGATGCCGTTGACCATGTCCTGGCTGTAGAGAATCTGCAGGTTGGTCTGCTGGCCCAGTTGGCGCAATGCGCTGGCCAGCGATTGGGCCGGTACATTGACGTTCACCGGGGCTGCTTCCACCTGGGACGTACCCAGCAGCAACAGGGTCAGCAGCGCACCCGGCACGACCGTTCGGAGTTTCTTTTGCCGTTCGATGGCTAACGCCAAGGGTGCGCGGGACAGAGTAAGGCTTTGCATTGCTCGAATCGCTCCAGAATGGTGTGTGCAGTTTTTAGTTAATGATAATTATTATTAGACGGACCACTTTGGCTAAACCGGAAAACAAACTTCAAAAAAAACAATGATTTGCGTGCGGCCACCGCGTTCAGGCGGTTGCGCGCTCGGTGACGACCCGGCCCGATTCCATGCGCACCAGTTGATCGGCCATGTCGAAATAGCGGTCGTCGTGGGAGATGACGATGATGGTCTTGCCCAGGCGTTTGAGGTCCGGCAGCAGCTCGGTGTAGAAGATGCGGCGGAAGGTCGGGTCCTGGTCGGCCGCCCATTCGTCGAACACCAGCACCGGGCGTTCCTCCAGCCAGGCATTGACCAGCGCCAGGCGCTTGCGCTGGCCGGTGGACAGGTCGGTGGTGGTGAAGCTGCCGTCCCTGACGCTGACCTTGTGCGCGATCTCCAGCCGTTGCAGGTATTGGTTGGCGTCTTCGGGGATGTGCTGGTCGCCCTGGACCACGTCATCGAACAGGTAGTAATCGGCAAAAATCGTGGTGAACAACTGGCGGTAGTCGTCGCGATTGTGCGCATCGATGCCTTGGCCATTGAGCAGGATCGAGCCCTGTTGCGGTGCGTAGAGGCCCAGCAGCAACTTGATCAGAGTGGTCTTGCCGCAGCCGTTTTCGCCGACGATGAAAATGATCTCGCCTTGCTCGATGGTCAGGTTCACCGGGCCCAGGCGAAACGCGTCGCTGCCCGGTGCGGCGGGGAAGGCGTAGCTGACGTTGTCCAGTTGCAGGCGGTTGACCACGATCGGCGGGGTGCCGTTGTCGTTGAGCAGCAGGTGCGGCTCGGGGGAGGAGAACTGGCTCGACAGTTCGGCGATGCGGCGGAAGGCGATGCGCGCCCGGCTCACGATCGGCAAGGTGCTGACCAGGTGCTCGATCGGGCCCTTCATGTACAGCAGCACCAGCACGAATCCGCTCATCACCGCTTTGTCGGCGCTGGGCCAGAAGGATTGCAGGGCCAGCGCCAGGCCGATGACCACGAAGAACAGCATCGAGCCGAGGGTCTTGGCGATCACGAAGGTGTTGATCGAACGCACCTGGGTGTCGCAGATGAAATCGGCGGTGCCCTGGATGCCCTTGACGAACATGCGCTGGCGACGCGGACGGTGGATGCGCAATTCCTTGGCGCCGCCGGCAATGGCGTTGTAGTGCTTTTGCAGATCGTCTTCGGCGTCACGGGCGGCCATGAAACCCTGGATGCCCTTGCCTTGGGCGTAGAACTGGATGCCGGTGCCGATGGCAATTGCCAGCACCATCATCAGGAACATCGGCCACGACAACATCGCCAGGTAACCCATGCAGCCGAGGGTCACGGTCAGGGAAATCGCCAGCGGCGCGAAGGCGAAGGCAAAGTCGCTGATGGTGTCGACGTCGTGGGTCAGCACCGGGATCAGCCGGTGGCTGCGGTAGCGCTCGATCTGCTCGATAGGCGCCGAAAGGACTTTCTCCCCAAGCGTTTTGCGCAGCCTGGCAATGATGTGCTGGCCGACGTAGTTGGTGCCGATGTCCGAACAGATCGAACTGCCCAGGGCCAGCAGGCACAGGCCGCCGAACAGGGTGACCACGCCTTGGGTCAGGCCGTCCGGCGAATGCAGTGCGTTGTTGATGGTGGCCAGCAGCACCGTGACGCTCAGGCCACCGACCATGCCCAGGACAATGGACGTGGCAACGATCAGTCGAAACGGTTTCAACAGGGCCAGTAATTCGCCGATGGCGCCTCGGGTAGGCTGGGTCATGGCAAGCAGTTCCTTGGGTCGTAAGGCAGATACCCAGTAGAACGTCTGATGGAGGGCTTTATTTAAACGGCGGGAGACAGGTGGCGGGGGAGTTACACAAAACCTGTGGGAGCGGCGGTGCGGCGATCCGACTTGCTCGCGAAGGCGGTTTGTCAGTCACATTGATGTTGGATGTGCTGCCGCCTTCGCGAGCAAGCCCGCTCCCACAAGGTGTGGGGAGGGATTAGAGATTGCGTACTACACGAAATCCGATCCAGTCGCCCCGGGTTTGCGGGTCGATGTCGTTGCGGTTGCCCGAGCGGGAAAACACCGGCGCTTCGCCCCAGTCGTTGCCACGGATGCGCAGGGTGTCGCAGTTTGGTTCGGTCCAGGCACTGCCGTCGGTGGGCGCGCCGACGTAGTCCGGGTGGTAGCAGTCGGCGATCCACTCGTAGACGTTGCCGTGCATGTCGTACAGGCCGAAGGCGTTGGGTGGGTAGCTGCCGACCGGCGAGCTGTAGCTGTAGCCGTCGGTCGGGCCGTAGGTGTTGGCGTGGGTGGCGATGCTGTACTCGGTACCGGGGTCGAACGGGAAGGGGAACGCTCCCGTTGACCCGGCGCGGGCGGCGTATTCGCGCTGAGCCTCGCTGACGATGTGATAGTGCTGGCCGGTCTTCATCGACAGCCAGGCGACGTAGGCGCTGACCTCGGCGAAGTTCATGCACACCGCCGGCTGGCGCGGGCCCTGGGGGTAGCTCGGCTTGCCGTTGGTGCACGCGCGGCCGGGGCGTGTGTCGCCATCGGGCAGGGTGATCCCGGTTTCCTTCATGTATTGGGCCCATTCACCGGCAGTGATCTGGTAGCGGCTCATGGCGAAGGGTTTTTCGAACGACACCTCATGCATCGGGCCTTCATCAGGTTCGCGGCCGACCTCGTCGTCCGGGGTGCCCATGGTGAAGGTGCCGGCGGGCAGCACCACCATTTCCGGGCAGTTACGGCAATCCTTGAAGACCTTGCCCGGCAATGGCGCGGTGTAGGCCTGGGCGAGGCCGGGCAAGGCGCTGCCGAGCACGGCCAACAGCGTCAGGGCGCCGAATTTTTTCAGGGTGCTTTTCATAAGGGCTCTCGCTCAGTCAGACCTGGTTGGCCAGCAGTTCCATCAGGCGGTCGATGTGCGCTTGGGTATTGAGCAGCCCTGGCGACACTCGAATGATCGGCCCGACATCGCGGTCCACGGCGTCACACACCACGCGCTGATCCATCAGGTAATTGGCGACTTCTTCGCAGTCCCGGTTCTTGATGCGGAAGAAGGTGAAACCGGCGGAATATTCCGGCGACAGCGGCGTGACCAGCTCCACCGACGAGTGTGCCTGCAAGCGTTTTTTCAGGTAGCTGTTGATGGCGTGAATGCGCGTCGCGACCTCGGCCTTGCCCAGCTCCAGGTGCAATTTGAAAGCCTCGGTCAGCGCCCAGCGGTGTTCGAACGAGTGATAGCCGCCGTAGGTCATCACCGTGGAGAACTGTGTGGCTTCGGAGAAGGTCGGGATGGTCGGGGTGACGTCCTTGAGTTCGTCGGAGCGGGCGCAGATGATCCCGGTGCCCCGTGGGCCGAACATCCATTTGTGGGTGCCGGCAATGAAGAAGTCGCAGTGCATGTCCGGGAAATCGACGTTCTCCACGCCGAAACCGTGTACGCCATCGATCACGTAGAGGATGCGGTCCTTGTCGGCGCGGCCACGGTTCTTCTCTTCCACCAGTTTGCCGATCTCGCCGATGGGCAGCTTCACGCCGCTGCCGGAGTGCACCCAGGTCATGCCCAGCACGCGGGTTTCGGGGCGGATGTTGCGTTCGATCGCGGCCAGCACTTCGGCGCTCGAGACCTTGTACGGGTCTTCGAACAACTTGATCTTGCGAACCTGGGTGCCGTCCTTCCGGGTGCGGTATTCGAACACGCTGTTGGCGGCGTAGTGCTCGTGTTCGCTGGTGAGGATCTCCTGGTCCGGGCGCACGTGGATACCGGCGTAGATCATCGCCAGGCCTTCGGTGGTGCTGCCGGTCAGGGCGATCTGCGATGGTTTGGCTTTCAGGTAACGCCCGGCCCACACGCGCACCTCTTCTTCCCGGCGTTCGGTTTCGCCGCGATGCCAGTCCATGGCCAGGCCCGGGTTGCGATCGAGATTGGCGCGGTGCATCTCGATGGCTTCACGCACGGGAAGGGGGTGCGAGGTCACCAGGAAATTGGCGAAGTGCAGATAATTCGGGTCTTGGGTGAAGAGTTGGCGCAATTGGTCCCATTTGTCCTTGGGCAGTGGCGCGGGGCTGGCGGCCAGTGTCGGCAGGTTGACGGCCGAGGCCAGGGGAATGCCGGCCGCGAGTATGCCGGCCTGCTTGAGGAATGAACGACGGTTGGTCATGGATTCGGTTCGCTCTGGCAAAGAAGAAATCAGTTTTTAACCACAGGCCGGGAGGACTTCTGCACCTGGTCCCAGACCCGCAGGAAGTTGCCGCCCCAGAGCTTGGCGATGTCGGCGTCGCTGTAGCCGCGGCTGATCAGTTCGGCGGTCACGTTGCGGGCCTCGCTGACGTCTTTCCAGCCTTCGAGGCCGCCGCCGTCGTTGAAGTCGGAACTGATGCCGACGTGGTCGATGCCGATTTTTTTCACGGCATAGTCGATCGCATCGCCGTAATCCTTGAGAGTGGCCTTGGGTTCTTCGTCGAGGATCGAATAGAGCTGGCTGGCGTACTCGCCGAAGCGCTGCTCGGGCCAGACGGTGATCACCGGGTCGCCGGGCATCAGGGCCATCTCCAGGCCTTGCAGCGGTTGCAGGTCGAAGCGCGCGCGCAGGGCGTTAAGCTTGTCCTGGGTAGTCTGGCTCAGCGGGCGGATGTAGGTCGGGAAGCCGACGATCTGCACCACGCCGCCGCTGTTCTTGATCAACTGCATTTCCGCATCGCTGAGGTTACGCGGGATGTCCACGAGGGCGCGCGGCGCCGAGTGTGAGGCGACCATCGGTGTGCGGCTCAGTTGCGCCACTTGCTCCAGGGCCTTGGTCGACATCTGCGACACATCGATGATCACGCCCAGGTCGTTGAGGCGATGCACCGCTTGCTTGCCGATGTCCGACAGCCCGCCCAGCGCATCCCGCGAATCATTGAAGAACGGCAGCGGCCGCGACGAGTCGGCCCAGGCGTTGTTGCCCACGTAGCTGAAGCCGAACATGCGCATGCCGCGCGCCGCCCACTTGTCCAGGGCGTTGAGGTCATTGCCCAGCGGGTAGGCGTTGAGCATGCTGATGAACACTGCGAACTTGCCTTCACCGTGCAGGCGACGGAAGTCGTCGGGGGTGTAGGCGATGGCCACATGGTTGGGGAAATCGCGAACCATCGCGCTGATGATCTTGTAGCGGGTTTCCTGCTCAAAGCGGGCCTCGTCGACGAAACCGGCGGTAGGGCGATGGGGGGCGTTGGGGCCGTTCCAGATTTCCGGCCAGCCGAAAATCGTCAGTGCCGCCCCGGACAGGCGCCCGCGCCCGGTCTTGACCAGGTCGAACTGGCCTTCGCCGTCCTTGTCGACTTCGTTGCCGGCGGTGCCGAAGTCCATGGGCACGGTGATATGGCTGTCGAACGAGAGGATGCGTTCCTGCAATTGATCGGCCTGTTTCATCACCTTGACCGGGTAGCCTGGGTTGTCCCTGAATCCGTAGTCCCAGGCCGCGAAGCCCGCACCCGCACTGATCGCCAGGGCCAGCGGCAGGCCGATGAAAAGAGCCTTTTTCGAACGTGGTTTTGTCATTGCCGTCTCAGTCAGGTTTGCCGCCCCGGATCAGGCGCGGGGGCCTTTGCTATCTGGGGGGAACGAGTGACCGAGGAAGGAATTTAGTGTTTGTGCCGGCCCCATCGCGGGCAAGCCCGCTCCCACAGGAATTGCGATACCCCTGTGGGAGCTGGCTTGCCAGCGATGCCTTTAAATTTGTCGGCGCAACAATCGTTCTAGCTTGGATAAAGCCTGCTCCATGGCTGACACAGGTAGGGCAATGACGATTTCTCGACGATGGTTCCTCGCGGGTCTGGCGCTGACCGGTGCCGCCGTGCCTGCGGTGTATTACGGGCATCGCGAATTGACCAGGCCGGACCCGACGATCACCCCCGGCGAAGCCTCGTTCGACGTGGCGGATGTCGTCGGCCAGCGCTTGGCGGATAACTTGCGCGGGGTCTGGCTGATTCGTTTCGAAGGTCGTGACGCCGGCATCGAAGGCTTGCCCCTCGAAGGCCTGGAAGTGTTCCTCGATATCGGCCACAAGGGGCGCGGCGTCAGTGGTTATCTCGACACCGCCGAGCGTTTGCGCTCCACCGAAGAGCCCCGTTACCGGGTGCTCGGCGATCTGTCCGGGGCCAACCCGAAGCAGCTGGCCTGGCGACTGCTGGGGGCCAGCGGCTGTTGCGAATACGAATTCGACATGACCCTGGACGAAGTCTGGGCCGGTTTCGGCAACGCCGGCAGCGGCAGTCTCAGCGGGCGCGTGCTGGACCTCAAGCGCCCGCTGATGCTGACGGCCCAGGACAATCGCTTCATTGCCGTCAAGCAGGTATTCCCTGAAGCGCGCGAACGCACCGGCCTCAATCCGGCCCTGCTGGCCTGGCTGGTCTCGCCGGAGCACCGGTTGTTCCACCAACTCTGGCATGCCTCCCGGGACAAGTGGCACAAGCTGTCCGAAGACCAGCGCGGCGCCTTGCGCGGGCTCGGCTGGCAACCCGGCCCGCGAGACAAGGAGCGTGACGCCCGAGGTGAGCGCAAGGATCGCAACGGTTCGGGCGTGGACTTTTTCTTCATGCACCGGCACATGCTCGGCACCGCGCGCTCGATGCAGGACCTGCCGTCCTGGACGCACTTCCCGTTGCCGCAGCCGGAGCTGGCTCGGGACCGGTCAGGCTTTGCGCGTTACTTCGACAACCACGACGGCACCGCTTTGCCGCCGACCTGGCTGGCCGAGGACGATGACGAGTACACGCAATGGGTCAGCGACATCAAGACCGGCGAGACCTATCACAGCAACTTCCAGGTCTGGGAATCCCGCTACCGCGACCCGCGTTACCTGTCGACGCTGACCCTCGGCCAGTTCGGCTCGGAGGTCGAGTTGGGCCTGCACGACTGGCTGCACATGCGCTGGGCTTCGGTGCCCCGTGATCCGTCCAACGGTCAGCCGGTGCCGTTCGCCCGGGATCCGTCGGACTTTTCCGCACGCTGGTTTGCACCGGAAAACGATTTTCTCGGCGACCCGTTTTCCTCCCATGTGAGCCCGGTGTTCTGGCATTTCCACGGCTGGATCGACGATCGCCTGGAAGACTGGTTCCGCGCCCACGAGCGCTTCCATCCGGGGCAGCTCAGTCGGCTGCAGGTCAACGGCGTGCAATGGTTCGCGCCGGGACGCTGGGTCGAGATCGATGACCCGTGGCTCGGCCCGGTCACTCACGGCTGCAGTACCACCCTGGGGTTGCAGGCGGGCAAGTCGGTGGAAATGGACCCGGAAACCATGAAGCTGGCGTTGCGCATTACCTTTGGCGAGGACGAGAAGAAGCTGAAGGATCTGTTTCGCAAAGTGCCGCAACGGCCGTGGTATGCGCGCAATCTGAAGGCTAAACAGAGCCAGGCTTGATACCGCGTTATCGTTCAATCGCTGGCAAGCCAGCTCCCACAAGGTTTTGTGTTTGCCGCATGATCCGGGCACGACGCATAACCTGTGGGAGCTGGCTTGCCAGCGATGGCGTACTCACTGACGACAAAAATTACAGAACCTGCCACCCCCCACCCAACGCTTTATACAACGCAATACTCGCCTGCATCCGCGACAAGCGCAGTTGCACATTCAAATCCTGCGCCGCATACAGCGTGCGCTGGGTTTCCAGCACCGTCAGCAAATCCTCGGCTCCGGCCTGGTAACGGCTTTGCGCGATGTTGAAGGCGGTCTGCGCCTGGCTCAGTTCTTCACTCTGCCACCCACGCTGTTCATCCAGTCCGCGAATGCCGTTGAGGGCTTTCTCGACGTCGGCGAAGCCGTTGATGATCGCCCCGCGATAGGTCTCCAGCAGTTCTTCCTGGCGCGCCGTGGCCTTGTCGCGTTGGGCACCGAGGCGGCCGTTGTTGAACACCGGCGCGAGCAACCCTGCGGTGAGGTTGTAGAAGGGGCTGCGCAGGATGTCGTCGGCCCGGTCGGCGCCGGAGCCGATTTCAGCGGTGAGGGTCACGGTCGGCAGCATCGCGGCACGGGCGACGCTGACGTCCGCCTGGGCGGCGGCCAGTTGCGCCTCGGCCCGGGCAATGTCCGGGCGGCGGCTGAGCAACTGGCTGGGCACCCCGGCATCAATCGCCGGCCAGGTCAGTTGATCGAAGCGTTCCTGCCCCAGTGACAGCGCCTGAACCGGGCGGCCGAGCAGGGCGGCGAGGCTGATTCGCGCCTCCTCGGCCTGTTGCCGCACCAGCGGCAGCTGGCGTTGCTGCGCCGCCACCAGGCTTTTTTGCTGTGCCAGTTCCAGGGCCGTGGCCGAGCCCGAGTCGAAACGGGTCTGCACCAGTTTCAACACGCTTTGGGCATTGGTCAGATTCAACTCGGCGATGCGGCTCTGCTCCTGTAACGACAAGGCTTGCGCGTAGCCGTTGGCCACGCCGCTGAGCAACGTCAATTCCACCGTGGCCTGATCGAACTCGCTGGCTTTCAGACTGAACTGCGCACTGTCGCGAGTGGCACGCTGGCCACCCCAGAAATCGATTTCGTAGCTGGCAGTCAGGTTCGCCGTGAAGTAGTCGACGGCGTCGTTATCACTGTCGGCATCGAGCTGGCTGTAGCCGCTGCCGCGCAGCAGTTTCTGGCGATTGGCGTTGACCCCGGCCTTGACCTCGGGCAGTTGCGAGCCGCCGGCAATCACCGTGTCGGCCTGGGCCTGGCGCACTCTCGCGATGGCTGCGGCCAGGTCGTAGCTGCCGAGCCGCGCCTGTTCGATCAGGCGCCCCAGTTGCGGGCTGCCGAAGCGGTTCCACCATTGCCGGTTGTCAAGGACTGCGCCCGCGGTATGCGGCGATTGCCAGGCGGCGGGCGGCTGGATGCCATTGTCCGGGCGCTGGGCAGGGCTGCCACAGGCGCTGAGCAGCAGGCACAAAGTCAACAGGCTGAGTTGCGGCTTCATCAATCGATCATTCACTGGTAAGGGCCGTGACCGGGTCGAGTCGGGCAGCCTTGCGAGCCGGCATGTAGCCGAAAACGACACCGGTGACCAGGGCGCAGCCGAAGGCGCCCAGCACCGCTATCAGGGAGAACGCGACAGCGACTTCGCTGAAAATCAGCACGCCACCGACGATCAGCGCCAGGGCGATCCCGGTGAGGCCGCCCACCACCGAGAGCATCACCGCTTCGGTGAGGAACTGGCGCAGGATGTCGCGCTGGCGGGCACCGGTGGCCATGCGGATACCGATCTCGCGAGTCCGCTCGCGCACGGTCATGAGCATGATGTTCATCACACCGATCCCGCCCACCAGCAGCGAAATCGCCGCAATCGAGCCGAGCATCAGCGACAGGGTGTTTTGCGTGCGTGCCTCGGCCTGGATCATCGCCGCATTGTTGGTCAACTCGAAATCGTGCTTGCCGTCGTGCAGGCGCAGCATCAGTTGTTCGATGGCTTTTTCGGTTTCCTTGACCTTGCGCGCATCGGCGGCGGCGATGGCGATGTACTCGGGATTGTGGGTGCCGAACAGGCGCACGCTCGCGGCGGAGTAGGGGATGGCGATGCGGTCGTCACTGTCGGAGTCGCCGGAGCTGGCGCCTTTTTCCGCGAGCACGCCGACCACCTGGAAGGGCACGTTTTCGATCAGGATGTACTGGCCGATCGGGTTGGTCACGTCCTTGAGCAGTTTGGTCCGCACCTTGTGCCCGATCACCGCGACCGCCGCGGCGTTTTGTTCGTCGTCGTGGGTGAAGTAGCTGCCTTCGACCACCGGCCAGTTGAAAATCGCCGGGAAGTTGGTGTCGTTGCCGCCGACGTAGCTCATGTGATCAAGGCTGCCAAAGCGCACCCCGGCCTCCTGGCCGTTGACCGGCATGATCCGCATCACCTGGGGCAGGCCGGCAATCGCGGCGACGTCATCGAGGGTGACGATGCCCATGGGCGTGCGCGGGTTGGGCGCCGAGCCGCTGAGGTAAATGATGTTGGAACCGAACGCGCCCATCTGCGCCATCACCTGGCGCTTGCTGCCTTCGCCGACGGCGAGCATTACGACCACCGAGGCGACGCCGATGATGATGCCGAGCAGGGTCAGGGCGGTGCGGAACTTGTTGATCCACATCACCCGCCACGCCGCGTGCACGGCATCGACCAATTCGCCCTTCCAGGCGCCGGTGGCTTCGGCGCCTTCACTCAAGCGCTTGCGCAGGTCGACGGCTTGTAGCGCACCCGGGTCGGCCGAATGTTGCACGGTCGGGTTTTCGCTGGCGCTGTCACTGATGATCAGGCCGTCGCGGATCTCGATGATGCGTTTGGCCCGGGCCGCCACTTCGCGGTCGTGGGTGATGAGGATCACCACGTGGCCCTGGTTCGCCAGTTCGTCGAGCAGGCTCATGACCTCGGCGCCGCTGTGGCTGTCGAGGGCGCCGGTGGGCTCGTCGGCCAGGATGATGTGGCCGCCATTCATCAACGCGCGGGCAATCGACACCCGTTGCTGCTGCCCGCCGGAGAGTTGATGGGGGCGGTTGCCGGTGCGTGAAGCCAGGCCTAGGCGGTCGAGCAGGGCGGCGGCGCGGGCGTGGCGTTCGGCGGCGGGCAAGCCTGCGTAGATCGCCGGCATCTCGACGTTCTCCTGGGCCGAACCCGACGGAATCAGGTGGTAGCCCTGGAACACAAAACCGAAGGCTTCACGGCGCAGCCAGGCCAGTTCGTCACTGTCCAGCGCCGCGACGTTTTCCCCGGCGAAGCGGTATTCGCCGGCGGTCGGGCGATCGAGGCAGCCGAGGATGTTCATCAGCGTCGACTTACCGGAGCCGGAGGCGCCGACGATCGCCACGAACTCCCCCGCATGGATCGACAGGTCGATGCCGCGCAGCACGTGGACTTCAGGCGCGTCGCCACCGCCGTAGGCTTTGCGGATGTCCGAAAGGTCGATCAGGGGCGTGTGCATTCAGCCGCCACTCCCGTCGACCGGGCCGATCAACAGGTGATCGCCTTCTTGCAGGCCGTCGAGGATCTGTACCCGCAGGCGGTCGCTGATGCCGGTGCGCACGTTGCGCTGCTCGATGCTGCCATTGCTGGCGACCACTTGCGCGGTCTGCCGGTCTGTCTGCGGGCCGGCCTGCAGGGCGGCGATGGGCGCGGTGAGTACGTTCTGCGCCTGATTGGCGACGAAAAACACCTGGGTGGTCATTTCCGCCATCAGCGCGTTGTCGGCGTTGTCGACGTCCAGCAACACGGTGTACAGCACGACGCGGGCACTCCCGCTTTTGCTGGTGCTGGCGGGGCTGCCGCCGCCCTGGCTGGTCTGGTCCAGGGGCTTGGGCGGGACCGGGAGGATTTGCCGCACGGTGCTGGTCCAGCGTCGGCTACCACCGCTCAGGGTGGTGAACCAGGCGTGCATGCCGGGTTTGACGTGGCCGATGTCCGCCTCCGAGACCTCGGCCCACACGGTCATCGGCGACAGTTTGGCGATGCGCAGGATCAACGGCGTTTGCTGCTGGGCGTTGAGGGTCTGGCCGACCCGGGCATCCAGCGCCACCACAGTGCCGGCCATCGGCGCATAGATGCGCGTGTAGCCGAGCTCCGCCTGGTCGCTGCGCAGGCTGGCTTCGGCCTGGCGGATTTGCGCCTGGAACATGTCGACCCGTGCCTGGGTGGCGCGCAGTTCGGCCTGGGCGGTCTGCACGTCTTCTTCACGGGTGGCGCCGCCGGCGGCGAGGTGCTGTTGACGTTGGTATTTCTGCCGGGCCAGGTCGTGTTGTGCCCGCTGTTCCTGCAGCTGCGCCTTGAGATTTTCGACGGAGAAGCGCCCGGCATCGAGTTTGGCCTGTTGCGTGGACGGGTCGATTTCCACCAGCAACTGGCCTTCCTTGACCACATCGCCGACTTCCACGTGGATCTTGTGGATCTGCCCGGAGGCCTGGGCGCCGACGTCGACATAACGCCGCGGTTGCAGGGTGCCCAAGGCCGTGACGCTGCTTTCAATGTCGGCGCGGCTGACCTGGACGGTGACCAGCCCGTCGCGGCCCGGCGGAATGAACTGCCAGGCGGCGACGGCAACCACGGGGATCAGACAAAGTGCTGCAAGCAGGGCGCGTCGGGTCTGTCGGGGACGTTTCATGCAGGGTTCCGGCCTGGGAAAATCGGCCCGTCGTTCAGCGGTGGAGGCGGGCAGAGACGGGGAGCTGTCCTGTAAACGTTGAGCCGGGCGCGGAATTTAGGCGACGACACAAACTAATGTGGGAGCGGGCTTGCTCGCGAAGAGGCCGGCACATTCACCATTTATGTTGCCTGATGCGCCGCCTTCGTCGGAACGCCGCCCGGAGCAAGCCCGCTCCCACATGGATCAGAGCTATTTATCGGGCAAGTTGAAGCAGTACTTTAAATCTATATGAGAATTACTATAAATTACGCGACTCGAACTGCCACTATCGTGCCACTGTGTGATTCAGCGGTCGCCGAAACGGCTCAAGGACAGAAACCGCACTCCCGTGCGGACGGGAGTCATGTTGGAAAACTACTATCGCGAACTGGTGTGTTTCCTCAACGCCAGGCTGGGCAACCGTCAGGTGGCCGAAGATGTGGTGCATGACGCTTATCTGCGGGTCCTGGAGCGTTCCAGTGAGACGCCGATCGAGCAGCCCCGGGCATTCCTGTATCGCACCGCCCTCAATCTGGTTATCGACAACCATCGACGCAACACCCTGCGTCAGGCCGAACCCCTGGACGTGCTCGACAATGAGGAGCGCTATTTCACCCCTTCGCCGCAAAACGTGCTCGATCATGGCCAGCGTCTGGAAATGCTCCAGAGTGCCCTGGCGGAGTTGCCTGGGCTGTGCCGCGAGAGTTTCCTGTTGCGCAAGATCGAAGGCCTGTCCCATCCGCAGATTGCCGAGCAACTGGGCATTTCCCGGGCAATGGTCGAGAAGCACATTGTCAACGCCATGAAGCATTGCCGTATACGGATGCGACAGGGGGACGCCCAGTGATCCCGCGCGGTTAAATTTTTTTTCACGGTCCTCGTTCCTACTCAACAGACGACCTGTTGTGCGGCCCTTGGTGGGTCAGGTCACTTAGGTTCAATGCCCCGTCTTTGAGGGGAACATCCAGAGGACACTGGAAATGACACAGGCAATTGCTTCACCCCTCGTTCACGACCTGATCGGCGTCGGTTTCGGCCCGTCGAACCTGGCACTGGCCATCGCGCTGCAAGAGCGCGGGGCGAGCCAGGGCAACCTGGATGTGCTGTTCCTCGACAAGCAGGCCGACTACCGCTGGCACGGCAACACCCTGGTGACCCAGAGCGAGTTGCAGATTTCCTTCCTCAAGGACCTGGTGACCCTGCGCAATCCCACCAGCCCTTATTCGTTCGTCAATTACCTCAAGGCCCACGGGCGCCTTGTGGACTTCATCAATCTGGGCACCTTCTATCCGTGCCGCATGGAGTACAACGACTACCTGCGCTGGGTCGCCGGGCAGTTCACCGCGCAAAGCCGTTACGGCGAAGAAGTGCTGACCATCGAGCCGGTGCTGCACAACCAGCAGGTCGAGGCGCTGCGGGTGATTTCCCGCGATGCGACAGGGCATCAACAGGTGCGCACCACCCGTTCGGTGGTGGTCAGTGCCGGTGGCACGCCACGTATTCCCGAGGTGTTCAAGGCGCTCAAGGATGACGGGCGGGTGTTCCACCACTCCCAGTACCTGGCGCAGATGGCCAGGCAGCCGTGCGTGGACAACCGTCCGATGAGCATTGCGATCATTGGGGGCGGGCAGAGCGCGGCCGAAGCCTTCATCGATTTGAACGACAGCTTCCCGTCGGTGCAGGTGGACATGATCCTGCGCGGCTCGGCACTCAAGCCGGCCGACGACAGCCCCTTCGTCAACGAAGTGTTCTCGCCGGAGTTCACCGACCTGGTGTTCCAACAGCCCGACAGCGAGCGCGAGCGACTGGTCAACGAGTACCACAACACCAACTATTCGGTGGTGGACATCGATCTGATCGAGCGCATCTACGGCATCTTCTATCGGCAGAAAGTTTCGGGCATCGCCCGTCATGCGTTCCACACCCTGACCACGATCGAAAAGGCCACCGCCAACGAACGGGGCATCGAACTGGTGTTGCGCAACAACGCCACCGGCGAAGTCTCGGTGCGTCACTACGATGCCGTGGTGCTGGCCACCGGCTACGAGCGGCAGATGCACCGCAAGCTGCTGGCGCCACTGGAAGAGTACCTGGGGGATTTCGAGGTCGATCGCCACTACAAGCTGATCACCGACGAGCGCTGCAAGGCCGGCCTCTACATGCAGGGCTTTTGCCAGGCCAGCCATGGGTTGAGCGACACCTTGCTGTCGATCCTGCCGATTCGTGCCGATGAAATTGCCGGGTCGTTGTATGAGCACGGCAAGCATCGCGGGCAGGGGCGGTCGGTGGTGGATCTGTTGTTGGCGACTGCCAGCTGAGTCCTGCGGCGCCTAAAAAATCGCCATCGCGGGCAAGCCCGCTCCCACAGGTATGGAGTGATCCTTGTGGGAGCGGGCTTGCCCGCGATGGCGGCCTGAAAAGCACCACATACCTTGGATCCTGAACCCTTCCTGAAGAACCCCGCGATTCCCCCGGCAAGCTTTTGTAACGGGTTTACTCTCCAGACATCGGGGCGTAAGCTTCGCGCGTTTTCATCCATTACGGAGACCCACAGTGGGTACTTGTTCGAGTGACAGTTGTCGGCCGGTCTCGGTAACCGGCATTTTCTCGGCAAGATAACGCGCAGTCTCCTGTGCCGTTGTCTCGCCGACAAGCGAGCAGCGGCATCCTGATCATGGCCAGTCCCGGCCGTGTCCCGACGTCCCTCTCATCGACGCTGAACAGTGCGTGGTTTCGACTTTTTGTCGTGGCCGCCGCTCTATCGACACGCCTGTCCTTCGTGACCGGCGTGCCAGGCCTTGCTTTGCCGGTTGTTCCGGCGGCAGTGGCATGGACCTGCCTGCTCGACGGTTTCCCGGCTGACCAAAGGGGCACCAGCCATGAAACTTACCCTCAAGGAATTCTTCGCAGGCTTCCTGCGTAACCGCCACATCGTCCGGCACTTCCGTCGCCTGGCGTTGCTGGAAACCTTCACCGACACCACGGTCAGCCGTGAAGTCCCGCCCAGCCTGGCGCAAACCCTGGTGGCCGCTGCCGGCAGCGACACCGGTCAATTGCTCAACACCCTGGGCAGTCACACCGACGGCTTGAGCGAGCTCGAAGCCGATGCCCTGCGCGAGCAGTTCGGCCTCAATGAAGTCGAGCACGAACAGCCGCTGCCGTGGTGGACGCACCTGTGGCACTGCTACAAGAACCCGTTCAACCTGCTGCTGACGTTGCTGGCGGTCATCTCCTGGCTGACCGAAGACATGAAAGCCGCCATCGTGATTTTCTCCATGGTGGTGCTCTCGACCTTGCTGCGTTTCTGGCAGGAAACCAAATCCAATCAGGCCGCCGATGCTCTCAAGGCCATGGTCAGCAACACCGCCACGGTGATGCGCCGTGACCTTGAGGACCGTGGCGCGCAGCGCATCGAATTACCGATCAGGCAACTGGTGCCGGGCGATCTGATCGTGCTGTCTGCCGGTGACATGATTCCCGCCGATTGCCGGGTGCTCAGCGCCAAGGACCTGTTCGTCAGCCAGGCGGCGATGACCGGTGAATCGATGCCGGTGGAAAAGTTTCCCCGTCAGCAGGACCGTGAAACGCTCAATCCGCTGGATCTGGACAACATCCTGTTCATGGGCACCAACGTGGTATCCGGCACGGCCATGGCGGTGATTCTCACCACCGGCAACAGCACCTATTTCGGTGCCCTGGCCCAGCGCGTCGGCGCCACCGACCGGGCGCCGACTTCGTTCCAGACCGGGGTCAACAAAGTCAGTTGGCTGCTGATCCGCTTCATGTTCGTGATGGCGCCGCTGGTGTTGTTCATCAACGGTTTTACCAAGGGCGACTGGACCGAAGCGCTGCTGTTCGCGCTGTCGATTGCCGTGGGCCTGACCCCGGAAATGCTGCCGATGATCGTCACCTCGACCCTGGCCAAGGGCGCGGTGTTCCTGTCGCGCAAGAAAGTCATCGTCAAACGCCTCGACGCGATCCAGAACTTCGGCGCGATGGACGTGTTGTGCACCGACAAGACCGGCACCCTGACCCAGGACAAGATCTTCCTGGCGCGCAACGTCGATGTCTGGGGTCGCGATTCCGATGACGTGCTGGAAATGGCCTACCTCAACAGCTACTACCAGACAGGCCTGAAAAACCTGCTGGATGTGGCGGTACTCGAACACGTCGAAATCCATCGTGAGCTGAAAGTCGGCACGGCGTTTCGCAAGGTCGACGAGATTCCGTTCGACTTCACTCGCCGGCGCATGTCGGTGGTGGTCGCCGAGCATGGGCAACCGCACCTGCTGATCTGCAAGGGCGCAGTGGAAGAGGTACTGGCGGTCTGCTCGCGGGTTCGCCACGGCGAAGTCGATGAAGTGTTGACCGAAGAACTGCTGGCGCGCATCCGTCAGGTCACGGCCACGTTCAACGCCGAAGGCTTGCGGGTGGTTGCGGTTGCTGCACGGCCGATGATCGAAGGGCGCGACACCTACAGCCTGGCCGATGAACAGGCACTGACACTGATCGGTTACGTAGCCTTTCTCGATCCGCCGAAAGAGAGCACCGCGCCGGCCCTCAAGGCGCTGGCGGCCCATGGCGTGGCGGTGAAAGTGCTGACCGGCGACAACGAACTGGTGACGGCGAAGATCTGCCGCGAAGTCGG
This sequence comes from Pseudomonas sp. GM74, assembly GCF_000282455.1. Classification (GTDB taxonomy): domain Bacteria; phylum Pseudomonadota; class Gammaproteobacteria; order Pseudomonadales; family Pseudomonadaceae; genus Aquipseudomonas. The sequence continues at coordinate 110,444 of NZ_AKJG01000054.1, forward strand.
CCTGGAACAGCAAGGCCTGCTGATGGGTAATGACATCGAACGCATGAGCGACGCCGAACTGGCGAACGCCGTGGAGACCACCAACGTCTTCGCCAGGCTGACGCCGTCCCACAAGGAACGCATCGTCCGCATGCTCAAGGGCAACGGCCATGTGGTCGGATTCATGGGCGACGGCATCAACGACGCCCCGGCCCTGCGCACCGCCGACATCGGCATTTCCGTGGACAGCGCCGTGGACATCGCCAAGGAAGCGGCCGACATCATCCTGCTGGAAAAGAGCCTGATGGTGCTGGAGGAGGGCGTGCTGGAAGGGCGCCGGACCTTCGCCAACATGCTCAAGTACATCAAGATGACCGCCAGTTCGAACTTCGGCAACGTGTTCTCGGTGCTGGTGGCCAGTGCGTTCATCCCGTTTCTGCCGATGCTGCCGATGCACCTGTTGGTGCAAAACCTGCTCTATGACATTTCGCAGATCGCCATCCCGTTCGATAACGTCGATGACGAAATGCTCAAGCAACCGCAACGCTGGCAACCGGCGGATGTCGGGCGCTTCATGCTGTTTTTCGGGCCGATCAGCTCGATCTTCGACATCACCACGTTCGCCTTGATGTGGTACGTGTTCGATGCCAACACCCCGGATCACCAGACCCTGTTCCAGTCCGGCTGGTTCGTGGTCGGGCTGCTGACCCAGACCCTGATCGTGCACATGATCCGCACCCCGAAGATCCCGTTCCTGCAAAGCCGCGCGGCCATGCCGTTGCTGGTGATGACCGGATTGATCATGGCCGTGGGGATTTTCCTGCCGATGGGACCGCTGGCCCATTACTTCAAGTTGCAGGCGCTGCCGTCGCTGTACTTCGTGTTCCTGCCGGTGATCCTGCTGGCGTACATGGCGCTGACCCAGGCGGTGAAGGGCTTCTACATCCGGCGGTTTGGCTGGCAATAGAACCGCAGTACAGCAATGTCCTTGTGGGAGCGGGCTTGCTCGCGAAAGCGGTGGTTCAGTCGATGATGATGGTGACTGATACATCGCATTCGTCGGAACGCCGCCCGGAGCAAGCCCACTCCCACAAGGGGATCGTGTGTTTTTCAAAGGATTCATCATGCAAGCACTTAACAACCTCAACCTGAACTCCCTGCTCGACACCCTGGTCAGCCTCAGCGCGGCCTTCATCCTCGGTGGCCTGATCGGTTTCGAGCGTCAGTACCGGCAGCGCACCGCGGGCCTGCGCACCAACGTGCTGGTGGCGGTGGGCGCGGCGATTTTCGTCGACATGGCCAACCGGCTTGCCGGTGCCGAAGGTGCTGTGCGGGTCGTCGCCTACGTGGTTTCCGGTATCGGCTTTCTCGGTGCAGGGGTGATCATGCGCGAAGAGGGCAATGTGCGCGGCCTCAATACCGCCGCCACACTTTGGACCTCGGCGGCGGTCGGTGCCTGCGCCGGTGCCGATCTGCTGGCCGAGGCGTTGCTTGGCACCTTGTTTGTGCTGGCGGCAAACACCCTGCTGCGGCCGATCGTCAACAACATCAACCGTCAGCCGCTGGATGTGATTTCGGCGGAAGTCACCAACATCGTCTATGTCATCGCCCGGCGTACGCAGCAGAAAACCGTGCTGGCCTTGCTCGAAGCCGAGCTGGAACGCAGCAACTACCCGGCCAGCGATGTCGATGTGCATGCCTTCGGCACGGATGAAATTGAAATCGAAGCCACCCTGGCGACCACCTCGGTCGATGGTGATGAACTGGATGCCCTGGTGGCACGGATTTCGACCTCGGCCCTGGTGGTGCAGGCGTTCTGGAGTCCGAGTACTACGGAGTGAAGGCCAAGGTTTCCCCAGCAAGCGTCAGACTAACCGGCATTGATTTAGGAATATTCCTACATAAACCCAGGGAGGTCTTCCGTAGGCTTTGCGACCTCTTGAAACCGACATCCTTTTGGAGGTCACCTTGCCGGATAAATCCTTGCGCATCCTGATCGCCGATGCGCAGCACTTCAATCGCCTGCGGATCGAGCGGCTGTTCAACCAGCTCGGCTACTTTCGGGTGGCACCGGTGCACAGCCTCGACGAACTCCTTCCACTGGTGGAGTACGCTGGCGAGCCTCTGGACCTGGTGCTCGTCAATGGGGCGATGGCCAGCGAAGGGCTGGATCTGTTCAGTTTCCTGGCCGACAACCGGCAGGTTCATCACGGGTTTATCTTCAATGAACAGCAGGCGCCGTTGCCGCCCGTCGCGGGCAAGGTCCAGGTCAGCCAGGCCGCCCTGCCTGACCTCGCGTGCATTATGCAGTTGATGAGCACCGTCGATCGTCGCCTACCGCTCGTCGGAACTGTCATTTCTGTCAGGTAGTTCTTTCCAGCCTTCCATGCAAAAGTCTATGCGCAGCGTTGTGCCCAACCGCTGCGGTGCCTGGAGGGCATTTTTTGCCCGATCGTGTTGTTTTGCACGGGAGTTGTCATGAAGTCTGCACTGATTGTGGAAGATCATCCGGTGGTTCGATCCATGATCAAACTCGTACTCAAGGGTGAAGGATTCAAGAGTATTTACGAAGCCTCCCGTGGCGATGAGGTCCTGGCGTTGCTCCGGGAGCATCGACCGGATGTCGTGCTGCTTGATCTGGGGCTTCCCGGTGTGGCGGGGCTTGAGGTGATGGACCGTATCAAGGCCGAACAGACGCGATGCCGCGTGGTGGTGTTCACTTCACTGGAGGCCCAGTTCTATCAGGACCGCTGCATGCGTGCCGGGGCTTTTGCCTATGTTTCCAAGAGCAAGGACCTGGATGACTTGAGGGCGGCGGTGAATTGCGTGATGGCCGGCTACACCTATTTCGCCCAGATTCCCTCGAGCTCCGTGTCGATGGGGGAGTTGCAACGCAGCGAAAAGCAGTTGATCGACAGGCTCACCAATCGTGAGTTGACCGTTTTGCAGTACCTGGCCCGGGGTTCGAAAAACCTGGAAATCGCCGAGATCATGCACCTGAGCTACAAGACCGTCAGTACCTACAAAACCCGACTCACCCTCAAGCTCAACGTGAGCTCGTCGGTGCATTTGAGGGATTTCGCCCTGCGCAATCATCTGATCTGAATGAACACACTCCGACGACTGGCAGGTGGGGTGCTGATCGGCCTTCTTCTCTGGGCATCGACGGTCTGTGCGCAACAGTCGTTGACCCTGTTGGGGCGCTCGAGCGTCGAAGGCCTGAGTGTCGGGTTGTCGGAAACCGAGTCGCGCTGGCTACAGCAAAAGGGCCGATTGGTGCTGGCTGTCTCGGCGCCGGACTATCCCCCCTTCGAGTTCAACACGGCGGGCAAGGTATTCGAAGGCGTGACCGCCGATTACGCCGGGTTGCTCGAACAATTGTTGAACGTCGTCATCGATGTCCGACGCTATCCGTCCCGGGCCGACGCGGTGCAGGCCATCAAGGAAGGGCAGGCAGACCTGCTGGGAACGGCCAACCGGTTTGAAGCCGAAGATCCACAGCTACAGATGTCCAGCGCCTATGCGGTCGATCAACCGGTGCTGGTCACCCGCACCGATTTCCCTCCGGTACTCGACCCGACGCTGGCCGGCAAGCGGCTGGTGATGCTGTATCACTACCTGCCCGAATACAGCGTGCAGCAGTTCTATTCCAGGGCGCAGGTCCAGTTGTTTCCCTCGACGTTGGCGGCGATGGGCGCCGTGGCGTTCGGCCAGGCCGATGTCTACCTGGGGGATGCGATCAATGCCCATTACCTGATCAGCAGGAATAACCTGGACAACGTGCACCTGACGGACTTCTCGCCCATGGAGTCCGGGCGTTTTGCCTTTGCAATGGCCCGCGACAATGACTCGCTGTTGCGCATCGTCAACAAGGCGCTGGCGGCCATCTCCACCAATGAGCAAATGAATATCCTGCGTCGCTGGGGGGCAAACGGGGTGTCTATCCCCGGCACCCAGTCATTGCAATTGAGCGTGGCCGAACAGCGCTGGCTCGAACGTCATCCACGGGTGAAGGTCGCGATCAACGAAAATATCCCGCCGATTTCATTTGTCGACAGCGAAGGCAAGTTCCGCGGTATTGGCGTCGATGTGCTGACGAAAATCAGTTTGCGCACCGGCTTGCAATTTGACATCCGGGGCATGAAGTCGGTGGCCGAGATGATGACCGGCATCAAGAGCGGGCAGATCGATGTCCTGGCCGGTATCGGCCTCAGTTCCCAGCGTGAAGATGAGTTGCTGTTCACCCGCGCGTTTCTGAGTAGCCCTTCGGTGCTGGTGACCCGCGTGGATACGGACAGCCCCAGGACGCTGGATGACATGGCGGGAAGGACGTTGGCGCTGACCCAGGGCAACATTGTCGGCGAATACATTCGCCAGCGTTACCCGCAGATCCAGCTGGTGGATGCGCCCCTGTCGACCGATGCCATGGAAATGGTCGCCCAGGGCAAGACCCTGGGGGGCATCAACTCCCTGATCAGCGCCCGTTACCTGATTTCCCGGCAGTATCGCGATCGCCTGCAAGTGACCAGCACCGTGGGCACCGACCCGGCACGAAGCACCCTGGCGACCAGCCGCGAGGCCGCCGAACTGCATTCGATCCTGGACAAGGCGCTGTTGAGCATCCCCCCCGAAGAAATTGACGAGCTGACCCAGCCCTGGCGCTATGACGCCATGGTCGAGCAGAGCTATTGGCTACGACACCGGCAGGCGATCGTGCAGGCGTTTGCGCTGGCGGGTGTCTTGCTGTTGCTCGCGTTGGCCGGGATCGTCTGGCAGCGGCGGCAGATTCGCCAGCGCCAGCAATTGCTTGGGCAATTGCAGGAAGCGAAGGACGCGGCGGACGACGCCAACCGGGCCAAGACCACGTTCCTGGCCACCATGAGCCATGAAATACGCACGCCGATGAACGCGCTGATCGGTATGCTCGAACTGGCACTGAAACGGGCCGATGAAGGGGAGACCGACCGCGCCGCCATCGAGGTGGCGTCCAACGCCGGGCAACAATTGCTGGATTTGATCGGCGACATTCTGGACGTCGCCCGGATCGAATCCGGGCATTTGTCGCTGGCGCCGGAGCGGGTCAATCTGCAGGCGCTGGTGACGTCGGTCTGCCGGGTTTTCGAAGGGCTGGCGCTGCAGAAAAATCTGCAGTGGCGGGTCGAACTCGACGAACACAGTGACTGTGACGTGATGCTCGATCCCACGCGCTTCAAACAAGTGCTGTCCAATCTGCTGAGCAATGCGATCAAGTTCACCCGGGAAGGCCAGGTGCGCCTGATGCTGAGAGTGCGACCTCAAGCCCCGGCGCACCTCGCGGTCAGCGTGCAGATAGAGGACAGCGGCATCGGTATCAGCGCGCTCGACCAGCAACGCCTGTTCAACCCGTTCGTGCAGGCGGGCAACAACCAACAGAGCGCCCGGCAAGGTTCCGGCCTGGGGCTGGTGATCAGTCGTACCCTGTGCGAAATGATGGGCGGCCGGTTGCAACTCGACAGCCAGCCTGGGCACGGGACGCGGGTCGACATCAGCCTGGTGCTGCCCGCCCTGCAAGCGTTACCCGTGGGGGGCAAGCCCCTGGATCCGGCGCAGCTCACGACCCGGGCGTTGTCGATTCTGGTGGTCGACGACTATCCGGCCAACCGCCTGTTGCTTTCGCGGCAGCTGGGCTACCTGGGCCATCGCGTGGCGCTGGCTGAAGACGGGGCGCAGGGGCTTGAACAGTGGCGCGGGCAAGGGTTCGATCTGGTCATCACTGATTGCAACATGCCGCAGCTCAGTGGGTACGAACTGGCGGGCGCGATACGTGAGCAAGAGCGGGAGCAGGGGCTGTCGCCGACGCTGATTCTGGGCTTTACCGCCAATGCGCAGGCCGAGGAGAAGGCCCGGTGTCAGGCGGCGGGCATGGACGATTGCCTGTTCAAGCCCATTCGCCTGGTGGATTTGCAGGCGTGGCTGGCCCAGCGGTTTTCCAGCACACCCTCAACGGCTATCGATGATCCAGGCGTCGCCGAATTCGATTTGAGCGGGCTGGAACGCTATGCGGATGCGGACCGTGAGCTGATCGATCAACTGTTGCACGATCTGGCGCTGAGCAACCGCGAGGATCGCGTGCATTTGCTCGCCTTGCACGCGGGCGCCAATCGCCCCGGCTTGCGGGAGCTCGCGCACCGGATCAAGGGTGGAGCGCTGATGGTGCGAGCGCTCGCCCTGGTCGAGTGTTGCGAACAGCTGGAGCAGGCGTGCAATGACGGCCGCACGGCAAAGATCAACGACGCCGTCGACCGGTTGCAACAAGCCATGGCCCGCCTGGACCGGCGTCTGGAGCAGGATTGAGGCTCAATCCCAGTTCGGTGCGATGCCTTTCGGGCTGGTCAGGCGGTGGCCGCGATCCAGCGTTGCGATCAAGGCCATGTCGGCCTCGTTCAAGGTCAGCTCGCGAGCCTTCAAGTTGCTTTCAAGGTTGGCCCGGCGAGTGGAAGACGGGATCACCGCGTAACCCGATTGCATGGCCCAGGCCAAGGTGATCTGCGCCGGTGTCGCGTGCAGGCGTTCGGCGATCTGCTGGATGAGCGGATCCTTCAGGACTTCACCGTAAGCCAGGGTCATGTATGAGGTGATGCCGATGCCCTGGCTGCGTGCGAACTCGACGACTTCGCGGTTTTGCAGGTAGGGGTGCAGCTCGATCTGGTGGGTGGCGATGTGCTCTGCACCAATGGCCGCGACTGCCTGTTTCATCAGGTCGATGGTGAAGTTGGACACACCGATCTGCCGGGTCAGGCCCAGGCGTTTGGCTTCGAGCAGGGCGCCCATGAATTCTTCGACCGGCACTTGATCGTCCGGCGACGGCCAGTGGATCAGGGTCAGGTCCAGGTAGTCGGTCTGCAGTTTGCGCAGGCTTTCTTTCAGGCTGTCGATCAAACGATCACCGGCCAGGTTGGCGACCCAGATCTTGCTGGTGACGAACAGTTCGTCACGGGCGATACCGCTGGCAGCGATGGCTTCGCCGACGTCGGCTTCGTTCTCGTAGATTTGTGCGGTATCGATCACCCGGTAGCCGAGCGCCAGGGCGGTGCTCACCGAATCGATGACCACCTGGCCCTGCAGGCGAAAAGTACCCAGGCCGAAGGCGGGAATGGACATTGAAGACTCCAGAGGTTGCAGTGGGAATGGGCGGCAGTATCCGCGCCTGCATCCGTGAGAAAAACCGCTGGATTGGCAAAGCAATGTTTACCGTAAATCAAGAATCATCGGCAGTCTGGTGGGGGGATGGTGTCTGATCCGGCGCCTTCGCTGGCAAGCCAGCTCCCACAGGGGAATGCATTCCAAATGTGGGAGCGGGCTTGCTCGCGAAGGCGGCGACTCGGTCTGAAGCCTTACCCCCGGGGATCAAGAATCATGCAAGTGGTGGTCCCCGTCGCGTACAACCGTCCATCCACATCATAAATCCGCCCCTCGGCCAGCGCCGTCGAGCGCCCCAAGTGCACAATCTTGCCCTCGGCCCGCACCGGTCCGCTGGCGTTGTTCAACGCGCGGACGTAGCTGATGCGCAGATCCAGCGTGGTGTAACCCTGGCCTTTTTTCAGTTGCGTATGGACCGCGCAACCCATGCATGAATCCAGCAGGGTCGCGGCATAGCCTCCGTGGACCGTGCCCAGCGGGTTGTAGTGCCGGGCATCCGGCGTGCCCTGGAAGATGAACAGCCCGGTCGACCATTCGATGGGGATGAAATCCATCAGCGTGCCAATCGGCGGGGAGGGCAATTCGCCGTTGCCGATGCCTTCGAAAAACTCGGCGGGGGACAACGCGCTGACCTCGGCCATGGACAGACTGCCGGGCCCGGCGAGGCGGGCGCGCATGGCCTGTTCCTGGGCGATCCATTGGGCGAGGGTGGCGTCGCGGTTGGGGCTTTGCATGACGGAGTCCTCGGTGGGGTCAATATTATGGGTGTAATCAAATTTTATATTATGCCCGAAATAAAATCTCCGCTACCCCTCAATCAGCTAACCGCTTGCCGCTCAAAGCTTGCCGCTGCCCCTATGCAATATCACTGCGGCTGAATTCCTCCCCGAGAAAATCGATCAGCGTGCGCACCGACGGCAGCAACCCTCGACGCGAGGGGAAGATCGCATGGATCACACCGCTCTTCGGTGCCCAGCCCGGCACCAGTTCCACCAGTTGCCCGGCGGCGATTTCATCGCGCACCACTACACTGGGCAGGTGCACGATGCCGATCCCGGCGAGCGCCGCATGGCGCAAGGCCAACAGGTCATCGGTGACCATCCGCGGTGCGTGACGAATCATTGCAGTGTTGCCATCGGCCCCGAACAGTTCCCACTGATATTCGCGCTGCGCCGCGCCCCAGTGCAGGCTCGGCAAGCCGCTGAGGTCGGCCGGGGAGGCTGGAGTCGACAGGCGCGATAAAAAGGCCGGGCTGCCGACCACGCTCTGGGTGCTGTTGCCCAGCACCTTCATCACCATGTCGGTGTTCTCCAGCGGCGGAAAACGTACCCGCAGGGCAATGTCGAAGCCTTCGTGAATCAGGTCGACCCGGCGATTGGTACTCTCGATGAACAATTCCACCAAGGGGTACTTGAGCATGTAGCGGGTCAGCATCGGCCCGACCCAGGAATTGAGCAGCGCCGTCGGGCAACTGACACGCACCAGGCCTTGGGGCTCGGAGCGGTTGCGCTCGATCAGTTCGGCGGCGCTTTCCGCCTCCACTCGCATGGCCAGGCAGCGCTGGTAATAGGCCTGGCCGATTTCCGTCAATGAACAATGCCGGCTGGTGCGGTGCAGCAGGCGCACGCCAAGGCGTTCTTCGAGTTCGGCAATGCGTCGGCTGAGCTTGGACTTGGGCATGTCCAGTGCCCGGCCGGCTGCGGCGAAACCGTGATGCTCCACCACTTGGGTGAAGTAGTAGAGGGTGTTGAGGTCTTCCACCATCGTTCTCCAAATAGAACGCTAAAGCCGATTTTTGCAGTCTAGCGCAGCAAAGGTCACGGTTTTAAGCTTTGTCCATGGCTTCACTCACCTCATCAGGAGACACCATGAAAAACATCATCGGTATCTACACCAGTCCACGGACCCATTGGGTCGGCGACGGTTTTCCGGTTCGCACGCTGTTTTCCTACGACAACCTGGGCAAGCACATCAGCCCGTTCCTGTTGCTGGATCACGCCGGCCCCGCTGAATTCACCCCGACCAGCGAGCGACGTGGCGTTGGTCAGCATCCTCATCGTGGCTTCGAAACCGTGACTATCGTTTACAAGGGCGAACTGGAGCATCGGGACTCCACCGGCAGTGGCGGCAAGATCGGCCCCGGCGATGTGCAATGGATGACCGCTGCCTCGGGGATCCTGCATGAAGAGTTTCACTCCGAAGGTTTCGCCAAAAGCGGTGGCACCCTGGAGATGGTGCAATTGTGGGTCAACCTGCCGGCCAGGGACAAAATGGCCGACCCCGGCTACCAGACGATTCTCGACCGTGACATCCCGGCCATCGCCTTGAAGGACAACGCCGGCAGCCTGCGCCTGATCGCCGGTGAGTTCGACGGCCACAAGGGCGCGGCGCGCACCTTCACCCCGGTCGACGTGTGGGACATTCGTTTGAATGCCGGCAAGTTGCTCACCCTTGACCTGCATGAAGGGCGCAACACCGCACTGGTGGTGCTGCGCGGCACGGTTCAGGTCAACGGCCTGGAATCGGTGCGCCAAGGGCAACTGGCCTTGTTCGACCGCAAGGGCGATCAGTTGACCCTCGAAGCCAGTGAAGACGCGGTGGTGCTGTTGCTCAGCGGCGAACCGATCGACGAGCCGATCGTCGGTCACGGCCCGTTCGTGATGAACACCGAGCAAGAAATCCACCAGGCCTTCGCCGACTTCCAGTCCGGCCGCTTCGGCCGTATGCACGCTTAATTCGCAGCGCTTCAACACCCGACTCTACACAGGATGAGTAGGCCGGTTTTCAGGCCAGGGATGGCTGTTGCCCAAAAGAAAGAGGAAACGCACATGAACACTGTCTACGCGGCCAACTTCAACGGCCAAAAACCGACCATCGACCCCAACGACAGCGCGATGCTGTTGATCGATCACCAGAGCGGACTGTTCCAGATCGTCAAGGACATGGACGTGCCCCAACTGCGCGCCAACGCCATTGCCCTGGCCAAGGCCGCGACCCTGCTGAAGATGCCGGTGATCACCACCGCTTCCGTTCCCCAGGGGCCGAACGGGCCGTTGATCCCGGAAATCCACGAGGCTGCACCCCACGCGCAATACGTGGCGCGCAAAGGTGAAATCAACGCCTGGGACAACCCGGAGTTTCACGCGGCGGTCAAAGCCACCGGCAAGAAAACCCTGGTGATCGCCGGCACCTTGACCAGCGTGTGCCTGGCGTTCCCGTCCATCGCCGCCGTGCATGAAGGCTACAAGGTGTTTGCCGTGGTCGACGCCTCCGGCAACCACTCGAAACTGGCCACTGATCTGACCGTTGCCCGCCTGGCCCAGGCCGGGGTGGTGCCGATCGACATCATGGCGACGCTCTCTGAGCTGCAAGGCTCGTGGAACCGTCCGGATGCCGAGCAGTGGGCCGCTGTCTACGCCCAGGCCATGCCGCATTATCAATTGCTGATCGAGAGTTACCTCAAGGCCCAGCAAGTGGCGAACGAACACGAGGCGCTGGATTCCCAGCGCTAACTGGCTGCCCCATGCCGATCTGCGAGGACTATTGCCCCGCGACTGGCGCAACGATATCGAAGGGTTGGGCACGCTGTTCACCAACCATATTCCGGACTACCGCAACCTGATGACGTGCTACAGCAAATAGTCCAGCTACGACGATCCCTGTGGGAGCGGGCTTGCCCGCGAAAGCGGTGTGTCAAACAACATAAACGTTGCCTGACACTCCGCCTTCGCGGGCAAGCCCGCTCCCACAGGTTCTTCAGTGTGTTCTGCCAGACGTGTTCATCCAGTGAAATCAATTGCTCCTACACTAGTGCCAATCCATGCGATCTTCGCGTCATTGACCCTGGCTGGAGTTGCTTGATGCTGTCATTGCTCACCGAACACCCATTGATCTGCGCCATGGTGCTGATCCTGATCGATCTCGGGTTGTGGTACTTGCTCAGCGCCGCTAGCAGTGCCTGGCGGCTGCTGGTGCGGGTGGTGATTTTTTCGTTGTTCAGCCTGCTGTTGTTCAACGAAGGCCTGAACCCGATGGAGCCAGCGCCCTGGGCCGACAACGTACCCTTGCATCTGGCGGCCACCGGCTTGCAGATCGGCTGGTGGTTGTTCGGTGCGAGGACCCTGACCGTGCTGATCGGCGCAGTGATGATGCAACGGGTCGGGCATACCGGGCGATTGCTTCAGGATCTGCTCGGTGCGGTGATTTTCCTGATCGCGATCATTGCCGCCCTGGCCTATGTGCTCGATCTGCCGGTCAAGGGCGTGCTGGCGACGTCCGGTGCATTGGCGATCATCGTCGGCCTGGCCTTGCAAAGTACCCTCAGCGACGTATTCTCCGGGATCGTCCTGAACACCACCAAGCCTTATCAACTGGATGACTACATCTCCATTGATGGCATGGAGGGCAAGGTGACCGACATCGACTGGCGTGCCACGCGCATGCAAACCTCTCAAGGCAGCATGGCGGTGATTCCCAATTCACTGGCGGCCAAGGCCAAGATCATCAACTTCAGTCGGCCGAGCGATATTTTCGGCATATCCATTTCTGTGGAACTAAGTCCGCATGCGCGGCCGAACACCGTGATCGATGCCCTGGAACGTGCCATGCAGGGCTGTCGCCTGCTGCTGGATAAACCAGCGCCTCACGTCGCCCTGAAAAACGCCAGCAGCGCCGGGGTGGAATACGAAATCAGCGGGTTTGTCGCATCGATGAGCGAGAAGCGCGAGGTGCGTAATCAACTATACGATCTGGCCTACCGGCACTTACAGGCATCCGGGGTCAATTTGTTGTCAAGCGTGGAGCCCGACCCGCCGGTCAACTTGACACGGCAGCGGGCGTTACTGGACAGCTCGCCGATTTTCTCCACCTTGCGTCAGGAAGAGAAAGACACCTTCAGCCAGAACATGACCTTGCAATCGTTCCGCACCGGGGAAACGATCCTGGAGGCGGGGGAGGTCAGCGATCACTTGTACATCATTGAGTCCGGGGTGGTCTCGGTGACGTTGATGCGCCACGGAGCGCCATTCGAATCCGGCCGCATGGGGCCAGGGGAGGTGATCGGCGAGGCAGGTATTCTGACCGACAGCGCGCTGCCTGCGCAGTTCACCGCCAAGACTTTCTGTGGCCTGTACCGCATCGAAAAGTCCTACCTCAAGCCATGCCTGGATGCCCGTCACGACATCAGCGATGCAATGAAAACCTTGCTCGATTACCGGCTGCACAAAGCGAAAACCCTGACTCAGGACTTGCCGGTGACGGTGGCGAAAAAGGGCTTTTTGCAGTGGTTGCGCAATCGGGTTTGAATTCGGTGGTGAATGGCCGCTGCGCGGATCGCGAGCAAGCTCGCTCCCACATTTGAGCACATTTCCCTGTGCGAGCTTGCTCGCGATGACGGCAGTGAATTCACCAAAAGTGAAGAGTGAAACCCATCACACCCGCGCCAATGGCCTCCTCGACTTCTGGAAGATTGGCTATTTGTGCAGACCGGTCGTGGGACTAACGTAGTGACACACCCACTTGCCCTGGAGCACGTCATGCAACCCCGTATCGATTTCTACACTGCCAGCCCTGACGCCCTCAAGGCGATGATCGCCCTGGAAACAGCAGTGTCGAAGCTGCCGCTGGAAAAAAACCTGATTGAACTGGTCAAGCTGCGTGCCTCGCAGATCAACGGCTGTGCCTTCTGCATCGACATGCACACCGCCGATGCGATCAAGGGTGGCGAAACCCCGCGTCGTCTGTTCGCCGTGACGGCCTGGCGTGAGGCGCCGTTCTTCACCGAACGTGAACGCGCTGCGCTGCTGTGGACTGAATCCCTGACCCAGCTCAGCCTGACCCACGCCCCGGACGAAGACTACGAAGTGGTCAGCGCGCAGTTCACGCCCAAGGAAATGGTCGACCTGACCGTCGCCATCAGTACCATCAACAGCTGGAATCGCCTGGCGGTCGGCTTCCGTAAAATGCCTCAGGCCTGATTCTCAACAATCCGCCGATGCATCAATGCGCATCGGCACTCGGCGCGGCCGGTGGTTGCACCTTGCGCATCAGGGGCACCATTGCCGTGGCGATGATGAAGCAGACCATGATCATCAAAAATGCATCGCCATAGGTTTGTGTCTGTGCTTCGCGGTAGGTCAGCAACCATAGTTGATGCAGGCTGGCGGTGACCCCGGCGTCACCGCTCTGGCCGAGGGCGGCGAAGTTGTTGCCGACTTGAGATAGCCATTGATTGAGCGCTTCGTTGGTGCTGTTGAGGTTCTCCGCCAACCGGGTGAAATGCAGGTTGGTGCGGTCGTTGAGGATGGTCGCGCACGCAGCGATACCGATAGCCCCGCCCAGGTTGCGCATCAGATTGAACAACCCTGACGCATGTTTGAGTCGTGCCGGCGCCAGGCCGCCGAGCGTCAGCGTCACCGCGGGCGGCACCGCCAGTTGCTGGGCAATCCCGCGAAAAGCTTGCGGCAGCATCAATTCCCTGGCCCCCCAGTCATGGGTGATCGGGCTGAAATCCCACATCGACAAGGCGAACAGCCCAAGGCCGGTCATCATGATCCAGCGCAGGTCGACGCGGTTGGCCAGAAAGGCGTACAGCGGAATCGCCATGATCTGGAACACTCCGGTGGAGAAAACCGCCAGACCAATGTCCAGCGCTCCGTAGCCACGCACCCGACCGAGGAACAGCGGTGTCAGGTAAATGGTGGCGAACAGGCCGATGCCGGTGACGAACGAGAAGAAACAGCCGAGGGCGAAATTGCGATCCTTCAAGGCGCGCAAATCGACAATCGGGTTGGCCACGTGCAGGGTCCGGCCGATGAACGCCAGGCCGGCCAGGCCGCTGATCCACGCCGTGGTCAGGATCGTGTGGTCGCTGAACCAGTTCCAGCGCGGACCTTCTTCGAGGGTGTATTCCAGGCAGCCGAGAAACAGCGCCAGAAACACCATGCTCAAGTAATCCGCGCCTTTGAGCAGCGACAGTTCCGGTTGGTCGATCTTGACCAGCATTGGCACGGCGACAGCGACGAAAATCCCCGGCACCAGGTTGATGTAGAACAGCCAGTGCCAGGACGATATGTCGGTGATCCAGCCACCGATCACCGGTCCCAGGGTTGGTGCCAGGGACGCCACCGCGCCGATGGTGGCGGCAGCGATGACCCGTTGCTTGCCGGTGAAGAACACGAACGCAGTGGTGAACACCAGCGGGATCATCGAGCCGCCAAGAAACCCTTGCAGGGCGCGGAAGGCGATCATGCTCTGGATGTTCCAGGCCACGCCGCACAGCAGGCTGGTCAGGGTGAAACCCACCGCCGATGCACAAAACAGCCAGCGCGTCGAAAATACCCGCGACAGCCAGCCTGACAGCGGGATCACGATGATTTCGGCGATCAGGTAACTGGTTTGCACCCACGCGGTTTCGTCGGTGCCGGCGGAAAGCCCGCCGCCGATGTCACGCAACGAAGCCGAGACGATCTGGATATCCAGGAGCGCAATGAACATGCCGATGCACATGCTGGCAAAGGCGAAGACCTTGGTCGCCGTCGCCATGTTCGCGGCATTGAACGGTTGCGCCGGGGCGGCGAGGGCGCGGCTCATGGCGCGCTGGCCACGGCTGGCGCTTGAGGCTCCTTGCGCGTGTCCACTTCAGCGGTCACCGACAACCCCGGACGCAGGTGGCCGAGCACACTGTCGGCCGGGTCGAGGTGAATCCGCACCGGCACCCGCTGCACGATCTTGGTGAAGTTGCCGGTGGCGTTTTCCGGTGGCAACACACTGAATTGCGAACCGCTGGCGGGGGCGAGGCTGTCCAGGTGACCGTGGAATTCCTGGCCCGATAGCACGTCGGCACGGATCACCACCCGTTGCCCCGGCACCATGTGTGCCAGTTGGTCTTCCTTGAAGTTGGCATCAACCCACAGACCGCTGGTCGGCACCACCGAGAGTAATTGTGAGCCGGCCTGAGCATAGGCACCGACCCGGGCCCGGCGATTGCCGATCACACCATCGACCGGCGCCTTCAGTTCGGTGTAGCCGACATTCAATTGCGCCAGGTCGCGCTCGGCCCTGGCCTGGATCAAGGCGGCCCGGGCTTGTTGTTTCTGGGTGTCGATCACGTTCAACTGACGTTGCGCGGCCAGCAGTTCGGCCTGGGCGCGGTTGCTTTGGGCCTGGGCCGTCTTGAACGTGGTGTTGGCTCGCTGGGCGCTTTCCACCGAGACGGCGTTGGTGATCACCAGTTTTTTGTAGCGGGCATCGTCATCCCGCGAACGGGCGGTTTCGGCACCGGCGGCGTCGATGCCGGCGCGGGCCTGGCCGATGACGGCCTGTTGCAGTTGTTCGGTGGCGTCGAGGTTGGCCAGCAAGGCCTCCTGGGCGGCCACTGCGCCTTCGGCCTTGGCCAGGTTGGCGCGGTAGTCGCGCGAATCGAGACGGATCAGCACGTCGCCGGCCTTGACCTTCTGGTTGTCGGCCACCAGCACTTCGTCGATATAACCCGCCACTTTCGGTCCGATTACCGTTACATCACCGCCGATGTAGGCGTCGTCGGTTTCCTCGATGAAACGCCCGGCCGTCCACCAATGCGTGCCATACACCCCGGCCAGTACCAACGCTGCGATGCCCACTGTTGGCAACAGCAGGCGTTTGAGCAGGGGAGGTTTGGCGGCAGTCACCGGGGCAGCCAGGTCGGGTTCAACGGTGGGCATGCTGGTCATGGAGGGTACCTGTCGGGGCGGCGTTTAATTATGATGATCGTAATATGATATATGTAATATTTCGTGGCAAGTGGTTTTTTCTGCCGGTCGTCAGGTGGGTTGTTCCGAGAGAATGAGATTCTGCGTGCGCTAGAGAACCACTGTGGGAGCGGGCTTGCTCGCGATAGCGGCCGTCCAGTCAACAATGATGGTGCCTGACACGCCGCCATCGCGAGCAAGCTCGCTCCCACAGGGAATCGCTACTGGTTTACTGGAATGAAAAAGGCCGGTGATCTGTGCGATCACCGGCCTTTTTTACAGCTATTGCTTAGACGCGTTCGAAAATCGCCGCAATCCCCTGGCCGCCACCGATGCACATGGTCACCAGTGCATAACGGCCACCGGTGCGATGCAGTTCGTGGATGGCCTTGGTGGCGATGATCGCGCCGGTCGCGCCCACCGGGTGGCCCAGGGCGATGCCCGAACCGTTCGGGTTTACCTTGGCCGGGTCGAGGTCCAGTTCCTGGCTGACGGCACAGGCCTGGGCGGCGAAGGCGATGTTGGCTTCGATCACGTCCAGGTCGGCGACGGTCAGGCCGGCGCGCTTGAGCGCCAGGCGCGTGGCCGGGATCGGGCCCAGGCCCATGAACTCCGGCTCGACGCCGGCGTGGGCGTAGCTGACCAGGCGGGCCAGTGGCTTCAGGTTGTTGGCCTGGACCGCGTTGCCGCTGGCCATGACCAGTGCCGCGGCGCCGTCGTTGAGGCCCGAGGCGTTGCCGGCGGTGACCGAGCCGTCCTTCTTGAACGCCGGCTTCATCGCTGCCAGCTGTTCCAGGGACGTGGCGCGCGGGTGTTCGTCGACGCTGAACAGTTTGACGCCTTTGCGATCCTGGATTTCCACGGTCGCGATCTGCTCGCTGAAGTAGCCGTTGGCAATCGCGTGGGCCGCGCGTTTCTGGTCTTCCAGGGCCAGGGCGTCCTGCATTTCACGGGTGATGCCGTTGCGCGCAGCGACGTTCTCGGCGGTGATGCCCATGTGGATACCATGGAAGGGGTCATGCAGGATGCCGAGCATGTAGTCGATGACCTGGGCGTTGCCCATGCGCGAACCCCAACGGGCGCTCGGCATCAGGTACGGGCCACGACTCATGGATTCGGCACCGGCGCCGACGACGATATCGGCATCGCCCAGCATCAGGGTCTGGGCGGCGTTGATGATCGCCTGCAGGCCCGAACCGCAGAGGCGGTTGACGTTGTAGGCCGGGGTTTCCTTCGGAATGCCGGCGTTCATCGCCGCGACGCGGGAGATGTAGGCATCGCGGGTTTCGGTCGGGATCACGTTGCCCATCACCAGATGGCCAACGAGCGCCGGGTCCACGGCGGCTCGCTCCAGGGCGGCTTTCACGGCCGTGGTCGCGAGGTCGGCCAGTGGCACATCCTTGAGCGAACCACCGAACGTACCGATGGCGGTACGGGCGGCGCTGACGACGTAGATTTCTGGAGTGTTCATGGCTGGTTTCCTTTCGGTGGATTCTTATCTGTACTGCGATTGAGCAGGGCGTTCAAGGCGGTTTTCGCCTCGTCGGTATTCAGGCGCTGGATGAACAGCGTGTTTTCTTCGCGCAGGGTGGCTTCCAGTTCGGCCAGGGAAGCCTGTTTCATCAGCTGCCGGGACTGGCGCAAGGCTTGCTGGGGCATGGCCAGGAAGCGCTGGGCGATTTTTGTCGCCGCCGCCAGGCATTGTTCGCCGTCATCGAAAGCTTCGTTGGCCAGGCCCCAGGCCACCGCTTCGTTGCCGTCCAGGCCATTGCCCAACAGGAGCAGGCTCGCGGCGCGGGCATGGCCGAGGCGGCGGGGCAGCAACAGGCTGGCGCCGAATTCGGGGCACAGGCCGATGTTGACGAACGGCATGCGCAGCTTGGCGTTGCGGGTGACCAGTACCTGATCGCAATGCAGCAGCAAGGTGGTACCGATGCCGATGGCCGCCCCGCAGACTGCCGCGATCAGCGGTTTTTGCAGGCGCGTGACGACCTTCATCAAGTGGAACGCCGGAGCGTCCAGATGAGTGGGCGGATTCTGCAGGAAATCCACCAGGTCATTGCCGCTGGTAAAGCAGGTCGGGCCGCCAGTGATGATGATCACACCGGTCTGCGCGTCTTCGTCGGCGGCCTGCAACAGGTCGGCCAGCTGCGTGTACATGGCGTTGTTCAGCGCATTGAGCTTGTCCGGACGCTCGATGGTCAGCGTCAACACGCCGTCGTGTCGCTCGTGTTTGATCAGGTCGGTCATCGCAGGCTCTGCAGGGTCGGTTCAGGGCTGCCACTTTAAGCGCCGGACAAACTCCGGATCTATGGCAAAACGGGTCAACTGCACTGCCGCTTTTTGCCATGTCGGTGTGCCAAAAGCGACACACACCCATTCGGGGTATGGCCGCGCCCGGCGAATCGACCAATAGTGGGGGCATCCGCTCATCCAGAGCCGAACTCGCTATAAGGTGCATTTGCTATGGGCAAGACGCTGCTTAAGGTGATTTCCAGTCTGTTTGTTGTACCGCTGACCTTTCATGCCCACGCCGCTCAAGTGGACGACAGCAATACGCTGCGGCTGTACAACTGGGCGGATTACATCGGTGAAAAAACCGTGGCCGACTTCGAAAAGGCCACCGGCATCAAGGTCATCTACGACACCTTCGATGCCTACGAAACGGTGCAGGCCAAATTGCTCACCGGCCACTCCGGCTATGACCTGATTGTGTTGAACGCGTCCCTGGCGCCACCGCTGATCAAGGCCAAGGTGTTCCAGCCGCTGGACAAGAAACAGCTGCCGGGCTGGGCCAACCTGGACCCGAAAGTCCTGGAGGATCTGCAAGGCTATGATCCAGGCACAACGTACTCGGCGCCGTATACCTGGGGCAGCAACGGTGTCACCTACAACGTCGACAAGATCAAGGAACGCATGCCGGACGCGCCGATCGGCTCGCTGGCGATGATCTTCGATCCGAAGATCGTCTCGCGCTTCGCCGATTGCGGCGTGACCCTGCTCGATGCCCCGACCGAAGTCATTCCCATGGCCCTGAAGTACCTGGGGCGTGATCCACGCAGCGCCGCACCGGAAGATCTGAAAGCCGCCCAGGACTTGCTGCTGTCGGTGCGGCCGTACATCCGCAAGTTCGACTCGGTCAATTACCTGACCAGCCTGCCTAACGGCGATGTGTGCATGGCCATGACCTGGTCCGGCGACTACGCCACCGCCATGGCCCGCGCCGCAGAAGCCAAGAAGAAGATCGACCTGGCCTACTTCATCCCCAAGGAAGGCTCGCTGATCTGGTTCGACAACATGTACATCCCGGCCGACGCGCCCCACGTCGCCAATGCCCACAAGTTTCTTGAGTACCTGATGCAGCCGCAGGTGATGGCGGACGTGAGTGACTTCATCAACTACGCCAACAGTAACGCCGCCGCCACGCCGTTGTTGAACGCCGATGTGCGCAACAACCCGGCGATTTACCCCGACGCGCAAACCCGCGAGCGGCTGTTTCCGCAGAAGACCCAGGACGCCAAGGACATGCGGGCGATTACCCGGGTCTGGAGTACCGTGAAAAGCGGCATCTGATGGGTTCGATCGTTAGTCAATTCGGTTAGAGGTTTATTTATGGCGACGCCAACACGCAGCATTTTTTCCCCGGCGGACGAGTCCCGACTGGTCAAGGCCGACAAGGCCCATCACATGCACGGCTATCACGTGTTCGACGAACACGCCGAGCAGGGCTCGTTGAACATCGTCGCAGGCGTAGGCGCCTACATCTACGACACCCAGGGCAACCGCTTTCTCGATGCGGTGGGCGGCATGTGGTGCACCAACATCGGTTTGGGCCGTGAGGAAATGGCCGAGGCCATCGCCGATCAGGTACGGCAACTGGCCTATTCCAATCCGTTTTCCGACATGTCGAACAACGTGGCGATTCAGCTGTGCGAAAAACTCGCCAGCCTGGCCCCCGGCGATCTCGACCATGTGTTCCTGACCACGGGCGGCTCCACCGCCGTGGACACCGCCTACCGGCTGATCCAGTACTACCAGAACTGCCGTGGCAAACCCGAGAAGAAGCACGTCATTGCGCGGTTCAACGCCTATCACGGCTCCACCACCCTGACCATGTCGATCGGCAACAAGGCCGCCGACCGGGTGCCGGAGTTCGATTACGCCAACCCGCTGATCCACCACGTCTCCAACCCGAACCCGTACCGCGCGCCGGACGGCATGGACGAGGCGCAGTTCCTCGAGTTCCTGGTCAAGGAGTTCGAAGAAAAGATCCTGTCGATTGGCGCGGACAAGGTCGCCGGGTTCTTCGCCGAGCCGATCATGGGCTCGGGCGGGGTGATCATTCCGCCCCGGGGCTATCTCAAGCGCATGTGGGACGTCTGCCAGCGCTACGACATCCTGTTCGTCGCCGACGAGGTGGTGACCTCGTTCGGGCGCCTGGGCAAGTTCTTTGCCTCCTATGATGTGTTCGACGTGCAGCCCGACATCATCACCACTGCCAAGGGCCTGACCTCGGCCTACTTGCCGCTGGGCGCGTGCATCTTTTCCGACCGTATCTGGAAAGTCATCGCCGAGCCGGGCAAGGGCCGCTGCTTCACCCACGGCTTCACCTACAGCGGGCATCCGGTGTGCTGCACGGCGGCGCTGAAGAACATCGAAATCATCGAGCGGGAAAACCTGCTGGCCCATGTCGACACGGTGGGGGCTTATCTGGAAGAGCGTCTGGCAACCCTGCGGGACTTGCCGCTGGTGGGGGATGTGCGCTGCCAGAAACTCATGGCCTGCGTGGAGTTCGTCGCCGATAAACGCACCAAGGCGCTGTTCCCCGACGAGATCAACATTGGCGAGAAGATCCACGTGCGGGCACAGGCCCGGGGCTTGCTGGTGCGACCGATCATGCACCTCAACGTGATGTCGCCACCGCTGATCCTGACGTTTGCCCAGGTCGATGAAATCGTCGAGACCTTGCGCACATGCATTCTCGAAGTGGCGGCCGAGCTTGAGCAGAGCGGCCAGTACTTCGGCCAATGAACTCGCTGAACAGGCTATTACCAAGGGCCTGCGCACCCGCTAGACTGCGGGGCATGAGCAAACCAGACGACGATACGCTGATTGCGATGCCCTTCGGGGCGTTGCACAAATGGCATGGGGGAATGCGCGAGGCATTCGCCCATGTCGATGAGCCTGACGCCCTGCAGTACCTGGCGTCAGCGTTGGCGCAGCTGGTGTCCGTGGAGTCGATGATGATCAGCCTGGAGCGCAAGGACCGCGCACCACAGCTGCTGCATCAGCGCGGGATTGCCCAGGAGTATCAGGTCTCGATTCTTGAGCGCTATTTTTCCGGGGGCTATTTGCTTGACCCCTTCTGCCTGGCGGTGGAGCAGGGGTTGGCGCAAGGCTTCTATCACCTGGAGGAAATCGCCCCGGACAACTTCTTCGACAGTGACTACTACAAATCCTATTACCTGAAGGCGGGCTGTTCGGAAGACAGCTACTACATCGTCGATACCGGCAATGACACGAAGATTTCCGTCAGTCTCTATCAGGGTTTCGGCGGTGAATGCCTGAGCGACGAACAGTTGAACCTGCTGCGAGCCGTCGAACCGCTGGTGCGTGAATTTATCAGCGAGTTCAGCCAGCGTGGACTGCTGCGCAGTGCCGGGATCGAGCGTGATGACGAGCAAGGCCTGCGCGACGATCTCAAGCATCGGGTTCAGGCCGCGTTCGAGAACTTCGGTTGTGAACTGCTCACCGAGCGCGAGCGGGAAGTGGCGCACATGGTATTGCGCGGGCACTCGGTGAAGTCCACGGCCAGCCAGATGAACATCTCGCCAGAAACCGTACGCATGCACCGCAAGAACCTGTACCTGAAGCTGGAGGTGGGATCGCAGTCGGAGTTGTTTGCGTTGTTTATCGAGTGGTTGCGCAAGCACTGACTTCTCAGGTTTGCCAATAACCTGTGGGAGCGAGCTTGCTCGCGAAGGCTGAGTGTCAGTCAATATTAATGTCGACTGACCCACCGCCTTCGCGAGCAAGCCCGCTCCCACAGGTATTGTGTTTACCGTTTACTTCGGGGTGCTGAGGTTCAAGGTTGGCGTTTCATCGACCCGGTTTCAACAGCTCATTGCGAATCCTGCCTCGCTGAAACTCTATCCGCGCCAGCAGCTTCGAATGTCGGTGTATTTGCGGGTTCGTAACCTCGTTGAGGTTTAGTCTCTCGGACGGGTACTACGCCATGTCAGGACTCGACCTACACCTTTTCAGGAATGCGCCGACTTGTGACCGTTGCCTGCCGTCATTAACGTTCGGCTCCCCGGACTGTTTTGCCTGCCTTGGACCTCGATTGACAGATTCGCTTCAGCACAATGGCTGCCCGGTTCGGGCTTGCGGGCGGCCAATACCCTACTTCCCCCCCCCCAAAAAAAAATCGGAGGCTTGAAGATGGCCACTCCCACGATCATCGTCCCGATCGCCACCAGCAAAACCAACTCCTGCCAACTCAACCTGCCGTGGTTCGTGCAGCGCACCGAATACGACCCGGTACCCGCTACCTTCGAACCGCTGGTTAACGGCGAGCGCGCATTCGGCGCGGTCTATGACGCCATCCTGGCGGCCAAAAGCAGCGTGGAAATCATCTGCTGGGGCTTTCAGCCATCGATGTACTTCAAGCGCGGGGACACCAGTTCGCTGTGCATCGGCCAACTGCTGGGCATGGTGGCGGCTAAAGGTGTCAAGGTACGCATATTGTGCTGGTCCGATAGTCTGCACCTGACGGCGGCATTCGCTGAAAACATGACACCGGGCCGCAACCTGGCCTCGTTCATGTCAGGTGGTCGTAACGATGCCCAGCGCGAGTTCGACTGGGAATGGTATCGCCGGGCGACGAAGACCGACGTCAAGCGACGCTCCTGGTTCGAAAGCCATACGCCACTGGGGGCCCTCTCCCGCGCGAGGGGCGATTGGCTGGCCAAGGCCTTCAGCTTTGGCAAGGAAGCGTTCGAGAACATCGAGTTCGTCGCGCGGGACCTGAACCTGACGGACCGCGTGGAAATTGCCTGGCAGGTTGCGTTGAACAGCGCAGACGGCCAGCGTTCGAGATTCAACAAAGCGGCCACCGCCGGTGCGATGTCCATGATCCCGACACACCATCAGAAGATGGTGCTCGTCGATTACGAAACGCCCGATACCGCCGTCGGCTTTGTCATGGGGCATAACATGCTGGATGCCTACTGGGACAAGAACGATCACAGCGCCGCAAAGATGCACGCACAAACGGGGCGCAATGGCGAAACCCCGCGCCAGGACATTTCCAGTCGTGTGACCGGCCCGGTCCTTGAGTACCTCAACCACAATTTCGCCCAGGCCTGGTTGCATGAAACAGGTATCGATCTGCTGACTCCGAGAAAGGCCATTGCCAGCGCGCTCAGGCCACGGGCGGGGTTCGGCCCGCGAATGATGGCGCAGGTCTTGCGAACGCAGTTTCAGGAAGGTCGGCAAGACATCAAGGCGAACTACCTGCAAGCGGTAAGGAATGCGACGCAGTTTTTGTATCTGGAGAACCAGTACTTCCGTTGGCCACCCTTGGCCGAGGAAATCAAAAAAGCTGCAGCGGTCCAGGTGGCCTGGGGTCGAAACACGGCCGTGCACGGCCCGATCTATCTGTTTGTCGTGACCAACTCCTCCAATGAAGGCATGGGCGATGGCACGGTCAACACCTACCGGATGCTCAGGCAGCTGGGGCGTCCGGATGTCATCCCCGAGGTCTCCCGGCTGGAGCGCCGCGATGAACTTCAGGAACAAGTCGCTCAAGCCAGGCAGAAGGTCCTCGACGCCCAGCGCGAATCCACCTTGTTCAACCGCGGTTATGGCCATATTCACGGCGAATGGGTCAGTCGGGCCTACGAACCCATCGAGGCTCGACTGAAAGCGGCGCAGCAACATTACGAGGAATTGGTGGCCAGCCTTCCTCAGGAAGACGCCAAGCCCGTGCTGCCCGAAGAGATTCCGGGCCTGAAGGTCGTGGTATGCACCCTGGTCGCTCCGGACTCACCACCCGGCAACTGGCTGGATGTGTATATCCACAGCAAGTTGATGATTATTGATGACGTTTTCACCACTTTGGGGTCGGCCAACATCAATACGCGAAGCATGGAAGTCGACAGTGAGTTGAATATCTGTGTTGAAGATCCGGCGGTTGCCAAGCCTTTGAGGAAGCAGTTGTGGGGGATACATACGGATGAGCAGGGGGCGGGGGATGATATTAGAGCTGCTTTTAATACTTGGACTAGGATCGCGGGTTACAACGCTGCAAATCGCAGCAATAGCGAAAATTTAGAGTCTCCGATGAGCTCTCTGACTGAGTTCAGAAGGGAAAGCCCTAGTCGAACTTACAAGGATTGATAATGTTTTTCAGGGTTGTGTTTTTGGCTTTTTTATTGGTGGGTCTTGAAGGGTGTAAAAAGGAGGAAGGTTTGGATATCACAGATGATCATATGGCCTATGCCTTGGGTAAATTGCAGTTTACCTGTGTTAAAGAATCAGAACGCCTGCCGCCTGTTAGTGAAAGTGCTCAGAGCCTTTATAACTATGCACGATTCCTTGATTCAGGGGTTGCGCAAAAGGACTATCAACAGATTGCCAGATTTTATCGATTAGGTTACGCAGCGGGCAGCTACAAGGCTGGCACCAATCTGCATACGTTGATATCACAAGGCATGATTAAAAGTGATGAGCCTGGCAAGGAAGTCATCGATATCGTCGAGTCGCTCATTTCGGCAGGTGTTCCAGGCGGCTACTACGATATGGGGCATTACCTGGAGATTGGATATGGGGTCAAACAGGATACCAGTCGAGCACATGCATATTTTCGAAGAGCTGCGGACTTGGGTAACCCCGATGCGCAGTTTTACGTGTCGAAGTTGCTTGAAGGGATTACGTCTGCGAAACAAGTAGTTCTTGATATGCGTCGTTGCGCCATGAATCAGGGGCATGCGCAGAGCGCTTACCATTACGGAATGTTTTTAAAGGTGCGGCACTCCTATCCTGAAGCTATTGAGGGTTTTCAGTCAGGCACCCGAAATGGCAGTAGTAATAGTGCCGGGTTCTTGAGTGGAGGGTTTGCAACACCAGATCCAAAAGACCGGTTGTATTATTTTGCGCTGGCTGAGGATCCAGAGCGCTCCCGACGCTACGCAATAATCGAGGAGTTCCTCGACCGCTATGAAGACCTTGGTGCCAAGGTCCCCGACATCGACAGCATCGTCCCGCTCCCCCCCGCCAAACTCCCGGACTGGGACGGCACCTTCGAATGGCTGAAAAAAAGGGACTCCACACCACCTCCGGAGAAACCTTCGGAGGAGATGATTCGCGAACTCAGTGAGGAAAAAGGCCTCGATCCGGAAACCGGCCTGCCCCTGTCAAAACATCAATGACAATTACCGGCGCGCTGAGTACCAGCTGGGATTCTGGAGGAGCGAGCTTTCTCGCGATGGTCGTCAACGATAACGCGCGAATTCTGGAGAAACGCGGTGTCTTTGAGATCTTCGCGAGCAAGCCCGCTCCTACAGGTATTGTGTTAACCGTTTACTTCGGTGCGCTCGGGTTCAACGTCGGCGTTTCATCGAAGAAATTCCACGGCTTCAACAGCACATGCACCCACTCGGTCGGCATGATCGGCCATTCCTCGGCACGGGCGATGTGGGTGGTGCCGGTGGTCAGCCAGACCACGTCGTCGGTGTTCTCGATGGAGTGGTTGTCCTGGGTGAACTGCCCCAGGCCCGAGTCCTTGTCCGAGCGGTTCGGGTACTTGCCTTCCGGGTATTTTTCCTCGGGGTTGTATTGGGTCACCCACAGTTGCTTGTCCATGAAACTCAGGCGGTGGTAAAGCCATTCGTCCTTGCCGAAGTTGGCGCCCTTGGCCACCGGGTGGGTGCCGCCGGCGTACGGAATCAGTTGATAGGAAACCGGGTTGCCGACCTTGTTCTCCTTGCTGAAGTTGGTCAGCAGGCGCACGGTCGACGGGTCGAATTTTTGCGCTGCCTGTTGCTCGGTGCCGACCACTTTGGTTTCGGTTTGCATGGTGCTGGTGCGCGGGCCGCCACGGTCGTTGGGCAGCACCACCGGGTTCACTTCCACCAGTGAGTTCTGCTCGCCGTCCACGTCCATGTCGAGGCGGAAGTTGTAGATGTGCTGGTGTGTGGTGCCGACGATGTTGTGGTCCAGCAGGGTGCCGTAGCGCGTGTCTTCCCTGGCGGTGTCTTCGTGCATGGTTTTGGACTTCACGCCCTTGACCGCTTCGATGCCGGTGGCGCCGGCGTCGATGCCGAGGGTGCCGTTCTGCTGGAAGACCCAGTCGAAGATGTAGTCGTAGTTGCCGACGGTGCTGATCCAGCGCACCACCAATTCACGACGCTCGGTGCTGAGGTTGGGCTGGCCCATTTCCTGGTGTTTGTATTCGGGGCCGGCGTAGCGCTCGAACACCGCCATGGCGCGGGGGATTGCCGTCGGTGCACCGGTGTAGTCGGCGATGGTCGCGTCCAGCAGCACGGCGTTTTGAGGGGCGTCCTTGCCACGGGCAATCGGCGAAGTCAGGGTGCCCATGCCATAGTCGCCGGAATCGAGGTAGGCCTTGAAGTACCAGCCGATGTCCGGGTCGCCGTAAGGCACGATCATGCCGCCCAGCGAGCCTTCGTACATGATCTTGCGTTTCTTGCCCTTGTCGTCGTAGGTGACGGTGGACAGGATCGGGCCGACCCGCGAGTCAAGGCGAACATGGAAGTCCCAGTTCTGCCAGTGAATGCTGTTGCCGCTGATGGTGTAGTTCTTGCCCTCGGGCTCGATGATCTCCAGCGGCTTGACTGCGACGCCCTGGCGTCCGCGCCCGTCATACGGCGTCGGCTTCATCGGCACCGGAATGAGCGCTTCGTCTTCGATCTTGATCAGCTTCTTCTGTTCCAGGTCGACAATCGCCACCAGGCCCTCGATCGGGTGCGCCCAGTAGTTGCCGTCACCGGTGTTGAGGTAGCTGACGATTTTCAGCAGGCGCTTGTCCTGCGCCAGGCCGTCCTTGCCGTCGAAGTAACCGACGGTCAACGGCGTAGCCACGACCTTCTTCACGTCGTTGATGCCGCGCTTGGCCAGGGCCTGGGCGTATTCCGGGCTGGTCTCGACGGCGGTTTGCACCGTGGCGAAATCGTCCAGCAAGACCATGCCGTGGGCGCCTTCGATCGGCTTCCAGGACTTGAGTGTTTTAGTGTCGAGATCCACCAGCGCTTCGATCACGTGTTTGCCGTCAAGTACCACGATCGAGGCCTCGCGCGGCTGGGCGACGTTCTGCCCGGTGAGGGCGAAGTTCCACACCTGATCCTTGGGCGGCGCCTTGACCGAGACTTCGGTGAAACGGAAACCGGGTTTGTAGTTTTCCGATTTCCTGACGATGTCCACGGCCGTGGTGATTTCGGCAGCGCTCAGGGGGTTGAGCGGGTTGGGGCGGGTCTCGACGACGAAGGTCTTGTCCAGCCCGGACTGGAACACCTGGTTGATAAAGTCCTTGGACATGAACGCCGTATGGTCCTTGAACACCACCGGCACCGTCAGCTCGATACGCTTGCCGTTGAGCATCGCCACTTTGCTGTCGGGCTTGACCTTGAGATAGACCCCGTCCTTGGCAATGGTGAACAGATTGGCGTAATCGTCCCATTTCACCGTGGCGCCAAATTCCTCAAGACCCGCTTGCAGCGGCACCATTTCGGCGTGACCGCCGTGGGCCTGGGCATTGCCCGCCCAGAAAGGCAGACCGAGGGTGCTTAAGGTAATGGCCAGGGCCAGGCGGGCAAGCGGTGTTCTCTTGGGCGATGCTTTGGGGCTGAACATGGGTGAATTCCTGGGGAAAAGCCTGGTACGGGCATTCCTGCACTTTGTTACAACCCGTCAATGGATGCTTTTGAATGCCTGCCAGATTTCTTTGGCTCTGTGCCGCGATCCAGCTTTCCTGACGGAAGGCACATTGGCAAGCGGACAAAGTACTCGTCCATTGGGGCGCAGTCATTGCTTCAGGTTAATAGGAAGCATTACTATTCACGCCCCCGTTTCCACAGCACACCGCAATGACCCTCAAGCTGCCCCGCAGACACGGCTTTTTCGAGCATTACGAAGAGTTGGTTGGCACCTGGACCCGTCGCCTGAGAAATCGTCAGCAGGCCGAGGACCTGGCCCACGACACCTTCGTGCGGGTGCTTGAGTCCGATTCGGCGGCGGTGCAGCAGCCCCGGGCGTATTTGCACCAGACCGCGCGCAACATTGCCGTGGATGGTTATCGGCGTGAGGACCGGCGGGGCGCCATGGAGTCAGAGGCGATCGATCTCAGTGAGTCGCCGACCGGCGACCCGGAGCATTTCATGCACGCGATCCAGTTGGCCGATTCCATCGAACGGGCGCTCACCGAGCTGCCGGTCAACTGCCGCAAGGTGTTTGTCTGGCAGAAAATCGAGGGCCTGACCCAGGCCGAAATCGCCGAACGCCTGGGACTGTCCAAGAACATGGTGGAAAAGTATATGATCCGCACGCTTCGGCACCTGCGTGATCGCCTGGACGGGTTGCAGTCATGACCGGTCGCGGCTTCTCCTCCCCAGCCAAACAGGAACTTCCATGATGGATACTCGTGATTGTGCGTGCGGGCAATCAGCGGTTCGCGATGACGCGGCGCGGTGGTTTGTGCGTTTACAGGAGCCTGTTGCCGATGTCGAAGTGCGTCGCCGGTTCCAGGCCTGGCTGGACCAGCACCCTCAGCACCGAAGCGAATTCGAAGTGCTCCAGGGCTTGTGGAGCGCCGCCGACCTGGTGCCGGCCGCGCGTTTGCGTGCCTTGTGTGAAACCCCGCCAGCCCTGAAAAAACCTCGTCCCGTGCTGCGTTACGCGGTCGCCGCCAGCGTGCTCGCGGTGGCGCTTGGCCTGGGTTTGTTCAGCGGCCTGAATCATCCGGCGCCTTACACCGCCGGGTTTTCAACGGCCCTGAATGAGCGACGCCAAGTGGCGTTGCCCGATGGCTCGGTGGTCGATCTGGACAGCCGCAGCCGGATCCAGGTGCGCTTTGAAAAGGGGCAGCGCAATGTTGAGCTGACCGAAGGCGAAGCGATGTTCAGCATCGAGTACGACACCAGTCGGCCTTTCGTGGTCGCGGCGGGCAGCGGCAAGGTCACGGTCACCGGCACCCGATTCGACGTACGTCATGGCACCAGCGAAACCCGGGTGGTGGTGGAGCAGGGCACCGTCAGGGTTCAGGGGCGCGATGCCGCCGAAAACGATTTCATCAATCTGACGG
The DNA here is from genome assembly GCF_000282455.1 of Pseudomonas sp. GM74. Taxonomy (GTDB): domain Bacteria; phylum Pseudomonadota; class Gammaproteobacteria; order Pseudomonadales; family Pseudomonadaceae; genus Aquipseudomonas. Next base: position 139,646 of record NZ_AKJG01000054.1, read on the forward strand.
CAGGCCTTGGCACTCACGTCGATGCCCAGGGCAAGGTCGCGGCCGCCTACGCCGTCAACCCGGCGGAAATGACCGCCTGGCGCAACGGCAAACTGGTGTTCAACAACGCCAGCCTGGCCGATGTCGCCGAGCAGGTCTCGCGCTATCGGGAGAAACCGCTCAAGGTCGCCAGCGCAGCGGTGGGCGATCTGCGCCTGACCAGCGTGTTCAAGTCCGACAACACCGACGCACTGCTCAAGGCCTTGCCGAGCATCCTGCCGGTGGCCGTGCGCACCCTTGGCGATGGCAGCCAGGAAATCATTTCAAAATAAAATTCAGGTTTTTTTCGAGTTCATCGTCTTCCTGTTCAACTGCAACTGGTTTGCATTAACAAACGCACACTCTTGCGATCCACAGGATTACGTTCGACGTGAAAAACTCCACCGCTAAAAACAACAAATTCCCCTGGTTGCCGCTGGCTCTCGCCCTGGCGGTCAACGTTGCACTGCCCCAGGCCTTTGCCGCCGACGGCATCCGCATCCCGGCGCAACCCTTGGGACAAGCCTTGAGCCAGTTGGGCCAGCAAACCTCGCTTCAGGTGTTCTTCAGCCCTGAGCTGGTCGCCGGTAAACAGGCTCCGGCGGTGGACGGCAATATTTCCCCGGAAGACGCACTGCGCCAGTTGCTGCAAGGCAGCGGCCTGCAATACCAGATCGATGAAGGTTCGGTGACGTTGATGCCGGCGCCGACTTCGGCGGCCAACGGCCCGCTGGAACTGGGCGTGACCGACATCAAGGTGGTGGGCGACTGGCTCGATGACGCCGATGCCGCCTTGGTGCAGAACCACCCTGGCGCACGCACGGTGGTGCGCCGCGAAGCCATGGTCGAGCAGGGCGCGATGAACGTCGGCGAGGTGTTGAAACGCGTTCCTGGCGTGCAGGTGCAGGACGCCAACGGCACCGGCGGCAGCGACATTTCCCTTAACGTCGGCGTGCGCGGCCTGACTTCGCGCCTGTCGCCTCGCTCTACCGTGCTGATCGACGGCATCCCGGCGGCGTTCGCGCCCTACGGCCAGCCGCAACTGTCCATGGCACCGATTTCCTCCGGCAACCTCGACAGCATCGACGTGGTACGCGGTGCCGGCTCCGTGCGTTACGGACCACAAAACGTCGGCGGCGTGATCAACTTCGTGACCCGCGCGATCCCGGAAAAAGCTTCGGCGGAAATCGGCACCACCCTGGAAACCTCCCAGCACGGTGGCTGGAAGCACATCGACACCGCGTTCGTGGGCGGCACCGCCGACAACGGCATGGGCGTGGCGCTGTTGTACTCCGGGGTGAACGGCAACGGTTACCGTGAAAGCAACAACGGCAACGACATCGACGACGTGATCCTCAAGACCCATTGGGCGCCGACCGATGTCGACGATTTCAGCCTCAACTTCCACTACTACGACGCCAAGGCCGACATGCCAGGCGGCCTGACCCAGGCGCAGTACGACGCCGACCCGTTCCAGTCGGTGCGCGACCACGACAACTTCAGCGGTCGCCGCAAGGATGTGTCGTTCAAGTGGGTGCGGCAGATCGACGATCGCACCCAGGCCGAAGTACTGACCTACTACACCGACAGTTTCCGTGGCAGCACCATTGCCTCCCGTGACCTGAAGACACTCAATTCCTATCCGCGCAGCTACTACACCTACGGTATCGAACCACGGGTGTCCCATGTGTTTGATGTGGGCCCGACCACCCAGGAAGTCAGTGTCGGTTATCGCTACCTGAAAGAGGCCATGCACGAAGAGGCCAGTCGTGTGGCGCTGGTCAACAACGAGCCGGTCGTGCGTCCTGGGTCGGACGGTCATGTCTATCAGGACCGCACCGGTGGCACCGAGGCCAATTCGGTCTACGTCGACAACAAGATCGACGTTGGCAACTGGACCGTTACCCCGGGTATTCGCTTCGAGCACATCAGCACCGATTGGCACGATCGCCCGGTGCTCGATACTGCCGGTAAACGGGTGCCGGAGAAAAAACGCAGCATCGAGAGCAACGAGCCGCTGCCGGCCCTGAGCGTGATGTATCACATGTCCGAGGCCTGGAAACTGTTCGCCAACTACGAAACCTCGTTCGGCGCGCTGCAATATTTCCAGCTGGGGCAGGGCGGTATCGGTAATGAGCCTGCCAACGGCCTGGAGCCGGAAAAGGCCAAGACCTACGAAATCGGTACGCGCTACAACGATGACGTGTGGGGCGGCGAGGTGACGCTGTTCTACATCGACTTCGACGACGAACTGCAATACATCAGCAACGATGTGGGCTGGACCAACCTCGGCGCGACCAAGCACCAGGGCATCGAAACCTCGGTGCATTACGATCTGGCCGCGCTGGATCCACGCCTTGAAGGCCTGACCGCCAACGCCGGTTTCACCTACACCCGAGCCACCTACGAGGGTGAGATCCCGGGCTTCAAGGGCCGTGACCTGCCGTTCTACTCCCGTCAGGTGGCCACTGCCGGCCTGCGCTACGACATCAACCGCTGGACTTACAACGTCGATGCGTTCGCCCAGTCCAAGCAGCGTTCGCCGGGCACCGGCGTGAACGCCGATGGCAGCTTCAACGGCAACTACATCACCGAAGGCACCGCCGACGGCCAGTTCGGTGATATCCCGGGTTACGTGACCTGGAACGTGCGTGGCGGCTATGACTTCGGCCCGCAGGTGTCGAACCTGAAACTGGGGGCGGGGGTGAAGAACATCTTCGACAAGCAGTACTTCACCCGCTCCAGCGACAACAACTCGGGCATGTACGTCGGTGCGCCGCGCACGTTCTTTGTGCAGGCCAGTGTCGGGTTCTGATAGTACGACAATCCATAGCCCGGTCGTTCCCGCAGAACCTTTTCGACCTGCGGGAACATACGTCTTTTTTATTCCGGGACCTGGAAGTCGGCGATGGGGGAAGGATTGCCGGCCAAATCGGTTGTTTTGAGACAAACCTTCACCGTACCTTCGTTGGTATCAATTTCGAAGACTCCGATCGAAGGAGGTACGCGTACGTAATTATTTTCGTCCAGGCAGTCAACCTCTTTACCCGCCTTGTATTGGTACTTATAGGCGTCCAGATCGGGAGTGACCGGAAACGTTCGGACTGAGTACTCATTCGGTAGCCCCTGGTTTTTGGAGATGGAGTAAATAGGGGCGAGCTTGTTCGGCCCTTCTAGCATCCACCGCCAGTAAATTCTGGCATTGCGCGCGTCCCACTGACCAGGTGGGCCAATTTTTTGCTTCTGTCCCATAACGCATAGCAAGTACATTCCTGCGCCATCGACAAGTTCTCGACGCACTTCATTCTGGCCGTTTGAATTGCTGACGAATACCTTGCTATAACCGCCGGGTACACCACATTCAGCCAGCGTTCTTGTGAATTTGTAACGGAAGTAAGGACGATCCACCCCAAAGGACTGAACCCATAGCCATGGGATAACTTGTCCGGAATGGTCACGTTCAAGTTTGTGCCAGTCCAAAGCCGTGGTATTGGAGAAAGTGAACGCCGGGCCCAAGGAGCATTGTCCGTTGTTGCGATTAAACAGGCCGTCTTTAAAGCACGCCTGCAAACCGACTGTTGGCGTGGTGTAATTTGTGTTCAACGACTTGCTTACTTGACCATTCACCACTTCACAGGGCGCGCCACTGTTGCATCGCGACTGCCCGCTTCCTCGTGTTGTCGTACCGACCACAGCAAGTACTTCATTGTTGTAGCGTCCCAGTACCGGTGAGCCTGAAATACCGGACACAACATCAAGACATCGATTACTGACTTGATTCTGCCATGCCCATAAGCCTTCAATGACGCCTGCCGAATGTTCCCGGGGGCAGGCCATTCTTTGAACGTGGCCTTCCATAGGTGCTCCAATAATCAAAATGTCAGCCTCTGTTGGCAGAGCGCTTGCCAATTTCAATGGTTGAACACCGTCACTTATCAGTTGACCGATCGTCCGGTCGAGTTGAACGATTGAAATATCCTGCCCGCGAATGGTGCTCCAGTTTATTTTGGTGACGGGATAAGACTTGGGGTCATCGGCAGTATCCCGAAAGTAGTTGAAGATGACACTACCGCTTGCGTCTGCGTTTACAAGAACCACATCCGGATTCAGATTGTTGCAATGTCCAGATGTCAGCACATAAGCGGGTCCGTCCATGTCATTGGCTCTGCCGCGCGTGTCGATCAAAGTGCCCGAGCAGGTCATGCCATTTTGAATTTCAACTCGCCCGATTGACTGCCAGTGATCGTATTTCCCGTCACTATTATTCAAAGGCTCTGCGGTAGAGAAATTGGGAGTTCCTTCTCCCCAATCCTGCTGTTTGCCAACAGCCACAGCTGTAGAAGGGTTCAAGCTCACTAAGGTTATAAAAAAAAGGGGACTCAGTTTCGCAAACAATGAACATTCCATGACTCGCATCCTGATCTGAAGTATTGAAACTTAAGGGTCAGTTAAGAGTGTCTCTACTGTCTACTGTCATAAATGACAGTATTCGATGCCGTTGGTCGATTAACTGACCAGGCTGGATGGGCATAAGCCAGACTGAATCTGATTCTTTCAGACCTTCAACACCTTCCCGCCAATCGCCACCGCCACCAGCAACAGCGCCATCAAGGCAAAGGCGAAACTCAAGCTGCTGCCATGGGCGATGAAGCCGATGACGGCAGGGCCTGCCAGGATGCCGGCATAACCCAGGGTGGTAATGGCCGGCACGGCGATGCTTTCGGGCATGACGGTCTGTTTGCCCACCGCGGTGTACAACACCGGCACAATGTTCGAGCAACCGGCACCCAGCAGCGCATACCCCAATAGCGCGGCTTCCCAACCCGGCGCGAACGTTGCCAGAAACAATCCTGAAGCGGCCGTCAGCCCACCGAACACAATCACCCGTGTCGCGCCCAGCCGCCCTACGATTTTGTCGCCGGTCAAACGCCCGGCCGTCATGGTCAAGGCAAACGCCGCATAACCGAGCCCCGCATATGCCGTGTCGATGCCACGTTCCTGCGCCAGGAACACCGCGCTCCAGTCCAGTGCCGCGCCTTCGGCGAGAAACACGATGAAGCACATCCCGCCAATGAACAGGACAATGCCATGGGGCACCGCGAACGCCGGCCCCGAACGCTCACTGCCGTAGGGCAACAGATGCGGCACGGCCCGGGCAAGCGCGATCAGCAGCATCACGATCACCACCAGTGTGGCCCCCAGTGGAGAAATACCCAGGCCAAGCAACCCGCTGACGCCCGCCGCCCCGACAATCCCACCCAGGCTGAACAGGCCATGGAAACCCGACATCATGTTTTTGCCGCTGGCGCGCTCGACGATCACCGCTTGCAGGTTGACCGTCGAATCCACCGTGCCGAGACCCGCGCCGAACATAAACAGCGCCGCGATCAAGGCCGGAATCGACGACACCGTCGCCAGCAGCGGCAGGGCGGCACAGATCAGCAACGTTCCGCCAGTCGTCACCCGCCGGCAGCCGAAGCGCGTGGCCAGGATCCCGGCCAACGGCATCGCCAGGATCGAGCCTGTCCCCAGACACAACAGCAACAGGCCCAGGGTGCCTTCACTCAGTTCGGCCCGGGCCTTGGCATAAGGCACCAGCGGTGCCCACGCGGCGATACCGAACCCGGCGATAAAAAAGGCGATGCGCGTGGACATTTGCTCCAGGTGGCCGGGAACGAAGGTGGTTTGGTTGTTGAGGCTGGTCATATCAATCCCTGGCAAAAAACGTCACGTCCTCAACGGACAGTGATCGACCGGCGAGGGTTCGATCGGTGCCCGGAAAGTTTGCGGAGCAATCAGCGCGACATCGTTACACAGCGCCGGTGTTTTTCGCGATATGTTGAGCCATTCCAATGACACGCGGAGGGCGCCATGGCGCAGAGGTACGATGCACGGGGCAATATCTATATCGTGGTAGCCCCCGAAGAACTGCGTAGCCAAGGCATTGACCTGCCCAAACAGGCCAGCCAGGCAGCGCAAACACTCCAAGCCTGGGCGCTGGCCGCCATCGAGGCTTGCTGTAGCTGGGCTCCCGGCACGCAACCGTCCGGCAGCAAGGAGCATCGCAGCGACGGTTTGCTGGTCGGCCCCTTTCAATCCTCGCCCCCCTTTGATCTGTTGATCGTCAACACCGACGGCACCCTGGCCGAACGCAGCGGCAATGGTCTGACGATTTTTTCCCAGGCGTTGAACGACCAAGGGCTTTTACCCCGCGACGAAGCCTGTCTGCTCAGGGTTCACCACGACAAATCCGACACGCCCTCACCGGGACAGACTTCAGTGAGGACCGCACAAGTCGAGGACGCAAAGGGTTTCTGGCTTGATCTGGGCCAGCCTGGGTTCGGGCCTTCGGCGGTCAGTGCCGTGGGGGTTGAAACAGCGCTGTTGAATGGCCGCGAACTCAGCCACGTCGAGCAATTGTCGGCACTCAATGGCGCATGGTCGCGCAGCCAGTTCGCGCGGGTCGGTAATCCCCATTGCGTGACGCTTGTCGAAAACGTCGACGATCTGCCGAGCAATGAGCAGATGCGAGAACCGGCGCTGGGTGGCGGGTTGATGCGAATCGCCTACGCCATGCCGGTCGGTGCAGGCAAACCTTGTCCGGCGGGGATCAATCTGCAATGGGCGATGCGCTTGTCCGAAGGGCATATCGCTGCGCGGGTGTTCGAGCGGGGCGAGGGACCGACGGCGTCGTCGGGGACCAGTGCCAGCGCGGTGGCGTGCGCGGCGTGGCATGTGGGTTGGGTCAGGGCCGGGGAAGTGAAGGTGACGATGCCGGGTGGCACGGCGCCGATCTTGCTGGAGGAGGAGCGGGGGGAGTTGAGTCGGGTCAGCCTTTTTGGTACGGCTCGGTTGATCGATTGACTTCAAAATAGCCTTCGCGGGCAAGCCCGCTCCCACAGTGATCTTCAGTGAACACTGAGTCTGTGTACGACAAAGATCCAGTGTGGGAGCGGGCTTGCCCGCGAAGAGGCCATCACATTCAGCAGAAAATCTCAGCTCAAATCACCACTGAACTCCACCACCGGCATCGTCCGCTTCATCAACACCTTGCCATCGCGCACCGAGTACAGCGGCAACCCCTGGCTGCGGATCACCTCGTAATCATTTTCCGCCGACAGAATCAGCAGGTTCGCCGGCCGCCCGCGTTCCAGGCCGTAGCGATCGCCAAGGTTCATGGCTTTGGCGCTATTGTCCGTCACCAGGTCCAGTGCACTTTGCAGGTTGCGATAACCGAGCATGTGGCAGATGTGCAGGCCGGCTTCGAGCACCCGCAGAATGTTGCCGTTGCCCAACGGATACCACGGATCGACGATGGAGTCCTGACCGAAGCACACGTTCATGCCCGCCTCCAGCAGCTCGTTGACCCGGGTCACGCCCCGGCGTTTCGGGAAACTGTCGAAACGCCCCTGCAGGTGGATGCTTTCGGTGGGACAGGAGACAAAGCTGATCCCCGAATGCCCGAGCAAGCGAAACAGTTTGGCGCAGTAGGCGTTGTCGTAGGAACCCATGGCCGTGGTGTGGCTGGCCGTGACCCGCGAACCCATGTCGCGGCTGCGGGCCTCTTCGGCCAGTACTTCGAGAAAGCGTGAATGCGGGTCGTCGGTTTCGTCGCAATGCACGTCCACCAGGCAACCGCTGCGTTCGGCCAGGTCCATGAGGAACTTCACCGAGCTGACGCCCTGATCGCGGGTGTATTCGAAATGCGGAATGCCGCCCACCACGTCGGCGCCCATGCGGATGGCTTCTTCCATCAATTCGCGACCATTGCGGTAGGACTCGATGCCTTCCTGGGGAAAGGCGACGATTTGCAGGTCGACCAGGTGCCGGCTTTCCTCGCGCACTTCGAGCATCGCCTTGAGCGCGGTCAGTTGCGGGTCGGTGACGTCGACGTGGGTGCGCACATGCTGGATACCGTGGGCGGCGAGGGCCTGGATGGTTTTTTTCGCCCGGGCCTTGGTGTCTTCCTGGGTGATGGTCGCCTTGCGTTCGCCCCAGCACTCGATGCCTTCGAACAGCGTGCCACTCATGTTCCAGCGCGGCTCGCCGGCGGTCAGGGTGGCGTCGAGGTGGATGTGCGGCTCGACAAAGGGCGGCACCACCAGGTTGCCGCCAGCATCCAGATCGTCAGGACCCAGGGTCGGGGCTTCGATCTGGCGGCCGATGCTGCTGATCAGGCCGTTTTCCAGGTTCAACTCATGCAGGCCTTCCTGATTGCGCAGACGGGCGTTGATGATGTGCATCGGGCAGATCCTTTTGGCGAATCGTATTAGGCAATATCCTTACGTTAGCTCGCCTGTGGCGAATCCCGCCAGTGACATTGATCAGCACAATCCAAATGTGGGAGCGGGTTTGTTCAGGAATATTACGGCAGGGGCAAAAACCGTAGCAGCGCCGCGACTATGGCTTCGGGCGCGTCTTCCTGAACCAGATGGCCGGCGTTGGGTATCGGATAAAACTGCGATCCGGGAATCATCCGATGCAGCGCCTGCCCGCGTTCGATGGGAATCCACTGGTCGTCTTCACCCCAGAGAATCTGCACCGGGCAGCGAATCGTCGGGTACAGGCCTTCGGCCTCGCGGGTATAACGCTCGTCCATCTGCGCGATCTGCCGGTAGAACGCCGCTTGCCCCGGCTCCCCCAGCCATGGCTGAGCGTAGGGGGCGAGTTCGGCGTCGGGAATCTTGCGCTGGATGGCCCCGCGAATGTAGGTCGGCACGATGGCGCGCTGGATGTAATCGGGCAGTCCGCTGAACGCAGCTTCATGTTGACGCACATGCTGCACGAACGGCGAACCCCAGGGCGTGAGCGCCACCGGATCGATCAGCGTCAGGCTGCGGTAATCCTTGCCATCGAGCAGGTGCGTGCGCAGGGCGGTGGCGCCGCCAAAGTCGTGGGCCACCACGTCGGGGCGGTCCAGGCGCCAATGCTCCAGCAACTGCGCCAACAACCGGTTTTGCACGCCGAGCGAGACGTCGTCGTCGGGTTGTGCCGACTGACCATAACCCAGCAGATCGAAGTAGTAGACGCGGTGAGTCGCCGTGAAATACGGCGCGATCCGGTGCCACACAAAGGAAGAAAACGGTGTGCCATGCACGAACACCAGCGGCGGGCCGTCGCCGCGCATGGCGTAGCGCACTTTATGTCCGTTGAAGTCGAAGACCTGATCCAGAGGCCAGTCAGTCATGGGCTTGTCCTCTTGGCGGGGGAAGAGGCAAAAAGCATAGGCATAAAAAACAGCCGATGAAGGCTGTTTTTCATGTCACTGACGAAACGCATTCCCTTGTGGGAGCGGTGTTGTCTGAAGATTATTCGCCGCGATAGATGCAACCGCTGGTGCAGGTCTCGTGGATACGGATTGCGCTCAGCTCCGGCAGCAGAGGCTTCATTTCCTGCCAGATAAACTTGGCCAGCACTTCGCTGGTCGGGTTTTCCAGGCCGGGAATGTCGTTCAGGTAGTTGTGGTCCAGGCGCTCGTACAGCGGCTTGAAGATCGCCTTGATTTCCGAGAAGTCGCGGATCCAGCCAGTATGCGGGTCGAGGTCGCCGCTCAGGTGGATGGCCACTTTGAACGAGTGACCGTGCAGGCGCCCGCACTTGTGGCCGTCTGGTACGTGGGGCAGGCGGTGGGCGGATTCGAAAGTAAATTCCTTGAAAATTTCCACAGTGTTTTCAGCTCTGTTCAGGTGGCGTTCGCCGCAGCGATTCGGGCAGGCGGCGAGTTTACCAGTTTGTCCTGACTAAAGGGTCAGCAAGCGCTCGCCGAGGCGACCGTTGGCGGCCAGTTCGAGGAATTCGTCCCCCAGGCGGCGGCTTTCGTCCATGGTCGTGCGCCAGTATTTCTGCCGGCTCGGGGCGTCGCCCATGAAGCGCTTGAAGTCGTTACGGTCCGGCAGTTTGCCGTAGGGCAGGCGCGCCAGGTATTCCTTCGACGGCGCCAGCAACAGCACGTTGTGCAAGCGAGCCGGGCAGGCGCGGCGCCATGGCAGAGTCTTGTCGAACCAGCCGGGGATCACCCGGTCGGTGAAGTGCGGGTAAAGCACGATGTCGTTGCCGCTGTAGGGCAGGTCCAGGTGGTAATCCAGCAGGCCGCCGTCGCGGAAGGTCCCGGCGCCGGCGCCCGGCAGGTCGCGCACGCCTTCCATCACCATCGGGATCGAGCCCGAAGCCAGCAGGGCCTGGCGCAAATTGCCGGCATTGAGGGCGACGAAGCGCGACGGGAAGTCAGTCAAGGCATTGACCGGCGGCGCCAGGCGCGGGTCGTGGATGATCAGGCGTTCGAAGTGCCGTGCCAGCCGTGCCCGGGCACACAGGTTGTCGGCGATGACCGATGACAGGCCCAGCCCCAGACGGCCGCGATGATCGTCGGCCAGCAGGCCGTGGCTTTTGACCACCATGATGTTCAGGCGGTAGTCGCTGTTACTGAGGATCGAGGCGTCGCGACCATCGAGCAGCTCATTGAGCATGCGCTGTGAGCTCTGGCTGATCTGCGCCATGGTCACGCCCTTGGCGAAGTGTTGCTCGGTGTACAGCCGCCCCAGACGCCGGATGCCCTCGGCGGCGTCCGGCAGGCAGGCGCTGGCGAAGCGCCAGGAACCCACCGATGCGCCAATCAGCGAGCGTTCCCGCGGTGCCGCCGGCAGCCACTCGCCGAACAGCGCCAGGTCCAGACCCTGTATCCCCAGTGCCTTCGGCCCGCCAGCCGCGCCCGGCAAGGTGCCGACGTCGGCGGCGCTCAAGCCGTTGTCCCGGATACGCGCAAAGGCACGCGGACCGGCCTTGAGGGTCAGGGAAGGGAACTTGATGTGGATGGCGGTCATTGGGGGCTCGAAGTGTGGCAAGCGAGGATTATAAAACGTGTACTTCATGTATACGAGCAACCTGTGGGAGCGGGCTTGCCCGCGATGGCGTCTGCACATCCGGCATTGATGTAGCAGATACACCGCTATCGCGGGCAAGCCCGCTCCCACAGGTTTTGCGTAATGCTCAGCAATGATGGCAATTCAGTTTCAATTAAGTTCAGCGGGTTAAAGTGGCTCGCCTGGACCCCCGACGCAACGCTGGTACCATTGTGGCTTTCGAGAAGCTCACACCACTGGCACTGGCCAGGTATCCCGGTGATCGGCAGCAGGGTATCGACCGGGCTCTGGAATTAGACCCGGTCAGCGGGCTGTGACTCAAGGATCATCAGGATTGGTAATGAAGGTGTTTCTACTCAATCGATGTGCCGCACGCAGGATGGCGCTGCTGCTTCTGGCATTTTGCTCGTTAGCGGCGGCCCGCGACCTGGATCAGGATGAAGCCCTGCGCCTGCGTCAACAGGGCGTGATCCTGCCGCTGGAGCAACTGCTGCAGCAAGCGATGGATCGCTACCCCGGCGCAAAACTGCTGGAAGCCGAACTCGAAGAGAAGCACGACATCTACCTTTATGATGTCGAGTTGCTGACCCCCGAAGGCGTGGTCCGTGAGCTGCACATCGATGCGACTGACGGCCGATTATTGAAAGACAAGGAAGACTGATCCATGCGTTTGCTCCTGGTGGAAGACCATGTGCCCCTGGCCGACGAACTGCTGGCCGGTCTCAATCGCCAGGGTTATGCGGTGGATTGGCTGGCGGACGGTCGCGACGCGGTGCATCAGGGCAGTACCGAACCTTACGACCTGATCATCCTCGACCTGGGACTTCCCGGCGTGCCGGGGCTTGAGGTGCTGGCCCAATGGCGCGCGGCGGGTCTGGCCACGCCGGTGCTGATCCTGACGGCCCGGGATTCCTGGGCCGAACGCATTGAAGGCCTCAAGGCCGGCGCCGACGATTACCTGACCAAGCCATTCCATCCCGAAGAGCTGTTTTTGCGCATTCAGGCGTTGCTGCGCCGTTCCCATGGCCAGGCCAACCAGCCAACGCTCAAGGCCGCCGGGCTGCATCTGGACGAAGGTCGCCAATGCGTTGTGCGCGACGGTGCGGACATTCAACTGACCGCCGCGGAGTTTCGCCTGTTGCGTTATTTCATGCTGCACCCCGAGCAGATCCTCTCCAAAGGCCACCTTGCCGAGCACCTCTACGATGGTGAAACCGAGCGCGATTCCAATGTGCTGGAAGTCCACGTCAATCACTTGCGCCGCAAGCTCGGCAAAAGTGTGATTGAAACCCGTCGGGGCCAGGGTTACCTGTTCGGCGGGCAAGCCCGGTGAGATCGATCCAGCGCCGCTTGAGCCTGGGCCTGATCAGCGTGATGGTGGTCGTCGGCCTGGTGTTGACGCAAACCAGCCTGTGGCTGTTCGAAATGGGGTTGCAGCGCTACCTCGAAGCCGGGTTGCGCAATGACAGCGAGAACCTGCTGGCGGCGCTGGTGCGCGGGCCGCAGGGCTTGCAACTGGATGAGCGACGCCTGTCACCGGCCTATCAGCGGCCGTTCTCCGGGCATTATTTCCGTGTCGATTTCACCGACGGCCATTGGCGTTCCCGTTCCTTGTGGGATCAGGAATTGCCGGTGCTCGATCACCCCGGCCTGCATGGCAACCTGCAACTGGGGCCGGAAGGGCAACAGTTGCTGGTGCTGCGCACGGACTATCGACGTTCGGGGGTGCCGATCTCCATCAGCGTCGCCGAGGACTACACGCCGATACGCGAAAGCTTCCGGCGCATGCAACAGCTCGGGTTCGGCCTCGGTTTGACAGCGCTGCTGCTGATTCTGCTGCTGCAACGGATTACCGTGCGCCGGGCCTTGCGTCCGCTGGAACAGGCCCGTGAGCAGATCGCGCAGTTGCAACAGGGCCAACGCTCGCAACTCGACGATCAGGTGCCGGTGGAACTGGAGCCACTGGTGGCGCAGATCAACCATCTGCTGGCCCACACCGAGGACAGCCTCAAGCGCTCACGCAATGCCCTGGGCAATCTCGGCCACGCCTTGAAAACCCCGCTGGCAGTGCTGTTGAGCCTGGCTTCAAGCGAGCAACTCGACGCGCACCCGCAACTGCGCAAAGTCCTCAAGGAGCAACTGGAACAAGTCCAGCAGCGGCTCAATCGGGAACTCAATCGTGCGCGGTTGTCCGGTGATGCGTTGCCGGGCGCTCTGTTTGATTGCGATGCCGAGCTCCCCGGCTTGCTGGCCACCCTGAACATGATCCATGGCGAACACCTGGCGCTGAGCTACCGCGCACCCACCGGCCTGCAATTGCCCTGGGATCGTGAGGACCTGTTGGAATTGTTGGGCAACCTGCTGGATAACGCCTGCAAATGGGCGGATGCCGAGGTTCGCCTGAGTGTGGCCGAGACTGCGCAGGGCTTTGAACTCAGCGTGGAAGATGATGGCCCGGGCATTCCCGACGAGCTTCGTGATCAGGTGTTCAGCCGGGGAACGCGGCTGGATGAACAAACCCATGGGCATGGCCTGGGACTGGGTATCGTGCGCGATATCGTCGATAGCTGGGGCGGCCAACTGTCGTTGCTGGAAAGCGAGTGGGGCGGGCTGAAGGTTGTCATCGAATTACCCAGACACACCTGAGGCCACGCCGGGAAATCTGTGGGAGCGGGCTTGCCCGCGATGAGGCCGGCACATTCAAAATCATCATTGACTGTACCGCCGCTATCGCGAGCAAGCCCGCTCCCACAGGGGGGCACTGATTGGCTGGCAAGCTTCAGGTGTGATGAATCTCCCGATCCTTGGTTTCCGGCATGAAGAAAATGCCCAGCACCGCTGTCATCACCGCGATGACGATCGGATACCACAGCCCGTAGTAGATATCCCCCGTGGCCGCCACCATGGCGAACGCCACGGTCGGCAGGAAACCACCGAACCAGCCATTGCCGATGTGATAGGGCAGCGACATCGAGGTGTAGCGGATGCGCGCCGGGAACAGTTCCACCAGCCAGGCGGCAATCGGTCCGTAGACCATGGTCACGTAGATCACCAGTATCGTCAGCAGTAGCAACACCATCGGATAGTTGGTCTTGGCCGGGTCGGCCTTTTCCGGGTAGCCGGCGTCCTTGAGGGCGGTGGCGAGGGTGGCGGCAAAGGCGTCGTTTTTGGCCTTGAAATCGGCGGCCGGCATGCCGGTGCCCTCGAAGCTCTCGATCACTTTATCGCCAATGCGCACCTGCGCAACGGCGCCCGGCTCGGCGTCCACGTTCTTGTAGGGGATGGCCTTTTTGGCCAGCACGGTCTTGGCCAGGTCACAGGAACTGGTGAATTTGGCCTTGCCCACCGGGTCGAACTGGAACGAGCACTGGGCGGGATTGGCAACGACCGTGACCGGATTCTTCTCCTGGGCAATGAACACGTCGGGGTTACCGTACTGGGTCAGCGCATGGAAAATCGGGAAGTAAGTCAGTGCTGCGATAATGCAGCCGGCCATGATGATGCCCTTGCGCCCGATACGGTCGGACAGGCTGCCGAAAATGACGAAGAACGGCGTGCCGATCAGCAGCGAGCCGGCGATCAGCAGGTTGGCGGTCTGCGGTTCGATCTTCAGTGTCTGCAGCAGGAAGAACAGCGCATAGAATTGCCCGGTGTACCAGACCACCGCCTGACCGGCGGTACCGCCGAGCAGGGCCATGATCACGATCTTGAGGTTGTCCCAACGGGCGAAGGATTCGGTCAACGGTGCCTTGGAGGATTTGCCTTCGGCTTTCATTTTCTGGAACACCGGCGACTCGCTGAGCTGCAGGCGGATGTACACCGAGACGATCAGCAGCAGGATCGACAGCAGGAACGGAATCCGCCAGCCCCAGGCCTCGAAGGCTTCGGTGCCCAGGGCGGTACGGCAGGCGAGGATCACCAGCAGTGAAAGAAACAGGCCGAGGGTGGCTGTGGTCTGGATCCACGAGGTGAAGAAGCCGCGTTTGCCCTTGGGAGCATGTTCGGCCACGTAGGTCGCTGCGCCGCCGTACTCACCCCCCAGCGCCAGGCCTTGCAACAGGCGCAGGCTGATCAGGATGATCGGCGCGACGACACCGATGGTCGCATAGCCGGGCAGCAAACCCACCACGGCCGTGGAAATACCCATGATCACGATGGTGATGAGGAACGTATGCTTGCGCCCGATCATGTCGCCCAACCGGCCGAACACGATAGCGCCGAATGGGCGCACGGCGAAGCCGGCGGCGAAGGCGAGCAGGGCGAAAATGAAGGAGGTCGTTTCGTTGACACCGGCGAAGAAGTGCTTGGCGATGATCGCCGCGAGGGAGCCGTACAGGTAGAAGTCATACCATTCGAACACGGTGCCCAGGGACGAGGCGAAGATGACCTTGCGCTCCTCCCTGGTGAGCCCGCGGTTGGGCGTGCTGCCCGTGGTTGCATTGTCGATTGCTGCCATGAGTATTCTCCGTCTTGCTCTTGTTGTAGGCCGGAGTTCCCACCAACACTTACCGTACCCAGGCCCTGGGGCTGAAGTCATCGGATTACGTGGCTTGCATTCAGGTTGACGCCAGAAAATGCTGCAAGGTTCCATGAAGCATAATCAAGGTCCGGCAGATATCCACTCGCCATCATTTATTGAGCAGCACGCAGAAATAAATGTGGGAGCGGCGGTGCGGCGATCCCACATTTGTTTCCCACAGGTTTGTTTTTCGGGGCTTAAACGCGGAACTGATCCATCAGGCTCTGCTGCTGGTTCGCCAGGCTGTTGAGCGACTGGCTGACCCGCGCCGACTCATTGGCCTGGCCCGACAGCGACTCGGTCACGTCGCGGATGGTCGCCACGTTGTTGTTGATCTCCTCGGCCACCGCGCTCTGCTCTTCGGCGGCACTGGCGATCTGCATGTTCATGTCGTTGATCACCGTGACCGCGTCGCCGATCTGGCGCAGCGCGGTTACCGCCTGGCCAACCTGCTCGACACTGCCCTGGGCCTGACGATGGCTGTTGTTCATCGAACCCACCACCTCCTGGGTGCCGTTTTGCAGCTGTTCGATCACCAGTCGGGTTTCTTCGACGGATTCCTGGGTACGCCGCGCCAGGTTGCGCACTTCATCGGCCACCACGGCAAACCCGCGTCCGGCCTCACCGGCACGGGCCGCTTCGATCGCGGCGTTGAGGGCCAGCAGGTTGGTCTGCTCGGCAATTGCACGGATCACTTCCAGTACCGTGCCGATCTTCTCGCTGTTGGCAGCCAGGCCCTCGACCTGGATCATGGCCGCGCTCATGTCGGCGGCGAGGTTGTCGATGCTGGCGGTGGTACGGTCGATCACGGTCAGGCCCTGACGGGTCGCTTGATCGGCATCCCGGGCGGCGTGGGCCGCTTGCGCGGCGCTGCGGGCGACGTCCTGGGCGGTGGCGCTCATTTCGTGGGAGGCGGTCGCGACCTGGTCCACCTGGCGGTACTGCTGCTCCATGCCGGCGCTGGTCTGGGCGGCGATGGCGGACGACTGGTCAGCGGTGCTGCGGGCGTCCTGCACCGAGCGTTTCACTTCGGCAATGATCGGTTGCAGCTTGTCGAGGAAACGGTTGAACCAGCCGGCCAGTTGGCCAAGTTCATCCTGCTTGTCGTAGGCCAGGCGGCGAGTCAGGTCACCTTCGCCGCTGGCGATGTCTTCGAGCATGTGCGCCACACCGAGGATCGGTCGGGTGACGCTGCGGGCCATCAGCCACACCAGCATCAGGCCGAGCAGCGCGGCGAGTCCCCCCAGGCCGAGTTCGACCAGCGTACCGGCGGTGTTGCTGTCATCGAGTTGCTTTTTCAGGGCTTCGGCGGGGCCGACCAGGACGTTCTCCGGCACGTCGAGCAGCACGCCCCAGGGTTTACCTCCGGGGATCGGCTGGAAGGGGGCCAGCACTTTCAGTTGCTGCTGGCTGTGCAGGCTGGCGGTTTTGCTGCTGGCGGCGAGCATGCGCAGCAGTTCGGTGCCACTGGCCTTGTCCACGGCGTCCAGGCGCTGACTGAGTTTGCTGGCGTCCGGGCTGTAGCCGGCGAGCAGGCCGGCCGGGCTGATGATGCTGACGCTGGTCTGGCCGTCATAGAGCTTCTTGCTCGCACCCAGGCTGACCGCTTGCAGGCTGTTGAGGTTGATGTCCACCGACAGCGAGGCGATGACCTTGCCGTTGGTCATCAGCGGGAAAACGATGCTGGTCATCAGCACGTTCTGACCATCGATCTCATAGAAGTAGGGTTCGATCACGCACGGCTTGAGGGTGGTGCGCGGGCAGGTGAACCAGGCGTTGGCCGCTTCGCCGCTGGGGCCGGTACTGGTGTCGGCCATGTCCTTTTCCGGCAGCGCCATGGACGTCACTTTGCCCGGCGTCGGCTGCGACCAGTAGAGGGCGAAACGGCCCTTGTCGTTGCTGCCCAGTTCGGCTTGGCCGGTGAACAGTTCGTCCTTGCCGTCCAGCCCATTGGGTTCGAACACCAGGGACAGGCCGAGCAGGTCCGGATTGGCTTGCAGGGCCGACTTGACCTGGCGGGTCAGGTCCTCGCGCAGGTCGAAGGCATCGAGAAAGCGCTTCTCGGCCTGGTCACGCAGGAACAGCACCTGCCGCGAGAAGCCGTGGCCGTACTGATAGGCGTCCATGAACTGCTGGCGAATCCCCAGTGCCTGGTTTTCCCCCTGGGACTCGATCCGCGCCTGGGCCGCTTCGGTCAGCATCTCCATGCTCGAGGCTTTCACCAGCTCGGAGCTGTGCTCCATGCGGTACAGCGAAAGACCCACCAGCAGGGTCACGATGCCCGCCAGGCACAGCCCGGCCAGCAGGGTGATTTTCCATTGAATGGAAAGTTGTCTGAGCGACATGGAGACGTCCTTATTCGATAAATATCTGAGACTTTGCACTGTAGCGGCATAAAAGCAGCTTTCTTGAGCTTCAAGCTGCAAGCTGCAAGCTGCAAGCGGGAAACACAAAAGCTTGCGGCTTGAGGCTTGCAGCTTGCCGCTGCTTCATTCAAAGTGCGCGCCCTCTAATAAAACCCATTCCTTTTATCCACTGGCGGCTCTCGCAGACTGCCGGCCGGACTCTTTTCGCTTGCCCAGAGGTATGACAATGAATGCAGTAATTGCCGCGGTCGGCATCATGCTGATCCTCAGCCTGTCCCGCGTGCATGTGGTGATCGCCCTGATCGTCGGTGCGCTGGTCGGTGGCTTGACCGGTGGCCTGGGGATCGAGGCGACGCTCAAGGCTTTCAATAGCGGCCTCGGCGGCGGGGCGACGGTGGCGTTGTCCTACGCCTTGCTCGGCGCTTTCGCCGTGGCCATTGCCAAGTCCGGCATGGCCCATGCGCTGGCCGACAAGGCCCTGGCCATGGTCGATCGCCAGCACGCCAATGGCGGTGGCCAGGTCAAATGGCTGCTGATCGGTCTGCTCTGGGTCGTGGCCATTGCCTCGCAGAACATCTTGCCGATACATATCGCATTTATTCCGTTGCTGGTGCCGCCGCTTCTCTATGTGCTGACCAAGCTGCAACTGGACCGTCGCCTGATCGCCTGCGTCATGACCTTCGGCCTGATCACGCCCTACATGTTCCTGCCGGTGGGCTTCGGCAACATCTTCCTCAATGAGATCCTGCTGGCCAACGTCGCCCGCAGCGGTGTGGACATCAGCGGCATCAACGTGACCCACGCCATGGGCATCCCGGCCCTGGGCATGGTGGCGGGACTGCTGATCGCGTTTGTCAGCTACCGCAAGAAGCGTGTCTACGACCTGGCGAAGATCGAACAGGTCGAGCAAGTGGCGGTGCAATACAACCCGCTGAGCCTGATGGTGGCCGGTGTGGCCATCGCTGCGGCGTTCATCATTCAGTTGTTGCTCGATTCGATGATCATCGGTGCGCTGGTCGGCTTCCTGATCTTCTCGGTGTCGGGCATCGTCAAATGGCGCGACACCGACGACCTGTTCACCGAAGGCATGAAAATGATGGCGATGATCGGCTTCATCATGATCGCCGCCTCCGGGTTTGCCGAAGTGATGAAGGCCACCGGCGAAGTGCAGACGCTGGTCGAGTCGTCGGCGTCGTACATCGATCACAGCAAGGGCATTGGCGCCTTGCTGATGTTGCTGGTGGGGTTGCTGGTGACCATGGGCATCGGCTCGTCGTTCTCCACCGTGCCGATTCTGGCGGCGATTTTCGTGCCGCTGTGCGTGCAACTGGGCTTCAGCCCGTTGGCGATCGTGTGCATCGTCGGCACGGCCGGCGCCTTGGGCGACGCCGGTTCGCCGGCTTCGGACTCGACCCTGGGCCCGACCTCCGGCCTGAACATCGATGGCCAGCACCATCACATCTGGGACACCGTGGTCCCGACTTTTCTGCACTACAACCTGCCATTGCTGGCGTTTGGCTGGGTGGCCGCGATGGTCCTGTAAAACACCACTTACTCTGTGGGAGCGAGCTTGCTCGCGATAGCGGTCTGTCAGGCAACTTGATGCTGAATGTGCCGCCGTCATCGCGAGCAAGCTCGCTCCCACAGGGATCTTCTGCGGGCCTGACGGCCGCGTTCAACTTTTGACCCGGCGTGCCGTTAAAGTTTTTAACCACGCCAACAAAATCAAAAGAGTGAACGTCATGCGCATGAGCCTCAAGGCCAAAGTCCTGTCCCTTGCCGTCCTCCCGGTGCTGCTGTTTGCGCTGGTCATCAGCCTGACCACGCTGTTCATTCTTCAGGATCAGGCGCGCAAGGAAGTCGAGCAGACCCGCGAGCGCCTTCTCAGCGATGCCAAGGCAACCTTGCAAAGCTACGTGGCCGTGGCCATGACCACGATCAAACCGCTCTACGACGCGGCCGCCCCCGGCGATGAGGCGGCGCGGGCCCGGGTGATCAAGCTGCTGTCGAGCATCACCTATGGCAAGGACGGCTACTTCTTCGGTTACGACTCCAACACCGTGCGCCTGTTCAAGGCCAACAGCCCCGACGGCGTGGGCCAGAGCTTCAAGGACAACCGCGACCCGAACGGCGTCTACGTCAACCGCGACCTGGTGAAAGTCGCCAGGGACGGCACGCACTACCTGCAATACAGCTCGCCATTGCCCGGCAACACCCAGGTGCTGGTGCCCAAGCTCGGCTACACCGAATACCTGCCGAAGTGGGACATGGCGGTCGGCACCTCGGTCAATCTCGACGGCATCGAAGCGCAGGTGGCTGTGGTCGAAGCCAAGGTCCAGGAGCGCATGCAAGGCATGGTGCTGAGCATCGTCGGTGTGGCGGTGGTGGTGCTGCTGGTGATCGCTGCCGCCGGGATGCTGCTGGCCAACACCATTCTGCGTCCGCTGCATTTGATGAAAGCCAACCTCGACGACATCGCGGCGGGCGAGGGCGACCTGACCCGTCGCCTCACCATCACCAGCCAGGACGAACTCGGTGAACTGGCCGGCTCGTTCAACCGTTTCGTCGACAAGATCCACGGCCTGGTGCGGCAGATCACCGAAATGACCTCGCAACTGACCGGGCTGGTGAATCAGGTGTCCGACCAGGCCAACCGTTCGGACCAGGCCATGGAACGTCAGCGCCATGAGACCGATCAGGTGGCCACGGCCATCAACGAAATGTCGGCGGCGGCCCAGGAAGTGGCCAGGAGCGCGCAGAACGCCGCGGTGGCAGCCCAGCAGACCGACGAAGAAGGGCAGGCGGCCAAGCGCGTGGTGGCCGGCAGCATCGAGAAGATCCATGCCCTGGTGGACGACATCCGCAGCAGCGGCGTGTCCCTGGACAGCCTGCAAAAGGACGTGTCGTCGATTGTCAGCGTGCTCGGGGTGATCCGCTCGATCGCCGAGCAGACCAACCTGCTGGCGCTCAACGCGGCCATCGAAGCCGCCCGCGCCGGCGAGGCCGGGCGCGGCTTTGCGGTGGTGGCCGATGAAGTGCGGGCGCTGGCCAGCCGCACGCAAATCAGCACCCAGGAAATCCAGGGCATGATCGATCGCTTGCAGGCCGGCACCCAGTCGGCGGTGGAGGCGATGCGTCGTTCCAGCGAGGCCGGCGACGGCACCTCGGCCCAGGCCAACGAGGCGGGGGCTTCGCTGGACACCATGGCTCAGCTGATCGCGACCATCAACTCGATGAACGCACAAATCGCCAGTGCCGCCGAAGAACAGACCGCCGTGGCCGAAGAGATCAATCGCAGCGTGCATCAGATTGCCGTGGCGGTGGACAGCGTCGCCGACGAAACCCAACTCGGCGCACAAACCTCCCGTAGCCTGGCCGACCTCGGTCAGCGCCTGGGCAGCCTGGTCGGGCAGTTCCGGATCTGACAGAACAGAGGCAAAACCTGTGGGATTTGTGATCGGCAGGAGCGACAGTCACTACACTTATTCTGTGTATCCAGGCACTGGACGACCTTGTTAGAGGAGTCAGCTCCATGATTGACCGCGAAAGTATCTGCGATTGCCCGAAATGTTCCTGCAAACTCGGTGAACATCCGATTGCCCGTCACGGCAAGCATTACTGCTGTGAAGCCTGCGCCAAACACCATGAGCACGGCGAGGAATGCACCCATAAAGATTGCAAGTGCGCTCATGGCTGACTACCGCGAATGAAAAGTGGAGCCTAATCCGGCTCCACCTCCAGCCTGAGGCTGTCATCTTCCAGGTGTTCGCTGTAGCGCACGGTGCCTTGCAAGCGCCTCCCTTCGACCCGCAGCACCAGGGTCCTGGCGTGCTCAAGATGTTCCGGTAGTGGCGCCGGGACGCGTATGGCGAAGCAGAATGGGTCATTTTCGACCTGTTCCAGTCCGATCAGGCACTCGGCGCTTTTGGTAATGCGACCGACCGGCGTGTCCAGACCGTAGTCCAACTGCGCAGGGCTATTGACGGGTGTTGCGCTCATATCCCTTCCCCCGAACCTGATGTTTACCGGATATTAGTTCGCCGGCCGCCACTTGACGTTTTCCACACCGAATTTTTCAGCCATCGGCTTGCTGGTCTTTTGCACCCTCTCGCGTCCGAACCGGGGGATTCGCCCCACCCCCGCATCACAGCTCGCCCAATGCCAGGCTTCTGCGTTGTCCATTTTGTCCAGGCGGATGATGAATGATTTCGCAGCGCCATGGAGGGTGTACTCGATGACGAATAATTTTGCACTGTTCATAAAGACCCGGTTCCTCCCTGTTGTACATAGAAGGATCGCGCGCCATCAGGAAAATTCATTCGGATTGTCGGACGGTGGCGGTTGCTGGCGACAAGTTCAGCGCCCCGTTACCATTGAGCCTTCCCGCACCCCAATGAACATTGACCATGGCCCTCGCCGCACCGCCTGACCTGAGTGACACCGATGTGCCTGTGCAACCGCTGGCTCGCACCTATCCGCGCGGGTTGTACATCGATCCCCATGAGCACGCCTGGGGCCAGTTGCTGTATGCGATGAGCGGGGTGATGTGGGTCGAGACACCGCACGAAGCATTGGTGGTGCCACCGCAGCGGGCTGTGTGGTTGCCGCCCGGCGTGCCCCACGGGATTCGCGTGGTGTCCGACCTGCAAATGCGCAACATCTACCTGAGGCCGTCCCTGGCCGCGACCCTGGATGACAGCGTTCAGGTGATCGAGGTCGGCGGCTTGCTGCGCGAGCTGATCGTCGGGCTGGTGGAGCAGGGTAATGACGGGGCGCCCGAGTATTACGACGCACTGGTGGGCCTGGCGCTGCTGGAACTCAAGCGGGCGAGGCGCTCGTTACTGAAAATCCCGCTGCCGGATGATTCCGACCGGCGATTGATGAATTTGTGTCAGGCGGTCATGGCTGCGCCTTCACTGGATATTCCTTTCGAACAACATGCCGATAACACCGGAGCCAGCGTGCGCACCCTGGCGCGGCTGTTCAAGGACGGTCTGGGCATGGGCTTCGCCGAGTGGCGGCGTCAGGTGCAACTGGCGACGGCGGTGGCCGGGTTGATCCAGGGCGTACCGGTCAGCGCGATTGCCCGGGAGCTGGGCTACTCGCCGAGCAGCTTCAGCGACATGTTTCGGCGTGAACTGGGGGTTGCCCCTTCGCAGTTTCCGGCGGCGCAACGCCAGGGCTGAATTCGCCGAGGCCAGGCTTTGGCCGACATTCAGAAGCACTTGGCCGATGCACAAAGGCGTCGCCCTCTAGACTCGTCGCATACCTCAATTGCCCCCGGAGTCTGCCATGAACTACCTCGTGTCAGTGGCCATCGGTCTGGGCGTCGGTCTGCTCTACGGCGCCTTGGACTTTCGTTCCCCCGCACCTCCGGCCATCGCGCTGGTGGGCCTGCTCGGCATGCTCGCCGGCGAAAAGCTCTGGCCGATGGGGCGGGGGCTGGTGGCTGGCTGGATTTCCTGAACCCTTTTCGACTCGATGGATACGCCCATGAAAGCTCTGCAATTCGATAAAACCGGTGATCTCTCGGCCCTGCGCTACGTTGAGGTGCCCACCCCCGTGCCCGGCGCCGATGAAGTGCTGGTCGAGATCAAGGCCGCCGGCCTCAACCCCAGCGATGTGAAGAACGTGCTGGGGCGTTTTCCCTACACCACCTTGCCGCGGATTCCCGGTCGCGATTTTGCCGGTGTCGTCGTGGCCGGCCCGCAGGCGTTGATCGGTCAGGAAGTCTGGGGCACGGGCCGGGAACTGGGCTTTTTCGCCGACGGTTCCCATGCTCAGTTCGTCAAGCTGCCGGCCAATGGTGTGGCGCTCAAACCCACGCACCTGAGCTTCGCCCAGGCCGCCAGCCTCGGCGTGCCGTACACCACGGCGTGGGATGCCCTGGAGCGCAGCCTGGTGACGGCCGAAACCCGATTGCTGGTCATCGGTGGCGGGGCCGTCGGCAGTGCCGCGCTGGCCCTGGCCAAGGTGCGCGGTGCCCGGGTGCTGGCGGCCGCGCGGCGTCCGGAGCAGGTCAAGGACTTGCAGGATCAGGGCTACCAGACCCTGCAACTGGATAAACCCGAAGATTTGGGCGCACAGGTCAACGCTGTCTATGCCGGCGGCGCCGATGTGATTTTCGACACCACCGGTTTCTGGCTGCCGGCCTCGGTACCCGCCCTGGCCGCGTTCGGCCGCATCGCGATCATCGCGGCGCCCGTGGACGGTCACGTGCAACTGCCGGCCCTGGCGTTGTATCGCAAGGGTGGCTCTGTCGTGGGGATCAACTCGCTGCTGTACGGCGTACAGGCCTGTGCGGCGATGCTCGAGCAGTTCGGCCGGTTTTTCGATCAGGACCTGTTGCCGTTGCCGCAGGGCTTGTTCGAGTCGCCACTGGCCGAAGGCCTGGAGCGTTACGCCGAAGTGAATCAGGGCAGCGGCGACAAGGTGATACTGCTGCCATAACCCAACCCCCCCTGTGGGAGCGGGCTTGCTCGCGAAGAGGGTGTATCAGTCACCATGAATGTTGCCTGACACGCCGCCTTCGTCGGAACGCCGCCCGGAACAAGCCCGCTCCCACAAAGTCCATGGCTGTGCACCGTCTTGCGCATGCTTCGCTCTGCTAGAATCGGCCCCATTGACCCAATGAGGTACCCCTATGAGCGAGCCGATTCGCCTGACCCAATACAGCCACGGCGCCGGTTGCGGCTGCAAGATTTCCCCCCAGGTGCTGGAAGTGATCCTGGCCGGCAGCGGGGCGCAGAATCTCGACCCGAAACTCTGGGTCGGCAACGCCTCGCGTGACGACGCGGCGGTATATGCCATCGATGAAGAACGCGGTGTGGTCTCGACCACCGACTTTTTCATGCCGATCGTCGACGATCCCTTCGATTTCGGCCGAATTGCCGCCACCAATGCCATCAGCGACATCTACGCCATGGGCGGCGATCCCTTGATGGCGATTGCGATCCTGGGCTGGCCGGTGAACGTGCTGGCGCCGGAAGTTGCCCGGGAAGTGATACGCGGCGGTCGTTCGGTGTGCGACGCGGCGGGTATCCCGCTGGCAGGCGGGCACTCCATCGACGCGCCAGAACCGATCTTTGGCCTGGCTGTCACCGGTCTGGTGGAAAAGCGCCACATGAAGCGCAACGACACCGCCACCGCCGGTTGCCTGCTCTACCTCACCAAGCCCCTGGGGATCGGCATCCTTACGACCGCCGAGAAAAAGGGCAAATTGCGCAACACCGACATCGGCCTGGCCCGGGACTGGATGTGCACCCTGAACAAACCCGGTAGCCGTTTCGGCAAGCTCGACGGCGTGACCGCGATGACCGACGTCACCGGCTTCGGCCTGCTCGGGCACCTGGTGGAAATGGCCGACGGCAGCCAGCTCACAGCGCGCATTGAATATGACCGCGTACCGCGCCTGCCGGGGGTGGAGTATTACCTGGAACAGGGCTGTGTACCGGGCGGGACTCTGCGCAATTTCGACAGCTACGCCAGCAAGCTCGGACGTCTTCAGGAGCTGCATAAACGCGTGCTCTGCGATCCGCAGACCAGCGGTGGCCTGCTGATTGCCGTGACGCCGCAAGGCAACGAGCAATTCCTTTCGGTGGCCGCCGAACTGGGCCTGAGCCTGGAACCGATCGGTGAACTGATCGAGCGACAGAGCAATGCGGTCGAGGTGTTTTGATGTTCGTCGACTGCACTGATTACCGCGACATCTTCCTCAACGACCGGCCAATGATGGACGCCCGCGCGCCGGTCGAATTCAACAAGGGCGCGTTTCCCGGCGTGATCAACCTGCCGTTGATGAACGACCATGAACGCCAGCGGGTCGGCACCTGCTACAAGCAGCACGGCCAGCAAGCGGCCGTCGTGCTGGGGCATCAACTGGTGTCGGGCGCGGTCAAGGCCGAACGCATCCAGGCCTGGGCCGATTTTGCCCGGGCGCATCCCGAAGGACTGCTGTATTGCTTTCGCGGCGGCCTGCGCTCACAGATCGTCCAGCAATGGCTCAAGGACGAGGCCGGTATCGACTATCCGCGGGTGGGCGGCGGCTACAAGGCCATGCGCACCTTCCTGCTGGACACCCTCGATCAAGCCGTCACCCAGTGTGATTTTGTCTTGCTGGGCGGGATGACCGGCACCGGCAAGACCGAGGTGCTCACGCAACTGGGTAACGCCGTGGACCTTGAAGGTCATGCCAACCATCGCGGCTCCAGTTTCGGCAAGCGCGCCACGGGCCAACCCTCGAATATCGACTTCGAAAACCGCTTGGCCATCGACGTGCTGAAAAAACGCGCCCGGGGCATCGAGCAGTTCGTACTGGAAGACGAAAGCCGTGCGGTGGGTAGTTGTGCGCTGCCGTTGCCGCTGTACCAGGGTATGCAGCAGTTCCCGATGGTGTGGCTGGAAGACAGCCTGGAAGGACGGGTCGAGCGGATCCTGCGCGATTACGTGGTGGATCTGTGCGCCGAATTCATCGACGTGCATGGCGAGGAGGGCTTTGCGTTGTTTTCCGAACGCTTGCTGGCGAGCCTGAACAATGTGCAGAAGCGCCTGGGAGGCGAACGTCATCGACGCATGCTGGTTTTGATGGAGGATGCGTTGGTCGAGCAGGCCCGCAGTGGCGCGGTGGATCTGCACCGGGGCTGGATCGAAGGGTTGCTGCGCGAGTATTACGATCCGATGTACGCGTTTCAGCGGGAGAAGAAAGACGCTCGGATCGAGTTTGCCGGGGAGCGGGGGGCGGTGCTCGAGTATCTGCGCGAGCGGGGCAGTCAGAAAGGTTGAGGGTGTTTTTGCCGGCCCCTTCGCGGGCAAGCCCGCTCCCACAGTAAATCTTCGGTGATCACAGGTTTTGTGTACGGCGCAGATCCAATGTGGGAGCGGGCTTGCTCGCGAAGAGGCCCGATCAAGCAATGCACAAACTCAGGTCGGGCAGGTTTCAGCACCATTATCCAGGCCTTGCTTGTACACATGGCTCTGCAACTTGGCCTTGCCGTTGTGCCAGGTCAGGGTGAGCACATACAGCGAGTCGTAGTCGCTGGATTCCCAGTCATCGGTGATGGTCGTTTTCTTGCCGGTGGCGTCGCCGGCCACCTTGTTGATCAGCTCCGGCAGGTAGCCGTGCGACCAGGCGGTGTAGATGACCGAGTTGTGATACTTGTCGTGAAGCAGTTCATCGGCCAGGTCGCTGGTGTCATTGGCGGAGAAATTGATGTTCACCGGCAGGCCCAGCTTGATGGCGCTGGGGCTGATGGTCATCAGGGGACGGATATAGCTGTAGGAGTTGTCGAACTCGCCTTCCTCGACGTTACGGGTCGGGTTCGCCGCAAACACGTAGTCGGCCTTGCCGAACTTTTCCGGCAGCAGCGTGGACAGGTCGATGGCGCGGTTCAGCCCCTGGCAATTGAGCTGGCCCAGGCCACCGTCGGGTTTTTCCCCGTGGCGCAGGAAAACCAGCGTCTGGGTGCCATCCATCGGTTGGGCGCGACTCAGGCCGGATTCCAGCAACAGGAACACCGCGCTGACCGCCAGCAAGACGGGCAACAGCAAGTAGGCGCGATGTTTAAAGCGTTTGGTAAAATTGAACAGATTCATGAATAAAAGGTTCTTCAGCGCAATTCGGTTAAGGCTGACAAACCTTTACACCACGACTTTCCAGCGTCGGGTGTGTTCCATGTCGTTGAAGCCGGTCCGTTTTCAAAGGGGTGGTACTCAGAGTCCCCTGAACCCGTTTGGTTCGATTCCGGCCAAGAGCGCAGCAATGTACCGGTAACCTTCAGCGGATTGCAGTGAAGGTTATCGACAGGATGTTGCGGATTTATGGACAGGCTACACCTGATGGTGGTGAAACCGTCGTGATCTCTTTTGATCTCCTCTATCAGCGAGATTGATGGCTCCAAGGGATCGCTGAGCCGATATCTCCATTATGATCGTCACTCTCAATGTCTTCGTGGATCCTGCCCATGACCGATTTGTCCGCCTTCCCCATCACCCGCAAATGGCCTGCCCAATATCCGGAGTGGATTCAGCTGTACTCCTTGCCGACCCCCAACGGCGTCAAGGTCTCGATCATGCTCGAAGAGATCGGCCTGCCGTATGAACCTCACCGGGTAGGCTTCGACACCAACGACCAGATGTCCCCGGAATTTCTTTCCCTCAACCCCAACAACAAGATCCCGGCGATCCTCGATCCCCACGGTCCGGATGACCAGCCGCTGGCGCTGTTCGAATCGGGAGCGATTCTGATCTACCTGGCCGACAAGAGCGGGCAACTGCTGGCCCAGGAGTCGGCGGCGCGCTACGAAACGATTCAATGGCTGATGTTTCAGATGGGTGGCATTGGCCCGATGTTCGGCCAGCTCGGGTTTTTCAACAAATTCGCCGGCAAGGATTACGAGGACAAGCGTCCCCGTGACCGCTACGTCGAGGAAAGCAAACGCCTGCTCAAGGTGCTGGACGGCCGTCTGCAAGGGCGTGACTGGATCATGGGCGAGCGCTACACCATCGCTGACATCGCCACTTTCCCGTGGGTGCGCAACCTGATCGGTTTCTATGAAGCCGGCGATCTGGTGGGCATCCAGAACTTCCCTAACGTCACACGGGTGCTGGAACGCTTCCTGGCGCGGCCGGCGGTGGTGCGCGGGTTGCAGATTCCAGGCCCCGTTTCAGGTTGATACAGAACCTGTGGGAGCGGGCTTGCCCGCGATAGCGGTATGTCAGACACATAGATGCTGGATGTGCCGCTGCCATCGCGGGCAAGCCCGCTCCCACAGGGGGGGGCTCAGGAAGCGCCAAAAAACGACCGGATCCCGTGATCACGGAAATACCGTTCGATCACCTTCGGGTCCGCACACGTCTCGGCAATCGCCACGTAGGTATCGGGCCGCAACAGATAAAAGCCGTTGCGCCCCAAACCCGCCGTTTCGAACGCCGGTCGCCAGTCGAATACGTGCAGCGGCAGGTGGTGCTCGTGGCACCAGGCGATCATCTCGTCGCTGGTGTCGCCATAGACATGCACCTGCCAGGTCAGGCACTTGAGAGACTCGAAATTATCCCCCTCACCGTCATGGGCCCAGGGCAGGCGATCACCGCCATGCACGTGCCCGGCAACGCCGGTGCTCAGCGGCATACCACGATAATTCAGGGTGATCTGCGACACCGTGCGAAACAGGAACTGGCGGGAGGTTTCGAACGAGGTCATTTTCGGTAACAAGAACGGGGCCAGGCGTGTACGCAGCAAATCGGCAATCGGCCCGTCGGCGGTGACGAAGGTGAAGACCCGGTCGGTGGTCGCCACCAGTTTACGCGCAAACGCAATGCGCTCGGTTTCATAGGTGTCGAGCAGCCTGGCCTCGGCACCGCCGCTCAACACGGCCGCGAGTTTCCATGCCAGGTTGATGGCATCGCCAATCCCGGTGTTCATGCCCTGGCCGCCCGCCGGGCTGTGCACATGGGCGGCATCACCCAGCAAAAACGCCCGCTCTTTGCGGAAGTGATCCGCCACCCGATGATGCACGCGGTAGGTCGAAAACCAGTTCAGTTGCTCGATATTCACCTTCATGTGCTCGATGGCCCGGCTGCTGACGTCTTCGAAGCGCAGGGTCTCGGCGTGTTCGGCGCGCTCGTCGCGTACCGTGCCGATCAGACGGGCACGACCGCTGTCGCCTAGTGGGAATACGGCGAGGAAGTCCGCCTCGTCGAGATCCACATGCAGTTCGCCGTTGAATGTCGGACCGCTGGCCTGCACGTCGGCGACGTAGAAAATCTGCTGGTAGGTCCCGCCGGGAAACCCGGTATCCAGGGTCTTGCGCACAATCGACCGGGCACCGTCGCACCCGGCCAGGTAACAGGCCTGGCAGGTTTCCTGCTGGCCGTCGGGCAAGTGCAGCGTGGCCGTGATGCCGTCTGCGGTTTGCTCGAAGCTGGTCAGTTCAGTGTTGCGTTCCACCGTGATGCCGAAGGTTTCCAGGCGCTCGATCAGCAGCCGTTCGTGTTCGTCCTGCGGGAAGATCTCGAGAAACGAGTAGGGGGTCAGGCCCTCACCGATCTGAGACAGGGGCAGGCGTGCCACGGGCTCACCCTTGACCCAGAAGTTGCCGGCCTTTACTTGATGGCCGTGTTGCACCACAGCGTCGTCCAGTCCCAGCTGGCGATACAACTCCAGCGTCCGTGCCTGGACGGCCAGCGCCCGGGACGTGGTGCCGGGGGCGGACGTTTTGTCGACGATCCGCACGCGCACGCCCAGTTTGCTCAGCCACAACGCCAGGACCAGCCCGGTCGGGCCGGCGCCGATGATCAACACGTCGCTGCGGTGCATGACCTGTCCTCCTCGCTGTGTGAATCAAGTATGGTCCAGTCGGGGAGGGCGGCAACCGTCGGACTGCCACGGACGTAGCCGCTGACCTGCCATTGGTCGTATGGTTGGCCCGGACAAACGGATTAGATGGAACGACATGCAAATCAGATTGATCACAAGCGTCGCCGTAATGGTGATATTGGCCGGTTGCGGCAGCCAACGGACCCAGGAACCGGCGGCGCGCAGCCCGGCCGAAGTGAAGGCCGAGATTGTACGTTTGCTGCCGGCCAAGGCTGCCGATCCCCAGGGTTGGGCCACGGACATCCAGGTGGCGTTTACCGCGCAAGACCTCTCGCCGACCACCCAAAACCTGTGCTCGGTGCTGGCGGTGACTGAACAGGAGTCGACCTTTCAGGTTGACCCGAGCGTACCGGGCCTGGGCAAGATCGCCCGCGACGAGATCGACCGCCGCGCCGCCAAGGCGCACATTCCCGGCCTGCTGGTGAGCGGTGCGTTGATGCTCGATTCGCCCAACGGCAAAAGCTACAGCAGCCGCCTGAATGCCGCGCGCAGTGAAAAGGAACTGAGCGCTGTTTTCGACGACTTCATTGGCATGGTGCCGATGGGCAAGAAGCTGTTCGGCGGCTTCAACCCGGTGCATACCGGCGGGCCGATGCAGGTCAGCATTGATTTTGCCGAACAGCAGGCCAAGGGCTATCCGTACCCGGTGAAGGGCTCGATTCGTCATGAAGTGTTCACCCGGCGCGGCGGCATGTATTTCGGCATCGCGCATCTGCTCGGGTATCCGGTGAGTTACCCACAGCCGTTGTACCGTTTTGCGGACTTCAACGCGGGGTGGTACGCCAGCCGTAACGCCGCGTTTCAGAACGCGGTAAGCCGGGCTTCCGGTATCCCGTTGGCGCTGGATGGCGACCTGGTGCGCTACGGTTCGATCATGCCCGGCACCACGGAACTTGCCGTGCGTACCCTCGGCAAGCAACTGGGCATGCGTAATCCGACGATCCGCGACCAACTGGAAGAGGGGAACACCCTGGCGTTCGAAGACAGTAAACTCTATCGGCGGGTTTACGAACTGGCCGAACGGGCCGAGGGCCGGCCGCTGCCCCGTGAAGTGTTACCGGGGATCGTGCTGCAAAGCCCGAAAATCACTCGCAAACTCACCACCGCGTGGTTCGCCAAACGGGTCGATGAACGTTACCAGCGCTGCATGGCGCGGGCAGGGAATTAATCGCGGCGAAAAAAAACCGACGGGTGAGGCTAATACCAGTCAGTCAAGCGGTAATGCGATCCGTAGCAGCTGCCGAGCCCGCGAGGCTGCGTTCGGCTGCGAAGCAGTCGTAAAATC
>NZ_AKJG01000055.1 GCF_000282455.1 Pseudomonas sp. GM74
GCTGCTACAAAGGGTGTCGCGGCTGAAATTGTTTAACTGACTGGCATTAGCCCGCGCACCTTCTTTTTTCTCTCTTATCTGGACTTCAAGACTTTCGGATTGGAGTTGCCCCAGATCGTGTACAGGTCCGCCAACAACGCGCCGTTGATGGTCTCAAGCTCCGCCTGGGTAATCTCTTCATCGCCTTGCTTGCCGTACAGCACGACCTCATCTCCCGCCTGCACGCCCTTGATACCACTGACGTCAACCATCAGGGTGTTCATGGTGACCTTGCCGATCACCGGCGCGCGTTGGCCGTGAATCAGCACTGAAGCCTTGTTGGAGAATGCTCGTCGATAACCGTCGGAGTAGCCGGCCGGGATGTTGGCAATCAGCGAGTCTTTGCTCAGGGTAAAGGTGCGGTCGTAGCTGATCGTACTGCCCGCCGGGTAGGCGTTGACCGCCGCGACCCGCGATTTGAACTGCATCACCCGTTGAAATTCATTATGGCCACCCACCGGGTAGCCATAGAGCGCAGCCCCCGGTCGAACCATGTCCAGCCAACCTTCCGGCACCTCAAGGGTGGTGAAGGTATTGGCGCAGTGCAGGGTGATCCGGCTGCGGTCCAGTTTGGCGTGTTCAATCAGCCATCCGGACTGCTCCTTGAATTTGGCCAGCCCCTGAAGGACATCCTCCCGTTCTTCGACCGGGAAGTGGGTCATGATTCCGACGATATTCAGATGATCCAGCCGGGTCAGATCCACCGCCTGTTGTTTTCCTTCAGCCGTGCTCATTTCCAGACCGTTACGGCTCATGCCCGCCGAATTCAGCGCCAGGTGAACCGGCAGCTTCACACCCTTGCGGGTGGCCAGCTCATTGAGCTGACGTGCAACCTCCAGGTTGCCGATCAGTTCTTCGATGTTGTAGCGCAGCGCATTCTCGACTTCTTCAACGGTAGCGCTGCGCAAACGCATCAGGCGTCCCTTGAAGCCTTTTTCTCGTGCAACACGCGCCTCCTCGTTGCTCGCCACGCCGATACAGGTGATGCCCATCCGGATGGCGGAAGGGATCAATAATCCAATGCCATTCCCATAAGCGTCGGCTTTCATCACGGCACACATCTGGCTTTTACCCGCCAGCCGTTGCTGAAGTTTGGTGATGTTTCCTTCGAAGGCGGCCTGATCAATCTCCAGCCAGGTATTGGCCTGGCCTGATTGATTGTCGGCGCGAGAATGTTCAGGTGTGGGATCGAGTAAAGGGGCGGCATTGACCACCGGCATCATTGCCGTCAAGGCCAGGGCGAGCGTCAGCGTACTGAGCATGAAACGTGGCATATCGAGTCTTCCATAGTGGATGAGGAATGGCCCCATACCGGCGTGGATTTGGCATCAGCCAGGTCCATCAGGCATTGAGCGAACAGCCATGGAATTTTTATGCAAAGGCGTCGTTTGTTTATGTGGTGTTCTGCCGCTCGCACAGCGGATGACGCTGTAAAAATTGATTAAACGACCGAGGGTTTATTTCATTTGCTCAGTGATTTTCGTTTGAAGGGTATCGGTGTTAAGCGTCAATTTTGAGCGTGAGCGGAATCGGCTGCGCAGGTAAATCTTTCAACATTCTGAGTCGAGCGCCAATGGGATAACAGCCGAGACGGCGGCGGGGGAGGAAGGAGAATGACCGTACTCACTTCCTTTTCTTGAAAGGCTCCCATGCAAACGACTAATACCGTGTTGATGATTCGACCTTCGCGCTTTTCCTTTAACGTTGATACCGCCGCGAACAATCGTTTTCAGAAGTGCTCATTACCGCCGGATCAGGCGCAAGCTCAGGCCCTCGAAGAGTTTGATGGCTATGTAGCGGCATTACGCGAACAAGGGGTCGAAGTGCTGGTGTCACAGGACAGTTCGTCCCCCCATACACCTGATTCGATTTTCCCTAACAACTGGTGGAGCAGCCATGCCGATGGCTCGCTGGTGCTGTATCCGATGCAGGGACAGAACCGTCGCCTGGAGCGTGACAAGGGTGTCCTGGAAGCGTTACTGCAGGACTATTCGATTGAACACGTGCTCGACCTTACCGAGTTGGAGCAGCAGGATTTTTTCCTGGAGGGCACCGGCAGTATGGTGCTCGATCGCGTTCAGCGTATCTGTTATGCAGGTTATTCGGCTCGCACTCATGTCGATGCACTGCGCAAGTTTGTCGAGAATCTCGGGTACCGTTTATGTGCCTTTAGTGCCGTTGACCGCGAAGGCGTTGCGATCTATCACACCAACGTGATGATGAGCGTCGGGACTGGACTCGCAGTGGTCTGCCTGGAGACTGTCAGCAATCTTCAGGAGCGCGCCGAACTTGAAACTCAGCTGCGAGCCAGTGGCAAGGAAATTCTGGCACTGACCTGGGAACAGCTTGAGTCGTTTGCGGGAAACATGCTGGAAGTTCACAACCAAAAAGGCGAGCCCATCCTGGTGATGTCGCGCACGGCCTGGTGCTCATTGACTACTGAGCAGCGCCAACTCATTGAGCAACATGCCAAGCCCTTGCCGGTGAACATCGATACGATCGAATTGATTGGCGGCGGCAGCGCCCGCTGTATGCTGGCCGAAGTGCATTTGCCAAAGCAAAAGAAGCTCGCGCTGTTGACCCGGACTGCAGATCAACCATGAGTAATAGCCTGAAGTTCAGCCACAAGATCCTGCTGGCCGCCTCTCTGATTGTCATTGCCGCATTCGGGTTATTCACGGTCTACAACGACTATCTGCAGCGCAACGCTATTCGTAAGGACCTGGACAGTTATCTGCACCAAATGGGTGGGATCACCGCGAGCAATATTGCCAACTGGCTTTACGGCAGGGTGTTGTTGATGGAGAACCTTTCACAGTCGGTGGCGATCAATCCGTCTGCGGAAAACATTACGCTTCTGCTGAAGCAACAAGCCCTGGCGTCGACCTTTATCGCCACCTACGTGGGAGATAAAGACGGTAAGTTCATCACCTATCCAGACGCCAGGATGCCGGAAGGCTACGACCCTCGTGCTCGCCCCTGGTACAAGGATGCGATCAACAGCAGCGGCCCGACCGTCACCGAGCCTTACATCGATGCCACGACCGGCAACCTGGTGATCACCGTCGTCAACGCGATCAGCAAGGCCGGGCAGACTCAGGGCGTCGCTGGCGGTGACCTGGGCCTGCAGGCCATTGCCGACAGTATCAATGCCCTGGATTTCAACGGCATGGGTTATGCCTTTCTTGTCAGCGCCGACGGCAAGATTCTGGTCCACCCGGACAAAACGCTGGTGATGAAGACGCTCACAGATGTCTATCCGCAAAATACCCCGCGCATCAGTGGAGATATCAGTGAAGTTCGCGTTGATGGCAAAACCCGCATCGTCACGTTTGCACCGATCAAAGGCTTGCCGTCACTGAACTGGTACATCGGTTTGTCCATTGACAAGGATAAGGCGTATTCGATGCTCAGCGAGTTTCGAACTTCAGCCCTGATCGCTACGGGCTTCGCCGTGCTGATTATTGTCGCGTTACTCAGTCTGCTGATCCGGCTCCTGATGCAACCATTGCAAGTGATGACCCGGGCGATGCAGGACATTGCCGAAGGAGAGGGCGATCTGACCAAACGACTGAGCATCCACACGCAAGACGAATTCGGCATGCTCGGCACGGCGTTCAACCGCTTTGTCGAACGGGTTCATGGTTCGATCCGCGAGGTGTCCTCGGCCACAGAACAGGTCAACGAAGTGGCCCAGCGGGTGGTCAGCGCTTCCAATTCGTCGATGCTCAACTCTGACGAGCAGTCCAGTCGGAGTAACAGCGTGGCGGCCGCCATCAACCAGCTCGGTGCCGCCGCCGAGGAAATTGCCTGCAACGCCGCCCAAGCCTCGCACCAAGCCAGCGATGCCCGTGGCCTGGCCGAAGAGGGTCAACAGGTCGTTGAAAGAACCATCCAGGCAATGAACACGTTATCCGGGATGCTCGGCACCTCAAGCGATAATATCGAGAGCCTCAACAGTAAAACAGTGAACATCGGGCAGATCCTGGAGGTGATCACCAGCATCTCCCAGCAAACCAACCTGCTGGCGCTCAACGCTGCCATTGAAGCTGCCCGTGCCGGTGAGGCAGGGCGCGGTTTTGCGGTGGTTGCCGATGAAGTGCGCAACCTGGCCCATCGCACCCAGGAATCGGCGCAACAGGTACAGACGATGATCGAAGAGCTGCAAGTCGGCGCCCGCGAGTCGGTCAGCACCATGAGTCAGAGTCAGCGTCACAGCC
This sequence comes from Pseudomonas sp. GM74, assembly GCF_000282455.1. Taxonomy (GTDB): domain Bacteria; phylum Pseudomonadota; class Gammaproteobacteria; order Pseudomonadales; family Pseudomonadaceae; genus Aquipseudomonas. The sequence goes on from NZ_AKJG01000055.1 coordinate 4,260, forward strand.
TGGAAAGCGTGGAGATCGCCAACCTGGCCGGCGAGCGCTTGAGTAGTGTGACCCTGCGAATCGGAGAGATCGATGGCATGAACCAATCGGTTGCCACGGCCACGGAAGAACAAACCGCCGTAGTCGAATCGATCAATAGGGACATTAGAGAAATCAACACCCTGAATCAGGATGGCGTGGAAAACCTTCATGCAACCCTGCGAGCCTGTTCCGATCTGGAACAGCAGGCGGCTCGCTTGAAACAGTTGGTGGGCAGTTTTCGGATCTGAACTATCAGCGCCGTAACGAAAGCTGGTGTGGTGCAAGAAAGGCACCGTGGAAATAATCACGCATGGCCGCAGGCTGCAACAGTTTGAGGTGCGTCATTTGAAGCGGGTGCTTCAGATCCATTGTTCAGGGTTTCACCTGGCGGCCGAATAGGCCGCCAGGTGAACACGTTGAAGTGCGAGTGGTATTAAGCACGAAGCCTTGCATCGGCTGTTACTGAAGGCTGCAGCAGCGAGAACAGGTTCTTGGGATCCTGCAGCTCTGGCACCAACTGAATGTCGCTGCCAATGTTGAGCGTTTTTGCAACATCCAGCACATAGCGCAAGGCGGAATAGTCCTCGATGGCGAAGCCGACCGAGTCGAACAAGGTGACTTCCTCGGCATGCTGGCGACCTTGAGTCTGACCAGTGATGACTTTCCAGAATTCGATAACCGGAGAGTCGGCGGGCATCTGCTGAATTTCGCCTTCAATGCGGCTTTGCGGTTCGTACTCAACCATGACCCGCGCACGTTCCACGATATCCCGGTGCAGTTCGGTCTTGCCGGGACAGTCGCCGCCCACTGCGTTGAGGTGCATCCCGGGCTCGATCATCTCAGGCGTTAAAATGGTTGCGTAAGCCTTGTCGGCCGTGACCGTGGTCACGATATCGGCACCACGTACCGCTTGCGCGACGCTATTGGCAACGGTCACCTGTAAGGCTGGGTAGGCCCGCAGGTTGGCTACCAGCTTCGCCGTTGCCGCTGGATCGATGTCGTAGAGACTGATTTCAGTAATGCCGAGCAAAGTATGGAATGCCAGGGCCTGGAATTCGCTCTGTGAGCCGTTGCCGATGAGTGCCATTCGGCGACTGTCCGGTCGGGCGAGGTAGCGGGCCGCGAGCGCAGAGGTGGCAGCGGTGCGAATGGCGGTCGTCAGCGTCATTTCACTCAGTAAAACAGGCTTGCCGGTATCGACGTCTCCCAGTGCACCAAACGCCATGACCGTCAGCATGCCATTGTGGGTGTTCTTTGGATGTCCATTGACATACTTGAAGGCGTAGAGCGAGGCATCAGACACGGGCATCAGCTCGATGACACCCTCCGACGAGTGGTTCGCCAGACGCGCGCATTTTTCGAAATCCGGCCAGCGTACGTAGTCTTGACGGATGTACTCGGCCATTTCGATCAGGCAACTGGGTAAGCCTTTTTCCAGGACGAGACGGCTCAGATCATTGACGTCAATGTAACGGGTCATAATGGGTTCCTTTGGGCGTTTTTTTTGTGTGCCGGTCTGGACGACCTTTCGCTTTGGCGGCTGAGACTCAGGAGGCGGTCCATGTGTTTGCAACGGACCTATTGTCGAGGCAATGGCGAGAAGATTTCGGCCAATACTGTCCCTGGGCGCAGCGAGAGAAGTCGAAAAACAGAGGGCGCACAGCGGAATCGGTCGAGTGACACTTATCACTCGCACCTCGCTCGCGCGGCTCAAGCGCGATGTGCTTCACGACGCATCGTTATGCAGATGAAGTCGAAGTCCAAAAGACAATCACACTTCCTGTGCCGCTCTCTTCAAGTGGAGAAACAGTGACTTACGGCAGACGACAGAATCGGCTGTGAAACCCATTCGTTCAGCACAGGCACGCTGTTTGAACATGGGGTTACGACACCCGCAACCTCCCGGCAATTGGCATTCTGGCGGTCCGTTTCAAGCGTTTGTTGATCGCCGCTTGAGATGGAGTGCAACTCCGACGACTGGCTGCTTCCAGTCGATAACAACAACAAAAACGGCTGCGGTGAAGGCCGCATCGACTCTCTGCCCCTGTCAAAAAGTGTGGTCCGACGCAGGCGCCGGATCGCGATAAATCCAAATAATCCGGGACTCAAGAACATGAACATCAAATGGCTGACTTTGCCGGCACTCGCATTGCTTTGCTGCACCACGGGCGCCAGTGCCAAGGAATGGAAGGAGCTGCGATTTGGCGTCAACCCAAGCTACCCACCCTTTGAATCCACCACGGCCGATGGCGGGGTTCAGGGCTTCGGCGTGGATCTGGGCAATGCAATATGTGCCGAACTGAAGCTGACCTGCGTGTGGGTCAGCAATGATTTCGACGGGCTGATTCCGGGGCTCAAGGCCGGCAAGTTCGATGCCATCGAATCTTCGATGACCGTTACCGACGCGCGTAAAAAACAGATCGACTTTACCGATCGCCTGTACGCCGGACCGACCGCCATCGTTACCCGAAAAGACTCCGGACTGCTGCCTACCGCCGAGTCGCTGCGCGGCAAAACCATCGGTTACATGCAGGGCACGATTCAGGAAACCTACGCCAAGGCCAAACTGGCGCCGGGCGGGGTGAAACTGCGGGCCTACCAGAATCAGGATCAGGTCTATGCCGACCTGGTATTTGGCCGTCTCGATGCGTCGATCCAGGACAAGCTGCAAGCGCAGATGAGTTTCCTGACCTCGCCACAAGGGGCGGACTTCCACAACAGTGAAGGCATCAGCGACCCGTTGGTGCCTTCAGAAATCGCCATTGGTGTGCGCAAGGACAACGATGAGCTCAAAGGCATGCTCAATGCCGCCATCAAGGCCCTGCACGACAAGGGCATCTACGCGCAGATCCAGCAGAAACACTTCGGTGACCTGGACCTCTACAACAACTGATCCTCGCGCTCCGGTCGCTGTGTTGCAGCGACCGGGCCGCATCAAGACAGGTGACTGGCGTGAACTCCTTCCTGAATATTCCGGGGCTCGATCTTTCGGCCCTGCAAGGCTATGGCCCTTTGTTGCTGCATGGCACCTGGGTCACTCTCAAACTGTCGGCGCTCGCGCTTGTGGTGAGCATGGCGCTGGGGCTGCTCGGCGCGGCGGCCAAGCTGTCGCCGATGAAGCTGTTGAATCTGCCGGCGACCTTTTACACGACGCTGATCCGTGGCGTGCCCGACCTGGTGTTGATGCTGCTGATTTTCTACAGTCTGCAAGGCTGGCTCAGCGCCCTGACCGAGTCCATGGGCTGGCCCTACATGGAAATCGACCCATTCGTGGCCGGCATCATCACCCTGGGTTTTATCTATGGTGCGTATTTCACCGAGACCTTTCGCGGGGCGATTCTCAGTGTGCCACGCGGTCAACAGGAAGCCGCGGCGTGTTTCGGCCTGAACCGTTGGCAGCGCTTTCGTTTCGTGGTGTTCCCGCAAATGATGCGTTTCGCCCTGCCAAGCCTTGGCAACAACTGGCTGGTGCTGCTCAAGGCCACGGCGCTGGTATCGATCATCGGTTTGTCGGACCTGGTCAAAGTCGCGCAGGAGGCCGGCAAAAGCACGTTCAATATGCTTGATTTTCTGCTGTTGGCCGCAGCGCTTTACCTGCTGATCACCAGCGCTTCGAACTATGTCTTGCGCGTGCTGGAACGGCGCTACAACCAGGGTGTACGGGGGATGGCGCGATGATCGAGTTGATTGCCGAATACTGGAAACCCTTTTTGTTCAGCGATGGCGAGACCCTCACCGGGCTGGCAATGACCCTGTGGTTGCTGGTGGCGAGTATTGCCATGGGCTTTTTCCTGTCGTTGCCCCTGGCGATCTTGCGCGTCTCGCGCTGGGGCGTTTTGCGTTGGCCGGTTCAGCTGTTTACCTACATTTTTCGCGGCACGCCGTTGTATATCCAGTTGCTGATTTGCTATAGCGGGATCTACGGCATTGCAGTGGTCCGTTCGCAGCCATTGCTCGAAGCGTTTTTCCGCGATGCCATGAATTGCACCTTGCTGGCGTTCACCCTCAACACCTGCGCCTACACCGTGGAAATCTTTGCCGGAGCGATCCGCAGCATTCCCTACGGTGAAATCGAAGCGGCACATGCCTATGGCCTCAGTGGCTGGCGCCTGTATCTGCAACTGATCCTGCCTTCGGCGCTGCGCCGTGCGCTGCCGTACTACAGCAACGAAGTGATCCTGATGTTGCACGCGACTTCGGTGGCGTTCACCGCAACGATTCCGGACATCCTGAAAATTGCCAGGGACGCCAACGCCGCGACATTCATGACCTTTCAGGCTTTCGGTATTGCCGGTCTGCTGTACCTCGTGCTGTCGTTCGGGCTGGTCGGTGCGTTCCGCCTGGCTGAGAAACGCTGGTTGAGCTTCCTCGGTCCGACCCACTGACTTCCATTCTTTATCCAGAGCGGCGCCGACAGGTGTGCCGCTCCAGGAGTATTCGCATGTACAAACTCACCGTTGAAAATCTGTATAAACGTTTTGGTGACAACGAAGTACTCAAGGGCGTCTCGTTAAACGCGCGGGCAGGGGACGTGGTGAGCATGATCGGCGCCAGCGGTTCGGGTAAAAGCACCATGCTGCGCTGCATCAACTTTCTGGAGCGGGCGGACGAAGGCGCCATTGCTCTGGATGGCGAGCGAGTCCTCACCCGCCAGGGTGTCGGTGGCATGCGTGTCGCCAACCCGAAGCAGTTGCAGCGCTTGCGCACGCGACTGGCGATGGTGTTCCAGCATTTCAACCTGTGGAGTCACCTGACCGTGCTGGAGAACATCGTGCTGGCGCCGTGTCGCGTCCTGGGCATGAGTCGCAAGGCAGCGGAGGAGAGCGCACGGGCGTATCTGGACAAAGTCGGCTTGCCGCAACGGGTGGCCGATCAGTACCCGGCGTTTCTGTCGGGCGGGCAGCAACAACGGGTGGCGATTGCCCGGGCCCTGGCGGTGGAACCGGAAATCCTGTTGTTCGACGAGCCAACCTCGGCGCTCGATCCGGAACTGGTGGGTGAAGTACTGAAGGTGATTCAGGCACTGGCCGAAGAGGGCCGAACCATGTTGATGGTGACCCACGAAATGGGCTTTGCCCGGCAGGTCTCAAGCCAGGTGCTGTTCTTGCATCAGGGGCGGGTCGAGGAGCAGGGTGATGCTACGATACTCGACCGGCCAAACAGTGAACGTTTGCAGCAATTTCTATCGGGTCGTTTGAAGTGAGGCAAGGCGTACATGGCGGATATCCGCGATCTGTCGATCGTGCTTGATCGTATCGATCAGGCAATCATTGAAGTGTTGCGCCACGAAGGGCGCATCACTTATCAAAAGCTGTCCGAGCGCGTGCACCTGACCCCCAGGCCTTGCCTGGAACGAGTGCGCAAACTGGAACAGCTTGGGGTCATTCGCGGCTATGGTGCGATTCTCGATGAGAAGAAACTGACGCCGGGCTTGTCGCTGCTGGTGCTGGTGGCGTTGTCGAACCAGAGCGGACGCGCGGCGCAAAAGGCCTTCGAAGCCAAAGTCCGCGCCTGCCCACAGGTGCTGGAATGTCGCCTGATCAGTGGCGCGTTCGACTACAGCCTGCGCATGCGCTGCCGTGACATGGAACATTACCGGGTGTTGACCGAAGTCTGGTTTGACGACCCGGATTTGCACATCGACAAACTGGTCAGCCACCCGGAACTGGCGATGGTCAAGACCACCATGGAATAGGTACCGAACTAAGTACAACCTGTGGGAGCAGGCTTGCTCCGGGCGGCGTTCCGACGAAAGCGGTGTGTCATTCAACATCAATGTCGACTGACACACCGCTTTCGCGAGCGAGCCCGCTTCCACATTTGATTTGTGTTGTTCACCGAATCGGCTGAAGGGGTCAGTATCTTCAGCCGTTTTGATCACCGAAAAAGCCGTTATCAACCGGGTTTTTCCCTCTTTGAAACAGACAATGAGCCTCTCTCGCCCCTCATTGAGTCTGTGCCCATGCAAACCACCAATACGGTTTTAATGATTCGTCCGACACGTTTCTCCTTCAATCAGGACACGGCGGCGAACAACCGCTTCCAGCGTCCGGCAACAGTCGCTGAAGACGTACAACTCAAAGCTCTTGCCGAGTTCGATGGCTATGTCGACGTGTTGCGTCGGCACGGCGTCGAAGTCCTGGTGCATAACGATCGCGAAGCACCGCATACCCCGGATTCGATCTTCCCCAACAACTGGTGGAGCAGCCACCCGGATGGCACCCTGGTGCTGTATCCGATGCAGGGCCACAATCGACGTCTGGAGCGGGACAAGGGTGTACTCGACGGGTTGCTGGGCGAATACCGGGTCGAACAGGTGCTGGATCTGTCCAGCCTTGAAGAGCAGGAGGTTTTCCTGGAAGGCACCGGCAGCATGGTCCTGGATCGGCAACAGCGGATCTGCTACGCAGGGTATTCCACACGCACCCACGCCCGGGCACTGGATCAGTTGGTCACCCAATTGGGCTACGAACTGTGCGCGTTCAACGCGGTGGATCGTCAAGGCGTGGCGATTTATCACACCAATGTGATGATGAGCGTGGGCACGCACCTGGCCGTGGTGTGCCTGTCATCGGTTGCTGATCCCAACGAACGCCAGGCATTGCGTACGCGCCTGGAAGACAGCGGCAAGCAGGTGATCACTCTGGATTGGGCGCAATTGGAGTCTTTCGCCGGCAACATGCTGGAGGTGCACAGCGCCGCGGGCGAGCCGCTGCTGGTGATGTCGCGCACCGCCTGGCAATCACTGGACGCCGATCAGCGTCGCTTGATCGAAACTCACACCACGCCGTTGCCGGTGAACATCGACACCATCGAGCGCATCGGTGGCGGCAGCGCGCGCTGCATGCTGGCCGAGGTGTTCCTGCCCAGGCAATTGTCCACCCGGCAACAGGTGCGATGATCGCCCGCCCGGCAACGACTGCCGGGCGAGATGGTAAGGCGCGTTAGACGGGGAACCGGCGGGGCCAGCCGGACTCGGTGCAAGCGAGGCCGCCGTGGTCCACGAAAGCTGGAGCGTTGGCCGCTGCGGCTCGAACCGTGGCGACCTCTGCTGAGGCCGCCATTTTTCAGCTGAATTGATCAGTTACCGTTTGGCAACGACAGGTTGATGCCTTCCTTCTTCAGGGCATCACGCACATATTGGAATTTCTGGTACTGCGACAGCTCCATCGGTCCGTCATAGCCCATGCTTTGCAGTTTGCGAGGCGGGTAATCGACGTAGGTTTTCATCAGTTTCATGATCGCTGCCGAGATCGGCACCATTGTCCAGGTGCGCTCGGTAAAGTTGTTCATGAAAAGGTCATAGCGCTCTTGCGGGTCTTGCCACAAGTCAAAGACCTGCGGCACGGTGGCCACATATTTTTGTGCGCCTTTCCATCCCAGGTTTGAGTCTACGGCGAGGCCGCCCGTCTGGGCGCCATCATCGCCCCGCAGGTTGAATACAGCTTTGTAGTTCCCTACACGGGCCGCACCCGGGGACAATTCATTCTCGGTAAAGTAGAACCACTCCTTGCGCGGTGAAGGGGCGCTACCGGTGAGTACTGGCGTCATATCGTAGCTGTCGAAGATGATCGGCTGACCTTCACGGTCTTTCTCGGGCAGCTTCACGCCAGCCACAGAGGCGAACGTTGCCATCAAGTCCAGGCCACCGAGAATCTCGTGGTTTTTCGTGTCCGGCTTGATCTTGTCTGGCCAGACGGCAATGGCCGGTACCCGGTTACCGCCCTCACGCACCGTGCCCTTGGTGCCGCGGAACGGGGTATAGCCGGCGTCCGGATAAACGTCCTGCCAGGCCCCGTTGTCAGTGGTGTAAACCACCAACGTGTTCTTATCCAGCCCCAGCGCCTTGAGCTTGTCCATGATGCGGCCGATGTGGGTATCGAGTTCGACGATGGAGTCGGCGTATTTGGATTTGGACATGGACTTATGAATGAACTCCGGAGCCGGCATATTCGGCTGGTGGACTTTCATGAAGTTGACGTTGATGAAAAACGGCTTGTCGGATTTGGCCGCCGTGTCGAGAAACTCAAGGGCAGCTTTTTCGACATAGTTATCAAAGAACGGAATGCCGACCACGCCGGGTTTACCATCCACGACGGGCGTGTCCACGTACTGGCCATTGACCTTGAACTCTTCAACCGGTTTTTCGCCGGCCTTGCCGGACAACGCGCCTTTGGTCACCTTCTGGAACATCGCGCGGGTTTCCGGATCCATGTCGGGGAACCACGTTGGGTCCGCGTAGGTATAGGCATTGAGGTGATACAGGCCGACGTACTTCATCACGTCATAACCCTGGGCATTGGGCAGCGCATAGTCGGCTTCGCCCAAATGCCATTTGCCGGTGAAGTAGGTGTCATAGCCGCCGGTCTTCAACACGGATGCCAGCGTCCATTCGGCGGCTGGCAAACCACCGCCCTGGCCTTGAAACGCCACGGTGGTCATACCGCTGCGATTGGGGATGCGCCCGGTTTGCATGGCCGCCCGGCCAGGCGTACAGCTCGGCTGTGCATAGAAGGAGTAGAAAGTGACACCTTCTGCCGCCAATTCATCGATCTTGGGCGTTGGCATGCCGCGCCCGATCCCACCGCCGTACGGCCCCAGATCGCCGTAGCCAGTGTCATCGGAAACGATGAACAGGATATTGGTTTTTTCTGTTTGAGCGGCGTGGGCAAGCCCGTTCAATGACAACAGTGCAGCAAACACGACAGACAACTTGAAACGATCCGATAGCTTATCCATGGCAGCAACCTCGTTGTTTCATAATGTTGGCCGGTGATGAGTGCACAACTGCATTGACCCACGTGCTTTGACCACCTAGCAATTAGCCCAAGTACTGCATACAGACCACGATTTCTGTTGTTGCATGACCCAGTAAGGAGTAAGGCGCACGAAGGAGTCTAGTGCGGCTTTTACAGCTCAGCGGGGTATTTGCTCATACGTTAAATTCACCGGCAGCTGTGTTTCACTCGAATGCAAATACCTTCTTCCAATCCTTTTTCATGCTGATGACCGTCCAGCCATCTCGCTTTGCCTGGTCATAAAGGGGTTGCGTGAAGGTGCCTACCTTGGTCTCCGGCAATGCTTGAGCCGGGCCATAGGCGTATTCGCGCTCGGCGTCGTCGTGCAGCACCAGCATCACCAGTCGCGCGCCTTGGCCGGCCTTGGTGTACTCCAGCATCTGCTTGTCACCGGTGGAGTTGCCAAAGGCCGCGTTTGGCTGACGGCCCGTCATCAGGTAAATGTTCTCTGGCTTGCCGGCATCGTTGTCGTTGAGCACTACTTTGGGTTGTTTGATCAACTGCGGTTTACCGTTCTTGTCGTAGACATACTCGGTTGCGCCAGCACTCCCGACGACTTGTTCCGCAGGCACGCCATAGATCTCCTCGGAATAGGCGCGAACGAAGTCCTGACCACCCCCGGTGACAATGTAGGTCTTGTAGCCATTGTCACGCAGGTACTGCATGACTTCTTTCATTGGCTGATACGTCAGTTCGGTGAAAGGACGCTTCCAGCGAGGGTCGCGGGCTTCGGCCAGCCAGGCACGAACTTGCTGCTTGAACTCATCCGTAGGCATGCCGCTGAGGGTCACCATGGCGATTTTCAGGTAGTCATCGAGGGTCAGTTTTGCCATGGCGGCGCGGTCGCCCGACAGTACCGTCTTGAAGGGTTCGGCGCTGGCCAACTCCGGTTTCGCCTTGACCACCGCAGGAACGCGGCTCAGGCAATAAAACAGTTGGCTATACGCAGGATGCTCGACCCATAGCGTGCCGTCCTGGTCGAAGGTCGCGATGCGTTCGGCTGGCGAAACGAACTGGCTACCCCCTTCCTGGGTGGTCGCCTTGACGAACTCCACGATGGCTTGCTTGGCCGGCCCGTCATTCCAGGATGCCAAAGGGTCAGCCGCGAACACCGCCGTCGAAGCGATCAGGCTCAGCCCGAGTACGGCGAGGGGCGCGCCATAGCGGCATTCAACGTGCGAGCAAAGGCGCGTCCTAGTGACTGCGGAGTTCCAGGTACGCTGCACCAGAATCATGAGATTCATGAAGTTCACCTACGGTGGATGGATTAATCATTGGCGGTTACACGGCTGCTCACTCTGGAAAGGACTACAGCAGTTAGTTGGGAATCCAGTGTAGTGGGTTTGGGAATAGTTGCTGTTTCTGCACTCGGATCGAGACATTGCTCAATGCAGGAGCGGCACGGGGTGGGGCATGTCTGAGAAGTACATTCGCGAAAGGTGCAACATGAGCTAATCAGCTATACACAATATTCCACCCGGCACTTCTTCAACCGATCGAGGTTGTCAATGAATTACACCATCCCACTGACAGTGCTACTGGTCACAGTAAGTCTCTCGGGCTGCACCCGTTCATCCACCCAGTCGGTGACACTTCCCCTGAAAGCCACCCAGCAGAATGCCGGCCAGATCGCCAATACGACGCTGACTGCCGTGGACAACGAAAGCAATTTCAACTTCTACATCTCTGGCGTCCCGACAGGTACCACCATGCCGTTGCGCATTTACACGTTCGTCAACAGAGGCAACTGCCAACAGCCAGGCCCGGTTGTTTACGAGATGAATGACAGGATTACCACTCAGCGTACTGCTCAAGCAGGTTGGACGTTTGAGCGCGTTGCCCCGGTCTCTGTGTCGGATCTGTTGTCCGGTAAATATTCCGTTGTCGTGCGCACGACACCTGAGGATGGCAGCGTCGATCTTTTTTGCGGGGATATCGCACAAGCGGCTCGGTGAACGTTTTCGTTGATCGGTAAGCCAAGCGTCGCCAACGTGATTGCCGCGTACGCAAGTGCCGTTGATGTTCAGCGGCACTTGCTCGGGCTTATGCAAGCAGCTGTCGCTTCAGAACCTTACCCACCGAACTGCGGGGCAAGGTGTCAATCATCTGCACCGACTTCACGCACTTGAAACCAGCCAGACGCAGGCGGCATGCCTCGATGATCGCGGCCTCACTGGTAGCGCCTGGCGACGCGGCAACGACGAAGGCTACTGGCACCTCGCCCCATCGCTCATCAGGGTGGCCGACGACGGCGACCTCGGCGACACCTGGCAACGAGGCAATAACCGCCTCCAGTTCTGCCGGGTAGATGTTCTCGCCACCGCTGATGATCATGTCCTTCAGGCGATCCACCACGTGGAGAAATCCATGCTCGTCGATACGGCCGATGTCACCGGTTCTGTACCAACCTTGGTGAATAGCTGCCTGGGAGGCTTGCGGATTACGCCAGTAGCCGGAAAACATCATCGGCCCACGACACCAGACTTCGCCGTCCAGGCCGGGAGCTAGTGGCTCCAGGCTGGACGGATCGACGATTCTGACCTCACCAAACATCAGCACCTTGCCGTGGGAGTGGGCATGGGCGAGGCCCATTTCCTGGGTCCAAAAGGTCACCGCGCCACAAAACTCGGTAATGCCGTACACCTGCTGCACCTTCACGCCGATGGCCAGACAGTCTTCGATCAGCCTGTAGGGAACTGCCGAGGCGCCGCAGGTCACGGAAACCAGGCTGCTGCTATCAACTTCCTGTTTTTTTGCCAGGGCCAACAATGCCTGAAGCATCACCGGCACAGTCATCAAGCTGGTGATGCGCTCGCGGGCGATCACCTCCCAGACCTGTGTCGGGTCGAAGTCAGGCAGCAGCACCGTGGTGCAACCTTTGAACACGTTGGTCAGCATGGGTGAAAGACCGCCGATATGGAACATCGGGGCGATCAGTAGAAAACGGTGGTCCTGATTCCATTCCAGCGTGGCGCTGTTGCTTTGCGCGGTCCAGATCAACGCTGCGTGGGAGAGCAGCGCACCCTTGGGTTTTCCGGTAGTGCCCGAGGTGTACATGATCACTGCCGGAGCATCGCCGCCGCGGCCCAGCAACAGCGGCGCGTCCAGGCCGGTATCGGCAGTGATGCGCTCGTAGGAGCCTGGCGCTTGTTCGGTACCCTTGTTGATCAGGATCAGACCTGGACGGTCAGCTACCAATTGGCAGACGGTGGACGCGAACACGTCCTCGAACAGCAGCGCTGCCGGTTCGCTGTCGGCCAGGATATGGCTCAGCTCGGACGCCTGAAGGCGCCAGTTGAGTACCACCAATGTGGCGCCGGCCTTCGCTACGGCAAACAGCGCGCAGGCGAGAAATTCGCTGTTCTTTGAATAGACCGCTACGCGATCGTCTTCGGCTACGCCCTGTGCAACCAGGTAATTGGCCAGGCGATTACAGCGTGCGTCGAGCTGGGCGAAGGTCCATCTTCCCGCGGGTGAAACCAGTGCTTCTCGGACTGGCGTCAAGTCGGCGCGCTGTGCCAGCAACCGTCCTAAATGTACGCTCATGGCGTTCTCCTTTTTTATTGTTATGGCTAGGGGGCCAATTCAGAGACGGGGCATGGCGCGCTCGATCAAGGTGCTCAGCGGTGCATTGGAATCGAGGCTGCCAAAGGCGAATCCACACTCGCTGCCCAGGCGTGCCCGGCAGAAGATGTCGGCAATCTCGTTATTGCCTGACTTGAGCAGCAGCCCGGCCTGTATTGCCAGCGCGGTGCGCTCCACCACCAGACGGCTTCGGGCCTCGAGGTTGCCAATGTCCTGGAGTGCGTTGTGCAGCCACTGCAGGTGGCTGTCATACAGCGGGTGCAGGCCTGCGGCGCTCTGCAGTTCGGCAAACAAGGCCTCACTTATCGCCGGGTCTTTGTGCAACGAGCGCAGCACATCCAGGCATTGCACGTTACCGCTGCCTTCCCAGATGGAATTCAAAGGTGCCTGACGATACAGGCGCGGCAGGATGTTTTCTTCGACAAAGCCAATCCCGCCCAGACATTCCTGGGCCTCGTTGACGAACGCCGGGGTGCGTTTGCAAATCCAGTACTTGCCGATGGCCGTGGCGATACGAGCGAAGGCCGCTTCCTGCGGATCGTTCGGCGAGGCATCCACGGCGCGGGCGATGCGCATCGTGAAGGCCACGGCAGCTTCACTTTCCAGTGCCAGATCGGCCAGCACGTTACGCATCAGCGGTTGTTCGATCAGTACATGGCCGAAGGCATGTCGTTGGCTGACGTGGTTCAGCGCCTGAACCAGGGCCTGGCGCATCAATGCCGAAGAAGCGATCACGCAGTCCAGTCGGGTCAGAGCGACCATCTCCAGAATGGTCGCCACCCCGCGACCTTCAGCGCCGACCAGATAGGCAGTGGCGCCCTGGAACTCCACTTCGGAGGAGGCATTGCTCCAGTCGCCCAACTTGTCTTTGAGGCGCTGGATGCGCACGGCATTGAGTGAGCCATCGGGCAGGATTCGCGGCATCAGAAAACAGCTCACTCGCCCATTGAGCTGGGCAAGTACCAGGTGCGCATCGCACATGGGGGCAGAGAAGAAGAACTTGTGACCGACCAGTTTGAAGCTGCCATCGGCCTGAGGGTGAGCCTGGGTGGTATTGCTGCGTACATCCGAGCCACCCTGTTTTTCGGTCATGCCCATGCCCATGGTGCAGGCGCGTTTTTGCTCGACGGGTAGAGGACGTGGATCGTAGTCCCGGGCGGTCAGTTTGGGTATCCAGATTTTTGCCAGCTCCGGGGTGTTCAACAGCGCCGGAATGGCGGCGTGGGTCATGGTCAGCGGGCAGCAGGTGCCTGCATCTGCCTGGCCATTGAGATACAACAAGGCAGCGCGCACCACATGGGCTCCGGGTTGCCCCAAGTGGTTCCACGAAAAACTGTGTACCTCGCCGCGCATCGCGTTGAGCATCAGCTGGTGGTAGGCGGGATGGAACTGCACTTCGTCAATGCGCCAGCCATAACGATCGAAGGCGTGGAGCACGGGTTTGTTGCGATTGGCCAACTCGCCCAGCTCCATTTGCTCGCCGCCACTCATGGCACCATGGGCCGATAACTGCGCCTGCGCCCAGTCGCCGCCGTTCGCTCGCACCGCCTCGCGCAGTGGGACATCACTGTCCCAGGCGTTGTAAGCTGGCAACGGCTGCGGCTGATTGAAAACTTCGTGGGTTGAAAACGGGGTGTCGATCTTTGGCTGGATTGCGGCAGACATGGGCGGGTTTCTCCGTGATAGGTCTGGAGAAAATTACACGCAATGTATTTTTTATGTCAATCACTGTAATTTACGATAATTCATCAGGTGCGTGCCGAATCGTGCCTGGAGGGGAGGACTGTTTCTTGTTGGAACCCGCTTCAGACGAGCTCGAAAACCCGACGCCAACGCCGCGTCAGTTGATCCTCAAATTGCTCCTGGTTGTCGAAGGTGGTGAGCTGGATGTCACCAGCGCCGTGCGCGCCTGTGCTTTGTTTGGTCTGTCTGCGAACAACACACGCGTTGCCCTTGCCCGGTTGCAGAGCGCCGAACTGATCGAAACTGTCGTGCGCGGCGCCTACCGTCTTGGCCAGGCCGGCAGAGCGCTGGGCGAAGAGATAGGCGCCTGGCGTCAGGCCGAAACGCGTCTGCGGGAGTGGGATGGCAGCTGGGTGGTGGCGCTTACGGCGGCCCTGGGCCGCAGCGATCGCAAAGCATTGCGTGCCCGAGAGCGCGCATTCGGATTGGTGGGCTTGCGCGAACTGGATGACGGGCTGTTTATCCGCCCTGATAACCTGGACGGCGGAGTGGCGCACACACGCGAACGTCTGCTGTCACTTGGCGTGGAAAACTCGACGGCGGTGTTCCAGGCGCAGCAGTTCGATCCGCAGCGAGACGCCCGGGCCCGGTTGCTGTGGGACGCCAGTGAGTTGCAGAAAACCTACAGGGACGGCCAACGCACGCTGCAGGCGTCGATGGCGCGCTTGGCCGGTATGCCGATTGAGGATGCTGCCCGTGAGGCGTATGTGCTGGGGGACCAGGCCATGCGCCAGATCGTGTTCGACCCGATGCTTCCTGAGCCTTTGGTGGACTCCGCGCACCGTCGTTCCTTCCGCGAGCTGGTCAAGCGATATGACGATGTCGGCCACCAGGTCTGGCGCGACTTTCTCGCCCGGGGCAGATGAAACCCAGGCGATAGTTTCGCCTGCCGGCTGCCGTTATGCACGGCTGTAAAAGGCCCCAAAGCTGCCGATGACAACACACGGAAATCGGACAATGGCACTGACTTGAGTTGAGTTGTTCCTGATCAGCTAAGGTAATTCCTACACCACACGCCTGGGCAGATCATTCATGAACTCATACGTCACCCTGTTCTTCGGCATGTTCGCAACCCTCCTGGCGATCATCAATCCACTTGAGGCCATTCCGGTTTTCCTGGGGCTGGTGCAAGACAGGGACGCTGCCGAACAGCGCCGGGTGGCTCGCAAGGCCTGTCTTTATGCGCTGCTGTTGATGTTTTTCTTTTTGATTTTCGGCAACCTGCTGCTGCGTTTGTTTGAAGTTCCGCTGAGTATGATTCGGGTGGTCGGCGGGGTGATCCTGATGCGGATCGGGTTCGAGCTTTTTGCTCCCTCGCCCAACAGCAGCCTGATTCCAAGCGGTGGCAAAGGCGACGAGGACATATCCTTCATACCCATGGCCATGCCGATCATGTTCGGCCCCGGCGCCATCGCCACGGTGATAGGCCTGACCAGCACGATCAAGGACTCCGACCGCGCCATATTGTCCTTCGCCGTCGTGGCGCTGGCGATCTGCGCCACCATGCTGGTCACTTACCTCTCTTTGGCCTACGCCAACAACATCCTCAAGAAGATTGGCCCGCAAGGCATCGATGCCGCGACCCGCATCGTCGGTTTCTTCGTCTCGGCGATGGGCGTGGGGCTGATCTTTCACGGGACGGTGGAGTTCCTTCAGTCGTATGGGGTGTTACTCAACGGTGTAGCAAAGTAGAACTGCAAAGCTCTCATGCAAAAAAACGGGCGCCTGTTTGGGGCGCCCGCGCGGCTGATCAGTCACGGCGTCAATCGTGTCCGTTATGACCGTTCTGCTTCATGGCTTTGAGGATGCCGTCCAGGTTGTAGGTTTCAGGCGCCTGCATGGGAGGGAAATCCCTGTACGACATCAGCTCCTTCTCCCAGAGCAACTGTCCGACCGGCAGCATGTTCCAGTTGTAGATATAGGCGTTACCCGGTGAGCCCAAGGCACCGCCATAGCCCGTGATGGACTTCGCGTCGGCACCGACCGTTGTTTCAAAAGGGTCGCGCTTGAGGTTGAGCAGTTGGGTCCAGTGGAAAGTGGTAGCGCCATACAACCCGCCCGTCGCGGTATCCGGCACCATGGTGTAGTACATCTTCCAGTTCTTGTAGCGCACTGCCGAAGGTTGCGAGCCGGTGTAGTAAAAGAAGGTGTCGCGCGCCGACTTGTCGGACTTGCCGGTCAGGTAATCGGTCTGATCCACACCATCGAGCTTGGTCTTGACGATGCCGGGATAATTGCCCGCCATGATCTGCTCATTGAGCTCATTACCCTTCTTGCCGCCAGCGATACTGACCAGTGTCGGCACCCAGTCGAGCGAGGCAAAGATGTCGGTCAGGACCGTGCCTGGCTTGATCACCCCAGGCCAGCGGATGACCAGCGGAGCACGCATGCCACCTTCCCAGGTGGTCAGCTTGCCGCCCTTGAACGGGGTCGTGCCGCCGTCGGGGAAGGTAATGGTTTCCGCGCCGTTGTCGGTGGTGAAGACGACAATGGTGTTGTCCAGTTGGCCCATGTCCTGGAGTTTCTTCAGGACATAACCAATGTTGTCATCCAGTTGTTTCATGCCTGCTTCGTTGGTGCCCCAGTCTTTTCCGCCGGGCTCACCGACCATGGCGTCATACTTGGGTGGCAGTACCGTGGTGATGTGCATGCGTGCCGGGTTGTACCAGACGAAGAAAGGTTTGTTGGTCTTCTTCGGATCGTTGCGGTCGAGGAAGTCGATGACCTTGGCGGAGATTTCTTCATCCACGGACTTCGAACGCTCCAGTGTCAGCGGCCCTTCGTCCTTGCACGTGGTGTTCTTCTGCGTACCGTCGCTGGAGACGCAGGACATGACCGGACGAGGTGGCGTCAGGCAGGTACCTTCACGCGGATCTATGGCGCCAGGCACGTCCGGCAGCCCGTTGATCGGTGTGGCCTTGCAGGGTGGGGCGATGCCCTGCACCTGCGGCGTCTTGTTGATATCGACAAAACTCACGCCCTGCATCGCATCAAGGTGATAGAGGTAACCCCAGAATTCCTGGAAGCCGTGGGATGTCGGCAGCGCTTCAAAGTTGTCGCCCAGGTGGTTCTTGCCGAACTCACCGGTGGTATAGCCCAGGTCCAGCAAGAACTTGGACAGTGCAGGGGTGCCAGGGCGCAGCCATGACGGGCTGCCGGGCAATTGCGGTGGGATCATGCCGGTTCGCAGCGGGTGCATCCCGGTAAAAAAAGCATTGCGCCCCGCCGTACAACTCTGCTCGGCGTAGTAGGTCATGAATTTCGCACCTTCCTGGGCGATGCGATCGATATTCGGCGTTTCACCCACCGCCAGGCCCTGGTGATAGATGCTCGGCTGCATCCAGCCGATGTCATCGGCCATGATGAACACGATGTTGGGTTTCTGATTGGCCGCTTGAGTCACTGTCGACAGGCTGGCGCCAATTGCCAGACTGCTCAGCGCCAATCCCGTCAGTACAAGTTTTCGCAGTTTCATGAACTTGATCCTCGTCCAGTTGATTCACATAACTACCCGTCTCGGATACGTCGTGCTCTCATCTCTCAAGGCTCAAAAACTGCAACTGCGCCTTCCTTATACTGACGCTCAATCCGTCATTCGGTGTGGCACCCTTAATATTGAGCTTTGACCGCAATGGCTTGTGGCCCTTGTCGCGTACATCCCAATCGGGCCTATACCATTAACAGAAGGTGAGTGTAGACGCGCATTTACAAAGTGCGGGCCGCAAAGGCGCGTCCTATTGACGTCACATCGTGTCAGCGCTTTGCCTGGGCGACATCGCCACAAAAGATATCGACGCTGCCGTCTTCAGGTGATGTCCGCACGACGATGGAATATTTTCCGGAAAGCAACTCTGACGTTGCGATAGGCGCATTACGGTAAAAACTCCAACCATTGGCTCCGGCTTCATTTTTTGTATTGACCTTATCGTTCATTGCAAAGGCGACAGGTCCGGGTTGCTGACAGCTGCCTTTGTTGATGAAGGTGTAAATGCGCGGGGGGAGGAGGGTACCGGTCGGAACGCCAGTGATATAGAAATCAAAATTGGTCTGGTTGCCTTCGGCTGTCAGTGTGGCGTTGCCCGTCTGGCCCGCATTGCGGTGGGTGGCAGCCAGAGGCAGATTCATTGAATGGTTTGAAGCGGTACTGCAACCGAACAGACTTGCCATGAGTAGCGCGAACGGGACGATGCGGGTATTCATAAACAACCTCCAAAAGTGGAAGAAGTGCATGGGGGAATACTGGGTATAGCTCATAAATAAATGTGCTGTTCTCAATAAATTCGCGTTGAGAAACTTCGTACCTGATAGTCATCGCCCAGGCAAAAAATGGAAGAATCGATGGCAGCGTCCGCCGCACTCAAGCGGCAGCTCTGAGTCGCGGCCTTCGCACGTTCTGGCTTTACGCCCCCATGATCTTGACCAACAGACTTTCACGCTGGCAAACGTCGGCCTCCACGGCTTTCACTTCTTTCATGAACACCTCTACCGCAGGCGGCAGCGAACGCTCCTTGAGATAAATGAAGCCATAGCGGGTACGCAGGGCGAGGTCCTGAACGGGTAACGGCACGATTTCACCCGCCGACAATTCGCGCTCGAACGTTGACAGGTTCCCCAGCGCCAAAGCATTGCTGTTCTCGACGAACTTCACGATTTGCATGGGGACATCAATTTCGATGGCCGGTACGAAGTCTCCGGTCAGCGCATCATAGGCACCGGCGCAGCCCAGCGTTGCCGGAAGCAAGTGGGTCGCCAACCGCAAGGGGATGCGCGAAGCCACCCAGGGGTAATCGAGTGTTTGTGCCAGGGTGAGGGAACGGTTTTGCGCAAGCAGCGGATGGTCCGGGCGGCAGAACAGGCGGCCTTCATGCTCCCCCAACAGCTCGCAAGTGAGTTCTTCCCGGCCTTGTAAGGTGCTGATTTCAGCGATGCCCAGATCCACCACGCCGATTGTGACCTGATGAGCCACCTCCCGCCACCCGGCCACATGTGCCGTCACCCTGATTTGCGGATGCCGGGCATGCATCCGCGCGATGCTGGCATAGCCGCTGATGATGCTGGGGTAAGGGCCTAGAGCGACTTTCAGTGCACCGATATCCCCGCCCGCGAGCAAGGCAATGTCACGCCGCAGATCCTGTTCTGCCACCAGCAGGCGCTGACTTTTCTCCCTGAGCAAATGACCAAATGCAGTCAGTACAACGCCGTCGGTGCGTCGATCGAACAGCGTGACCCCGAGTTCGCGCTCCAGCAACTGGATGCTTTTACTCAGCGCCGGCTGGGAAACACCCAGTGCCTTTGCGGCCCGGCCAAAGTGTGCGTGCTCGATCAATGCCAAAAACTGACGTAGACGGTTTGGCGTCATCACATAACCTTTATGTTATCGAAAGCCTTTGAAACGGAATTTTTCGGAATTAATTCAATATGCTATTCATGGTTCGACGGGTCAAGCCGAGAACGCAGAACACTTGCGTTGACTTGACGCCCTTGGACATTCATCTGGCGCAGGAACCTTTTCATGTACAACAAGACCCTCCATCTGGCACTGGCGATCACGCTTGGCGGTGGCATCAGCCCTTGCGTTTTCGCTGCCGATGCAAACGGCGCAACTTCCGATCCGGCTCCATCGCAAAACGTGCATTTCGACAGCAAGGGCAAGGCGCCTTCGTCCTACACGGTCGACATGCAGAACACTGTGCGCAAGACACTCCCCTTTGCAGACAAGCGCGACCTTGAAGAAGCGAAAAAAGGCTTCATCGCCGCACCGCCCTACAAGAAGATCATGGCCGACGCCGGGAACGTCGCGTGGAACATGGGGAGCTACAACTTCCTGAATGAAGGCAAGGATTACGACAGCATCAATCCGTCGCTGCAGCGTCAGGCGGTGCTCAATACGGCCTATGGCCTCTATGAAGTCGTTCCGGAAAAGATTTACCAGGTGCGCGGTTTTGACCTGGCCAATATCACGTTCATCAAGGGCGACACCGGCTGGATTGTCTTCGATACGCTGCTGTCGAAGGAGACTGCCAGGGCCGCCCTGGACTTCATCAACGAAAAACTGGGCAAGCGCCCGGTCGTGGCAGTGGTTATCTCCCACTCCCATGCCGATCACTTCGGCGGAATCCGCGGCGTGGTCGACGAGGCCGATGTCCGCAGCGGCAAGATCCCGCTGATTGCGCCGAAAGGCTTCATGGAGCATGCCGTGGCTGAAAACGTCTACGCCGGCAACGCCATGAACCGGCGGGCGTTCTTGCAATATGGTGTGCTGTTGCCGCACAGCCCGTACGGTCACGTCGACATGGCCATTGGTAAAAATGCTTCGATTGGCAACATGGGGCTGATCGAGCCCAACCGTTACATTGCCAAAGATTTCGAAACCCTGACCATCGACGGTATCGAAATGGAGTTCCAGAGCACGCCCGGCACTGAAGCGCCTGCGGAGATGAATACCTGGTTCCCACAGTTCAAGGCGTTCTGGGCCGCCGAAAACATCACCGGCACCATCCATAACATCTATACCCTGCGCGGCGCCCTGGTCCGCGACCCGCTGGTCTGGTCGAAGAACATCAATAATGCCCTGTATCGCTACGGTCAAACGGCAGACGTCATGTTCGCCTCCCACAGTTGGCCACGCTGGGGCAATGAGCGGATACAGGATGTGATGCGCGCGCAACGCGATGCCTACGCCAACCTGAACAATGCCGTGCTGCATGCCGCCAACCAGGGCGTCACCATCAACGAGATTCAAAACGTCTACAAGTTGCCCGAAAGCCTGAAAAACAATTGGGCGACCCATAGCTACCACGGTTCGGAAGAGCACAACAGTCGCGCCGTGATCAACCGTTACCTGGGTTACTGGGACGCCAATCCGGCGACGCTGATGCCGTTGTCTCCAAAGGATTCGGCACCCTTGTATGTGGAAATGATGGGAGGCGCCGACAAGATCATGGCCAGAGGTCAATCCTTGTTCGATCAGGGCAAGTACCGCGAAGCCTATGAAATCCTCAACAAGCTGGTGTATGCCGAACCGCAGAACACCAAGGCCAAGGATTTGCTGGCGGATGTCTATGAGCAAGTCGGTTATCAGAAGGAAAGCGCCGGCGTGCGCAATAGTTTCCTCTCGGCCGCGTATGAACTGCGCCATGGCATGCCCAAGGGCCTGCCGCCAAAAACCGGCGGCCCCGACATGATTCGCGGCATGAGCACAGAGTTATGGCTCGAATACCTAGGCATCGCCCTCGATGGCAGCAAAGTCGCCGATCAACACTTCATCTTCAATCTCAAGACGCCCGATAACGGCGAGCAGTTCGTGGTGGAGTTGAGCAACTCGACATTGACCAGTATCAAGGGGCAGCAAGCTAGCAATGCCGACCTTACCATCACCCTTGACCGTGCTGATCTGGAAGGCGTGATGGCCCGCAAGACCGGATTTGAGCAACTCGTCGCAACCGGCAAGGCAACCTTCGAAGGCAACCGCAAACCGTTCGAAGTGTTAATGGCGGCGATCACCCCGTTTACCCCGAGCTTTGAACTACTGCCAGGCACCCATCAGTAATCAACTAGGGCTGCGCTTCATCCTGCCCCGGGGTGAAGCGCTTTGGCGTTCTGCTTCGCGCCCCTGAATAAACAATAACGAGCATGGATGGCGCTATTCATAAGTTGTTCCTTCCAATATCGAGAATATGAACTACCACTTATGTGTGGCCCTAACAGGCCGTTTGAACGTGATTCAGGTTTTTCGACGTTGGTTAATTCACCCTTATTAGAAAATGCACATTTGCCGGGATCTAATCCATGCAAACCAAAATAGGTGCACTGCCTGCCTTTACGCTGCTTGCCTTGTGCAGCCAGCAAGCACACGCCGGCGGCCTCATGCTCTACGAAATCGGCACCGATAACGCCGGCCTGGCCAACGCCGGCGCCGCCGCTCGGGCCCAGGGGCCTTCGACCATTGCCAGCAATCCGGCGGGCCTGAGTTACCTGCCGGGAACACAGATCACCGCGGGCTTGCAGGTGCTTTACGGCAACCTCAAGTTCGATCGCGACGAAGACACCAACGTGCCGGGCAGCGGCAGTGGCAATGCCCTCGATCCGATTCCCGGCGGCAGCTTTTTCATCAGCCATGAACTGGACGACCACTGGAGCGTCGGCTTCGGCCAATACGCCGATTTCGGCCTGGCGGTCAATTACGACAACGACTGGTCCGGTCGTTACTTCGCCCAAAACGCCAGCCTTGGTGGTTTGTCGTTGGTGCCCAGCGTGGCTTACCGCTTCAATGAGCAATGGTCGGTTGGCCTCGGCGTCAAGGCCATGTACGGCATGCTGCAAGCCCAGACCGCGATTGACCGCTCGCCGTTCGGCTTTACCGACCGCACCGACGGCCAATTCAAGTACAAGGACCAGGATTGGGGCTTCGGTGCGAACGTCGGCGTCATCTACGCTCCGCAAGCCGGCACGCGGATTGGCCTGACCTACACCAGCCAGGTCGATCTGGACTTCGAGGACCGACTGGATGTGAAAGGCGATGGCCGACTGCTCGATCGCGTCAACAACACCAAGACCGAACTCGACATGAAGGTGCCGCAAACCGTCACCCTGAGCCTGTTCCAGCAACTGGACCGGCAATGGGCCTTGCTCGCTTCGGTCAACTGGCAGGACTGGTCAGAGTTCGGCGACATCGCGGTGCAGGTCGACACCACGGCGCTCGGCGCCCAATCAACCACTGTCGACGCACATTTCAAGGACACCTGGCACCTGTCGCTCGGGGCCCAATACCAGGCTGCCCCGCAATGGTTGTGGAACTTCGGCGTGGCATACGACAGCAGCGCCGTGTCCGACGGTAATCGCACCGTGACCGTACCGATGGCCGAGTCCTGGCGCCTTGCGACAGGAGCTACCTATGCGCTGGACAAGGACACCGACGTCAACCTCAGTTGGGCCATGATCTGGATTGGCGACATGCCGGTGGACCAGACCAGAAACGTTTCGGGCAATCGAATTTCCGGTCAATTCGACAGCGCCTGGATTCAAGCCGTGACCGGAAACATGACCTGGCGCTATTGAGTGTCTTGCCGCACCAGAACGACTTCATCCAAGGAGCACACAGCATTATGAATCTTTCCCGAAACTTGCTCATCGGTGCCACTGTGGCCGGGCTTCTGCTCGGCGGTTGCACCTCCAAAGTCACTGATCAGACGCAATACTCCGGCTACCTGTCCAACTACAACAACCTGCAGGAAGTTGAAACGCCGAGCGGTGGTACCGCAATGCGCTGGGTGAGCCCGTCATGGAACCCCAATGCCTATGACACGATTGCGTTCGAGCGACTGGAACTGTATCCGGCGCCCAAGCCCAATGAGCGGGTCAACCAGCAGACACTCGATGACATCCGGGACTACATGAGCAGCAAGGTGAGGGCGACGCTGGGGCAGAAATACCGGATGGTCTCGCGTTCGAGTGCTGCGCCAAAAGGTTCGAAAACCTTGATCATGCGCGCGGCCATCACCGGGGTAAGCGCTTCGAATGAAGGCATGAAATGGTATGAAGTGGTGCCCATCGCAGCCGTCGTCGGGGCGACACAGGCTGCGACCGGTCACCGCGATCAGGACACCGAACTGTATATCGAGGCCGAACTCATCGACGAGAAAGACAACCAGACCGTGGTCAGGGTCGTGCGCAAGGTGTTCGGCAAGCAGCTGTCGAATGAAAGCCAGAAGATCACCGCGCAGGATTTCAAGGCCGCGATCGACAAGTTGAACGCCGATCTCTGGGCATTCATCCGCAGTTGAACCTTGACCCGATCGCCAACAGGCGTTGGCGGTTGAATCGCTCCCGGAAGAGGAATGGCTGACATGGCTTCCCATGCATTGCTTCGACTCACAAATTTGCACAGACCTTTATTCATCGCAGCGCTCATCGCCAGCGCACTTGCGTTAAACGCCTGTACCTCAGTGGATGCGCAGACAACCGCCTATGTCGGAGTCGAGCATCCAGCGCCGACCCTGCCCAGCGAAGTGCAGATATTACGCACGGAACCAACGCGCCCCAATGTGCGCCTGGGTGAAATCCTGATCGATGCCAGCGTCGACCCGGCGCCCCCCATCACCCAGGTCGAACAGAAGCTGCGTGAAGAAGGCGCCAAACTGGGTGCAGACGCGGTGGTGGTGGTTTATGACCAGATCCAGCCCGTCGCCGCTTACGTGACCGGTCCTCTGTGGAACCGCGACATCGATACGATTCAGGGCCGCAAGCTCAAAGGCATTGCCATCAAATACCAATGACGAGGTGTACAGCAATGAAAGCAATCATGTCCTGGCTGATGGTCGCGTTGGCGACTGTCTTGATCAGTGCCTGTTCCGCCGTGGGGTCGAACGATGGCGGCGCCGGTGAAATGGAGATTCGCTCGGGCAAGATCGAGCAGATATCGCTGACGCAGATGCAGACCAATCACGACAGTGGCGTCGGCGCCGTCCTCGGAGGCCTCGGCGGTCTCGGCATCGGCAGCCTGATCGGCAGTGGCACCGGGCGCGACGTCGCGATGGTTGCCGGCGCACTCGCCGGTGCGGTGGGCGGTAACTATGCAGAGAAGAAAAAGTACGATCAGCCGGTCGCAGCGCAACAGGTCATCGTTCGGGTGAAAAGCGGAGTGCTGGTATCGGTGACCCAGCCGATCAATCCGGCCCTGAGTAAAGGCATGAATGTCTACATCGAAGGCGCGGGGAACAATGCCCGGGTGCTGCCGCAGGGTGGTTGAGGCGAGATTCATTCATTGCACGAGGGCTATCTCATTTTTTTGCATCGCAGTGTTTGCGGGCAAGGCACCGGAATCGGTGTGAGAAGTACCTGCCAGGGACGGCAGGGCTTCACTACTGTCGATCCAGGGTTTGTCACCTGGCCGTGACTCGTGAGTTCGTCAAACTGTCCCACCATCTACAGCGATCGATAATGCCCCGAAATATTCGGCATCCGGCTCGGCTGGGCATTCATCGCAAGCGGCAAAAAAAACTCCAACATGGCCATACAACATGCACCCGTTACGACAAAGCCTGCACAACGAACTACACGCGCGCCCGTCACTGTACTTCGATGAGCCGGCCCATGTGTTTCATCTGGCTTTCCTCGGCAGCGATCAGGAGTGCAATGCATTCCTTGAACAATGCTGCCTTGGCACCCTCGACCTGAATGCCGCCCAAGGCATTACCCAACTCGAAGGCCATGCACTGAAATGGGAGCGCCATGCCGAGTTTTTCACCCTGACACTGGTGGTCACTTCATCCAGTGATGACTTGTCCTGGACAACGCTGCCCGAGGTGCTGGCGTCAAAGGTTGAAGTGCATTTGCCGGCCCTGATCAACTCGGTGCAGATTGTAGTGCGTGGTGAAACCAGCCTGGATCTGTCCCGGTACGGCTTCAAGGATCCGAGCGGTTCGTGCGTGGGCGGTGGCGATGCCATGGTCTGGAGTGATTTTCGCCTGAGCGAGGAGGGCAACAACCACATGTTGTTCGTCAACCGGCGCCTGAATGCCTACCGCCAGGGCCGGATGATACGCCGCCTGCTGGAAATCGAGACCTACAGGATGATGGCCTCGTTATCGTTGACCATGGCCAAAGACTTGAGCGCGCAGCTCGATGTTTTCGACAAGACCCTGGTCACCCTTTCCGAACGGAACGCCGACCCGGACGGCAGTAATGCGAAAGCCCTGCTAGCGGACATTTCCAACCTTTCTGCTCAAGTGGTGAGCAGCGCTGCGAAAACCCGGCACCGCTTCAGTGCCACGCAAGCCTATGCGCAATTGGTGTTCGAACGTTTGGGTGAGCTGCGCGAAAGTCACGTAGGTGATTGCCAACGCCTGGGCGTATTTATCGAGCGCCGTTTCAAACCTACCGTCAGGTACTGCACCGCCACCGAACAGCGCCTGGAGCACCTGGCCGAAAGCGTGGCCAATCTGGGCGATCTGTTACAAGCACGGGTTCAGGTCGAAATGGAAGAACAGAACTCGGAAATCCTGAAAAGCCTGAATGCCCGCGCCGATGCCCAGATCAAGATCCAGCGCGCAGTGGAGGGACTGTCGATTATTGCCATTACCTACTACCTGCTCAGTTTGCTCAAGCTGGGTTACTCAGGGGTGCACCTGCTTGGAGTTGAGGTGTCCCCGCGAGAGGCCATGCTGGTAATGGCGCCGCTCGCGATCGGTATTCTTGCGTTGATCGTGCTGCGTATCAGGAAAGTCAAAGAGCATTGAGGTGATGGCCTGCAATGTCGTTGCAGCGCCTTATCCACCTGCACATGGCGGCGGTCAGCAAAGGGGTGAAACTTCTTGCATGTGTAGCAGGCATGGACGGGATTGTAGGGGCAGTGCGTATGAACCGGGGAGGGTGCATGCACCAATGTCCCCTATGTACTGGGTATCAATGACACCGCGGATGGCTCGTTCTGTTTTTGTTTCGTGGCGCTGGAAGATTTGCCCAGTTAGTAAATTGCGCATACGGCGACATCTGCAATTAGCCCCGGTGGTTGAGTTTGACGGGCACGCGGAATGTAACGGGTAACGCACCAGGACAGGTATTGCGTCAGCAACCGCAGGTACTGGTCACGAGTACAAGGATCGTTCTGCGGAAAAGTCGCCGTGTCAGCTGTGCCAATTCGGCCGACCAGGTTGTCAGCCTGACGGCAGTTTTGGAGCCAGATGGCGTAACCGTCCAATGAACCAGAATCGACTCGAAGTGGCAGGCCAAGATGGCGTCATCAATATTAAGGTCTCGGCTTTTGGCATAGATATGGAAAGCCTGGATCGCACGCAGGTGCTCCGCCGCAGGAGTTGGACGTAGATGAACGGAACGACTATGGGCAACGGCGCCGCATCACCAGATTGCACAAGCAGTGGGACACGCTGACCAGAAGAGACGCGGCACTGAACCAGCTTCATCGAACACGAAGGATATGGCCCGTCGAGAGAGCAGACGTCAGAAACGGTTTTGTCGAATCAGTGATTCAAGCTGCTCATGAACACATCTCACATAACATGCCATTTAACATAATAAACATTATGCGTACTCATAGGTATTCCACACAGGACGTCTCCCAGGTGTCGAGAACAGCTAAAAATGCGAAATCTGTCATTTAAAAATGCCATTTCGAATTCAAGGGCCTACGAGCAATCTGCTTTGTCCAAACCGATCCATGCATTTAATTAATGCGACACCTCAGCGATCTGGGATCGCGCATTGGTCAGCGCTGTTCGTTCTTGGCCACGCGGATTATTTAGCTGATGAGTATGTAAGTGTAAAAGAGCCAGCCAATTCCAAATGCTGTGTGCTGTTTAAGTCATTGAATTTTCTAAACGTACCAGAAGCAAGCTGGTTTGTTGTTGCCGCGCTAACCGTTCTGTTGAATTTCTTAAGACAGGTAAAAAAGCGATTTTTTGAAAAAAATACCGCATTGCAAATTTCTGTCAGTTAAAAATGATACGTGGACCTCAGGGTGATTTTATGAATTTAGCCTTCAGCCTCACGTGCATGGACTTTTACAGACTTCCTTTTCGAGAGTCATCTGAGCGGCCAAAGCCATAGCGCGGTCTTTGCAGCTTTCGTCGCAACGACACAATATTGGCACTCAAAGCTCCTTTCCAATCTCGATGCTGTGTAAAATTCACAGCTTTGAACATGGTGTCTGTTCACGAATTTCAAGGTCCCTCCTTCGTGACAATATCAATTCCAGCTTATTTACAGCCTGATGCGGAGGTTTGGAGATAGACACTCTGTGCTGCTTCCTCCCAAAAAACTGGTAGCTGCTTCGTTAGCCGCGCTGTTTAACAAGGGAAAACTGGTGGGCGAATAGGTACTTTATCTGCTTTTCCGCTTTGATTTTCTTAGCATTTCTAGAATCTCAATACCGTGATTTCTAGTTGAAATTGTCAGTCTAGTTACCACCTGCGTTCTTTCATCAACCATATGAGAATATGGCTAGGCACTATTAGTCGCCTATGTCACCCTGGTAATTACTCTCAGCTTTACGTCAAAATGTATTGTTAGTGTTTTTTTGTAAAAAGATGTGAGGTTTTTTGCGTAACTCAACTAAACGGCTATTTAGTTGAGTTAAGAGACGATGAGCAATCTCTCCTCACGTACTTACTATATGGCCCGGGGATCTGTCGCTTGTGTTAGAGACGACTACGTCGAGCGCTATCTCGTGTATCACCACTTCCTAGAGCTCTCTCCCCTTCCCTCACCACAGTGATCAGTCGCGCATGAAGGTTTAGCTCAATTTATCTGACCCTATCGCGGACTCCACTCGAGATATTGCCCCATCAGTGGATCAGTCATTTCAATTTTACCCAGTTTATCCCGGATCAGGATTGATCAATTATGGCTCTATCACTACTGAGGAGCCCCGCAATGAATTCTCTCTTTTCCCAAGTCCAGCTCAGTCGCTACACCCTCTCCAACCGCATGATCATGGCCCCGATGACGCGCTCACGTGCCGACGATGCCGGCGTGCCAAGTGAACTGGTTGCAACTTACTACGCACAGCGTGCCAGTGCCGGCCTGATCATCAGTGAAGGCGTGTTCCCTACTGCAATGGGCCAGGGTTATGTTCGTACCCCTGGTATCGAAACCGCCGAGCAGGTCGCTGCTTGGAAGCACGTCACTGAGGCCGTGCATGCACGTGGCGGACGGATTTTCATGCAGTTGATGCACAGTGGTCGCATTTCGCACCCTTCGTTGCTTCCGAATGGCGCCCTGCCACAGGCACCTTCCGCGATCAAACCCGCTGGCCAGACCTGGACCGCGACGGGCCTTCAGGATTTCGTTATCCCCCATGCACTGGGCGTGGTTGAGATTGCCGCGGTCATTGAAGGCTATCGCCAAGCGGCGCGCCTGGCCATGGAAGCTGGCTTCGACGGTGTCGAGTTGCATGCCGCGTCGGGCTACCTGCCTGAACAGTTTCTCTCGACTGGCAGCAATCAGCGCACGGATGAATACGGTGGATCGGTTGAAAACCGTGTGCGTTTTGTATTGGACGTGCTGTCCGCTATCGCGACGGAAATCGGTGGTGACCGGGTGGGTCTCAAAATCTCCCCTGAAATGAATTTCAACGACATCGTCGATGCCAACCCGCAAGAAACCTACACCTATCTGGTCGAACACCTGCATGGGCTAAATCTCGCCTATCTACATGTCGCCCTGTTCGGCGCCAATGTCGACTACCACGCCTTGTTACGTCCACTGTTTGACGGCAGCTACCTGATCGGTGGCGGACTCGATCAACACTCCGCCGAATCCCTGATCGCTGACGGCCGCGCCGATGCTGCCGTATTTGGCAGCGCATTCCTCGCTAACCCGGATCTGCCCGACCGTTTTCGCACAGGCGCTGAGCTCAATGTTCCGGACAAGAATTCGTTCTACGCACCGGGTGCGCAAGGGTACATCGACTACCCGACTTTGCCCGCAGCGCAAGGCGTCTGAGGAGCACAGTCATGTCACCCATTGCACGTCTGCAGCGCATGAATCACGGCAGTCAGTTCCGGGCTTTCAGTCTGCGTGGAAATCAGTTCGCCAAGCCTATCGACCCCTTCCTTGCTGTCGATCATGCCTGGATCAGCGGGCCAACTTTTCCACCACACCCACATGCCGGGTTCTCGGCTGTGTCCTATCTGTTTCTTGATTCCGAGACCGGGATTGAAAACCGGGACGCGCTGGGTAACCGCAACTTGATTAAACCCGGTGGGCTGCACTGGACGGCGGCGGGTAAAGGTGTGGTGCATGAGGAGGTACCGGCCGAACCGGGTAAGACGGTACATATGCTGCAAATTTTTATCAATTTGCCGCAAGAGCGCCAAGCAGACGCGCCGTTTGCGCTGACTCTCGAAGCGCAGGATGTGCCCGTGGTGCGGTTGCCAGGGGTCAAGGTGCGCGTGCCGCTGGGCAGTTTCGCCCAAGTGTCGTCGCCATTATCGGTGCCCACCGAAGTGACCGTGCTGGACATCTCGCTCGAGGACGGCGCTGAAGTCAGCGTCCCGATTCCCGAGGGTCATGTGGCGTTCGTGATGCCGATTGACGGCGAAGTGTGGGTCGACGACCTCCCCTTCAATCTCATCGAACTCACGCTGCCGGTGAATCTGCCGCTGCATGACGATCGCGCAGTCAGGTTGAGCGCCCCCAAGGGCAACGCCAAGGCTGTGCTGTTTTCAGGTGTCCCGTTGAATCAACCCGTGTATTGGCAAGGTCCGCTGGCGCTTGCCTCTCAGCTCGCGCTGGCCGAAGCCATTGATGGCTACCAGCGCGGTGCGTTCGGAACGCTGCAACCTCGTTAACTCAATGTTGACCGAACAACGCGCCCTCCCTGGCAGGTAAATGACGCTATGACGACAACTACGCCCTCCCCAGCCGCTACCACTCAACAGCGAACATCGCACCGCCCCACATTGCTGCTGATTCTGGCCATCGTCCTTATGGTCGTTGCCTTGTACGTTGCCTACCTGCTGAAACTGGATAGCGAATCCACCGACGATGCCTATGTCGACGGCAATGTGGTTCAGGTGACCTCCCAAGTCAGCGGTACCGTAACGGCAATCAACGGCGACAACACCGATCATGTCGATAGCAACGCGCCATTGGTCACATTGAACGCCGTGGACGCCGAAATTCAGTACGAGCGCGCCCAGTCGAACCTGGCTCGCGCAGTACGCCTGGCACGCACTGAGTACTACCAGGTCCAGCAACTCCTGGCCGAAGTCGAGCAGCGTCGAAACGACGTGCGCAAGGCTCGGGATGATTTGCGTCGGCGCAACCAACTCGCCGACAGTGGTGCCGTTTCTCGTGAAGAGATCAGCCACACTGCCGACGTACTCAAAAACGCAATAGCAGGGCTTGATGGCACCCAACACGCGCTCTCCATTCGACGCGCGATGGTCGACGACACCACGCTTCGCACTCACCCGGATGTGCTGGTCGCGGCAAGCAACCTGCGTGATGCCTACATCGCCTTGCATCGCACCCAGATCTATTCACCGGTTGCCGGCGTGATCACCAAACGCAGTGTGCAGGTCGGACAAAAAATCAGTCCGGGCGTCGCACTTATGTCGGTGGTGCCGGTTGATCAAGTCTGGGTCAATGCCAATTTCAAGGAATCACAGATTGAAGATCTGCGTATTGGCCAACCCGTTGAACTGCGTGCGGATGCCTACAGCCGCAGCGTCATCTTCCACGGGACCATCATCGGCCTGGATGCCGGTACCGGCAGCGCTTTCTCCTTGATGCCGGCCCAGAACGCTACGGGCAACTGGATCAAGGTGACTCAACGG
This sequence comes from Pseudomonas sp. GM74, assembly GCF_000282455.1. GTDB lineage: Bacteria > Pseudomonadota > Gammaproteobacteria > Pseudomonadales > Pseudomonadaceae > Aquipseudomonas. The sequence goes on from NZ_AKJG01000055.1 coordinate 35,704, forward strand.
GTGCCGGTAAGGATCGCCTTGCGGCCGCAGGAAATAGCACAAAACCCCTTGCGCCTCGGTTTATCCATGCGGGTTTCAGTCGATACCTCCGATCGCAATGGCCCCGTCCTGAACAAGACCGGTGCACAGCAACCGGTTTACAGCACCGAGATTTTCAAGAACGAACTTAAGGACGCCAATGACGTTGTGGAACGCGTGATCAGTGCCAATGAGGGCAGTGACCATGCCCCCAAAAACCTGAAGCTTTGACGGGGCGGATCATGTACAGAAAACACGCTGCCTTGTTGTTCACTGTGGGCTTGCTTTGTGCGCTGGAATATTTACAGGCGGGCATGATCGCTTTTGCCAATGCACCGATTCGCGGCGAAATCGAGGCCAGCCCTGAAGAATTCAGCCTGGTGGCCGCCCTGTATGCCTGTATCGCAGTGGTGGTGATTTCGAAACAGCATTGGCTGACGGAACGCCTGGGCTGGTGCAATTTCATGCTCGGCTCAATCAGCGTTTTCGTGCTGGGCGCTTTGGTGTGTGGTGTGAGTGCTGATTTGACCAGTTTCACCGTAGGCCGAGTCATCATGGCCCTGGGTGGGGCCTCGTTCATGACGTCGGCACGCCTCATGATCAACCTGATTCCCCCAGGCCCGGGCCGGTTCACGGGAATCAAAGTATTTGCCACCGGGCTCGCTGGCGGGACGGCTGCGGCGCCTTTTATCTCGTCGTGGGTGGTGGCTGAAAATACCTGGCACGCCATCTTCTGGATACTGATCGTCGGCGCCCTGGTTGCAGCAGCACTTTGCGTGCGTTTTCTGCCGACGAGCCCTATCCCCGAGGAGGACCGAACCCCCTCGAGCCTGGCAAGCATTCTCTTGTTGTCGGTCAGCAGTTTCTTTCTGCTCTACATTTTGCAGCGGTCCTACTACGACTTTTATAACGACACCTTCATCATCGTCGGTTGCGCACTCTTGGCAGCACTGGGGATGTACACCTTCTTCCACGCCGAACACAACAAGGCCACACCTTTCCTGAAAGTCAGAGACTTGATGCAGCCTCGTTACCTCCAGGGTGTGGCGCTGTTTTGCTACGCCTACGTTGTACTGGGCGCCAATAACTACATCTTGCCGTACTTCCTGCAAACGGGACTGGGCTACTCCTGGGACACCATCGGTACATTCCAGGCCATCGGACTGACCGGCACTCTGGCCACTTGGGTCATCATGGCCACTCTCCTTCCAAAGCACCCTGCCCCGAAGAAGTTTTTCATTCTGGGATTTATTGCGCTGGGTGGCTTTGGCTGGCTGCTGTCCTCGCTGACGCCCAGCGCCAATCTGTGGTCGAACATTCTGCCGGCATTGATTCTCAACGGTTGCTTTGTGATGTTGGTCATGTCGACTGCCGCCATGCAGACCTTTCGGGACGTGATGCAAGAAGAGAAGCTGTTCGCGCATGCCTATCAAATCAAAAACATGATGGGACAGATCGCCATGGCAATTGGCACCACGGCCGCCACACTGTTTCTGCAATGGCGTATGACCCTGCAATACAACAACCTCAACGTGCATTTCAGCGCCAGCGACCCTCTCTATGTGGAGCAGACTCAACAGCTGGCGCAAGCACTGTCATCCGAAGTGGGCGCCACGACAGCGAATCAAATCTCGGTGGCGATGCACGCGCAAATGCTGCAACAGCAATCGACCCTGGTCGCCAGCATGGAATATTTCTGGGTGGTGATCGGCGTGGCGGTGATCGCGCTGATCATTTCAGTCGCGCAGAAGACCTTCAGATGATCTGGAATATTTTCAGGAATGTTGACGTTAGGAGTGCTTACACGCGATGAACACCACGCCCCCTGAAATCACTATTGTCGGCGGATCCCTTGTCGGCCTCACGCTGGCGCTCGCTTGCGCGACCAGGGGCGTGCCCGTTCGTGTCGTTGAGCGTTCTGTCGGGCGCGTGCACGGTGGCGATAGCTTGAGTATCGATCTTGACGTGGTCGCGGCGACGGTTGGCCATGATCCGCGTGCTGCGCCCATTTTGCCCGTGGTCCCCGCCTATCGCGAACTGACGACCTGGCCGGCGCTTTACAGCTGGCTACGGGACCGGGCTGTCGCAACGCCAGGCATCGTCCTCGAAGAAGGCAACGCCGTCACCTCGGTCACAGACCTTGGCGATCGGGCACAACTCTCCTTTGCCGACGGAACCCAGAGGGTTGCCGCCGCGGTGATCGGTGCGGACGGATATCGCAGCATCGTTCGCCAGGCGGTCACGCCCGACGCACCGCTTGCCCGCTACGCAGGTTATCTCGTGTGGCGTGGACTGGTCGAGGAGCGAACGCTGACGCGTCCCGTCCCCTGGCCATCGGACGGCGGCCTATGGATTGAGTTCGTGGGCGGGTATCGTCTGGTTGCTGCAGTACTTCCTGGTCGCGACGGTTCGATGGAGTCGGGTCAGCGTCAAATCACATTCGCATGGTTCGATGTGCATCAGGAAACATTGCTCCGTCGCACCGGCTGTCTGACTGCCGATGGCCACATCGTGGGCACACTCGGACGCGGGACGATCGATGAAAACGTGAGGTCTGGCTTGGTCGCCCAGGTCCCTCAGGTCTGGCCTGAGATGTGGGCGGAGGCAGTGACTGTCGGCGTGCGCTCAGCGATTGTATTGAGCGGCGCTCCGATTGCCGAGTACAAGCCGCAGCGGTTGGCACGTGGCGCACTGGCAATCATCGGGGACGCCGCCCACGTCGTTTCGCCGATGACCGGGCGCGGTTTTTTGACCGGGGTGGAAGATGCGGCGTTGCTGGCCCGAATGCTCGCAGACCGAGGCGCAGACGAACCCTTTGCCGCCACGCTGGCCCGCTATGAAGAAGCACGATTGCCCTTCGTCCGCGGGTTGGTCGCCCATTCAAACCGGATCAGCGCCGAATATCGTCGCTATGCGGCAGCCAACTGATCGGTGAACTGTCGCGTTGCCCGAAGTGTCATGCGCTTCGAGCAGCGCGACAGGGCCGCAGTTTTACTGGATACCAGCACCCAAGGCCGGGAATACATCGCTGAACAACAAGCCAATCAACTGCTGTCCGTTAGGGGTTGACCAATCCTGTCCGATCTCTGCCATGAGCGTATTGGTGGCGGTGAGCACCACGCCGGCGTCGTGCATTCGTTGACGAGCGAATTCTTCGGAAAGATCGCTGGGCGAACCCGAAGCATCCAGTACGGCCTGCACGGCAAAGCCTTCGAGCGCCGCATCGATTGCTGGAAAGATAAGGCAAACGTCGGTGGTCACACCGGCCATGATCAGATGCTTGCGCCCAGTGGCGAGCACTGCATCGCGGAAGTCGGCGTATTCCCAGGCGTTGACCACACCGGGACGCTTGATCCGTGCCGCGTGCGCCTCTGGGAGCACCGCGGCGATTTCCGGAAGAATCGGGCCCTGGGCTTGATCTTCCTGACTGGACGTAATCACGACCGGCATGTTGAGGATCTTCGCCATTTTCGCCAGCGCAATCGACTGCTTGGCGGCAAACTCACGGTCTATGTTTTTGATCAGTTGCATCGTGCCGACCTGATGGTCGATCAGCAACAACGCGGCGTTCTCTGCAGTGAATCGTACGGCAGCCATAGTACAAATCCTCGTTTCGTTGGGTTCAAACAAAGGGTAGCGGAGGTCCGCTGAACAGCACGACGTTGGCACTGCCCTGCGGGGCGCTTAACTTGACCTCGCGTGGAGCATCTTGCGCCGGGAACACCGGAAGCTTGAGGTCCTCGCGATCGAAGCGCTGGGCCGCTACTTCCACCGTGCCTTCGATTGGCATGATGAACATGCAGTGGCCTGCGGCAATCAGCACACTCAGCTCGGCCCCCTCCTCCAGAGAGATGTCGAGCATCGTCACCTCAGTCGGTGGACTCAGCGGGGAGCGCATCTCACGATAGCTCCCCAACGGTACCCGCACCGTGGCACCTGGCTCCTGCATAACTGGCACATCCTGCGCTTCGAGTATCAGCGGGAACGGAGCGATGTCCCTGTTCGACGGAGCGAGAGCGACGAAGATCTGCAGTCCGTGAACCTTTTTGCCGGTTTCGACCGGAACCTCTTCGTGCACCACGCCACGGCCGGCGGTAGTCCAGTGCAGGCCGCCCGGTTGAATCACGTTCTGGGTACCGATCGAGTCACGGTTGGCCATCCCTGTCTCTGAATCGGGAAGCAGGTAGGACACCGCCGAAATGCCGGCATGCTGGTGTGGCCCAAAGGTCGGCGCGTCCATCCAGTAGTGGTCGACCCCGATGAAGGGGGAGATCAATTCTGCCTCGGTGCGCAGACCAAAACCGTGGAAATGGCCGCCGAGGTTGGCGCGACTAAGCGGGGCGATAACGACAGACATGACAGCAGCCTCTGGTACTGGTGGTGTCGTTCAATGCGCAATAATGAGTGTAGCCCCACCATCTCTCACCGAACGGCAATTGGTCATCGTGTATAGGGCGCGAAAAAAGCCACAAACGCAGCCAGCAATGCCTCCGGGCGTTCCTCCGCCGGATAGTGACCGCAATCCGGAATGACCACGGATTCGACATTCGAAGCGACCGTACGCAACTCGGCCTCGACACTGTCGCCACAGGCAAGCGCACCCGAAAACGCCAGCACCGGTAAGGTCAGGCGAGTTGCTTTGCGCGCTTGGTTCTGTGGAATCGACTGATCGATTGCGCGGTAATAGTCGAAGCTGGCCCGCAGGGCTTGTGGATCGCGCTTGAGTTGTTCGATGTAGAAGTCGATCGCGTAACGAGGTACCGCCTCTGGCGACCCTGCTTTCGTCGCGAACTGGTGACCGAAGTAGAGCTCTTCGCGACCACTGACCAGTTGCTCGTTGATGCCCAGTGCCCGATTGAAGTTGAAATGCCAGAGAAAATCACTGAGCCAGCGGTGCTCAGGCAGCAATGGCGGAGAATCCGAAACGCCAGGAATAAGCGCCTCGCCCAGCGCAATGCGCTCGATTCGGGCGGGTTGATCGTGTGCCATGGCATAACCGGTCCACATGCCGATGTCATGGCCGGCCATGGCGAATGACTCATGCCCCAAGGCGTCCATCAGCGCAAACATGTCTTGGGCCAAGGTCCTTGAGTCATAACCCTCCTGCGCTTTTTCCGAGAGCCCGACACCCCGCGGATCGACAGCGATCACGGTGAACGTGCGAGCCAGCGGCTGCATGAGGTAACGCCACGCAAACCAGTTTTGCGGCCACCCTCCAAGCAGTAGCAACGGCTTGCCCTGCCCGCCAATGACGGCGTGCAGTTTCACGCCGTTGGCCGCGATCTCGTAGCTTTCGAAGACGTCAGTAAAACCGGTTGGCAGCTTGGGTACGTCGTGCACGGAGCCGAAGCCGCTCAGCGTTTTGAAGTGTTCCTTTTGCAGCATCCCAAAGCCCGCCTGATTGATCTAATCACCAGACCATAAATGAGGCACCAGAGACTGACTAGGCAGGAAAATCACCAAGGACTGTTGTGCTGATGCACCAATCACGACGCAATGGAATGCGAGCGCCATGACTGGCGCCCCTGCTCGGCAAATGAAGCTATAGACCAGGCTTAAAATCGCATGACCGCCTGGAGCCAGAGCCGTTCGCCGCGCGCCCGGTTTTCGACAAGTGTTTCATGTTGCCACTTCATCAGTACGCCAAATTCTGGGGTTTGATATTTCACGACAGGGCCATAGGCCGCGACTTGGCCTCGATTGCCGTCCTCCCATACAGACTCACCGTGACGTTCATCATCGCTCACCTGCTTGTACAAATACCCACTGACTCCAACCTGCCAATTTTTGTTCAAGCTGTAGCCAAGATGGTAGTCAGCATTAAGCTCGCGCCCCGACCGGTAATCAGTCGCATGATTCTTGTCGTTTATCATGTAGAGAATCTTGGCGCTGATCTCCACCTCATCTATCGGGTTTGCCGTGAAGGAGTACCACGGCGAGTAGGACCACACATTGGTTCCCACATTGAACAGCCGATCCTTGTCATACGAAGCGGTGGGCGCATAAAAATCCACACCCAGCATCTGATGGAAACGTGGAGAGCTCCAGCCCAGAAACAGTGGCGTAAACGCCAGATCGGCGAAGCCTTCATCCTTGCCACTGTTGCGGACACGCCCTTGGGGCGTTTCGGTATAAAAACTCACCTGCCCTTTTATGTAGGGTAAGGCGGCACGACTGGCCAGTGTTGCGCCCCATAACGTGTAGTCGGAATAAACGTAGTCCAGACATACCGCGAGTGACTGGTAACTGAGATTGAAGTCTTCAATCCCGGCCATGCTGCGCCCATAGGCACCTTTTAGTTCAGTCGACTCGTAAGCTGAGCTGTAAAAAAAGGTGGTTAACCCTGGCGGCGGCATTCGCCCAGCCAATACGGTGTCAAGACCGAGTGGGTAAGCGGTTCCGTTATTTTCGGTGGCGTGAGTTTGCGTACAAGTCAGCAGTATGGCTGCCGTGCAGAGCAAGGGAGAGCGTTTGCTGAGCCGCAATGTTTTTACGCGCAACATAAGGATGATCTCGTATGGATTATTATTTTGATTACGAAGATTCATGCGAACAAACAGAACAACAGGGCCTGTCTTTAAGGGGTGTTTATTATTTGCAAGGCAATAGAGTCCCTCCTTGTTTCAGGCAGGACTAATTGAATAATCAAGTTTGGTGTCAGGCAGAGTTACCAGGCAGTGGTACCACCATCGACCCGAATATCAGTCCCCGTAATGAAAGAGCTTTCATCAGAGGCCAGGAATAAAGCAGTGGCCGCAACTTCTTCGGGCTTACCCAAACGCCCCAGCATCACTTTGCCCACCATCGTTTCAGCCCACTCAGGATCTTGCAGCAACGGGATTGTTTGCTTGGACTCAATCAACCCAGGGGAAATGCTGTTGGCGCGCAAGCCATGGACCCGGCCTTCCAGCGCCAGTTGGCGAGTCATGGAAAGCACGGCTCCTTTGGCCGCGCTGTGCGCGATTCCGGGGAGCATGCGGTAGGTCGACCATGCCGAAACCGACGCTGTGTTAATGATGGAAGCACCCGGGGACTTGATTAACTCCGGCCAGGCTGCACGCACGAGATGGAAAACCAGATTCAGTTCCTGATCGATTGTTCGATGCCAGTCCTCGTTTGATATCTGATCAATCCAACCAAAATAGGCCATCGCCGCATTATTGAATAACACATCGACGCGCCCAAACTCCGACACCGCCAATTCAACTAGCCGGGTGCAGTTGGCAGGGGCCGTCAAGTCACAATTGTTTAATGAGACCATCTCCCCACCCATGGACTTCACGGCATCAACTGTTTCCTGAGCCGCCTCATGATAGATGTCACACCCCACTACTTTGGCGCCTTGTTGCGCGAACATTAACGCAGCCGCACGCCCCATTGACCCGCCAGTGCCTGTAATAATGCAAACTTTACCCTGCAGACGATGACTCATAAGCACTCCGTTATTCTTGCTTGTTTTTATAAGAACAGATCTTGCAATAACACACCCGATCAGTCGCGGTGGTTAATGAGTTGCCGAACTGTAGGTAGACCACTACTTATTGACTAGGCACGGAAATCACCAAGGACTGTTGCTCTCAAGCAACAATCGCGGTGAAGGGGTCTAAAAGGGAGATAACAGTCAGGGGCAGAAATTCAAGTTGCGGTTACATTCCGGTCCTAACCACACCGGTTTTCCAGGCACGTCACCCATTGAATACCGACATGATCAAACGCCTTAGCCAGACACTTCTAGGGGCTTCGTGAAAACGCGCATGCCAGTACTGCTTGAGGTCGTAGCGCGGAATGTCCACGGGAGGCTCGACCATTCGCACGTTCAGATTGTGCGTGTACATGTTGGCGACGGTGCGTGGCAACACCACGATCAAATCGGAGCGTTCGATGATCGATGGCACACTCATGTAGTGAGAAGTCTGCAGCACGATGTTGCGGTGGATACCTGCTTTGGTCAGGTGGGCTTCGAACATTTCCTGGCGTCGGCTGCCATCACGTACCTGCAGATGCTCCAGCCTGATGAAGTCCTCCAGGGACAGTTGCTCCCCCGCCAGCGGGTGATCGAGGCGGATCAGACAGACCAGGTCATGAGAGAACAACCGCTGCTGATAGATGTTGGGGGTTGTGAGGTCAGGAAAATAGCCAAGCACCGCATCGACCCGGCCTTCATGCAGGTTCTCCACAAGCTCATCAGGTGCCAGACTGACAGTTCGAATGCGGGTATTCGGTGCCGCGCTGCGCAGGCTCTGGAATAGCGCAGGTAGAAAGACCACTTCACCCACTTCGCTCAGGCAAAAGACGAACTCCTGGTCGCTGGTAGCAGGGTCGAAGGTCGGGCCGCTGAGGATGTCCCGGTCGATTATTTCGATCACTTCGCGGGTGCGCTCAATGATGCCTTGCGCCCGTGGCGTCGCCTCCATCACGTTACCCGAGCGAATGAACAGTGGGTCCCCCAGTGAGTGACGCAGGCGAGCCAGTGCCGCACTGGTTGCGGGCTGGCTCATGCCTAGCCGCTTCGCCGCCGCGGTGACATTGCCGGTTTCATAAACGGCTAGCAGGACGCGGAGCAGGTTGAGGTCGGTGCGCATAGATATAACAAAACCAGATAGTTTGAATAATTAGAATTGGCTTCCTTTATTTAAAGCGCGTGGCGACGATCACGTCCAGATAAAAAAAATAAAAGGTAGCCGCATGAACCCTGACAACGCCCGAATTGGCCAGATCATCGACAGCGCGAAGATCTCGCCATACCAGATCGTCATCCTTGCCTTGTGCTTCCTCATCGTCCTGGTGGATGGTTTCGATACCGCAGCCATTGGTTACATCGCCCCGTCGCTGCGCGAAGAATGGGGTCTGATGCCTGCCCAGTTGTCACCGGTTTTCGGGACGGGGCTGTTCGGCCTGATGGTCGGCAGCCTGATACTGGGGCCGGTCGCCGATGCTATCGGACGCAAAAGCGTGTTACTGATTTCAGTGCTGGTGTTTGGTCTCGCCACCCTGGCCAGCGCCTATACCCAATCGATCGAGTCGCTGACGGTTCTGCGTTTCATCACCGGCATTGGCCTGGGGGGTGCGATGCCGGCGTGCATTGCCTTGAGCGCCGAATACTCCCCCGCCCGCCGGCGCATGATCATGGTGACCTTGAGCTGGAGTGGCTTCACGGCGGGCCTTGCCTTGGGCGGCATGCTCGCCGCACACATGATTCCGGCATTCGGCTGGCGTTCGGTGCTGGTGCTCGGTGGCGTCATGCCGCTGGCGCTACTGCCACTGTTGGCTTGGCTAATGCCTGAGTCGGTTCGGTTTATGGCGTCTTCGGGCAAGCACGCCGACGCCTTGCGTCGGGTGGTCGAACGCATCACCCGAAAGAGCTGGAGCGGTGTAACGATCCTCGATGACGAGTGCCCGGCCCAGGTCAGGTCGCCGATCTCGCACCTGTTCATCGACGGCCGATTGGTCCGAACATTGCTGCTGTGGGTGACCTTCTTCTGCTCGCTCTTTGTGTTTTATCTGCTGACCAGCTGGCTGCCTACCCTGCTCAAAGAGGCCGGCTACGATATCGCTTACGCTTCGCGTATTGGCGCCATGGTGCCACTGGGCGGTGCCGTCGGCGCCATTCTCATGGCCCTGCTGATGGATCGCGTCGGCCCCTACCCTGTACTGACGTTCTCGTACTCGGTGACGGCTGTGGTCATTGCCGTCACGGGCTATATGATGGGTGATCCCTTTCAATTGGCCGCCATGGTATTTCTCATCGGCTTCGGTGTAGCCGGTGCTCAAAACGGACTCAACCTGGTGTCGGCCACCTTGTACCCCACCGCCTCCCGGGTGACCGGGGTGAGTTGGGCAATGGCCGTCGGCCGCTGCGGTTCAATTGTCGGCTCGACGCTGGGCGCCTGGTTTATCTCCACCGCGGGCACATCACAGGTCTTCTTCCATTGGCTGGCAGTTCCTGTGTTGATCGGAGCAACATCCATTGGTGGTCTTTATTGGCTCAGCACTCGACGGAACCCGACAGTCAAGCCTGCTCAAGTTGCTCACGCAGAAACTCAATGAAACGTTGAGTTTTTGCGGGCAAAAGACGGGTTTCAGTGAGGGCATACACCGGGATCGAATTGGCGTGCCATTGGGGCAGTACCGGTTGCAGCAAGCCAGTGCGCAGATCGTCCGCGGCAATGCCTTCAGGCAGCAGGACGATCCCCAGATCCAGTGTCGCCAATCGCCGAAGCATCCCGACGCTATTGAGTTGAAACCTTCCACCCACCTCGATCTCAATCACTTCGCCCGAATGGGAGAGCTGCCACTTGCCAGCCTTTCGCAGTCGCAGGCATTCGTGGTTGATCAACTCGGACGGATCGCTGGGTTCTCCATTGAGTTCCAGATAACGAGGCGAGGCGTACAAACGACGAGAGAGGCTCGCCAGCTTGCGTGCAATCAGATTGGAATCTGCCGGTTCGCCCATGCGGATAACCACATCGACGGGTTCGCTGACCAGGTCGACCTGGCGTGGCGTGAGGTCGAATTCAAAGCTGATGCCAGGGTACCGTCGGGCGAACTCGGCGATGAGAGGTGCCAGGTAAGTGTTGGCGAAATCCACCGGCAGTGACGCGCGCAAAAGGCCGCTTGGATGCGCAAGCATTTCCCCCAGCTGCTCGTGTGCCAGCCGCGCCTCGTCAACGATTCGCTTGCACCGGTCAAAGTACAACTGCCCCGCTTCGGTCAATTCGATCTTGCGCGTGGTGCGATTTAACAGTCTCAAGCCAATGGCCTTTTCAAGCCCGCTGATGCGTCGCGACAAGGTCGAATTGGGCATCGCCATCGCTTCTGCGGCTTTGCGAAAACTGTGGGCTTTGACGACTTCGACAAACAACGCCATGTCGTTCAGAAGTTCCATATTGATTGCTCCATCAGTGGATCAGTCATTTCAATTGTAGCCAGTTTATCCCCCATCCAGTTCGATCAATGATGGCTACATCAGCCTTCGCCGTTAACGGTTACTCAACGGCCCCCCGCAGGAGAGCGTCACTGCATGAAAGACCTTAATGACCTTTATTACTTTGTACTGGTGGTCAAACATGGAGGGTTCTCGGCAGCGGCACGGGCAACGGGCATTGAAAAAACGTTGCTCAGTCGTCATATCGCGGATCTTGAATTGCGGATGGGGGCCAGGCTGCTACATCGCACAACGCGCCAGGTTTCGCTGACCGAAGCCGGCCATCATTTCTTTACGCTCAGCCAACCCGTTGTCGAGGGTGCGCATACCGCCTATGAAAGCGTGGAGCACCTTCGACGAGAACCCGTCGGGTTGGTACGGTTGAGCTGTCCTCAGGTGATGGCGCAGAGTTATTTAGCCCCCCTGCTGCCTGGGTACATGGAAAAACATCCGAAGGTACGGCTTGAGTTGAATGCCGTAGATCGAGAGGTCGATCTCTTTGAAGAGCGCTTCGACGTGGCCTTGCGATCGCGTGCCCGGATTGAAGAAACAGCCGGGTTGGTCGCAAAGGAATTAGGGGCAACCAGGCAGATTCTGGTCGCAAGCCCCCGCTTTCTCGATCGTGTCGGTCGGCCTGCCACGATCAAGGCCATTTCAGGTATCGAGACGCTTTCGCGCCCTGGTGACATCCATGATGGCGTCGGTCGCTGGTTCCTGCGCAGTTCATCAGGTGAAGAACTGCTGGTCAGCCATCAGCCACGTCTCATCTGCGATGACCTGCGTATGCAGTTGGAGGCTGCTGTTAATGGCCTGGGCGTCGCGTTGTTGCCGGAACCCATAGCCGCCGCTTCGGTACGCGCGAAGGCTCTGGAAGTCGTCATCCCCTCCTGGACCGGTGCAACGCATATCATCCATCTGCTCTACCCCAAACCGAAGGGTATGTTGCCCTCCGTTCGCAGCCTGATCGACTACCTGAGCCTCCATTTACCCCAGAGCATCCAGGAACGAAGCATCACCGTTGAGAGTGTCGCTTGATACCGCGCCGGTTGATGTTTTGAGCGTGGGGAACACAACGCCTTGATGGCCGCGGTTCCCTTTGAAAGCGACTATTGCCAGGCTGATTGCTGGCTGCGCAGTACCTGGCCAACCATTTCTCTCAACCACTTGTTCTGAGGGTCTCGGTGAAATCGGTCATGCCAGTACAGATCAATCTCGAACGAGGGTATTTGCAGGGGCAGAGGGTGTATGACGAGAGGATAAAAGCGCGCCAGGGTTTTACCCAGGGAAATGGGCAGCGTCCATATCATGTCGGTATCCAACAGCAAGTGCGGAGCGGACAAGAACTGAGGGGTGCGCATTTTAATGCAGTCTCTGCCGCCCGCATCGACCAAAGCACGCTCCAGTGCCTGGTGACCGCCACCACCTGACTCCACCAACAAATGCTCACTGGCGACAAAGGCTTCGAGGCTCAAGCCGCGATGTGCCAAAGGGTGGTCTTTGCGCATGGCGCAGACGTAATACTGAGAAATAACAGGCGTACGGTGAATGTCAGTCTGAAGGGTCGGCAAAAAGCCGAGCGCCAGGTCGATTCTGCCAGTGGACAGGCCATTGAGCGTCTCATCCATCCCACCCACGACGGTGTGTATTCGAGCTTGAGGTGCAACCCTGGACAATTCGCTCAAGATGGGCGGCAAACAAACGACCTCGCCAATGTCGCGCATTCTAAAGACGAATGATTTTTCACAATTTTTCGGATCGAACACCGGCATTTGGCTTCCTGCCTCCCTGACCATCGCAAGGGAGGCCAACAGTCGCGGCGCGATATGGACACAAAACGGCGTCGGCTCCATTCGGCGACCGACCAGCGTAAACAACCTGTCTCCATAATCGTTTCGCAACCGCTTGAGCGAACCGCTGACGGCAGCCTGCGTAACACCCAGATTCTGCGCCGCAATGGAGGCTGAGTGGTCTCGCCACAACGCCTCAAAGGTATAGAGCAGATTCAAATCCTTCATCGAAATGCCTTGACTGAAATTCGCAAACCAAAACACTGCACTCGCCAGCAAAGCGGCGTGGGCTTCGACCGGCGAGTGCAGCTCAACTGGCACTCATGTGTGGTTATGCAGACGCTTGGATAACATTACCAGCAGATGCGCTGCTGAACAGGGGCGAAATATCAATGTGAATTCGATAATCATTGATCAATCGGGAAGCATTGAAGTGAACAACGACACAACAAGGAACATTGATAACCGTGCCGTCATGCTGGGTGTAATAGGTATCAAAACGCATGATTGTCGTGTTGCCCTCGCTCCACACGCCTTGAAGAATGTGTTCCAGAGAGGCTATTTGGGTAAAAAATGACTCAATCGCCGCCCTGACACCCTCTTTCCCCACTACTTCCGGGGAATTGCCAAACCGAAACACGACGTCATCGGTCAGATAACTCAAAAAACCTTCGACCGACATCCGATCGACACTTTCAAACATACCTGTCAATTCATGGTTCATTGCACGCCTCATTTCTTGTTTTTGTTTTTTCATTTCTGGTCGCTGCGGTGAATCTTATGCCGCTTTGCTGACCTTGTTACGGATGGCTTGCAGGGTGGATCGTACGGCGCTCAGGTAGGACGTCTGCATGCCGGTTGAGAACTCGACTTCCTTCTCGCTGCCCGCCGGTACGCCCGGCAGGGAGAAATCGAAGGAGAAGCGCAGGAACAGTTCGCCATCCTCTTCCTCGATGACGTTCTTGATCAGACCACGGGCATTACCGGAGAGGCGCACGAACTCGACTTGCTGCTCTTCAGTAAGAAGGACCATTTCCTGAAGGCGCTCACCGTAAAGCACCACTTCGCGGATAAAGGTATTGCCCTGGTCCTCAACGACATTACATTCGGTAATGGCATCAACGAACGGCACCGCATTGCGAGCCTTGCTCACCAACCCTTCCCATACCTGGCTGCGGTTCAGGTTCACACCGCCCGACTCCTCAGGGGCATTGACTTTCAAGCGACGACTTACATTGATCATGGGGGTACTCCGGGGTTTCAGGTTCAAAAGTGACCGACTCCCTGTCGAGCGTCAGGGACAGTCTGTCAGGGGGTCTCAAACGGTGAGATAACCACCGTCTACGGCCATTGCCGTACCGGTCACAAAACTGGCGTCATCGGACAGCAGCCATAGCGCAGCCTTGGCGATTTCTTCCGGTTTTCCGAAACGACCGATAGGGTGTCGTTCGCGCAATGCAGCGAACTGTTTGGCAAAATTGGGCTCTTCGCTCGCACGCACGATCATTGGCGTTTCGATGATCCCTGGCATGATTGCGTTAACCCGGATGTTGAGGGTGCCATAGTCGACGGCCGCAGCCTTGGTCAAACCGACCACTCCATGCTTGGCAGCGATATAGTCCGAGGCAGCGGCAATCGCTACCGAGCCCAGGGACGAAGCGGTGTTCACGATGGCGCCACCGCCACTGTTCAACATGGCCCGGATCTGATGCTTCATGCAGTAGAAAACACCGGTCAGGTCGATGCGGATAATGCGATCCCACGCCGCAGACGAAATTTCATGCAGAGGCAAATTGCTTTGCTCGACCCCTGCATTGTTGAACGCGCCATGCAGACGGCCAAATCGAGTGACGACATCATCGACTGCTGCGGCCACAGCGTCTTCGTCGGTAACGTCGCAGATGATTGAATAAGCCTTGCCACCGGCAGCCGTGACAGCGCTGGCGGTTTCTTCGGTGCCTAGGGCATCGCGATCAAGCAGCACAACTCTGGCGCCCGCTTTGGCAAAAGCCAGTGCGGAAGCACGGCCAATACCGCCTGAGGCGCCAGTGACAATGATGTTCCGGTCGTCAAGGTTGCTCATATCCACACTCTCGTTTTGTAATGCCACTTACTGTATTTACCGGGGCAACGATCGGGAATCCCGTAAAACCACCAAAGACTGTTGCGCTGTTGCACCAATTAGCGGCGGGTCAAATCCAGCGCCACATCGACGATCATGTCCTCTTGCCCACCGACCATTTTTCGCCGACCCAATTCGACCAGGATGTCGACGGTACGCAACCCGTAGCGCTGGGCAGCCGCTTCGGCATGGCGAAGAAAGCTGGAGTAAACGCCTGCATAACCCAGCGCCAGCGTCTCGCGATCAACACCCACTGGACGGTCCTGAAGGGGGGCGATGTCATCGGCGACATCCATCAGGGTGTAAAGATCGGTGCCATGGTTCCAGCCCAGTTGCTCGGCAGCGGCGATGAACACCTCCAATGGTGTGTTGCCTGCACCGGCCCCCATTCCAGCCAGACTGGCGTCAACGCGATCACAACCCTGACCACCCCGACGATGGAGTTGGCAACGCCCAAGCTCAGGTTGTGGTGGGCATGGATACCCGTCTTCGCATGGGGGGCGTGGTTCAAGGATTAAGTGGCGGGGAAGCAACGGCGGCAGCATGCGATGATCGACTGCCACAGCGTTCCCGGCCACAAAGAATAGGTCCGTTTGAAGCGGCGCAAAGGGACAGCGCTCTCGTGCCCTTTGCGCTTGAAGCAATGCTCTTGCGAGGTTAGATGCCCAGGCAGAGGTATTTGATTTCCAGGTAATCTTCGATGCCGTACTTGGAGCCTTCACGGCCCAGGCCCGAGGCCTTGATGCCGCCGAACGGCGCGACTTCGTTGGAGATCAACCCCGTGTTGACGCCGACCATGCCGTATTCCAGGGCTTCCGCCACGCGGAATACACGGCCCAGGTCGCGAGCATAGAAGTACGAAGCCAGACCGAACTCGGTGTCGTTGGACATCGCGATCACCTCGGCTTCGTCTTTGAAGCGGAACAGTGGAGCCAGTGGGCCAAAGGTTTCTTCCTTGGCTACGGCCGCGTTGTTCGGCACGTTGGTCAGGATGGTCGGCTCGAAGAAGTTGCCTTCCATCGGCTTGCCACCGGCCAGTACAGTCGCACCTTTGCTCAGGGCGTCGGCGATGTGCTCTTGCACCTTGGCAACGGCTTTTTCGTCGATCAGCGGGCCAGTGGTGGTGCCTGCTTCCAGACCGTTGCCAATCTTCAGCTTGGCGACGGCGGCCTTCAGTTTCTCGGCGAAGGCGTCGTAGACACCGTCCTGAATGTACAGACGGTTGGCGCAGACACAGGTCTGACCGTTGTTGCGGTATTTGGAAATGATCGCGCCTTCAACGGCCTTATCCAGGTCCGCGTCGTCGAACACGATGAACGGCGCGTTGCCGCCCAGTTCCAGGGAGACTTTCTTGATGTCCTTGGCGCATTCCGACATCAGTTGACGACCGATTTCGGTCGAACCGGTGAAGGACAGCTTGCGCACGATCGGGTTGCTGGTCAGCTCGCTGCCGATGTCGCCGGCGCTGCCGGAAACAACGCTGAACACGCCAGCCGGGATGCCGGCACGCTGGGCCAGTTCGGCCAGGGCGAAGGCGGAGAAAGGGGTTTGCGAAGCAGGCTTGAGCACCATGGTGCAACCGGCGGCCAGGGCCGGGCCGGCTTTGCGGGTGATCATTGCAGCCGGGAAGTTCCACGGGGTGATTGCAGCGGTCACGCCGATTGGCTGCTTGATCACGATCAGGCGCTTGTCTGGCTGGTGACCCGGAATCACGTCACCGTAGATGCGCTTGGCTTCTTCGGCGAACCATTCGATGAAGGAAGCCGCGTAAACGATCTCGCCCTTGGCTTCGGCCAATGGCTTGCCTTGCTCCAGGGTCATCAGGTGGGCCAGGTCGTCCTGGTTCTCGATGATCAGCTCGAACCAGCGACGCAGCTTGGTCGCACGTTCTTTGGCGGTCAGTGCACGCCAGGCCGGCAGCGCCTTGTCAGCGGCTTCGATCGCACGGCGGGTTTCGGCAGCGCCCATTTTCGGCACGGTGCCCAGAATTTCGCCCGTTGCCGGGTTGTTGACCTTGATCGTCTGACCATTGTCCGCATCAACCCACGCGCCATCGATGAAGGCTTGCTGGCGGAACAACTGGGTGTCTTTAAGCTGCATGTCGGCTTTCCTTAACAGCACCGCGCACGCGCGGAGCAAATTATGATTGTAGAAAGGCGCCTCGATAGGCTGCCGTCAGGGAAATCATTCACCGGGCTGAAGCACATAAATAGCGCACTGATTCAAATCGTGCGGTTCAGCACCCAGACAAGAGCGTTTGAAATCTCAAACGAATCCTAGGATCAAAGGGGGTAAAGGACAATAGGCTGTTCGAAAAAAAGAACGAAAACGACGCTTTTGCCTATTTTTTCTGATCAACGTAGCAAACGCGCGTTACAGCTTTAAAAAAACGCAGGCGATTCAGCAGCATGGACGCCCGCAGTGCATATGAGTATCATGGCGCCCGCTGCACCAGTAGCTCAGCTGGATAGAGTACTGCCCTCCGAAGGCAGGGGTCGTGGGTTCGAATCCCGCCTGGTGCACCATACGTTGTAACGAGAAAGCCTCAGGCCTTATGGGTCTGGGGCTTTTTTGTGGGTGTTGTTTTTATGAAATCAAACTGACTCCATTGGAGTCGGGTGAGAGGTAGCAGACCATTGGAAAAACATCGGCGCGAGCTCCATGGCGGAGCCGACGGCACGCGGGCTGAAGGGTCAGTTGTAAACTTAAAGTTGACAACTCCAGCACTCGGCGAGTGATTGGGGGGAAATCCAGACAATCCCCCCAGAGTTCTACTAGCACCCCTGGTTATCTACCGAACGGAGCCTGTTGCTGGTGATCGCATGGGGTGAAGGTACGAAGCAACCGTCAAGGACAACTTGACAGTTCGATTTGATTACATGCGCCAGCGTCAGTCGTGTGCAGTGTTTCGTAGTTTCTTGGGTAGTCAGCGGCAGCTCACGTCCCCAACAGATGTAATCCCTTTCCCACCCTAGCTTCCAAGGTTGCAGGAGATCAGCCTGCACGATACCCTTCCGCCGTCGCTGCCAATTCAGCGACCGGGCTTGGTAACCCGAGAGTTAAGCGCAACAGCGCCCCCATTCGAATTGCAGGCGTTTTTTTTTCGCCCGTAATTTTGAGTTATGGCGGCTGTGCGTGGGACGTTTTCGGACGTGCCGGATTCCTTGACTCCCGGTTTACCAACCTGCGCACAGCTGCCACCCATTCGCTTGGTAACGAAAAAGTGGCAGTTCCTCGTCAAGGAGCTAGACCATGCGCAATACAAATCCGTACGAAATTCCGCTTTCCCTCAACGCGATTTCAAGTCGCGCCCTCAAAGCATCTCCGTCAATGGAGGTGGCAAATGACTGAACAACCAGAAGCAAAAACCATCGGTTTGACTCCCTGCATCTATTGCCCGGACGAACCGTTGTTCCATGTCAGCGGTGGCGTGCCTATTAGCAAAGCGCTGGCACAGGCATCCGACCTGCTGTTCCTGGCCAAGTCCTTCGCCGAGGATGCGGCTTACGCAAAAGACACCGACCGGCACGCGTGGGCCGCACACTATCTGACTGCGATGAGTAAGGCTGTGATCGATGATGTGGTGAAAGTGCTGACGCGACCGACACAGGCTCGCTAGCAACAAGCTGCAGAATAGTGGCGACTCACCCTTAAAATGCGCCCCGAATTTTCGGGGCCTCAAAAGCTGCCAGAATTAAATTGAAAGTGCTTGATCGATTCGTACGTACATCAGAGGCACTGCAAATCTCTACATTTATGCGTAGAGCCTTATGGCAAGAAATGAAAGCCGGCCGTTTCCCGAAATCAGTACACATCAGCGCTGGTCGCAAGGCTTGGCGGGCATCAGTGCTGGCAATATGGCGAGAGGCCCCCGAAAGCTGGAAAAAGTAGCCGTGACTCAGTTTCCCGCCTCACATTGTGTAACGGCGTTCTACTGGACCGATTGCTCCTGGCACGAGCGGTTGCCCCCGCCATACCTGCGGCCAAAAGGGGTGACTTTTCTGCATCCCTACATAACGGTTCCGACAGCCATTACCCTGGGCCTGCTCGAAATTAGCAACAAAAAAAGCCTGCATATCTCTGCACGCATGGGCAGGTTGAGCCACGAAAAGTTTCCGTTGTGTCGCGGTCGTTATGACAGTATTTGCTCTGGTATTCCCCAAAGTTCTAGGGAGTCTTCGCCAGTCTTGGCGACTACAAATCTCGGGACGAGGATTGGGCGATCTGTCAGAATCACGGCATTCGACTAGCCTGCCATTGAAGGCCATACGGAAGCACCTTAAATCCTGCGGAAATAGAGATTCGACCTTATGAGTTTGCACACGAAAGTTCTCGATGGAAGTCAGCAGTCAGCGGTCGCCAGACTGTTCTCTGCCGCTGTCATTCGAGAGCTTGCTCAAAAAGGCAAGTCACCCTTATTTTCTAGGCTTATCAAAGAATCTCTAGCAATTAATGAAGCCAGTCTTGCAGCCCCTATTAGTGCAGTATTTGAAAGTGCCTTTAATCTTCTGAGAAAAAAAGACTACAGACACGAGTATGCATACAAAGCAGCCATCACAAAAAAACTACTTCTCGGAAGACACTCGCTCAACACCGCCTCTTTAGTTACAGAATTTCGTGTCGATAACTGCAAGGCCGACGTAGCCATATTCAACGGCACGTCTACTGCATATGAAATAAAATCTGAACGCGACAACTTAGGCAGACTACAAGTTCAAGTAGACACTTACAAAAAATTCTTCGCGAAGGTTTATGTAATTACTGGCGAAAATCACTTAGACGAAATACTAAAAACCACCCCCGCAGATATCGGAGTCCTCCTTCTAAACAACAGATTTGGAATTTCCACAATAAGGGAGATTCAAGACTCTCCGGAAAGAGTTTCTCCGGAAGTCATATTCGAAGCAATCCAAATTCGAGAATCGTTGGAGATCTTAAAGTCTTTTGGGATCACTCCGCCACAAGTGGCCAATACGGAGATCAGATCAGCAGTTCGCGAAATTTTCAGATCACTGGACCCTGTAACCACACATGGCTATATGGTTAAAACTCTCCGAAAGTCGCGAAGCTCTTTACCTCTCGCAGAAATATTGCCTAAACTTCCAGATTCATTGCAGGCGGCAGTTTTCTCTACCCCATTGAAGTTACGAGAACAAACAACGCTGTTGGAAGCTGTAAACACATCAATCAGGGAGGCCCTTAACTGGGCGAGATAAAATGTATTATCCATATTTTCGCGGCAAACAGTTCGACTTACTTACAATAAAAGAGTCTGCAGAGGTTTTAGCTAAAAACAATATCATTTCGATAATTGAGCCGGTCCGAGAGTCGCTAAGCGGCCTAAAAAGATCAATTGAAGCTCTATCAGCAGCTGGCGCCGAAGCAGTTTTGATTGTTAATCCATATTACGGCGACCATACAGAAAACTCCGACGCGATCCAATCATTCGTAACAGAAGAAATTAAGGCACACCGAAATGTGTCGGTTGGCGTTCTACTTACAAGTGAGACTAGTACTGCTGACGCGCTGGACATCTGTGCCACATACCCGAATCACTCCCTGTACTTTATTCACTTTGGATTTACTGAACCAAAAGCCCTAGTTGAAGCTACGCAGAACTGGCAACGGAAAGTCAGTCATATATTCGCAGAGGAATACTGCGGAAAGCTTTATCAGAAACACTTCAGTGATGACACTCGCATACTCCTGCGCAACGGTTTCAAACGCCAAGCCAATAGTAAATATCCTGATGTAGAGCCTTTCTCAGACCTGCATGCGACATTCAAAGATGAGGGTGTTGATGGCTTTGGAGACTTTTTGATCGTAGGAGATGAGTACTCTGAATCTGGTGGCCCAGCTTATGCAGTTGCGATCCACCTGACATTCATTGATCCTGAAATGGACAATGCAATGTATATCTACCACTTCAAATCGGATAGACAAGACACCCCAACTGACCCGGCAGGCAAATTCTACGAAGCATTGACTAAGTTGATCGCAAAGCTAGAAGAACCCAATACGAAAATCCTACGAACCTCGGCTGTCGAAGAATTCGTCGAGCTTTATAACAAAAAACACTTCCCTGGGCTTGGGTATATAAAAAAGCTTTCTATGAAACACCACATTGAAGTTTTAGCAAACTACCTTGGGTAACCATCATGAGAAAGTGCTGCCCAAATTGCTTTAGCGATAATCACTTAGGCTCAGTAATCCAAGAAATAGCTCAAGAGCATGGGGATTGTTCATTCTGTAAATCTAAAAACCTACCTTTGGTCGAACCAGTTCAGCTTAGAGAATATTTTGAGTTATTGACGGGCATTTATACAAAGGCAGACACAGGAGCGACGCTAGGGGAGTGGTTTAAAAACGATTGGAATATGTTCTACAGTCTGGACTTGGCGAATACAAAAGATTTACTTGCCGACGTATTCCAGGACGGCAATTTTCCGCGAGTCATTTTTGCGCCTTCAAGCAAATGCTTTTCTAAAAACCTAGACAACTGGGAAAACCTTCGCAAAGAGTTGATGGAAGAAAACAGATTTTTCCCAAAAGAGACAATCAGCCTAGAAAGATTCTCTTATCTTCTCTCTCAACTGATTTATAAAGATCCGCTCCCTGAAAAATGGTACAGGGCAAGAATCCAGGAATCTGAAGAACCATACCCACTCGAAAAAATGGGACCGCCCCCTAAAGATAAGGCAACCCATGGTCGAG
Organism: Pseudomonas sp. GM74; assembly: GCF_000282455.1. Lineage (GTDB taxonomy): Bacteria > Pseudomonadota > Gammaproteobacteria > Pseudomonadales > Pseudomonadaceae > Aquipseudomonas. The sequence goes on from NZ_AKJG01000055.1 coordinate 57,269, forward strand.
CAAACCCTGTGGGGATACCCTATCTGTATGTCGCGTCGGATGTTTTAACGTCGATCTCGGAAATCCGACCTCATACTGGGGAATTTGTAACGGTCGCAGAGTTTAAAGTTATAGAAGAAGTTAGACTCGCAGACTTACGAAATCCGCGAAGTTTAATAACGCCATTTATCTGTGCTGATGATGAGGAAATTGCGGCGCTTCGGGGAGATATTGAGTTTTTGGTTCGTCTGGGCGAGGAGCTAACTCGACCTGTACTACCAAAATCCGCTGCGATTGACTATATACCAAGCCAGTATTTGTGCGAGCTCATAAAGAAAAATGGATTCGATGGCGTTATTTATAAAAGCTCAGTTGGCGAGGAAATCAATCTCGCACTTTTCTATCCCGCCAAGGCAAAGGGGGTTCAGCTGATTCCTCATAGGGTTCAACGTGTTTCTGTGGATGCTGAACCCTGCGCGACCTGAGGGGACGGCCAAAAATACAGCGCGGCGCGGTGTGAGCGGGTTGCAGCTCGCTCTCTGCTGGGCTTCCCCACAGCTTTTGTATCCCATCATGTCTCCCAACAACCATGCCGATAAAATCAATATGCTAGGTTGCTGGCTCTGAGCTTTTCCGCACCGTACCGCTGTAACGAGAAAGCCTCGGGCCTTGCGGATCCGGGGCTTTTTTGTGGGTGTTGTTTTTTGAAATCAAATTGACTCAATTGGCATCGGGCGATGCGGTAGCAGACCATTGGCAATCATCGGCGCGAGTTCCTTGGCCTAGCCAATAGCATGCGGGCTGGCATAGAACCGACCATGCCCCACCTTGACCAGCAGAGCAGTCGGCCCGACGTGCTGCCGGCGTTACTGCCGCTACCCCCCGCCCCTGAATTCGCCGCCATGGATGCGGTCACCCTTCCAGAGAAACTGCTCCCCCCGAATGTTGCGCATAACAACGCGCTACCCGGCTCCTGCCTGGTCCCCCCGATCCTCCCTCACTCCAAAGTTTTCTTGGCCTTACCTTCTTCAGTTTGATTAGAATGGTGGCACATTGCCTCAAATCACAATGGATTGTCCCATTCGGGATTTCTTACGCTCATAGAGATATTAGAAATGATGATGTTAAAACGCTGCCTGGTGCTTTCGATTGCTGCTGTTCTTGCTGGCTGCCAAACGTCCGGTGAGGAGTATCAAGCAGATGTATTCGACGCCAGTCAGGTAAACAGCCAGCAGGAAGCTAAAACCGTAAAAATCCTTACGATTTCGCCGAGCAAGATAAAAGTCAGCAACGAAAAGAACAAAAAAGCCGCCATGATGGCGGGTGGGGTACTGGGTCTGATCGGTGGCGCCGCACTGGGCAACACGAAAAACACTGACACGGCCATTGTTGGCGGTGTAGCCGGTGGCGCTGCAGGCGCCATGGCGGGTTCGTTGGTCAATGACACCACCCTGGTACCGGGCGTGCTGATTGGTTATTCCGAAAGCGGCAAGATCTACACGTCCGCCCAGGTGGGTCGCCCTTGTGAGTTCAAGGTTGGCGAAATCTCCCTGATGGTGATGACGACCTCCAACGAAACACGCATTCAGCCGAATGCGACCTGTCCAGAACCCAAGAAAAGCTAAGGGGTCGGACATGAAACATATAGTTCTGGGCTCCGTCCTCGCACTGCTCGCCATGCCGACATTGGCAGGCCAATTCGACAATCTGTATCAAATCGAACAGCAAACCAAACAGGCTGAAGCAAACGCTGAGGCCGAACGCCTCCGCCAGGCGGCAGCCGACCGGGCACGCGAGGAAGCTCGTAGCGCTGCTGATCGTCGGCAACGGGCAGTGGCACAGCAAGCTGCGCAGCAAAGGGCCCTTGAGCAGCGCAAGACACAAGAACTTGAACATAAGCGTGTTCAAACCCGTGAAGAAGGCTTCGAAGACGAGTTGCGCGCACTGGAGCTGGAAGAGCGCCGCCTGGCACTACAGGCCAAGCGCGCGCGCACCGCACGCGCCAACGACTACATTGATGCGGAGTTGCGTGACAGCGCGGCACGCACCGATGTAATCCAGTCTGAAGCCGACTCCGCGCGCAATGTGACCTCCGGTGCCAAGTCTCTGCTGGAAGATACCGGCAAGGCTGACGTCAACCGCTCCAGCCGCTTGTTCGGCGAGTAATCTTCCTATCGATCTTCCCCGGACCCTGGTCCGGGGCATCCGTTATCAGAGATGAATTCATATGCTGCGTTTATGCACGCTGATTGCCGCGGGACTGCTCCTGAGCGCCTGCTCCAAAGAAGACCCCAAAACCCAGGTTCCAGCTGTCGACCTGCACGGACGCCTGGTGGTGGATCAGGAGATGACGACCAGTCGTCAAGCCCAAGGGATCAATGGTGAGTATTACAAGCGCGTACTCACCGTTAATGGCCAAGAGATGGTCTTTACCGATTTCATCAAGCAGTTTTGCTCTGACGCCAACACCCGCGACGAAACCTGTCTGAAAGCCTTTCGCATCAAGAAAATCGACGATGTCAGCGGCGCAACCAAATTTCTCCCCAATGGGCTCTGATACTGGTAAGTACGGCTGACACAGCACATCAGGACTGTTGTCTGGACCCACAAAAAAACCGCCGAAGCGGTTTTTTTTCATTCTGTCGTCCAGTCGAACTCGTCGTACTCATCATCGTCCTCGTCGTCCTCGTCGTCCTCGAAAAACTCCTCCTCAAGGTCGTCGTCTTCAACAACGTCTTCTTCCGGCTGGTTCAGCAGAAAATCCTTGCGACTCTCGGTAATCGCTCGCCGCAGTTCTTCACCCTTTTGCGGGCAGTTGAGCATTTGGGCGATGCGGTCGATTTTTTTTGCCACGGCATCCTCCAACGCATCGGCTATGGCCTGATAGTGCGCGCTTTCGGGGGTGGATGCCAAATCCCCGGAATGCAGCGCACCTCAGTTTTCTGCAAATCCGCCGGGGCGATCAGCCTTCAGCGGTGATAGCGCCGCACCACGCTGCTGTTTTTCAGGACGTGGCCTTTGATTTTTTCCAGCAGTTGCGCACGGGTCAGGCCGGCGGGCAAGGCGTCCGGGGCCAGGTCCAGGGCGTAGATCTGGATGATGTAGTGGTGCGCGCTGTCGCCGACGGGCGGGCAAGGACCAATGTAGCCGGTGGTTTCCTTGCTGTTGGTACCGCCGACGCCCTCGAGGCCTGGTTTGCTCCCGGCGCCGGCTGGAATCTGGTGGGTGCCGGCCTTGATGCCGTAATGCACCCAGTTATCGACGCCCTGGCCTTTCTGGCCGTCAGGGTCGTGCATGACAATGGCGTAGCTTTGGGTGGCTGCCGGGCCGGCGTTCCAGTTCAATGCCGGGGAAATGTTATGCCCGCCACAGCCCGCGGAATCGCCGGCGGCGGCGGACGTGAACAAACGGTCATCGGAGACACCCGGAATGTTCAGGGTGAAGCGCTCCTGGGCCTGCGCCGGGAACTGCACGCAAAGGGCGACTGCCAAGGACACGAGCCAAGGGTTAATTGAGGTCAATCGGGGCATACCGGAGCACCTTGTGCGTGTTGGGCCGTCGTCGGCGTGCAAACTATAGCCGGACCGTTCACGCCGTGGCAGGGGCAATTGGCTGAACCTCGCTATAAGTACCAGACTCATAAGTGAAACGTCTGACTGGAGAGCGATCATGACTCTGCATCGCGTTGCGCGTGTCGCCAATGTGCCCGAAGACCGGGGTCTGGAAGTGCAGGTCCAGGACAGCAAGATTCTGCTGTTGCGGGCCGGCGAACAACTGCGCGCTTATCAGGCCGAATGCCCGCACGCCGGAGCCCCGCTGGCGGATGGGGCGATTTGTCATGGACGCCTGACCTGTCCGTGGCACAAGGCGCAGTTTCGAGTCGAGGATGGCGGGCTGTGTGAACCGCCGGCCCTGGACAGTCTCAAGCGCTATCCCCTTGAAGTCCGTGACGGCGACATCTGGGTCGGCGATCAGCCGATGCCGGGTGCCCACCCGCCACCGGCCGACGATCCACGAACCTTCATTATTGTCGGCGCTGGCGCGGCAGGCACGGCGGCAGCGGCGTGTTTGCGCGAGAAAGGTTTCGGCGGCCGGTTACTGTTGATCGACCGCGAAGCCGATGCCGGATACGACCGCACCGCGCTGAGCAAATACGTGATCGCCGGGGAGATGCCACTGGACGAGGTCCCGCCGTTGCGTGACGAGGATTTTTACCGCGAGCAGCGGATCGAGCGCCTGCAAGGCGAAGTGGCAAGCCTGGATGCGCCAAACCGGACGCTGCGCCTGACTGACGGCCAATCACTGACATACGACGCCGCGCTGCTGGCCACCGGCGGCGTGCCCAACCCGCTGACGCTGCCCGGCGCCGATCTGCCGCAAGTATTCGTCCTGCGCTCCAAAGCCCATGCGCAACAGATTCTGGACAGCGCCAGCGCCGGTCAGCGGGTGGTGATCATCGGCGACAGTTTCATTGCCATGGAGTCCGCCTCGTCCCTGCGCCAGCTTGGCCTGAATGTGACCGTGCTGGCCCGCCACGAAGTGCCGTTTGCCAAACAGTTCGGTGATACGGTCGGCAAGGCCATTCGCGCGCGGCATGAAGCCAATGGCGTCGTGTTTCATACCCGGGGCAATGCGGTACAGATCGAAGGGACGGACAAGGTCGAAGCCGTGCGCCTGGACAACGGCCAACGCTTGGCGGCAGATCTGGTGCTGGTCGGCATCGGCGTCATGCCAGCCACTGCGGCCTTTACCGGGTTGCCGAAGGAGCAGGATCACTCGCTGCGTGTCGACGGCACTATGCGCGTGGCCGACGGCCTCTGGGCGGCTGGCGATATCGCAACGTTCCCGCTGAACAGCCAACACCTGCGCATCGAACACTGGCGACTGGCCCAACAGCAGGCGCGGATCGCCGCGGCCAATATGCTGGGTGGTGACGAACATTACCTCGACGTGCCGTTTTTCTGGACCTGGCATTTCGGTAAAACCTACGACTACCTCGGGCACGCCGAGGCCTGGGACGAAGTGGAGTTCAAGGGCGACCCTTACGATCCGCCGTTCATCGGCCTGTTCGGAAAAAACGGTGTGGTATCGGCGGCGGTAGCCTGCGAGATGGACCGGGCCATGGCGATGCTCGCCGAGCGGATGAAACAACCCTTGCTCTGGGAAGAGGCATGGCGCCTGATCCGTAACGTTGTTTAGAGATGCCGTACAGCAAAACGCCCGGCGCCTGCGCGATGCAGAGGCCGGGCGTTACCGGGTAAACGGCCGCCGTTATTCGGTGGCGCCAGTTTCCGCAAACTTGCTCATGACAAAACCGGCAAACTCTTCGACGGTCATTTTCTGGCCGTTGAAGTCCACCTGATTGTTGGCGTAACGCAAGTTGGTGACGATGTTGTTGCCGTCCAGTTTTGCCAGTTGGCTGCCGACCGCCATGCTGCTGAACATGTCCGCGGTGGCGGTGGCCTGATCGGCAATCAGCTTGGCGTCGGTCTGACCGTCGATTTGCGACTGCACGGTGAGCACATCGACCAGCATGGCTTTGGACACTTTCAGTTTGAAGTCCAGCAACGCGATCAACTGCCTGACCAACTGATCGGTCGGCAGGTCGATGGCTTGTGGCTTGGTCAGGTCGAGCACCATGTTGGCACGGCTCTCGCCGTTGGCGGTGTTGAACGACAGGTTTTCCAGCGCCACCTGCGGACCGGCCGCCAGCAGTTTTTCCAGGCTGGATTTGAGCAATGCCTCTTCGGCTTCGGTCAGTTTCAGCTCCGGTGCCGGCAGGCCCGCTGCCGTCGCTTCGGCCGCCGCACGCTCATACGGCTGCAGTTTGCTCTGGTAGACCTGCATCAACGACATCGTGGCCGGAATGTCGAGGTTCTTCACGCTCATGGCCAGCGCACCGGAACCGATGGTCTTGCCGTTCAGGGACACTTCGCCGACTTTGTAATCGGCACGCCCGGAGGCGTTGCTGCCCTTTTCTTCCGTCAGGTTTTTCATCTCGAATTTCTTGAAGTCCAGCACCGACTGCTTGACGCCGAAAGTCGATTTGCCGCTGGCCAGTTCAAGGACGTTCTCGCCGATATAGAAACCATAGGTACTTTTGGTCAGGTTGCTGGCCAGGGTCAGGCCGTTCAACTCAACCTGCACCGGTGCCTGGTCTTCAGAAACGGTGGTCACTTTCAGGCTGTCCATGTAGCCGCTGGCCTTGACCTTCTGCGCCTTGGCGCTGGCGTCGACGTCCATGCTCAGGCCGGAGAATTTCATGCTCGACTTGTCATCCAGCGCCATTTCCAGCGGCTGCAACTCGAAGGTGCCATTGGTAGCGTTGTCATAGCCGATGTTGACCACGCCGGTCAGTGGGGATTTGTCCTTGGCGGCGGCAAACCACTTCTCGGTGAACGGGGTCTTTTCCAGCTCGTAGTGACTGGTCGCCAGGACCGGCAGCCATTTGAGCGACATCAAGCGCGAGAACGGCAACGGGCCGTGTTCGATGTGATCGACAAACAGCAGCTCGACCGGTGCTTCGCCGAACATTTCGCCTTCGCCCTTGAGGCGGTAGTGCGCAGTGCTGCTGAATACATGACGCTCCAGCGACACCAGTTCCAGCGACGCAGTGCCGTTGGAACCGACCATGGCCGCCTGCAACTCCTTGTTGGCATCGGTAATCGAGGAGTTCAACACACCTTCAAGCCTGGTGCCGGTGAACCAGGCACCGCCTGCGCTGATGGCACCGATTGTGACAACAATTCCCAGTAGCACGCCTGCTGATTTATTCATGTATGACCCGTTCAATGTCCGTTGTTGAAAGTGAGGTCGTCTTCCCTGAACCCATGGCGGGTTGCGGCTCGACTGTGCTGAAAGTGGAATGCAGATTAGCACCGGGCGCGACGAACGGCCCAATGATTAAAGGTGAAAGAGTGTCTTGGGGGGCTTAACGGTCGAGTGAGAAATTCGGTGCACATTAGACCGCCATCGCGGGCAAGCCCGCTCCCACAGGTATGGCGTGATCCCTGTGGGAGCGGGCTTGCTCGCGAAGGCGGCATAACAGCCACCACAAAATCAGGAATACTGGACCTCGATCTCATCCAGCTGATGATCAAAGCTTTTGAGCCGCGCAGTCCAGGTGTACACCAGCACTTCGAAGTCGCGGTTGATCACCGCTCCGCCCGTCACCTCCGCGCGCGGGTCGCAGACGTCCAGTTGATAACGTTCGCGGGCCATGGCCGTGGCGACATCCGCCAGTTCCCGGGCATTGCTGAGCCAGTGCCGACCGTCGTCAGCCACTTGTCGGTCAAGCGCCAGGCACTGTTTTTTCAGGCTCTCGAGGCTTTTTTCCAGCGGTGTGCCGGTCAATTCGCCCATGACTTCCTGAAAGGTGCGCCCCGGTTGCCAGTAACTGCCCCAGAAATAACGGTCGAACACCGTTTCGACACGACGCAGCGCCACCTTGGTGTCCCAGATCAGGACCAGGGTCTTGCCTTGTTCGAGTTGTCTTTTCTTGATGCGTTGGTTCTGGACCGAGGCCCAGGCCACCACTGCAATGGACATCACGGCAATCAGCGCGGCGGCACTGTCGAGGAACGCCAGAGCCTTGTCGATCTGGTGGGCCAGCATGATGCCGTAGAAATAGGTGGCCGACAGCAGCACCAACGCCACGATGGCGCACCAGAAGCCGAGAGCATAAGGGTTTTTCATTATTGGTTTCCCCCTGAACTGCGCGAGCCTTGTGCGAAGAAAAGGCGCTTTGCACGGGGCGCCCCTCCAACACTTCAAAGCATAGCAACGGCCTCAGGGTTTGCCGGAGTTCGACGCTTGCGTTCGTCCGCTTTCCCATCCGCCGCCCAAGGCGAGGAACAAATCGATCTGACTGGCGGCAACCTGGGTGTTCGCGGCGGCCAGTTGCGCCGTGACGTCGATGTAGGTGCGGGTGGCTTGCAGGTCGGCCAGGAACGAGGCGCGGCCGGCCTGGAAGAAGCGGTGGGTCTGGTCGGCCGCCAGTTTTGCCGATTGCTCGGCATCGGCCAGTGCGTCGCGCCGCTGCAGCAATGCCGTGTACTGGGCCAGGCCGGTCTGGGTCTCGCGAATGGCGTTGAGCACCACCCCATCGAAATGCGCCAGGGTCGCCTGGGTCACCGCTTCGGCTTCGCGGATGCGCGCCCGGGCGCCGTTGGTCGGCACCTTCCAGGTCAGCGACGGACCGAAGCCCCAGCGGTTGGTAGACGGATCGCCCAGATCATCCAGGATACCGACTGTACCGATGGTCGCGCCGATGCTGATGTTCGGGTACAGCTCACCCGTGGCGACGCCAATGCCGGCCGTCGCGGCCGCCAGCCGACGCTCGGCCTGCCGTACATCGGGACGACGCTTGAGCAACGCGGCGCCATCGCCCACCGGGATCAATTGCGCGATTTTTGGCAGCTCGTCGCAGTTGGCGGTGCCGGCCGGCAGTTGGTCCACCGGCTTGGCCAGCAACATCGACAAGCGATACAGCCCGGCCTGACGTGCGGCCTCATAGCGCGGCATGTCGGCGCGCAGGGATTTGAATTGGGTCTGCGAGCGGGTTACCTGGGTTTCGTCGCCACGCCCGGCATCGCGCAGACGCTGGATCAGCGTAGTGCTCTGGGCTTGCAGGTCGAGGGAATGCTGGGCGATTTCCCGCTCTTCATTGGCCGCGCACACCTGGGTGTAGGCCCGAACCACGTCGGCCACCACGGTGATGCGTGCAGTATCGGCGGCTGCCTGCGTCGCATCGGCATTGGCCTTGGCCGCTTCGATGCCGCGCTGCAACGTACCGAACAGGTCGAACTGGTACGATGCGCTGATGCCGATATCGCCAATGTTGGCCACCGGTACTTTTTCCGGTATCAGGAAGGCTTGGCCGGACTCCTGCAAGCGCTGGGCGCCCATCTGCACGCCGCCGCTCCAGCCGCCCGCCGCTTCCGCCTCGTCGACCTGAGCGCGAGACCGCGACAGGCTGGCCGCCGCCACGCGCAAATCAGTGTTGGTGGCCATGGCCTGCTGCACCAACTGGTCAAGTCGCGGATCCCTGTACAGGCGCCACCAATCGGCCGGCACCGGCGCGGAGACCACCGTTTTACCGTCGACCGCCAGATCGCCCTGCAAGTCTGGACGATGGACAGCCGCCTCTTCAGGCAAGTGATAATCCGGCCCGACCATTTGACACGCCGACAGCAGCAAGCCTAACCCGGCGACCGCCAAACCCGAGGCCTTGCTCATTGCGCCGGCTCCCGTTTCTGATCGTCGATGATCGATACCGTGGCGGTACGCCCGGCGATCATGCGGAAATCTTCCGGCACGTCATCGAAAGCAATCCGCACCGGAATCCGCTGGGCCAGCCGCACCCAGCTGAAGGCCGGGTTGACGTTGGGCAGCAGGTTGTTGCCGCTGGTGCGGTCGCGGTCTTCGATACCGGCGACGATGCTTTCCACATGCCCGCGCAGACGCGCATTGTCGCCGATCACCCGGATGTCGACGCTCTGGCCGATATGAATGCCGTTCAGTTTGGTTTCTTCGAAATAGCCATCGATATGAAACGAGTTGCTGTCGACCACCGACAACACCGGACGCCCCGCGCTGACGAACTCCTGGGCCCGTGGCGCGCGGTCGTTGACGTAGCCGTCCACCGGGCTGCGGATCACCGAGCGGTCGAGGTTGAGCTGCGCGCTGTCCACCGCTACCTGGGCTTCCATCAAGGCCACTTGGGCGCGGGCCACTTTCGACTGGCTTTCTTCCAGTTGCTCACCCGGCACCAGGTTGCCCAGGCCCTTATTCCGCTTGGCTTCGCGCTGGGCCTGGGCCAGGGTTTCTTCGCGGTCGGCGACTGCCGCTTTCGCCTGGCGCAGGGCCAGCCTGAAGCGGTCAGGATCGATGCTGAACAGCACCTGGCCGCGCTTGACCAACTGGTTGTCGCGCACTTCCACTTGCTGGATCAGCCCGGACACGTCCGGCGCGATTTGCACGATGTCGGCACGGATGTGCCCATCGCGGGTCCAGGGCGCGAACATGTAATACATCACCATGCGCCAGACCACGACAACGGCAAAGCTCACGATCAGCAGGGTCAACACCACGCGACCCAGGGTTAGAAACGGTTTTTTCATGTCATCAGGTATCGACTGAGTGAGTCCACGGCGCCAAGCAACAAGGCGTAGAGGGCCACGTTGAACAATGCCCGGTGCCAGACCAGACGGTAAAAGTGCAGGCGCGTCAGCACCCCGTGCACCAACAGGTACAACACATACGTAATGCCCATCAGCACCAGCAACGTGGGCAGGAACACCCCGCTCAGATCCAGGTCACCGATCATAAAGGCGCTCCATCAATGCCATGGGGAAGCGGTTCTTCGGGCTCGGCGGCACCGACGAACTCGACGCCGGGCAAGAGTGCCAGGCGCAGGCCGCTCAGGGCGTGCAGCAGATGCCGACGGGTTTCATCATCGCCGGCACCGCTGAGGGCGCGACGAGTGCGGTCGAGTGTCATCAGCAGCGGGCTCGGTGCCGGCAAGCGCTCACCGGCCTTGAGACAGGCCGTGAAGTACTCGCCAACTTCGGCCACCACCTGGCGCAGCAGCACCTGCGGCACACCGAGGACCCGCGGCGTATGAGCCAGCAGGTCCAACAGATTCAGCGCCACCCGCACTTCCCGCAGTGCCACGCCGGAGTCCTGGCCGGTCATGGCCAGGCGCGGCAGGTGCTGCATCAGCCGATCGAGCATCTTTATGCCCAACAGCCGATGTTCGGACAATGTGGCCGGCTCGGAGAGGCCGACAATGTCACGCCAGCTGAAACGGGTCAGGCGCTTGGCTGCCAGCTCGGCCCCGAACGGCCGGGCGATCAGGGTCCAGATGAACGCGAACAGCAGCCCCATCGGACCGGCCAGGTTGGAGTTGGCGAAACTGAGGAAGTCCGCGTCGTAAGCGCCCTGAATGCTGATGAAGGACGAGGTGTTGACCAGGGTCAGCAGCATGCCCAGGTAAAACTGCGGTTTGACCGTCAGGGTGCCGACGCAAATGAACGGCACGGCAAACGCCAGCACCAGCATCGGAAAGTCATGCAGGTTGGGCAGCACCAGAAACAGATAAAGGCTGGCGAACACCACCGACATCGCCGTCCAGAAAAAGAACCGGTAAATCTGCGGCGCCGGGTCGTCCATCGAGGCGAAGAAGCTACACGCCACCGCCGCCAGGATCACGGCGCTGCCGCCATCGGTCCAACCGAGCAGAATCCACAACACCGAGGCCACGATAATCGCGGTGACGGTGGAAGCCGCGGAATACAACATCAGGCCGCGATCCAGAAACGGGGACAGCCGCCCCAGCCGCCAGTGCCGATACACCGCGCGCCAGCTGTCCTGGCTATCGCACTGGATGGCGTATTGCAGGCTGCGGCAGTCCTGCCACAAATCGATCCACTCACCGAGACGGTAGATGGCATTGGAGAACAGCAGTTGCTTGCGGTCATCCAGCGCTTCAGGAGTTGGTTGCAGGGCCTCGAGCTGATCCTTCAGGGCTTGCCAGCGGACGAGATCGGCATCCTTGTGTTCGAGCCACTCGGTGCTGGCGGCCAGCAAGGGTGCGAACTTATCCACAAGCTCGGGCGTACGTCGTTCCAGGGCATAAAGCGCGTCGTCGAGGGCATCGATCACTGGCAGCAGGTGAATCATCCGCCCACGCAACTCCTTGGTATTGCGCACCGTCTGCGGACGCGAACCTTCGTGGGGCAACTGACCGATCATCAACTCCAGGGAGTTGAAGGTGGCGACCATCGATGCGCGCAACGCACTGACTTCTTCAGGCTGCACGTTGCGACTGAGGAAACGCAGGCTGTAGGTCGATGCATCGGTAAACCATTTGCTCACCGAATCATTGAACACCGGCGCCAGTCGCCGCGGCCAGAACATGGCACCGACCACCGCCGCCACGGCGATGCCGAGAAAGATTTCTTCGGTCCGCGCTTCGGCCACGTCCCACACCCCCAGCGGGTTGTTCACCACCGGCAGGGCGATCAACGGCAAGGTGTAGCCGGCGAGCATCAAGGCGTAGTTGTTCGCAGTGCGCAAGTGCAGGGACAGAAACAGCAGCGTGCCGGTCCACAGTGCAATCACCACCACCAGTACGTAGGGGCTCTGCACGAACATCGGCACGAACAGAACCGCCGCCGCAGCGCCGATAAAGGTGCCGACTGCCCGGTACAACGCCTTGGAGCTGGTAGGGCCGAGAAACGGGCTGGAAACGATGTACACCGTGGCCATCGCCCAGTACGGACGCGGCATTTGCATAAGCAAGGCGATGTACAGCGCGATCATCGAGGCGGCGAAGGTACGGACCCCGTAGAACCAGTCTCGCGCCGGGGGCATGCCTGCAAAAAAACCGTTCAAGAGTTGGCCACCGATGGCGGCGTGGCCGCTTCAAAAGCTCTCAGTACCCGCAGCGTAGCTTCCAGATCACTCTGGTCAATGCCTTCCAGGACTTCGTGGCGCAAGCGCACCAACTCCACTTCGACCGCCTGCACCAACTCCCGGCCGGTTTCGGTCAGGCTCAGGCATTTGGCGCGGCGGTCCTGCGCATCTTCGGTCCGGCAGACGTAACCGGAATGGCACAGTTGATCAAGCAGGCGCACCAGCGATGGACTCTCCATCCCAGCGGCTTGCGCCACCGTCACCTGGCGCACGCCCTCGCCCAGGCGCCCGATCATCAACAGCGGAACGGCGCAGGCTTCGGAGATTCCATAGTTGACCAGCGTGGTCTGGCAGATTTTGCGCCAATGCCTGGCGGCCACCACCATGGCACTGCTGATGTTCATCTGGAGAACGTCGAGGTTGTTCGGCACGAGGGAAAATACACACTGTTAGTTTGCTAACTATCAATATTGCATTGGAGCGGATTTTCCGTCAAGTTTTGAAACATATTGGCTGCCATCCGTCGCGATGACGGCGACAACTGATCAGCCAATGCATGGAAGATGTAGATACTTTTTCAATACGTATTCCGAGAAAGCTCCCATGTCGAAACAAGCCGTTTTTACGATGAAACTTGAATCTGAATTGCGCGAACAGTTCATGGCCGAAGCAGAAGCCGCTCATCGCCCCGCCTCGCAAATTGTCCGGGAAATGATGCGTCAGTTTGTTCAAACCCAACGGGAGGCTCGCGAGTACGAAACATTCCTGCAGCACAAGGTCGACACCGCACGCGCTTCAATGCGCGCCGGAGACGGGCTTACAAATGATGATATTGAGGCGGAGTTCGCTGCCGGACGATGACGGTTCACACCCCCCGCCCCTTCCTCAACATCACATCCAGCTGATCCACGACTTCCGCCCAATCCGCGTCATCGAGTATCTCGTCTCGCAGAAGCTCCGCCTGGCTCGGGCTCCAGAAAAATGCATCCGCAAGGTGCAGCTCCGGCTTTAGTGGTGAATGGGTAGCAATGAATTTATCGATGCTTTCGGCGTCGTCCGGCAGGCCGAGTTGTTTGAACAGGGATGGCAGGTTGTGGGTCGGGCTTTCCATGTTGAACTCCGGTGAATTTATCGAGGGACCGCTGCGCGGTCATTCGCGGGCAAGCCCGCTCCCACAGGGACTGCGACTAACCTGTGGGAGCGGGCTTGCCCGCGAAGACGTCAGCATTGACGAAATAAAACTCAATGACTCAACTCCCGCACCTCCGCATGCGGCACCATTTTCAGAAACTCGAGCATGTCCATGCGCACCAGGTTGACGTGGTTGCCGGCCTCCAGATAGATGTCTTTCTGCCGGGTCAGCAGCGGATCGATCACCACCTCCAACCCATAGGACTCACCCAGCGCCGGTACGGCACCGCGCTCGCAATCATCGAACAGGTGCGCCAGGTTGCTTTCGCGGGAAACCTGCCACTCACCGCTGCTGCGGACTTTGCTCAGGTCCAGGTGACGGCTGGCGGGCAGCACGGCCATCAGGTAATGCCCATGGTGATCGTCGAGGATCACCGATTTGGCCACCCGTTCGGCAGGAATACCTGCGACCCGCGCCGTTTCAAGGCTGCTGGCCGAGTGTGGGTGGCTGACGATGTCATATTCGCATTGAGCCTTTTCCAGGCTTCGCTGCACGGTTCTTGCCATACGCATGATGCACCTCGGTGTCCGCCGTGATTGCTGGCAGACGATGGTTAAAGCTTTGCTTGCGTAGTAAAAGTCTAGGCCCGCTGGCGCGATCCGGCGGGAAATCCGCCCATCGGATATCGACGGAAATTGAGCAAAATTCATACAGGCCAAGGCTCAACTAAACTGTATGCAGAGCCACTCCACGACTCTCCCGGAGGGTCAAGTGAACACGCGTTGTTGTGCAGTTGCATTGCTGTTGGCGTTGAGCGGATCGGCCTGCGCCGCCGACACGGTTGTGGTGCTGGTGCCCAACCCCATCGGGATCTGGCTGATCACCTTCGGCATCGCGTTTCTGATCGCCGAGGCTGCCCTGCCCAATTACGGTGTGATCGGCCTGGGCGGCATCGTGATGTTCGTGATCGGTGCGGTGATCCTGTCCAATACCGAAGTGCCCGTGCCGCTGATGATCGGCCTGGGACTGATCAGCGCGCTGTTGCTGGCCTACCTGGTGTTTCACGCCCTGAAGACCCGACCGCGCCACACCGTCAGCGGTGATGCCGGGCTGGTCGGCAGCGTGACGGCGGTGACGTCATTGCAGGCCGGCAACGCCTGTGGCGGCTGGGTGCATCTGCAAGGAGAACGATGGCAAGTGCTCAGCGCGACGCCGCTGCAACCCGGGCAACCGGTGCGGGTAGTGGGACGCAAGGGTTTGCTGCTGCAAGTGGCCGCGGCTGACGCGGCGCCGGGCGGAGAATAGTCATGGGTTTGCAATTGGGTCTTGTCGCGCTGCTATTGTTGATCATCGCACTGGCGGGGTCGACGTTCCGCATCCTGCGCGAATACGAACGCGGGGTGGTATTCCAGCTCGGGCGCTTCTGGCAGGTCAAGGGCCCTGGCCTGATCCTGCTGATTCCGGTGGTCCAGCAAATGGTCAGGGTCGATTTGCGCACCGTGGTGCTGGATGTACCGCCGCAAGACGTGATCACCCGCGACAACGTGTCGGTCAAGGTCAACGCGGTGCTGTATTTCCGTGTACTCGATCCGCAGAAGGCAATCATCCAGGTCGAGGACTTCCTGGCCGCCACCAGCCAATTGGCACAAACCACGCTGCGGGCGGTGCTGGGTAAACACGAACTGGACGAACTGCTGGCCGAGCGCGAACGCTTGAATCTGGACATCCAGCAAGTACTCGACGCCCAGACAGACGCCTGGGGCATCAAGGTCGCCAACGTCGAGATCAAGCACGTGGACCTCAACGAATCGATGATCCGCGCCATCGCCAAGCAGGCCGAAGCCGAACGGGAGCGGCGAGCCAAGGTGATCCACGCCGAAGGCGAATTGCAAGCCTCGGAAAAACTCATGCAGGCCGCCGAAATGCTTGGCCGCCAACCGGGGGCCATGCAGTTGCGCTACATGCAGACCCTGAGTTCGATTGCCGGCGACAAGAGCTCGACCATCGTCTTTCCGCTGCCGATCGAGTTGCTCAAGGGCATGGCGGACTTGTCATCAAAACCCTGAGCGCCGACCGGTTCAAGGCCTGGGCAGCACCGCGGACTCACCGAGTCAGGTCAACAGACGATCAAGGCAGGCCTCCACCGTTTGTATCCTCACATCAACGTGCCGGGGCATGGGCCGCCGGGACCGTAATATCACCAGCCGCCCAAGCCGCTTCGCGGTTGGCCAGGGCCGTGGCGATGGACTGGACTTGCGTCGACTGCAACTGATCCGGCAGCGGATCGAGGCCGGCGCTGGCGAAAATTTGCCCATAGGCATTGCGCAGGTCGGCGTAGGACAGGTCACGACGCAGATCGGCCTGCAAGGTGTTGAGTTCGCCCTGGATCAGATCCAGCTCGCCGATGCCGTCCGCCTGGTGACGATTGCGCAACTGACCGACGATTTGCCCGTCGATGTCCGACAATTGCTGATTGGTCTTGAACTGGCGCAACGCCTCGCGGTAATTGGCATTGGCCACATACAGCTGCGCCAACACCGCAATCGACATCGCCTGACGGCGCGCGGTGGCGACTTCTTCACCGGCCTTGGCCACGTCGATCGCCGCAGGAGCCGAGATCACGTTGAACAGGTTCCAGGTGACTTTGACGCCGTAATCGGCCCAGCCTTGCTCTACCAGGAACGAGTTGCTGTCGTAATGTCCGCCAGCGGAGAACTCCAGGCCCGGCAGCAGGCGCAACATGGCTTTGCGGGTCTCGGCAGCGCTGATGCGGGTCTGATAATCCTGTTCGCGCAGTTCCGGGCGGCTGGTCAGGGCTTCCTGTTCGAGGCTGGCCAGATCGACCTTGAGTTCGGGAATCTCATAACCGTTATCGGTCGCCAGGGTCAGCTCGGTACCCATCGGCAGGTTGATCAGGGTCGCCAGTTCGGTCTTCGCCAGAGACAACGCACGGCGCTGCTCTTCCAGTTGGCGTGTC
This sequence comes from Pseudomonas sp. GM74, assembly GCF_000282455.1. Classification (GTDB taxonomy): domain Bacteria; phylum Pseudomonadota; class Gammaproteobacteria; order Pseudomonadales; family Pseudomonadaceae; genus Aquipseudomonas. The sequence goes on from NZ_AKJG01000055.1 coordinate 73,774, forward strand.
GCTTCGATCAGCGAACGCTGATAACCGAGGGCCTGCACCGGATCGCCAATGCGTTGCTGGCTCATGCTCTGGCTGTCGTTGCGCGCGGTTTCAACCCGCGCCATCAGACTGTCGATCTGCGTGAGCAGGCGTTCGGCGGCCATCGCCCGCCAATACGCCGAGCGCACGTCCTGGACGATGGTGTTGATCACCTTGCGCCGACGCTCCTGAACGATCAGGCGCTGGTCGCCTTGCTGCTTGGCGCTGATGTAACTGACACCAAAATCGAGCACGTTCCAGACCATGGTCAGGTCCGCTACATCACGGTCGCGGTCCTGGGAAGTCGAAGGCTCCAGGGACTGTGTGCCGGTGCGCACACTCTGGCTGCTGGAGGCGTTGACGTTGTTTCGGCCTACGTATCCGGCGTCCAGCGCCATGCGCGGCAGCATGTCGAAACTGGCGAGGTCGAGCTGACGCTTGGCCAGGGCCTCCTCCATGATTTTCAACCGGCCTTCGAGGTTGTACTTCACCGCGCGGGCCATGGCCTGGTGCAGGGTCAACGGGCCGCCAAGAGGCTCCTGCCCCTTGTACATGTTTTGCAGGTCACTTTTGGCCCGCTGCTCACTGACACTGCGTTCGATCGGTTCACTGGTGACCGCGCATCCGCTGATTGCCAGTGCCAGCAGACTGGCTCCAAACAACTTATGACTTCTATTCATCCTTGCATCGCCCCTGGGTGCCGCATCAAAAGTGAAAGTTCTCTTCAGGCCTGCATTTCGCTGATGCCGGCCAGTTTCAAAGCGGCGGCCAGGTTGACGACCTGCTGCTGCTCGTTGTCTTTGAGCTGTTGCAATTGCTGGCCCAGGGTCGGTGCGCCAAACACCCCGCGCAGGCCCTGGGAAACATCGCCGGACTTGATCGACTGACTGCCGAAGGCGTTCAACGAATCGCGTTCGCTACTGCTGTCCTGATTGAACAGGCTCGATAGCGTGCTGGTGCTGAACACACCGCCATCACCGCCACCGAAACCGAGGAAACCATGCCCCGAGCCATCGCCTCCGCTGTCATTGCTGGTGAAAACCTGTGCAATGAAACTCGGGGTCAATGCGCCGTGGTTCATGAAAATATCGCCCAACGGCCGGATACCATTGCCGATCACCCGTTGTTCGAACAACGGCTGGAAGGTCAATGGTGAAGTGAGGTTGCCCGTCGGAGGCGTGAAAATGGTCGGTTGCAGCGGCACGTTAGGCACATCGGGCAGCGTCACCGGGGTGCTGCTTTGGAACTCGGGGTCTACCGTTACGACGACAACCGATGAGGTCGGCACCGTGTTGATGACAAAGTTGTCGGACTGGCTCACGCCGCTGCCACTGTTGCCGGCCATGTCGCTGATACCGGCGCGGTTGATGCTGATCGCATTGCTGGCGATATTGACGTTGGCGGTCGGCGTCAGCATCGCGGTCCAGGTCTTGCCGCCATCGCTGCTGCGCAGGTCGGACAAGGTGCCGTTGGCAATACTGATGTCGGATAAATCAAAACCGCTGACCGCTTCGCTGAAGGTGATGGTCACCTGCGAGGTCTGGCCCACGCCCAGGTTCGGATTGGCGACCACGACGGTGGCGGTCGGCAGTTCGCTGTCGAGGGTGTAATTGTTCGACACCGCCACGGTGTTGCCCGTGTTGCCCACCAGATCGGTGACGTTGCCGGTGTCCAGGGCGATGAAGTTGCTTGGATCGGTGACATTGGCCGTCGGCGTGAACGTCGCCGTCCAGGTCTTGCCGCCATCGCTGCTGACGAGGTTGCTCAGGTCGCCGTTGGTCACGCTCAGGTCGGACAGATCGAAGTTGCTGACGGCCTCGCTGAAGGTGAAGGTCACCGTAGTGGTCTGACCGATGCCCAGGTTCGGGTTGGCAACCACGATGTTCACCGTCGGCCGGGTCGCATCGAGCGCGTAGTTGTTGGAGATGGCGATACTTGCGCCGAGGTTGCCGGCGGCGTCCTGCACGCGACCGGTGTCGAGCACGATCAGGTTGGTTGTATCGCTGACATTGGCAGTCGGCGTCAGGGTCGCGGTCCATGTCACGCCGCCATCGCTGCTGCTCAGGTTCGACAGCACGCCATTGGCAACACTGATATCCGACAGATTGAAATCGCTCACCGCTTCGCTGAAGGTGATGGTCACGGTGCTGGTTTCGCCGATGCCCAGTTGCGTGTCGGCAATCACGATGGTCGCGGTGGGCCGTGCGGTGTCGATGGCAAAACCGTTCGAATCGGTGGTGCCCGACCCGATGTTGCCCGACCCATTGGCCACGCCGCTATTGTCGAGCGTAATCAGGTTGCTGGCGTCGGTAACGTTCGAGGTTGGCGTAAAGACCGCTGTCCAGGTGATGCCGCCGTCGCTGCTGCTGACGTTGCTCAATGTACCGTTGACGATGGCCAGGTCGGCGTTGCTGAAACCGCTCACCGCCTCGCTGAAGGTGATGGTCACAAGGGTCGTTTCGCCAGCCTTGAGCGCCGTGTCGGCGATCACGATGCTGGCGGTCGGCACACTGGTTTGCACCAGGTAATTCGCCGAGTTGGTCACCCCGCTCCCGGCGTTGCCTGCCGCGTCGGTGACACCGGTGTTGTCCAGAGTGATGAGGTTGGTGGTGTCGGTAATACTGGCGGTCGGCGTGAAAGTCGCCGTCCAGGTGACGCCGCCGTCGCTGCTGCTCAACCCGCTCAAGCTGCCGTTGGCGACGCTCAGATCGGAACTGTCCAGACCACTGACCGCTTCGCTGAAGGTGATGGTCACCAGGGTCGTTTCGCCGGGACGCAGGTCAGTGTCGGCCATGACAATGGTCGCGGTCGGGCGTTGGCTGTCGATCGTGTAGTTGTTCGAGTCCGTGGTGCCGCTGCCGGCGTTGCCCGCCGCATCCTGAACACCGCTGTTATCGAGCTGAAGGAGGTTGCTGGTGTCGGCGATACCCATCAACGGTGTCAGGATGGCCGTCCAGGTGATACCACCGTCGCTGCTGCTCACCGCGCTCAGGGTGCCATTGTCGATGGTCAGGTCGGCATTGCTGAAACCACTCACCGCTTCGCTGAAGGTGATGGTCACCAGCGAGGTTTCGCCGACGTTCAGGGCATTGTCGGCGACCACGATGGTGGCGGTCGGGCGCTGGGTGTCGATGGCGTAGGTGTTGGAATCGGTGCTGCCGCTGCCGGCGTTGCCGGAGGCGTTTTGCACGCCGCTGTTGTCCAGGGTGATCAGGTTGCTAGCGTCGGTGATATTGGCGGTGGGTGTAAAGGTCGCCGTCCAGGTGACGCCGCCGTCGCTGCTGCTCACCGCGCTCAGGGTGCCATTGTCGATGGTCAGGTCGGCGTTGCTGAAGCCGGTCACCGCTTCGCTGAACG
>NZ_AKJG01000056.1 GCF_000282455.1 Pseudomonas sp. GM74
CTGCGGCAGCTCCTACAGGGGGATTGCGCCCTCTCCCGTCAGCCCCTGGCCGGCGATGTGTCTTTGACGTCAGCCGGGGTCGGCGCCATTTGCAGGTGCAGGCGTGAACCGGTGTACGGCGAATGCTTGCGCACCACATCCATGTTCAGCTCCACGCCAAGGCCCGGCTCGGTGGACGGGATGATGTAGCCGTCCTCCCACTGCAAGGGTTTGGTCAGGACTTCGGCATGGAAACCGCCCCAGGTCATGATGCTTTCCTGGATCAGGAAGTTCGGTGTGCACGTCGCCAGCTGGAAACTCGCCGCCGCGCCAATCGGACCGTTGTAGAGGTGCGGGGCGATCTGCGCGTAATACGCCTCGGCCATGCTCGCGATCTTCTTCGCTTCCAGCAGGCCACCGCAGCGGGCGACGTTCATTTGCAGGATCGACGCGCCGCCGGCCTGCAACAACTTGAAGAATTCGTACTTGGTGGTCAGGCGTTCACCGGTGGCAATCGGGATGCTGGTCTTGGCCGCGACTTGCGCCATCGCGTCTTCCTGGCCTGGCGGCACCGGCTCTTCGAACCACAGCGGGTCGTACTTCTCCAGGCGCTTGGCCAGGCGGATCGCCGAGGACGGCACCATTTGCCCGTGGGTGCCGAACAGCAAATCGCACTTGTCACCCACCGCTTCGCGGATCTTGCGACAGAAGGTCTCGCAGCGCTCCAGCACTTCCAGGGAAATCTGGTGACCGGAATACGCGGTGTACGGGCCTGCCGGGTCGAACTTCACGGCGGTGAAGCCTTTGTTCATGTTCTCGATGGCGCACTCGGCGGCCAGGTCCGGGTCGTCGTAGTCGTACTCACCCTTGCTGTTGACCGGGTACAGGTAGGTGTAGGAACGCAGCTTTTCGTGGACCTTGCCGCCGAGCAACTCGTACACCGGTTTGTTCGCTGCCTTGCCAATGATGTCCCAGCAGGCCATCTCCAGGCCGCTGACCACGCCCATCATGGTCAGGTCCGGACGCTGGGTGAAGCCACTCGAATAAGCCTGGCGGAAAAAACGTTCGATGTGGTGCGGGTCCTGGTTCAGCAGGTAGCGTTCGAACACGTCTTCGATGATCGGCACCATGGCCTTGGGGCCAAAGGTCGCGGCGTAGATTTCACCGACGCCTTCGATGCCGCAGTCGGTCTTGAGCTTGACAAAAAGCCAGTACATCCCGCCGATGTGCGGTGGTGGAACGGCAACGATATGGGTTTCAAGGGCGACGATTTTCATCTCAGGCACCTGTCTTGTTCAAAGTTGGCTTGTTCAAAGAGTGACGATTGATCCGTGCGCGCAGTGTCAGGGCTGCCAGGGTCCCGAGCAGGCCGACGAACGCGATGTAGCCGAAATACAGCTTGTAGCCAAAGGCACCGGGGAAATGCTCGGTGAGGTAGCCATTGATCAAGGGAATGAAGGCATCCGGCAGGTAACCCACCACCGAGACGATGCCGATGGCCAGGCCGGTGATGCGCAGCGGGATGTTGCAGGTATCGAGAATCGCCCAGTACAGCCCGCGAATGGCGTAGGTCATCAGGCCAATGAAAATCACCGTACCGATCAGCAGGCCCAGGTTGTTGAGGGCCGGGAACACGATCAGGCCGATCATCGCCAGGGACGCGAGGAACAACGCGACGACCAGTACCGAAATGTTGGAGAACTTGTCACCCAACCAACCGCCACCGATACCGCCGATGGGGCGCATCCACAACTTGATGGTAGTGATGGTGCCGGCCATGACCGCGGTCATGCCGCCACCTTGCAAGTAATCGGAGAAACTGTAGGTGGCCCAGAAGATGTGGTAACCGCAGAACACAATGGCGGTAACCAGCCACAGTTCAGGGATTTTCACCAGGGTGGCCAGGTCGCTGAGCAGATTGAACTTGCCCTTCTCCACCGCCGCCGTGTCTTCCATCGACTTCGGATCCTTGATCAGCACCAGCACACAACCGATGGCGATACAGGTGAAGGCATAGAGGTAAACCACGTGCTTGAAGCCTTCGGCCGCCGACTCGCCACGGGTTTCGGTGGCGAAGGCGAACAGGCCCAGGGCAACCGTCGCCAGCAAGGCTTCCACCAGACCGCGACCGCCGTCGAGGATGCCGAAGAAGCGGCCTTGCTCGGAGTGATGGGCAATCATCTTCACCCGCTTGAGCACCGAGGCCCAGAAGGTCAAACCGGTGGTCAGGCCCCAGCAACCGAAGATGATCATCAGGCCGGTCATCGACGGCGCGGTGGAGTACCACAGGCCCAGGGCGCCGGTAGCCACCAGCGAGAAGAAAATCAGAAAGCGTGGGGCGATGCGATCCGCCAGCCAGCCGCTGGGCAGATACGACAACAGGAAGATCGTGCCCAGCATCGAGTACAGATATCCCAGTTCACTGTGGTTGATCTGGAACACTTCGAGCATGGTGGTCTGGTAGACCTGGCGCAGGTACAGGATCGGGTAGATCGCACCGGCGGCGAGCACCAACAGCATCAGTTGGAAATAACGACTTCCCTTGTCACTTTGACTTTTTGAACCCGCGTTCGAACCCTGAACAGCGGCAGCAGTGGATGCTTGCTTGGACATCGAGTAGACCTCTGGCGCCCGGTGGTCCGGGCGCTCGAATAATTGTTTTTATATATCTCGGGTGTACTCAGGCCAATGTGGGAGCGGGCTTGCTCGCGAAAGCGGTGGATCAGTCGGCATTGATGGAGGCTGACACTCTGCATTCGCGAGCAAGCCCGCTCCCACATAAGCGAGAGGGGTGCTCCGGGTAAATCAATACTTCATCACCACCAGACGGGTCTGGGTGAATTCAAGCATGCCGTGCTTGCCGTCATCACCGCCCAGGCCCGAGCGTTTCCAACCGGCATGGAAGCCCTGGTACGGGTCGGCCGGGGTGCGATTGACGTACAACTCACCGGCCTCGATGGCGTTGGCGACTTTCTGTGCGGTGCGGTAGTTCTCGGTGTAGAGCACCGACGACAGGCCGAACTGGTGGTCGTTGGCCATGGCCAGCGCTTCGTCGATGTCGCGGTACTTGAGCACCGGCAGCACCGGGCCGAAGATTTCTTCCTGGATGATTTCCATGTCCTGACGGCAGCCGCTGAGCAGGGTCGGCGGATAGAAATGGCCCTTGCCTTCAGGCAGCACGCCGCCGGTTTCCAGCACCGCACCGTCGGCAATGGCGCGCTCGACCATGGCGTGGATGTTCTGCTGCGAACTGGCGTTGACCAGTGGCCCCATCAGGCTGACATCGGTGGCGCGGTCGCCGAATTTCACCGCACTGATTTTCTCTTTCAGCAGGCCGAGGAATTTGTCGTAGACGCTTTCCTGCACATAGACCCGCTCCACCGCCGTACACAACTGGCCGCAGTGGGTGGTCTTGGAAGCGACGATGGCACTGGCGGCGGCTTCGAGGTCGGCATCGGCCTCGATGATCGCCGGGGTCTTGCCGCCCAGTTCCAGGGACGGCTTGGCGATATTGGCCTTGCAGTAATCGAGCACGATGCGCCCGGCATTGACGCTGCCGGTCAGGGTGATCAGGCCCACGGCTTTATGGGTGCAGACCACGGCGGCGGTGCCGTGGTCCATGGTCAGAATGTTCACCACGCCCGCCGGCAGACCGGATTGCTGCACAGCCTTGGCGATTTCGAAGGCCGAGGTCGGCGTGTTGTTGCTCGGGCGCACCACCACTGTGTTGCCGGCGATCAGCGCCGGGGCGATCTTGCGCAGCAGGGTGTAGACCGGGTAGTTGAACGGAATCAGGCACGCGACCACGCCAATCGGCTCGCGGTGCAGGAACAGGTTTTCGTTCGGGGAGTCGCTGGGAATGATCTCGCCTTCGATACGACGCGCCCATTCAGCGTGATAGCGGGTGATCTGCGCCGCGTAACGGGCTTCGTTGCTGGCGTCGGCCACGCTCTTGCCGGATTCGGCGGCGAGGGCCTCACCGATGTTGACCGCGCGGGCCTCGAGAGCATCAGCAAAGGCACGCAGGTAATCGGCGCGTTCAATGCTGGTGAGCTTGCCCCATACTTTTTGTGCCGCCTGGGCCGCTTCGACCGCCGCCGTGGCTTCATCGGCCGTGGCCGCCGAGACGTGGCCTACCAGCGCTTCGGTCGCGGGGTTGTAGACCGCGATCAGCGCATCGCTGACCGGTTCAATGAAGTGGCCGTTAACAAAATTTCGCTCGAGTCGCATGTGAATCGCCCATCGTTGTTTTTTTCAATACCGCCAGTCTTGTCATGCAGACCGGGTAGAACAAACGATTTATTGAGCGGTGAAACATTCGAAAAATGCAGGTTACCCCGAAAACGATGCAACCCCCTGTGGGAGCGGGCTTGCTCGCGAAAGCGGTGGATCAGTGACAGCGTTGGTGTCTGACACTACGCCTTCGCGAGCAAGCCCGCTCCCACAAGGGGTTCAGCGGTGACTAGACAGCAGCGGTAGAGGGCTCCAACTGCCTTTGCGCCAACCAGACTTCCTCTTGCAGCCACTGGCTGAAGACCTGCAATTGCGGCATCTCGGTCTGCTCCGGCCGGGTCACCAGCCAGTAGGATTGATGCCCGTCGACGTGCACATTCAGCACCTGGGTCAACTGCCCGCTGGCCAGTTCCGAGGCAACCATGTGCCAGTCGGCAATGGTGATCCCCAGGCCATCGGTGGCGGCCTGGATCGCTAGGTCCAGCAGGTCGAATTCATAACCGCCCTGGGTGTCGACACCACTGATGCGCGCCGCGTCCAGCCAGTGTTTCCAGGTCAGGTAGCGCTGGTCTTCCCGGGCCAGCACATGCAGCAGCGTCAGCCGATTGAGGTCCAGGCCCTGCTCGCTCCACTCCCGCGCATACAGGGACGGCGCGCACACCGCGATATGCCGCTCCTGTATCAACAGCGAACTGTCCAGCCCGTCCCATTCGCCATCGCCGAAACGGATCGCACAATCCAGTGTGCTGGTCTCCGCCAAGCTGTCCTGCAAGCGCGTGGTGATGCTCAATTCCAGCTCCGGATGCTGCTCACGCAAGCGCCCCAGTCGCGGCATCAACCAGCGGCTGGTGAAGGTCGGTGGCGCGTTGATGTGCAGACGGTTGGAATGAGTTTTCTGCTGGATGCTGCGCACCGTCAGCTCGATCTTGTCGAACGACTGGTGCAGCGCCCGCAACAGCACCCGGCCGGCGCTGGTCAGGTCGAGGTGATGATGCCGCCGCTCCAGCAGGCTCTCGCCCAGTTGCTCTTCGAGCTGACGCACCTGGCGGCTGACCGCGCTCTGGGTGACATTGAGCAATTCGGCGGCCCGGGTGAAGCTGCCGGTGCTGCCGGCCACTTCGAAGGCTTTGAGGGCATTCAGGCCGGGCATTTTACGTTTCATGAAAAGGCACTCGTGGAAAGCTGACCAGGTAATAAGCATCCCACGCCACGTAGGAAATTTCCTGAGTAACATGCGATTTTGTGTTGTGCAGGACAATTCAGACATCACCGCGCACTGCTTTTCTGTGGGAGCGGGCTTGCTCGCGAAAGCGGTGTGTCAGTCAACATTGATGTATCTGGCACACCGCTTTCGCGAGCAAGCCCGCTCCCACAGGAGTCGCGTCCAGCCTGTCTATATCAGGCGCTGGCACCGCCCTGCGCCAGTAACATGCATTTATCGAACGTTTAACCGATGAAATTATCGTTTGTCGTTCTTTGCCCCCCTGACAAAACTGCGGCCATCTCGAATAAAAACAACATGAGAGCTGCCCCATGCCCCATCTCGACGAGTTAAAGACTCTGGACGGCGCCCTGCCGCATCCAGCGGTAAACGACCTTTGCACCCAGGTCAAAAGCGGCGAGATCAATCGCCGGCAATTCCTGCGCACCGCCGCCCTGCTGGGCGTCACCGTGGCCAGCGCCAGCACCTTTATCGGTTCGGCGCTGCTCAGTGATTCGGCATTCGCCGCCGAGGACCAGCCACCGCGCCAGGGCGGCAGCCTGCGTTTTGCCTGCGCCATCCAGGAAATCCAGGACCCGATGCTGATCACCTGGATCGAAGCGTCGAACCTGCTGCGCAATTCCCTGGAGTTCCTGACCTGGGTCGATGCCGAGAACATCACTCACCCGTACCTGGCCGAGAGTTGGAGCCCGTCCGCAGACCTCAAGGTCTGGACCTTCAACCTGCGCCAGGGTGTCAAGTGGAGCAACGGCGACGAGTTCACCTCGGATGACGTCGAGCACAACATCAATCGCTGGATCGCCGCCGATTCCAAGTCGGTCAACCGAACCGCGTTCCAGGACATCGCAGCTTTCGAAAAAACCGGCCCGTACCAATTCCGCCTGGTGCTCAAGCGCCCGATCCTGGCCGTCCCGGAAATGCTCAGCGCCTTCACCTGCACCCTCGTTCACCGCAGCTTCAAGGCCGGCGACGACTGGACCAAAAACCCGATCGGCACCGGCCCGTTCAAGCTGGTTTCATTCGCGGTCAACAAGCAAGCCACCTTCGCCAAACGCGCGGACTACTGGCGCAAACCGGCCAACCTCGACGAACTGCGCTACGTCGACATGGGCACCGACATTTCCACCCATCTGGCAGCGTTGCAGGCCGGTCAAGTGGACGTGCTGTACCGCGTCACCGTCGCCGAACTGGACCTGGCCAAACGCTTGCCGGGTGCCCAATTGCTCAGCTGCAAGTCGGCGCAAACCGTGGTCATGCGCATGGCCTGCGACCAGAAACCGTTTACCGATGTGCGCATCCGCAAAGCCGTGGTGCTGTGTGCCGATAACGCGCAAATGCTGAAGATCGCCTATCGCGGCATGGGCACCCTCGGTGAAGACCACCACGTCGCCCCCTCCCACCCGGAATACTCGCCGCTGCCCAAGCGCGAGCGGGATGTCGCCGGGGCGAAAAAGCTGTTGGCCGAAGCCGGTTACCCCAACGGCATCGACATCGACCTGATCGTCGGCAACACCCAAGGCCGCTACGAACAGGACTGCGCGCAAATCCTGCAACAGAACTGCCTGGAAGCCGGTATCCGCATCAACCTCAAAGTCATCCCGGCCACCCAGTACTGGCCGATCTGGGACAAAGCAGCGTTCAGCCTGACCTATTGGGCGCACCGCCCGCTGGGCGTGATGTCCCTGGAGCTGGCCTATCGCAGCGGCGCCGCCTGGAACGAAAGCCACTACAGCGACCCGGCGTTCGACGCCGCGCTGGACAAGGCCATGGGCATCATCGATCCGAAACAACGCGCCCTGGCGATGCAGGACGTCGAGCGCATCCTGCAGGACGCCGCCGTGATGGTGCAGCCGTTCTGGGGTGACAAGTTCACCGCCACCAGCAAGAAGGTCCAGGGCTTCAAGGTTCACCCTTCGGACTTCTACCCAATGGATGAAATCTGGTTGAGCGCCTGACGCGCAGCCCCACATGTGCCCGCCCACCGACCGGTGCGGCGGGCCGGCATCCCTTGATTAGCCGGAGCCTGCAAGCATGGCTGAATTTCTGTTACGCAAATTGATGGCGTTGATCGCAACCCTGTTGTCGGTGTCGCTGATCGTGTTCGTCGCCCTGGAACTGAACATCGAGGACGTGGCGATCAACGTCCTCGGCCCCTACTCCGCCGCCGACCAGCGCGCCGCGTGGCTGGTGGAACATGGCTACAACCAGCCGTTCCTGTGGCGCTACCTGGTGTGGCTGAAGGATTTCGTCAGCGGCGACTGGGGCACTTCGGTGCACTTTCGTGAGCCTGTGATCAATCTGTTGCTGCCCAACCTCGGGCAAACCCTGATCCTTGCCGGGCTGGCTTTGCTGGTGATGGTGCCGGTGGCCCTGACCCTGGGCATTCTGGCGGGCATTCGCCAGGGCTCACTCGTCGACCGCCTGGTGTCGTTCCTGTCGATCGTCACCACCTCGATTCCGGACTTCGCCAGCGCGGTGTTCGTCTCGGCGATCTTCGTCTTCTGGCTCAACTGGCTGCCGGGCGTGAGCAGCATGAGCGAAGGTTTCAACGCCGCCGAACTGGGCCTGCCGCTGATGGTCCTGTGCCTGTTCGGCATCGGCTATCTGGCGCGCATCACCCGCGCCTCGATGGTCGAAGTGATGCAGGCGCCGTACATCCGCACCGCTCGCCTCAAGGGTGCGTCGACTTCGCGCATCGTCCTGCGCCATGCCCTGCGCAATGTGCTGATCGCACCGATCACGGTGATCATGCTGTACATCCCGTGGCTGCTGTCGAACGTGATCGTGGTCGAGGTGTTCTTCGCCTACAAAGGCTTCGGCTCGCTGCTGTACACCGCCTCGCTGAACCACGACGTGTACCTGATCGAAGCCTGCGCCATGATCAGTGGTGCAGTGGTTGGCGCGACCAAAATCTTTTCCGACCTGGCCTACACCTGGCTCAACCCGCGCATCACCTTGCGCAGTCTTGGCGGAGGTGGCCAATGAGCTTCCTGCAATCGTTCAAACATCCTTTAGCCCTGCTCGGCCTGCTGTTGGTGGGTGGCTGGGTGCTGATAGCCGCGTTTGCGCCGTGGCTGGCACCCCATGATCCGCTGGCAAGCTTTTCCCCGCTGCTCACGCCGATGACCGCTGACCCCGGCGGCCAGAGCTTCCTGCTGGGCACCGACATGATTGGCCGGGACATTCTTTCGCGGCTGGTCTGGGGCACCCGTACCGTGCTGTTCTGGTCGATCCTCGCCACCCTGACCGCGTTTGCCGTGGGCATCGCCATGGGCCTGTGTGCCGGCTACTTCAATGGCAAGGTCGACGCTTTCCTGTCTTATGTCGCCGACACCGTGCTGTCGTTCCCTGTGCTGGTGCTGTACATCGTGATCATCATCGCCCTCGGTGCTTCGGCGCTGAACATTCTGATAGCAGTGACCTTCACCAGCGCCCCGGCGATCTTTCGCATCATGCGCGCCCTGACCATCGACATCCGTTCCCGGGACTACGTGCTCAGCGCCATCACCCAGGGCGAAGGCTCGTTGCGCATCATGCTGGTGGAAATCCTGCCCAACTGCGGCGGGCCGCTGATCGTCGATTTCTGCCTGCGCATCGGCTACACCGCGATCATGATCGGCGCCCTCGGTTTCCTCGGCCTCGGCCTGCCACCGCCGACTCCGGATTGGGGCGGCATGATCAACGAAGGCCGCAGCATGGCCATCGCCTTCCCGCACCTGGTGATCTTCCCGTGCATTGCCATCTCCACCCTGATGCTGGGCCTGAGCCTGTTGGCGGACGGTCTGGACGAACACGCCCAGAAAGGCGCAAGGAGCTGAGCATGAGCAACCCACAGAACCTGCAACAAGTGCTGCGCGTGGAGAACCTCTCCATTGAACTGCCGGCCGGCGCCGACCGCAGCCACGCCGTACACGGCATCAGCCTGGATGTGCGCAAGGGTGAAATCCTCTGCGTGATCGGCGAGTCCGGCTCGGGTAAATCCGTGCTCTCGGCGGCGATCATGGGCGACTACGCCAAAGGCCTGCGCCACAGCGCAGGGGTGATCGATTTTCTCGGCGACGACATCTGCCGCATGCCGGACGATGCCTTGCGTCAGCTGCGCGGCAATCGCATCGCCATGATCTTCCAGGAACCCATGGCGGCATTGAACCCGGCGATCCGCATCGGCCAGCAAGTCGAAGAAATCTTCGACATTCATGCACCGCAAATGCCTGCCGCCGAGCGCCGCGAACGCATGCTCGCTCTGCTCGACTCGACCCATTTGCCCGACCCGCCACGGATCGCCAACAGCTTTCCCCACCAGCTCTCCGGTGGCCAATGCCAGCGTGTGGTAATTGCCATGGCGTTGGCGATGAACCCGGACCTGCTGATCGCCGACGAACCGACCACGGCGCTGGACGTCACCACCCAGGCGCAAGTGCTGAAACTGGTGCGCGAACTGCGCGGGCGCGGCCAGCACGGGATTCTGTTCATCACCCACGACTTCGGAGTGGTCGCGGAGATCGCCGACCGTATCGCAGTGATGGAAGGTGGACGACTGGTGGAAATCGGTGAGCGCGACCAGGTGCTCAATGCCCCTACGCACCCGTACACCCGCAAATTGATCGCGGCGGTGCCGGCGTTGCACCCGGAATTGCACGTACCCAGCGCCGACGGCGAACTGGCGTTGCGCATCGAGCATTTGAACAAGACCTACAACGTCGGTGGTCGCTCGGTGGCGGCGCTGCGGGATGTCTCGCTGCAATTGCCACGGGGCAAGACCCTGGCCATCGTCGGCGAGTCCGGCTCGGGCAAGAGCACGCTGGTCAAGGCGGCGATTCGTCTGGTGGACAGCGACAGCGGTCACGTCTGGGTCGGTGACACCGATTTCCTGGCCTTGCGCGGCGCGGAGCTGGCGGCCAATCGGCGGCGCATCCAGATGATTTTCCAGGACCCTTATGGCTCGCTCAATCCACGCCACCGGGTCGGCGACATCATTGCTCGCGCGGCGCAGTTGCGTGGTTTGTCGGCCAAGGATGCCTGGGCTGAGGCCGGTGATTTGCTTGAGCAGGTCGGGCTCAAGCGCGACGCGCTCAAGCGCAAGCCCCGGCAGTTTTCCGGAGGCCAGCGCCAGCGTATCGGTATCGCCCGTGCATTGGCGATGCGCCCGCAAGTGCTGATCGCCGACGAAAGCGTTTCGGCCCTCGATGTCTCGGTGCAAAAGCAGGTGCTGGAGTTGCTCGCCGAACTGCAACAACGATTGAACCTGAGCATCCTGTTCATCACCCACGACCTGCGGGTGGCGGCGCAGATCAGCGACTACATCGCGGTGATGCGTCAGGGCGAAGTCGTCGAGTACGGCACTGCCGAACAGGTGCTGTTGCGACCGCACAACAGCTACACCCAGACGCTGCTGGCGGCGGCCCCCGGCGCTTCGGCGATACCGGCCAGCCCTGTCGACGGCCCTGCGTTGAGACTGATCCGCCCCTAGGCCATCGGCCCGGAAAACCCTTTCCCCCACGCTGCAGCATTCGCTGCGGCCGGGGTTGCTGTTGCCAACAAAAATCAAAAAACGGGAGTAAGACTTTGCGCACACCTACCCTTCGCGCTATCCATTACATGGCCTTGATACCGGTGCTTGGCGCCCTGGCAGCACCGGCCATGGCGGTCCAGGTCACCGACAACCTCGACCTCGGCGGCGCCGTCCGTGCCCGCTGGGACTACGACCCGGATCGCGACATTCAGAAGTTCGGCCTCGACACCGTGTTTCTCAGCGCCAAGTACAACTCCGACACCTGGATCGGTGAAGCCCAGTACCGTTTCTACGGTCGCTCCTACCCCTACCAGTACACCAAAAACTACGGCGACATCCAGTTCGCCAAGTACGCGTGGGCCGGCTACAAGTTCAACCCCGACCAGCAGGTGCAAGTGGGCCTGAACTCGGTGCCGTTCGGTTTGCAGCCGTACTTCGGCAGCACCTTCTACGAAACCCTGGGCAACGTCATCGGCCTGGAAGATTTGCAACAGGTCGGCGCCAAGTACATCCAGCAAAGCGGTGACTGGAACGTCCAGGCCGGTTACTACCTGCGTCCGGCGTGGCAAGGCAAGGGCACCAGCAACGGCGTCACCTACTCCAGCGTGGTGTCGCAAGCCGATAGCTATGTGGCCGACGGCAGCGACAACCAGGAACGCAACACCGTGGTGTTGCGGGTGGCCAAGGCGCTGGACCTGGGGCCGTGGAAATCCGAGGTCGGCCTGTCCGGCCTGACGTCGAGCATTCAGAACAGGGACACCGATAATGACGGCCGGCGCAATGCCGTGGCCGTGCACTACCTGGGCAAGAACGGCCCTTGGGGCGTGCAGTTGCAGGCGGCGCGGCAGCAGATGTCACCGCGCAACCCCGGCACCGATGAGCTGGTGACCCTCGGTGGTTACGACGGCACCTACAACGTCGCCAGCCGCGGCAACCTGTACGTGGCGGACGTCAGCTATGACGTGGCCGGCAAGTACCTGTTCGACCAGGTCAGCGGGGTCAAGCTCTACGCCAACTACAGCGCCTTCGACAAATCCGCCGATGATTTCAAGACCTCCCAACGGATGATCCTCGGCACCTCGTTCGCGGTCAGCAAATTGTGGGTCTACACCGAATGGCTGTTCGGCAAGAACGATCCGTACATTGGCGGCAGCAGCTATACCCAGAGCCTTGGGGCGGGTGGGACTGATCAGTGGGAGAATCAGTTGTACGTGAACATCGGGTATTACTTCTGATCCGGGATTTGTAGCGTCTGCAAGGACGCTTTCGCGAGCAAGCCCGCTCCCACAGGTTCAGTGGTGATCCCTGTGGGAGCGGGCTTGCTCGCGAAGAGGCCAGCCGAAACAACACTTGCTTCAGCGCCTTGCTGATAGTCATATAGGCTCCACCGAACGACTGAAAACAAACCTGCCCCACGCAACACCGGCAGCCGGTGCGGAGCCCTTCTTACATGCGTCAACTGCCCTCGCTCAATATGCTGCGCGTCTTCGAAGAGGTCGCGCGGCATCGCAGTTTCAGCCAGGCAGCCCTGGAGCTGAACGTCACCCAGGGCGCCGTCAGCCGGCAGATCAAACAGCTTGAAGACTACCTCGGCGTCGCGCTGTTCGTCCGCACGCCCCAGGGCCTGACCCTGACCGAAACCGGCACCGCCCTCTCGCCGCATCTGGCGCAAGCCTTCGACCATATCGAACGCGCCCTGCAAGCAGTACGCGTGCCCAATCTGCGCCAGCGCCTGCGCATTGTCGCGCCGCCCACCTGGGCGACACGCTGGCTGTCGGCGCACCTGCGAGCGTTCGTTCAGCGCTATCCCGACATCAGCCTCAGCGTGACCAACCAGATGGGCCACGAGGGTCTTGCGGAAATCGACTGCCACATCCGCTTCGGCCTCGAGGCCGCCAGCCATTGCAACAGCCGCTTGCTGGTGATGGAGCGGCACATTGCCGTGGCCAGCCCGGAACTGTTCAGCGACGGCGAGCCGCCGGACCTGCGGCGATTTCCATTGCTGCACATCCTGCACGACGGCAAACGCCTGAAGGTCTGGGAGAACTGGCTGGCAGCCATGGGCCGGGACGACATCGATGCCGGGCAAGGGCTGGAGTTCAGCACCCTGGACCAGGTGATCCACACCGCACTGGCGGGCGGTGGGCTGGCAGTGATCGACCGGCAGATGATCGAAAAGGAACTGGCCAATGGCAGCCTGCTGCCGATCACCCCGGTGGAAGTGGTCGGGCCCTATGGCTATTGGCTGGATGTGGCGAATGACAAGCAGGGCTTGTCGAAGGTGCGGTTGTTTACCGAGTGGTTGGGACTGGTCAGCAATCCCTGATACACCAACATCCCCCTTGTGGGAGCGGACTTGCTCGCGAAAGCGGTGTGTCAGACAGCACAAATGTCGACTGACACTCCCTCTTCGCGAGCAAGCCCGCTCCCACAGGGTTTGGGGTGGGGTTAGAGACCACCCATCAACAGGTATTTGATTTCCAGGTAGTCATCCAGACCGTACTTCGAACCCTCGCGACCCAGGCCCGATTCCTTGATGCCGCCGAACGGCGCCACTTCCGTGGAAATGATTCCTTCGTTGATCCCGACCATGCCGGCTTCCAGGCCTTCGGCCATGCGCCAGACGCGGCCGATGTCGCGGCTGTAGAAGTAGGCGGACAAACCGAATGGTGTGTCGTTGGCCTTTTGCAGCACCTCGGCTTCATCCTTGAAACGGAAGCAGGCAGCCACCGGTCCGAAGGTTTCATCCTGGGCGATCAGCATGTCGCTGCTGGCTTCGGCAAGAATCGTCGGCTCGTAGAACGTACCGCCCAGGGCATGACGACGACCGCCGCACAGGACCTTGGCGCCCTTCTCCACCGCATCGCTCACGTGCAGCTCGACCTTGGCCAGTGCGGCGCCGTTGATCAGCGGGCCCTGTTCGGTTTCACCGTCCAACGCACTGCCGACGCGCATCGCTGCAACCGCTTCGGCGAGTTTGCCGGTGAAGGCCTCGTACACGCCGTCCTGAATGAAGAAGCGGTTCACACAGACACAGGTTTGCCCGGTATTGCGGAACTTCGAGGCCATCGCGCCTTTGACCGCTGCATCCAGATCGGCGTCGTCGAACACAATGAACGGCGCGTTGCCGCCCAGTTCCAGCGAGACCTTTTTCAAGGTGTCGGCGGCCTGGCGCATCAGCAATTTGCCGGTGCGGGTCGAGCCGGTGAACGACAGCTTGCGCACAACGCTGGACGCTTGCAGCGCACCGCCAATCGCCACGGCATCCCCGGAGACGATGTTGAACACACCGGCCGGAATCCCGGCCTGCTCGGCCAGCACCGCCAGCGCGAAGGCCGACAGCGGGGTTTCTTCCGACGGTTTGAGGATCATCGTGCAACCGGCGGCCAGCGCCGGGCCGACCTTGCGAGTGACCATGGCCAGCGGGAAGTTCCACGGCGTGATCGCCGCGACCACACCGATGGCCTCCTTGGTGACGATGATCCGTGCATCGGCCTTGTGACTCGGGATCACATCGCCATAGGCACGCTTGGCTTCTTCGGCGAACCACTCCAGGAAGCTCGCGGCATACACCACTTCGCCCATGGCCTCAGCCAACGGCTTGCCTTGTTCGCGACTCAGCAGCGTGGCCAGATCCTTCTGGTTGCTCAACATCAGTTCGCTCCAGCGCTTGAGGCGTTGGCTGCGTTCCTTGGCAGTCAGCTTGCGCCACGCCGGCAATGCACGGTTGGCGGCTTCGATGGCCAAATCAGTCTCTTCAGCACCGGCCTTTTGCACCTCGGCGATCAGCTCGCCGTTGGCCGGGTTCAGCACCGGATAAGTCGCACCGCCGCCGGCCCCCCCACCGCTTAACCATTGCCCGTCGATGAAATTGCCGTGGCGGATCAAAGTACTCATGCCACGGCCTCGGTCAGGTTGAAGCGATCCAGGCCCGGACGCGCAGTGCGCAGGATACGTTTGCCGGCGGTGTAATCGTTGATCACGTCGCACGGCGTGTAGTTGCGTTCCAGCTCGTGCAGCTCTTCGGCGTCGAGTCTGGTTTCCAGGGCCGCCAGGGCACTGTCGAACTGTTCGGTGGTGTCGGCGCCGACCAGCATGCAATCCACGCCCGGATGGTTGGCCACCCACGCCTGGGCAATCTGCGCGTTGGACACGCCACGGGCACGGGCGACACGTTGCACCGAATGGGCGATTTCGAACGAGGCTTCGTCGCTGTACATCTGCTGGGTGAAGAAGTCGGTCTGGTTGCGGGTCGACTGCGCGTCACCGGTCAGCAGGCCGCGAGCCAACGGGCTGAACACCGAGACACCGAGTCCCTGATCACGACAGAACGGGATCATCTCGCGCTCTTCTTCACGGTAGGCGCAGTTCAGTTGCAGCTGCATGTTGATCGGCTTGACCCAGCCATTGCGCTCGCAAGCCATGAGGATTTTTGCCAGTTGCCCGGTGAGCATGGTCGACACGCCGATGTAGCGAGCCTTGCCGGAACGCACGATGTCGTTCATCGCGCTCATGGTTTCTTCGACCGGGGTGTTGACGTCGAAGTAGTGCAACATGAAGACGTCGACGTAATCCATGTCCAGGCGTTTGAGCGAGGCGTCGATGCTGTCCATGATGTGCTTGCGCGAGTGACCGCTGGCGTTGATGCCGCTGCGGGTGCCGTAGCCGACCTTGGTGGTGATCACCAGGTCTTCACGACGGGCCAAGCGCTTGACGATACGCCCCACCACTTCCTCGCCTGTGCCTGCGGAATAGAAGTCCGCCAGGTCGATGAAGTTCACGCCGTTGTCCAGGGCGTGCCTGACGATCGGCTCGCTTTTCTTCTCATCGAAGATCCACGGTTTCCAGTCCGGGGTGCCCATGTTCATGGTGCCCAGGCACAGGCGGGAGACTTCGAGGCCGGAGTTGCCCAAACGAATGTATTGCATGGCGAGGACCTCAGGCTTTTGGCGTGTAGAAAGGGTTGCTGATGTGATCGACCACATCCTTGAGCTGCGCGGTTTCCGGTTTGCCGGTCAGGGCGGCGCGGATCGCGGTGCGGCAGGCGTTGTAGTTGTTCAGGTACACGGCGTCGAGGTCGTCGCAGGCCGGGTTGACCCAGTTGGCCGTCACGATGGCCCACTCGTCCTCGGCTTCCGGCGGCAGGGTGCCGTCGAGCAGCGCTTCCAGAACCGCCTTGGCGATACCGGCCTGGGACGCGCCCCAGGTGGCATTGCCGTGCAGGTCGCTACCGATCGCGGCCTTGTTCACATACAGGGTCATCGGCTTGACCGGGATGTTCGGCTGGGCGATCACCATGAACGGGCAATGACCCTGGCTTGGCGACGCCAGGCTGTTGGCGAACGCTTGCCCTGCCGGGCCGTTGCGCGGGCCGATCAGGATGTTGATGTGCGCGGCGTTCACGCCCGGGCCTTCGAAACCTTCACCGATGTACAGGTCGAGTTCTTTCATGATCATTACTCTAGGGGACGCAGAGGGATGTGTTTGGGTGTTCAGCAGCGCACGCAAGCACGGGGCCTGGCGTGGCAGATGTTCGGGTTCGAAGAGCGCAGCAGGACGCTGGCGAAGACGCGGCAGTGATGATGAGTCATGGTTGCAAACGCTCTTTTTTGTTGTTGATGAGCTGGTTTGCGATTTTTTAACACTGGGGGTTGGCGGGGCTGTAACCATTAAAAGTCATGAGGGTATGACCTCAAGTCATACCCCCTGAAGACCTGCACGAAAACCTGTGGGAGCGGGCTTGCCCGCGAAGGCGGCAGCCCAGTCAACATTGATAGCGACTGACACTACGTCTTCGCGGGCAAGCCCGCTCCCACAGGGTCCGAGGTTGCTTGGGATTACTGCGACATGGCGTCCTTTTTCATCGCATCTTTGCTCATGGCGTCCTTGGACATGGAGTCGCCTTTTTTCATCGCGTCCTTGGACATCGCATCGCCTTTTTTCATGGCGTCCCTGGACATCGAATCGGTCTTCTTCATCGCATCTTTCTTCATCGCATCCTTGGACATGGCGTCCTTGGACATCGAATCCTTGCTCATGCTGTCATTACTCATCGTGTCGGCTGCGAACACAGAGGCCGCACCAACGGCCAGGCACATGGACAGAACAACAGTGGTCAACTTTTTCATGATGAATCTCCTTGGAGCACGGGTTTGTGGACGGTGAATGTTTGGGACGTTCATCAGCT
Organism: Pseudomonas sp. GM74; assembly: GCF_000282455.1. Classification (GTDB taxonomy): domain Bacteria; phylum Pseudomonadota; class Gammaproteobacteria; order Pseudomonadales; family Pseudomonadaceae; genus Aquipseudomonas. The sequence continues at coordinate 17,134 of NZ_AKJG01000056.1, forward strand.
GCCACCGAACCAGTTGTAGCCCTGGTCTTCCCAGTAGCCGCCGCTGTAGGTGTTGCTGACGAAAATCGCCTGAATGTGTTTGGGGTTCTTGTAGCCAAGCTTGGTGGGCATGCGCAGCTTCATCGGGAAGCCGTATTCGCGCGGCAGCACCGCGCCGTCATAAGTCAGCGCCAGCAGGGTTTGCGCATGCAGTGCGGTGGCCATGTCGATGCTGGTGTAGTAGTCATCGACGCATTTGAAGCCGACGTATTTGGCATCGGTGTCGGCGCCGATGCGTTTGAGGAAATCGCTGAACCGCACGCCGCCCCAACGGCCGATGGCGCTCCAGCCTTCGACGCAAATGTGCCGGGTGATCTGCTCGGTCTGGGCCATGGCGCGCAGCTCTTCGAGGCGCCAGCTGTGCTTGTCGGCGACCAGGCCGGTGATTTCCAGGCGATAGCCCTCCTCCTCCACCGTCGGCGCTTCGTCGATGCCATAGAAGGCATTGAAGGGAAACGGCCGGGTGATCATCGATTCGGGATAGGTCGGTGCCATCGCGTTGGGGTTGAACAGCCAGCCCTGCACCCGATCGTTGAAGCGCGACATGGACGACAGCGCGGTCTCGACGCTTTCGTTGTCGGTGATGTTGCAACCGGACAACATCGCCACGCCGCCAAGGGTCAGGCCGCGCAACAGGAAGGAGCGGCGCGAGCGGTCTTCGATCTGCGGGGCGAGGATCTTGCGGGCCTCGGTGAGGATCGACGCCTCGTCCAGCCCGGGTACCTGAATGCGCTTTTTCATACCTGCTCCTTGCGGCCGACGATCATGGCCAACAGCGTTTTTGGAACCAGTGCGACCATCACCAGATGCACCGCCACGAAGGCCACCAGCAATGCCATGGCGAAGAAGTGCACGCGGCGTGCGCCCTCATAGCCGAACAACAATTCACGCAACAGCGGGAACTGCACCGACTTCCACAACACCAGCCCGGAGAGTACCAGCAGGAGGATGTCGACCATCACGAACAGGTATGCAAAACGCTGCACCTGGTTGTAATGACTGAGGTCGGCGTGCCCGAGTTTTCCGCGCAAGGCGGCCCACAGGTCATGCAGCACGCCTTTGGGCGACACCGGGAAGAAACGCCGCTTCAGGCGCCCGCTGAACAGGTTGAAGGCCAGGTAGATCAGGCCGTTGATCGCCAGGAACCACATCGCCGCGAAATGCCATTGCAGCGCGCCGCCCAGCCAGCCGCCGAGGGTGATCGACTTGGGAAAACTGAACTCATAGATCGGCGAGGCGTTGTAGATGCGCCAGCCGCTGGTGACCATCACCAGCACCGCCAGGGCGTTGAGCCAATGGGTCAGGCGTAGCCAGCGTGGATGACTGGGCTTGGGTGAAGCAGTGCTCTGCGACATGTCCGGCTCCCGTTTGTTGTTGTTCGTTGGAGCCGAGTATGGGAGCCGGAAGATCGCCAAATCCTCACGTAAAGTTAAATTAAACGTGATAACTCGCACTCGATAACCGGTGGGAGCGGGCTTGCCCGCTCCCACAGGATTTGCGCAATTATGGTTAAATGCCGCCCCTTTCCATGCCACCGACCCGACCCGATGAACCCTGAAGCCCTCGCCACCCTCAACCAGCACCTGCTGACCGCCCTGGCAACCGCCCCCGCCGAAACCCGCCGCCTGTTCCACGGCCGTGGACGCTGCTGGCCTGGGCTGGAGCAAGTGACCGTGGACTGGCTGCAGGGCGTAGTGCTGGTGGCGCTGTTCAAGGAGCCGGAAGCGGCGCAACTGGAAGACCTGAAGCAGTTGCTGATGGCGATCACCCGGTCTGAGCAGTGGGCAAAATCCGGTGCCCACACGCTGCTGCTGCAACATCGCTACCTGCTGCAAAGCACCACCGAGTGGCTGCTGGGGGACGTCATCGAAGAAATGACCATCACCGAAGGCGGGTTGAAGTACCGGGTGGACCTGGGTCGCAAACAGAACACCGGCCTGTTCCTCGACATGCGCTACGGTCGCGATTGGGTCCGCGCCAATGCCGAGGGCAAGCGGGTGCTGAACCTGTTCGCCTATACCTGCGGTTTCTCGGTGGCGGCCATCGAAGGCGGCGCGAGCCACGTGGTCAACCTCGACATGTCGAGCCCCGCCTTGAACCGTGGTCGAGACAACCACCGGCTCAACGGCCACGACATGAGCAAGGTCAGTTTCCTCGGCCACGATCTGTTCAAATCCTGGGGCAAGGTGATCGGCAAGGGACCGTACGACCTGGTGATCATCGACCCGCCATCGTTCCAGAAAGGCAGCTTTCTGCTGACCAAGGACTACCAGCGCGTGCTGCGCCGGTTGCCGGAGTTGCTCAGCCCCCAAGGTACCGTGCTGGCATGCATGAACGACCCGGCGTTTGGTGCTGATTTCCTGATCGATGGCGTGACTCGCGAAGCACCGAGCCTGCGGTTCGAGCAGCGGCTGGAGAACCCGCCGGAGTTTCCGGATGCCGATGTCGAGTGTGGGTTGAAGGCGTTGGTGTTTCGGCAGTAACACCGAGTCGTGCCCTTCGCGAGCAAGCCCGCTCCCACATAGGCGTTGTGACGAGCCGAGATCCAGTGTGGGAGCGGGCTTGCTCGCGAAGGGGCCAATGCATTCACCAAACCACCAAGGTTCAACGCGGCTGCAACACCAACGCAAACAACTCGCCATGCCCGTTCACATTGAGCTTGTGATAGAGGTTGCGCCGGTGCACTTTCACCGTCTCCGGGGATATGCCCATTTGCTGGGCGATAGCCTTGCTGGAGAAGCCCTGGAGAATCAGGCGCGCGGTTTCGATTTCCCGCAGGGTCAGGCGTGCGTCGAAGCGATCGAGCAAGGTCGCCAGATCGCCCGCCGGTGGTTCGGCGACCGACCCCTCCAGCGGCAGTAAATCCAGATGTCGGCGCATCGCCGCCAGCACCCAGTCTCGCACGCACAGCAGGCGGCCCTGCTCCTCGAGGCTGAAGCGTGTCGCACGCCCCAGGGACAGGCCGAGCACGGCGCCATCGACATTGACCATGAACTGCAACTCGTCCCCACCGACCACGGTGCTGAAGTAACTCAGGTAGTACTCGCTGTGCTGGAACTGGTCGGGGGCCACCGATTCGAGGCTGTGCAAGCCGTCGGCGATGCCCGCGCAGGCGGCCTGGTAGAACGGGTCGAGCAGGTACATGCCGGCGCGGTAGTCCGCCAGTTCTTCATGGTCGTCGATGCGGCCCGTGGCATCGAAGTCAATCAGCAGCCGCGGCACATGACCCGGGCGCATCAGCGCCACCAGCGCGTTATCCAGCGGCACCAGCAAGCGCAGGGTATCGACCAGAGCACGCCAGAAACCGTCCTGCCCCACCGCCGTGAAGACCCGCGCCAGCCCCTGATGCACCGGCAACTCTTTCAACAACGCGTCCACGCACTACCCCTTTTGAGTAACCCATGATGGGAATGGGTGAAAGCCACCCCGGTCGATACGCTGCAAACTCCTGATTACCACCGGCCGCAACAGGCCAGGAGTGCCGCATCATGAGTCGTCACCGCTTGTATTTCAATCTGGGGTTTGGCGCCTGTCTGGCGGTTTCACTGCCAGCGTTTGCGGTCGAAGCCCCGACGGTGCACGTGTACAACTGGTACGACTACATCGGCCCGACTACCTTGCAGGACTTCAAGCGTGACACCGGGATTGTGCCGGTCTACGACACCTTCGACAGCGCCGAAGTGCTGGAAGGCAAGTTGCTCACCAGCCGCAGCGGCTACGACGTGGTGGTGGCCAGCAACTTCAGTCTGCCCACGCTGATCAAGGCCGGTGCCCTCGCCCCCCTGCCCCGTGCGCAGATGCCGGACTTCAAGAACATGGACACCGATCTGCTGGCGAAACTGGCCAACAACGATCCGGGCAACCAGTACGCCGTGCCCTACCTGTGGGGCACCAACGGCATCGGCTACAACGTCGACAAAGTGCGCGCCGTGCTGGGCGACAAGGCGCCGGTGGATTCCTGGGACCTGGTGTTCAAGGAAGAGAACCTGGCCAAACTCGGCGAATGCGGCGTGGCCATGCTCGACTCGCCGGCGGAGATGCTGCCGGTGGCGCTGCACTACCTCGGCCTGCCGCCCAACAGCACCAACCCCGAGGACTACAAGAAGGCCGAAGCGCTGCTGCTGAAACTGCGCCCGCACATCGCCTACTTCAACTCGTCGAAGTTCATCAGCGACCTGTCCAACGGCAACATTTGCGTGGCGGTGGGCTGGTCCGGCGCGATGCTCGAAGCCAGGAACACCGCCGAGCAGGCCGGCAACGGCGTGAAGATCGCCTACAGCTTGCCCAAGGAAGGCGCGCCGGTGTGGTTCGACACCCTGGTGCTGCTCAAGGACGCCCCACACCCGGAACAAGGCATGGCCTTCATCGACTACCTGATGCGCCCTGACGTCATCGCCCCCGTCAGCGACCACCTCAACTACCCCAACGGCAACCGCAGCGCCACCACGCTGGTGGCCGAAGCGACCCGCAACAACCCGGCGGTTTATCCGCCTGCCGAAGCGATGGCCACCTTGTTCACCCTCCAGCCACTGCCGCCAGCTACCGAGCGCGTGCGCACGCGGATCTGGAGCAAGGTCAAAAACGGTCAATGACGAGGACACCACAAAACCCTGTGGGAGCGGCGGTGCGGCGATCCGACTTGCTCGCGAAGGCGGTGGCTCAGCCAACGTTGATAGCGACTGACACTACGCCTTCGCGAGCAAGCCCGCTCCCACAGTGTCCGTGGTGCCCAACAAATATTCTTTTTCTGCCACGAATCAAAGATGAGAAAACCCATGAAACCACGCGCCCGCGACCTCAACATCCAGTTCGGCCAACTGCAACCCGGCCCGCTCAACGCCATCACCGACGTTCCCGGCGTACGGGTCGGCCACAGCGATGTACGAGGCCGCACTGCCAATGGCCGCGACATCCTCACCGGCGTCACCGTCATCGAACCCCGCACCGGCTCCACCAGCCAGCAACCCTGCTTTGCCGGTGTGCATGTGCTCAACGGCAACGGCGATGCCACGGGGCTGGAGTGGATTCGCGAGGCCGGCTTGCTGACCAGCCCCATCGCTTTTACCAACACCCACAGCCTGGGCGTGGTGCGCGATGCGCTGATCGTGCTCGACCGCGAGCAGCAACCGGATGACGGGCGCCTCTACTGGAACATGCCAGTGGTGCTGGAAACCTTCGACGGCCTGCTCAACGACATCAACGGTTTTCATGTCAAGCCTGAGCACGTGGCCCAGGCCGTTCGTTCGGCGGTGGGCGGCCCGGTGGCCGAAGGCAATGTCGGCGGTGGCAGCGGCATGATCTGCCATGAATTCAAGGGCGGCATCGGCACTGCGTCACGCCGTTTGAACAGCGCCCAGGGCGGCTGGACGGTGGGGGCGATTGTCCAGGCCAACCACGGTATTCGCAATGAATTGCGCGTCGATGGCTACCCGGTCGGGCGCTACATGGAACAGGTCGATTCGCCGTTCCTCAAGGCCTCGCTGCCCCATCCGGGCATGGGTTCGATCGTGGTCTGCCTGGCCACCGATGCGCCGTTGCTGCCGCACCAGTGCACCCGCCTGGCCCAGCGTGCCAGCCTCGGCCTGGCCCGTACCGGCGGCGGCAATGAAGACCACAGCGGCGACATCTTCATCGCCTTTTCCACCGGTAACGATCACGTGCCACCGGCTGCCTACGAGAGCAAGAAAGCGCCGACCACCCACAACCTGAGCATGGTCAACAACGACCACATCAGCGAGCTGTTCCTGGCCGCCACCGAGGCCGTGGAAGAAGCCATCATCAATGCCCTGCTCGCCGCCGAAACGGCCGAAGGCAACGGGCATGGGGTGCAGGGGCTGGATGTCGAGACACTGCTCAAGGCGTTGCGCAGGGCCGGCTGGCCGGGCGAGCAGATCTAGTGGTGCCGGGGCGGTATGTGGCTCATACCGCCTCGACTTCTTGTTGCTTATACAGGCCACGACCCAAGGTGTGTGCGGCCTGCAGGTGCATAGCCGGATCCTGAATTTCCGACTCCAGCAGCAGTTGCGACGTCACGACCTGCGCACCGCAGTAATCGAAAATGCCATGGTCAATCTGAGTCTTCATGGCGGTTGCATATCCGTGTCGGGCATAGGTGGCCGCGTCGGCTCCACCGACTCCGATCAGGTGTACTCGCAGACGATCCAGCTTTTTCACCAGCTTGGCATCCGTCCCGAAATCGAAAGCCCAGCCATTGGCGAACACTCGGTCGATCCAGCCCTTGAGCAGCGCCGGCATCGACCACCAGAACACCGGGTAGACCAATATCAGCGCATCGGCTCGATCTATCCGCGCCTGCTCGGCGATCACATCGGCCGGTGGTGATGCCTCCCGGTGATGCACCGCCCAATCCGCCGGCCCGAACCTGGGGTCGAAACCTTCGGTCCAGAGATCGGCGATTTCCACCGTGTTATCGGAATCGGCCAGGGCCAGGCCGTCAGCAATCCGCGTAACCACGCCACGGGTAAGCGAAAGAGGATCGTGATGAGCGACAACGATAAGTGTGTGCATGCTGGAACTCCTGATTGAGAGCACAGGGCGGACCTTATATACTCTTGGTAAGTTACGAACAGTAAGTTACTTTTGGTACATAGGCATGTCAACCATCGAAACAAAAGAGCAGCCACGTCGCCGGATGTCGCGGGAAGATCGACTGCGCCAGTTGCTGGACGTCGCCTGGCAACTGGTGCGCAAAGAAGGCACGCAAGCCCTGACTCTGGGCCGTCTCGCCGAGTTGGCCGGGATCACCAAACCGGTGGTTTATGATCACTTCACCACTCGATCCGGATTGCTGGCCGCGCTCTACCAGGATTTCGACACGCGCCAGACTACGTTGATGGATGCCGCGCTGGAGCATTGCGATCCGACCCTGGCCAGCACCGCACGCGTGATTGCCACATCCTACGTCGCTTGCGTGCTGCTGCAGGGCAAAGAGATACCAGGCGTGATCGCCGCTCTGGCGGGTTCGCCGGAACTGGAAAAGATCAAGCGCGAGTACGAAGCGATCTTCCTCGAAAAGTGCCGCAACGTCCTCTCCCCGTTCGCTGAGACGGGAAACATCACGCCAGCCGGATTACGCGCGATGCTCGGCGCCGCCGAAGCCTTGTCCCACGCTGCTGCGAATGACGAGATCAGCGCAGAGCAAGCACAGGACGAACTGTTTGAAATCATCGTGGCGATGGTCGAAAGAAGCACACGTAGCAGTACGACTAGCGGTACTTGAGTGAAACACTCGGTCTTTCTAGGATGGAGTTACGCAGCCGCTTGGTTGCTCAACAAGCCGCTGCGTAGGTGGTGAGTGAACTGAACCCCTATCAAGCTCACCGCTTGTTTCACGCGCATCTTGAGCCTCACGGCTCCACTTCCTCCCCATCAAGAGCTTTGAGGCTCTTTTTTAACCTCCGAAAACCAACACTATTCATTGTGGGAGCGGCGGTGCGGCGGTCCCACAGGGGGGATTTTCATTATGTTTCGGTGGCGCACAACGACCGCCACGCCGCTTCCGCCAGCATGTCCCGGTAAGCCTTCGGGCTGCCCTTGACCCGGCCCGACAACCAGGCGCGGCAGTAGCTGTCTGCCTGGCCGACGATCAGCGACGGGATCAGCTCCGCCGGAAAACTCCCCAGCTCGTTACCCTGCGCCCCCAGCCACTCCAGCAACTGCTTGTTGCGCGTCTTGTTGCGGGAGGCGAGTTCGTCCTTGAACGGCCCCTTGGTGACGGCAAACCTTGCGTGGTACTGGAACCGCGCCCACTCCGGCTGGCTATCGACCCAATCCACATAACTGTGCACCAGCGCGTACACCCCGGCTTGAGCGGTGCGTGCCTCAGCCAGGTAGCTGTCGCGCAAGCGGGCCTGATCGTCGAGGGCGGTAAAAAACAGCGCCGCCACCAGGCCTTCCTTGTTGCCGAAATGGTGATAGATCGCGCCGACACTGGTATCGCATTCGGCACGGATCATTTCTATGGTGGTGGCCTCGATCCCCTGTTCGTTGAACAGGCCCAGGGCCTTTCTGAAGATGTCGCGCTTGAGTTCGGCGCGTCGTCCGGGGTAGCAGCGTTCGAGCAGATCGGCGGTTTCCATACGCAAAGACAGTCCGGAAAAGTCATCGGTGGGGGCTGGCGGTTGCCAGCAGACAGGTGGCGCTAGGTTGACAGATTTCCCTTCGACAGAATACTGTTCCGTCACAGAATATTATTCTGTAAAAGAATATTGTTCTGTAACCCATCATCCGCAAGAGGCAAAATAAATGAGTCAGTTCCTCAGCATGTTCAACAGCGCAGGCCCGCAAGCGTTCAGCAAAATGGCCTGCCAGGTGGCGCCCTACTTCTCCAGCATCAACCCGTTGGTCAAGGATTTGCGCAAAGACAGCGCAACCGTGCACGTGCCGTTTGCCCGGGAGATCACCAATCATTTGGGGACGGTGCATGCCATTGCCATGTGCAACGCCGCCGAACTGGCTGCCGGGATGATGACCGACGTATCCATTCCCGCCGGGGCACGCTGGATTCCCAAAGGCATGACCGTGGAATACCTGGCCAAGGCCAAGAGCGATGTGACGGCGGTGGCCGAGGGGGATGCGGTGGACTGGACCACCGAAGGCGACAAGATCGTGCCCGTGGACATTCACGATGCCGAGGGCAAGAAGGTGTTCACGGCGCGGATTACCATGAATGTGAAGCTGACTTAAGCGCTGACGGGGGCTCTCGCGGACAACTCAATCCCTGTGGGAGCGGGCTTGCCCGCGATGAGGCCATCACATCCAACACTAATGTTGGCTGACAGGCCGCCATCGCGGGCAAGCCCGCTCCCACAGGAGATTTGTGGGGTTGAGCAGAGTGCGACTAGACCAACCGAAGTCGAGGACCAATCGCCGGCACCGCATCGTCACCCAACCGCCCCCGCACAAACTCCTGAGTCTTGCGCGTCAACTGGTCCAGATGCCGGTCGCGCTGTTTTTCCGCGTCGGTCATGGCCCGCTTGCCATGCTTTTGCAGCAGGTAGGTATGGATCTGCCGCACTTCCAGCGAGCTGTAGATCGACGCCACATCCAGCAGCGCCATCAAGCCATCGGTGGCGTGGTCGCGGGTGTTCATCAACACCTGGGTCGCACGCACGCCCACCACCTCAAAGCCCATCGCTTCGAAATACGGCACCTTGGCCACCGCGCAGGTCAGCTCGGCATGGGGATAGCGGCCGACCATTTCCCGCAGCATCCGCCGGGCCACGCCCTGGCGCCGATACTCGGCCTGCACCGCCATGTACGCCACGCCGCAGGCCTCGGGGTCGTCCTGTACCGGCAGGTACAGCACAAAGCCAGTCACCTTTTGCGGGTCGTCTTCGTCCGTGGCGACGATCAACTCCACGGCAATGCCTTTTTCACCGTTCAGCGCCTCCAGATACAGGTGCACCTCATAGCCGATCGCGTATTGATAAAGGTTGTACAGCAGGTTGCTGGGCGGGATCGCGACCATGCTGATGTCGGTCAGGTTGTCGACCACCATCTGCAGGATCTGGCTATTGATGTGCTCGGGGCACGGGGTCTTGAAGTGGCTGATCAGGGGCATTGCGGTGACAGGCTCCGGAAGGCAAGGGCCGCCTATCATAGCGCGCCTGGCACGTCCGGTCCGAAGGTGATGGACAGACATCCATCTTCCTTGAGCCATGCGCATCGCCGGTGGACGCCTGGTAGTGTTTTCAAGGCTGACAGCCGTGAGTCAGGCACACTTTGTGCTGGATGAACTGGACGCTTTCGCGAGCAGGCCCGTTCCCATGGGGGTCTGCGGTTTTGCCCACTCCTCGATCTTCCGTGGGAGCTCGCCTGCTCGCGAAAGCGTTCACCCCCACACCGGTCTGTGCTGTGGGTGGGGGGGATTGATCGGGTCATAGCCCCCAACTTTGAGGATTCCCACCCACTGTGCCACTACGACTAAAGTCTGACCCGCCAGCCTATTGATATCAAACAGGTTTTCGTCCCCTCCTCGATTGGCGCACCTATTGCACCAAGCGAATGACGAACGTCAGCCACGCCGGCGCGCCCCGAGGGGAAAAACATGAAAAAAATGCCAGACCTCAAATCGCTCGGTTTTTTCAGCAAACCGGGCATCGCCGCTGTGATGCTGATCAACGTCAGCTTCGGCACCGTCAATGCAGCACCGCTTGACGATGTCAGCCCGCCGCCGCCGACGGATCCTTCGGCGTATAGCAACCCGCCGACCGACTTCAAGGCCGCGCTGGATGCCATAGAGGCCATGCCACCCGCCAACACGGGCGCCTTCGCCCTGCCCAATGGCGTTTTTGGCACCCGCACCACGCCAACGATCGACAACGTGCTACCGCCAGCCCTGCAGACCTCCTTCAAAATCCCCACCAACGGCAAACCCAGCCCGTTGTTCGGGGCGCAACCGTACACTCAGCAATTGCTGCTGTTCGAAGAATTCGGTACGGAAAAACTCGACCCGACACTGCCGCCGCCCACCCTGACCTTCCCGGTGCCGATCGTCGGCCCGGCGCCCACCCAGGACCCGAACAACATCGCCCGCAGCGGCCCTTCGGCCGCGGCGCTGGAAGCCTTCATGCGCCAGCCGGGGCTGTTCCCGTTTCCGTCGCAGTTTTCCAACGTGCTGGACCGCAACCCGTGGAAAGCGCAGATCGAAGCCTTCCTCAATCGCCATCCGGTCGGCTCGCCGGCCGAAGGTCGTCCGCCAGGAAAAGGCTGGTCGCATCAGCGCTGGAACGAGTTCTACCCACAGGTCGCCTTCAAGACCGCTCAAGCGGGCGCCAAACTCAACGGCGGCATGCGCGACCGCCGCCAGTTGCACAACTACGCCGTTGGTGAGTTCGGACCGGGCGGGCTGTACAACCAGACCTCGGACGCGCCGATCATTGCGGGCACCACCAAAGGCATCGACACCCGCTTTCACCCCAACATGCCGATTCAGAACCACAAGGCGCTCTGGACCTTCGACGGCACCTTTCCGCCAAAACTGTTGATGGTGCGCTACGGCCAGGGCGTGCTGATGCGGCACTACAACGCCTTGCCCATCGATCCATCGGCCAACATGGGTTTTGGCCTGCACACCCTCAGCACCCATGAACACAACGGCCACTCCCCGGCCGAAAGCGACGGCTTCGCCAATGCGTTTTTCTTTCCGGGGCAGTACTACGACTATCGCTGGCCGATCCAGCTGGCCGGTTACGACAGCATCAACACCAGCGCCCAGGATCCGCGCGCGGCGTTCCCCTGCGCCCCGGGTGAAACCCTGTATGTCAACGATGCCACGCCGGGCCTGAAGACCTGCAACAACGGCAGCATCAAGATTCGTGGCGACTGGCGCGAAACCATGAGCACCCACTGGTTCCATGACCACATGCTCGATTTCACCGCGCAGAACGTCTACAAGGGCAGTGCGTCGATGATGAACTACTACAGCGCCATGGACCGCGGTAATGAAGCGCTGCAAGACGGCGTCAACCTGCGCCTGCCCAGCGGTTCGGCATTGTCCTGGGGCAACCGCGACTACGACGTCAACCTGATGGTGGCCGACAAGGCCTGGGATGCCAATGGCCAGTTGTGGTTCAACCCGTTCAACACCGATGGCTTTCTCGGCGATCAGATCCTGGTCAACTGGCAGTACCAGCCGCGCCTGAACGTGCGCGCGCGCAGCTATCGCTTCCGCATCCTCAATGGCTCGGTGTCGCGTTTCTTCAGGATCGCGCTGGTGCGTGAAGTCGTCGGCACCGGGGGTGAATTCCCCGGCCCGGCAGGTTCCGGCCTGTCCTATACCCGCGTGCCCTTCCACATGATCGCCAACGACGGCAACCTCATGGAACATGCCGTGCCGTTCGACGGCAGCATGGACCTGGACGCCGACGGCGATGTGCAGGACCACAACGCCATCCTGCCCACCCAGGGCATTGCCGAGCGCTTCGACATCATCGTCAACTTCTCGAAATACGGGATCAGCACCGGCGACAAGCTGTACTTCGTCAACCTGATGGAGCACCACGACGGCAAGGGTCCTGAGAGTATTCCGCTGAGCCTGGCCGATGTGCTGTCCGGCAAGTACAAAGCGGTGCTCAAACTGGGCAGCAAGGGGCTGGAATGGGATTTGGGTGACCCGGCGGTGGGCAAGTTCATGCAGATGGTGGTTCAGCCTTATGCCGGCCAGGACGTGAGCATGAACCCCGTCGACTACGAACCCGCCAAACCGGGTAAACCGGTCGGCAAGGTCATGATCCCGCTGACGGTCAACCGCGACGATCCAACGATGCAGGCCAAGCTCAAGACAGTGCGGCATCGCGAGTTCATCTTCGGCCGCTCCGACGGTACCGACGAAGAACCCTGGACGATCAAGACCGACGGCGGTTTAGGTTTCCAGATGGACCCTCGAATCATCAGCGCCGCACCGCAACTGGCCACCGGTCCGACCCCTGCCGGGTTCTCCGGTGACGGCACCCTGGAAGTGTGGAAAATCAAGAACGGCGGCAACGGCTGGAGCCATCCTGTTCACGTGCATTTCGAAGAAGGCGTCGTCCTCAGCCGCGACGGCAAGGCACCGCCGGAATGGGAAAAATGGGCACGCAAGGACGTCTATCTCATCGGCCAGGGCATCGACAGTACGGTGGACGTGGACATCGCCATCCGCTTCCGTGAGTTCGCCGGGACCTACCTGGAGCATTGCCACAACACTCAGCACGAGGACACCTCCATGCTGCTGCGTTGGGATGTCGAGCATCCCGGTCAGTTCCAGTTGATGCCAACGCCCCTGCCCGGCTGGGACGGCGTCACCTACGTCAACTCCGCCGCGCTGCCGACCTTCCGCACTGGCGATAAACGTGAAGAGGACCTTGATAACCAAAAACCGGTCGCCAACGCCGACAGCGCCATCAGTAACACTGGCCAACCGGTGATCATCAACGTGCTGGCCAACGACACCGACCCTGACGGTAACGTGCCACTCAAAGTGGTGGGCCTGGAGCAACCGGACTCCGGCAAGGGCGTGGTCAGCACCGACGGTCTGCGCGTGACCTACACACCACCGGCCACGGTCCCCGCGCCGTTCACCGCGACCTTTAGCTATAGGGCCAGCGATGCCAAGGATGCCGAGTCGGCACCGGCGACAGTGTCCGTGGCGGTCTCGGCTGCGATCAACGAGAGCCTGATCGTCACCAGCGCTACCGTCACCGCCCGCAGCAACAGTCGCTGGTATTGGGTCCTGTCCGGCACCACCTCCCGTGGCACGGGCAACACCATCACGGCGACTGCCACGACCACCACCGGTACGGTGAACCTTGGCGCCGCCGTCCTGACGCCTACGGCGACAGGCGCGCGCTGGAACATAGCGGTGACGACCGCCGGCAGTGGCCCGTCGCCTGGCGCGACGGCAACCATCAAATCGGCCTTCGGCAAAACCGTGACGGTGCCGATAAAGGCGAACTAGAGCCGATCGATCGACGCCCGGTCCATGCAATGTGGATCGGGCGTTTTTCTTTTGTGCGGCGGGCGGTGGGACCGAGGTGGGGTTTGTTGACTGTCGGCTCTATCGGCGAAGTGCCTGGTAGCTACCGCTGCGGCGCCACCATCCGGAAGCGGATATTGATTTCGTTGGACACCACACTGTCCGCCCACTCGCCCTCGCCGATCTTGAAGTCGTCACGCTTGAGCACCAGTTCGCCCTCGAAGATGCCGATGGCGCTCTCCGATTTGAGCAGCACCGGCACACTCACTTCCCGAGTGAGCCCCCGTAGGGAAAGCTTGCCGGTGATGGTGTAGCGGTTATCGCCCTGGGCCTTGATGGACGTCGACTGGAAGGTCGCTACCGGATAAGTCGCGGTGTCGAACCACGCCGGTTTTTGCAGCTCGGTATTGGCGTCGCTGCTGCCGGCGTCGATGCTGTTCAGCTCGATGGTCAGCGCGGCATGGCCGGCGCCTGGGTTATCGGTGTCGAAGTCGAGTTTGGCCTTGAACTTGCCAAAGGTGCCGTAGGCTCTCGACCCCATCTGCTCATAGGTGAAACTCAAGGTGCTGGCCCTGGCGTTCACATCCTTGTATTCCACGGCTTTCGCAAACGGCACCAGGCCGAACACCAGCGTGCCGGCCAGAGCGACGCAACGCGCGGATCGAAGGTTCATGGCACTCTCCGGGAGGGCTCCCGTCTTGAGTTGACGTGCCGCACGGATCGGGTGGCATCAGATGGACTTAAGCAAACAACCGGCGTTAATTCCACCTCACCCGTTGATTTGCGACCACCTGCCGATGGCCGTGCGCTACCCGCACTCCCCGCGTTGCCACCCCCGCTGCAACAGTTCGATCACTTCGGTATCCGAGGTCTGGGAAAAATCCATGTACCAATGGCCAATCGAGGTGAACCACTCGGGCATCAGCGGACAGATCAACTCATCCACCTCGCTGCGCAGCGCCTCCACTGTTTCGATCGGTGCCACCGGCACTGCCACCACGATGCGCGATGGCGCCTGCGCCCGCAGCGCCTGGATCGCCGCCCTCATCGAAGCACCGGTGGCCAGGCCGTCGTCGATCAGGATCACTACCTGATCCTTGAGCTGCACCGCAGGCCGCGTACCACGGTAGACCTGTTCGCGGCGCAACAGCTCGCGACTTTCCCGTTCGACCACGGCGTCGAATGCAGCCTTGGCAATCGGATGCACCCGCAGCGCCTCTTCATTACGGATCTGGATACCGCCGCTGGCAATCGCGCCCATGGCGTACTCCGGGTGGGACGGCACGCCGAGCTTGCGCACCAGCATCAGGTCCAGGCGAACCTTCAGCGCCGTGGCCACCTCATACGCCACCGGCACGCCGCCACGGGGCAAGGCCAGAACGATGACGTCGGAGCGATTGGCGTAAGGCAGCAACGGCTCAACCAAACGCCGCCCGGCTGCCGGCCTGTCTTGCAGGATGGAATGGGACAAGGGGTTCATATGAAAACCTCCCCAGGCGATCGCGCCTGTCGGTGAGTCCTGCTCCCACTGATGAAATGCCTGATTCTCAGTGTGCACAAGACTACAAACACCACCGTCCCTGTGGGAGCGGGCTTGCCCGCGAAGACGTCAGTACAGTCAACCTCTACATCAACTGAACCACCACAATCGCGAACAGGCAATCAAAAAAACCAACTACACCAACCGCTCAATCTTCTGATGCTGCCACACCAGTTTGTAATACAGCGTCTGCAACACCAGCATCCCCAGATACGCCACCGGAAACGCCATCCACACCCCTTGCAATCCAAACTTCGCATCCAGCAGATACGCCGCCGGCAACTGCACACCCACCACGCAAACAATGGAAATCGCCACCGGCACCATCACCGTGCCGCTGGCGCGCATGATGCCGCCGATGATCGCCTGGAAACCAAACACCAACAGGCTCCAGAGCATGATGTGCAACAGGTGCTCAGCCATGTTGAGCGTCGCCTTTTCGGTGAGGAACGACGCCAGCAACCAGCTCGACAACAAGTACCCGAGCACCACCAGACCACCGGTCAAACATATGTTGATCATCAGCCCGGTCTTCAAAATCGGCCCGATGCGCTCGATGCGCCCCGCCCCGATCGCCTGCGCCCCGAGTATCGACGCGGTGATCGCAATCGACAGCGCGGGGAACTGCACGTAATTGACGATCTGCGTCACCGCGCCATATGCCGCCGTCGCCTGGGAACCATGCTGGTTCACCAGCGCCAGAATCACCAACTCCGACAGCGACAACACCACCATCTGCAACCCGGTGGGCAAACCGATGCGCAGCACCTTGCCGATGATCGCCATGTCCAGCTTCATCGCCGCAAAGAACTCGCGATCCGGCGCCAGCGCATGGCCCTTGCCAATCAAGCGCCACGCCAGCAGCCCCATCGCCACCAGGTTACCCACCAACCCGGCAATCGCCGCACTCTGAATCCCCATTGGCGCAAAACCCAACCACCCGCGAATCAACGCCGGCGTCAGCGCCAACCCCACACAGGTCGACACCACCAGCGCCAATAACGGCGACAAGGTATCGCTCACCCCGCGCAGCAACTGCGTGAACAACACAAACACCAACAGCGACGGCATGATCCACAACATCACATGGGCATACGCCACCGCATCGTCCAGCACATCCGCCGGTGTCCCCAACCCCACCAACGCCGAACGCGCAAACACACTCCCCACCACCGCCGCCACCAACCCGATCAACACCCCCAACAACAACGTCGCCCCGGCAATCGCCTTCACCAGATGCGTCTCCCGCGCCCCCCACGCCTGCCCGATCAACACCCCTGCGCCAGCGCCAAGGCCGATCACCAGGGCGATGAAGAAAAACACGATGGGGAACATCCCCGACACCGCCGCCAGCGCCTGGGTGCCGAGCATCTGGCCGATGTAGATGCTGTTGACCGTGCCGGACATGGATTGCAGGAAGTTCGACAGGACCATCGGGGCGAGGAAAAACAGGTAGGTTTTCCAGAGGGGGCGCTGGGGGTTCGGGGTTTGCATTCGGGAAGGTCCATCTCGACGGCGTGAGCGATGATCAAGGATAGCGTGGGTGGCTCAATCCAAGGGGGCCGTGAACATCTCAGGTCTGTGTTTATATTTCCAGCGACGTTATGTGAAAGGTCTGAAGTTTCATCAATACGGATCTTACGTAAGCCTCGGAATTCCTCACCTTGCCCACGATCTTGATGGAGCTTTTAGTCCGCCCCGTCGCCCAAATGGCGACCAGGTTTGGCGACCTGTTCGTCGGTTGCGACACCGTGGTGTTGGAGGACTTTTCCAAGTTGCTGGTCATTCCGTTGCGCGATGGCTGCGATTTGATGGATGTGATCGGCCGACGCTTGCGAGCACAAGCAGCGGAATAAACAAAAACGGGTGCCTGATCAGGCGCACGCTTTGTTTGCGCTGCATGCAGCGGGTTTAGTCACTCACAACACATTCCCGGCGACGCGTCCCTCAACCCCCCTCAGGCCCAATGATAGAATCCTGTTTTGAAAAAGGAGTTTCATCTGTGGAGGCTGGAAAAAAGAGTTGCCCCTATTGCGCGGAAGTCATCATGGCTGAAGCCATCTTATGCAAACACTGCCAATCTGATCTCAGGCAAAAAAAACCAATCCCACCTGGGTGGCCACTACCGTCAGAAAAGAGAATGGGCCTGGACAGCAAGATCGTCGTCGGAATCATTATCGCCATCACCTTGTACCTGGCTTTCGGCTTTTATGTCAGCAGCACATCGGAAGACAAGGAAGGAACGCAGGCCCGAGAGGCCGTCGAACGATGCCGCGAGGACGTAAACAGCTACTCCGGCCCGGCAGTCGGGAAAAACGTTGTCGCAGAAGTTTGTCGAAAGCTGGAGGTCGAATTCCGCAGGAGTTTGGGCCACCTGCCATAGGAAAAGCCGAATACGAAGCCCGCCATTGAGCGGGCTTTTTTTGCCCTTGGCATCAGGCAGCAAGCGGCCCGACAACGGTCATTCCAGTTCTATTTGCGCGAAACCTTGGAATTGGCCAACACGCCCTCATAACAGTGGCTATACACAACGCTCCCGAGAGGAAGGACAGACCATGACCAGACAAACCGAATCTGCCATTCTCGCCGGCGGCTGCTTCTGGGGCATGCAGGATCTGCTGCGGCGCTATCCCGGTGTGCTGCACACGCGGGTCGGTTATACCGGCGGCGATGTGCCGAATGCCACCTATCGCAACCATGGCAACCACGCCGAAGCCATCGAGATCGTCTTCGACCCTGCCGTGATCAGCTACCGGCAGATCCTTGAGTTCTTCTTCCAGATACACGACCCCAGCACGCCCAACCGTCAGGGTAATGACCTGGGCCCCAGCTATCGTTCGGCGATCTACTACCTCAACGAACAGCAACGCGACATTGCCGAGGACACCGCTGCCGATGTCGATGCTTCACACCTGTGGCCAGGCCGAGTAGTCACCGAAATCGAACCAGCGGGGCCTTTTTGGGAGGCGGAACCAGAACACCAGGATTACCTCGAACGTATACCGAACGGCTACACATGCCACTTCATCCGCCCGAACTGGAAGCTCCCCAAGCGCGCCTGAAAGTCGAGTTTGTGAGGCGCAGAGGTGGATGACAATCACTCCTCTGAAACCCCTGGGTGCCAAGCAGGACGCGGAGCTTCAACGGGCGGGGTTCCGTCGTGAAACATCGTCTTCAGTTGAGCACGCAGTTCTGGTGTGTCGGTGTGCTTGTGAACACTGACCGCATGCTGCGCGGCGGCCTCAAGCAGTTCGTTTTCAGAGTCTGCGGACAGTGCGATTGAGCAGTGGGAGTCGCTCGGAAACTCGCGGCAGTCGATGTATTTACGCGCCATGAATGTTTTCTCCCTACGACGAAGGCAGGCCGTGGCCTGCGTGAACGATCGCTCGACGCGTCCCCCATGCATCAAACACGACTACATGCCACATCGAGTGTGCCGATCGTTAAAGTATAGGCCCACCGATGTCAGGGTAGTTGTGCCAGACATGGAAAAACGGCCGCGCGGAAACAGGGAACAGATCACGACGGCTCGGTATTTACCTGAAATCGTGGTCTGTCCCTTTTTTATGCTGGGTGGTGCGTGCCGGCAAGGACAGCAAAGTCCAAGTGGCGATGTTGCCGCAACCGCTTGATGGTGATTGCGACCCTTCACGACAGGCACGTATCGGCCAGAAACGCCCACCCTGCCTCATGAAAGCAAAAAAATCCGCACCTTTTCTCAGCCAAAAGTTGAAACTTGATTAATGGCCATATGCCATCTTACGGTAAGCTCCCCCCCTACACTCATGCAAGGAAATGCCGTGAAAAAGTCCTTCCTGATCGTCCCACTGCTCGCGCTGCTGCAAGGTTGTGGTGTAACCATGACGCGTTATGAGCCGAGTTACGAGAACGTCCAACAGCTCAAGCAGACTCCACCACTGCAATCAATCAGCAATGCTCAGGTGAAGGCGGACTCTGGCCAGGGCTCGCTGACTGTTCGGGCTAATCCGATCAGCTCGCCGAGTGGCAGCATCCCTCTGCATATTCAGGAGGCCATCAACGAAGAACTGCGCCGAGCAGGCCTGCTGAATCCGCAAGCACAGCGGCACCTGGATGTATTGCTGGTCAAGAATGAGCTGACGGCAGGAGTGGGTACCGGTACTGGCCAGCTCGCTGCCCGCTTTACATTGCTCAAGGGCAATGAGGTGGTTTACGACGCGACCAAGAACGTGAGCCGCCAGTGGGACAGCAGTTTTTTCGGAGCCATTGCGATCCCGAACGCCGCCAATGCCTACAACCCGATGGTTCGTGATTTGCTGAAGACCTTGTACAGCGACCCGCAGTTCATACAGGCCCTTAAATGAGGGTAAAGAAAAGAGCCGCAATTGCGTAATGCCAGTCAGTTAAGCGCTTATGCGATCTGTAGCAGCTGCCGAGCCCGCGAGGCTGCGTTCGGCTGCGAAGCAGTCGTAAAATCAGTCATTGCGGTACGTCAGGCAGACCGCGTCAGCTGGACTCACGACTGCTTCGCAGCCGAACGCAGCCTCGCGGGCTCGGCAGCTGCTACAAAGGTGTCGCGGCTGAAATTGCTTAACTGACTGGCATTAGCCGCAATTGCGGCTCTTTTTTTATCATATCCGTGACACGCCGGAATCGAGTGCCGAATATTTCAGGCTCTTACTCTCTACCATTTGTTTGAGCAACGCATTGACCTGGCGGCTGAAGGTATCGCTAATCGCCGCTTTCGGGGTATTACCCATCAAAGGCACAAACCAGATACCCATCCAGGTATTGATCGAGTCATGGTTACTGGTATTGCTGATTGCCAGCCCTTGTTGGTCAAGCGCCTCGAGACTCATGGTGTATTGATCAGTGACCATCGTAGGGATGATGGTCATAGTGAGCCCACTGATAAAGGACATGACAAGCTGACCACCACCAGGCGGGTGGTTGTAAACCTTGAGGCGCAGGTTGTAATCGCCAGGCTGCTTCTGAAATTCGTCCAGCGTGACGCGACCGAAGAGCCCGGAATCGCTCAGCACTTTTTGAAGTTCAGGCTTGAGCATGTCGCGCGCTTGTGGAATTTCAACGGCTGAAGCGCTTTTTGGCGCACCTTGGTAGAAATCGAAATCCACATACACATTCGGCTTGTTCGAATAGCTCGACATAGACGGCAGATTCACCGGAGCCACTTCATCCTTGGTGAAGCTGGCGCAACCGCTCAGCCCTAGTACCAAGGCTAACCCCAGAATTTTTCCAATTTGCATGATGGCTTCCTTAATTGATGGCATAGCGCCTCCATGGCCGGAGTGCTAGACGGATTCTAGAGAGCACGCAATGATTGCAAAAGGCCATACATGAGAAAATTGGTTGAAAAACAGAAAAAAGGGCAGATTTACTTTCCATAGCCTGATCGGCCAGAAGCGCCCCTTCTCGATCAGTCAAATCCATGTCGCCTTAAGGCAAGCAACCCCTACCAAATACGGCCGGTGAAACAGGGCCGCTACTAACCCCACAAATGGGGTACTACACCCACCCAACCGGGGGTTTACCACCTAACTTGAGGAACGTTCCCCACTCCGCCCCGACCTCAAATTGAAATATTCAGAAACAATTAGTTAATTAATTTGAACTTTTTCTTCGACCCATGGTAGTGGCTCATTAGTTGCACAACCCCAAGTACCCGCAACAGCTGTCGTCCCGGACATCATGGCGACGGCGGGGCTTGCCAGATTCGGCATGACGCGAGGGGTGAAAAATGAAACGCGCGACTCCATCATGCAACTCCATCGCCTTGCTGCGCAGGTCATGCCTGCCCTGTGCGATGCTCCTTACCCTGACTACCGCCAACGCCGTGCCACTGGATGATTTCGGCCCGCCACCACCGACGGACCCCTCGGCATTCAGCAATCCCCCGGCCGACCTCGATGCCGCGGCGGCTGCCTTACGGGCCATGCCACCCGTCAACCAGGGCTCCATCGCCTTGCCCAATGGCGTGTTTGGCACCCGCACCACGCCGACGACCGACAACGTGCTGCCGCCGGCCCTGCAGACCTCCTTCAAAATCCCCACCAATGGCAAGCCCAGCCCATTGTTCGGGGCCCAGCCGTACACCCAGCAGCTGCTGCTGTTCGAAGAATTCGGCACGGAAAAACTCGACCCGACACTGCCTGCACCGCCCCTGACCTTCCCGGTTCCGATCGTCGGCCCGGCGCCCACCCAGGACCCGAACAACATCGCCCGCAGCGGCCCTTCGCCCTCGGCGCTGGAAGCCTTCATGCGCCAGCCGGGGCTGTTCCCGTTTCCGTCGCAGTTTTCCAACGTGCTGGACCGCAACCCATGGAAAACGCAGGTCGAAGCCTTCCTCAACCGCCATCCGGTCGGCTCGCCGGCCGAAGGTCGTCCACCTGGAAAAGGCTGGTCGCACCAGCGCTGGAACGAGTTTTTCCCACAGGTCGCCTTCAAGACCGTGCAAGCGGGCGCCCAGCTCAACAGCGGCATGCGCGACCGCCGGCAAATGCACAACTACGCCGTCGGTGAGTTCGGGCCTGGCGGGCTCTACAACCAGACCTCGGACACACCGACCATAGCGGGCACCACCAAAGGCATAAATACCCGTTTTCACCCCAACATGCCGATTCAGAACCACAAGGCACTCTGGACCTTCGACGGCACCTTTCCGCCCAAACTGTTGATGGTGCGGTACGGTCAACCGGTGCTGATGCGCCACTACAACGCCCTGCCGATCGATCCGTCGGCCAACATGGGGTTTGGTCTGCACACACTCACCACCCACGAACACAACGGCCACTCCCCGGCCGAAAGCGACGGCTTTTCCGGTGCGTTTTTCTTTCCGGGGCAGTACTACGACTATCGCTGGCCGATCCAGCTGGCCGGTTACGACACCATCAACACCAGCGCTCAGGATCCGCGCGCGGCGTTCCCCTGCGCTGCGGGCGAAACCCTGTTCGTCAACGATGCCACGCCGGGCCTCAAGGCCTGCAACAACGGCAGCATCAAGATCCGTGGCGACTGGCGCGAAACCATGAGCACCCACTGGTTCCATGACCACATGGTCGATTTCACCGCGCAGAACGTCTACAAGGGCAACGCGGTGATGATGAATTACTACAGCGCCCTGGATCGCGGTAACGAAGCTTTCGAAGACGGCGTCAACCTGCGCCTGCCCAGCGGTTCGGCGCTGCCTTGGGGCAACCGCGACTATGATGTGAATCTGCTGGTGGCCGACAAGGCCTGGGACGCAAACGGCCAACTGTGGTTCAACCCGTTCAACACCGACGGTTTCCTCGGCGATCAGGTCCTGGTCAACTGGCAGTATCAGCCGCGCCTGAATGTGCGGGCGCGCAGCTATCGCTTCCGCATCCTCAACGGCTCGGTGTCGCGCTACTTCAGGATCGCGCTGGTGCGTGAAATCGCCGGCACCGGCGGCGAATTCCCCGGCCCGGCAGGTTCCGGCCTGTCTTATAGCCGCGTGCCGTTCCACTTGATTGCCAACGACGGCAACCTTATGGAACACGCCGTGCCGTTCGACGGCAGCATGGACCTGGAAGGTGACGGCGACCCGCAGAACCACAACGCCATCCTGCCCACCATGGGCATCGCCGAGCGTTATGACATCATCGTCAACTTCGCGAAAAACGGGATCAACACCGGCGACAAGCTGTACTTCGTCAACCTGATGGAGCACCACGACGGCAAGGGGCCGGAGGCTACACTGCTGAGCCTGGCCGATGTCCTGTCCGGCAAGTACAAGGCGGTGCTCAAGCTGGGCAGCAAAGGGCTGGAATGGGACGGCGGCGACCCGGCGGTGGGCAAGTTCCTGCAGTTGGTGGTCAAGCCGTATGCCGGCCAGGACGTGAGCATGAACCCTGCCGACTACGAACCCGCCAAGCCGGGCAAACCGGCCGGCAAGAGCTTGATCCCGCTGACCCTCAACCGCGATGATCCGGCGGTGCAGGCCAAGCTCAATGTGGCGCGGCATCGCGAGTTCATCTTCGGCCGCTCCGATGGCACCGACGAGGCCCCCTGGACGATCAAGACCGACGGTGGTGAATTCGGCTTCCCCATGGACCCTCGAATCATCAGCGCCGCTCCGCAACTGGCCAACGGCCCGACCCCTGCCGGATTCTCCGGCGACGGCACCCTGGAAGTGTGGAAAATCAAGAGCGGCGGCAACGGCTGGAACCACCCGGTGCACGTGCACTTCGAAGAAGGCATCGTCCTCAACCGCGACGGCAAGGCCCCACCAGAGTGGGAAAAATGGGCGCGCAAGGACGTCTATCGCATCGGCGACGGCATCGACAGTTCAGTGGATGTGGAAATGGCGATCCACTTCCGCGAATTCGCCGGGACCTACATGGAGCACTGCCACAACACCCAGCACGAGGACACGTCCATGTTGCTGCGCTGGGATGTCGAGCACCCCGGCCAGTTCCAGTTGATGCCTGCGCCCCTGCCCGGTTGGGACGGCGTCACCTACGTCAACTCCTCCGCGCTGCCGACCTTCCGCACTGGCGATACCCGTACCAATAACGACGGCGATAACCAAAAACCGATCGCCAACCCCGACAGCGCCATCAGCAACACCGGTCAACCGGTGATCATCAACGTCCTGGCCAACGACAGCGACCCTGACGGTAATGTGCCATTGAAAGTGGTGGGGCTGGAGCAACCGGACTCCGGCAAGGGCGTGGTCAGCACCGATGGTACGCGCGTGACCTACACACCACCGGCCACGGTCCCCGCACCGTTCACCGCGACCTTTACCTATAAGGCCGCCGATGCCAAGGGCGCGGAATCGGCATCGGCGACGGTGTCCGTGGCGGTCTCGGCTG
>NZ_AKJG01000057.1 GCF_000282455.1 Pseudomonas sp. GM74
CCGTCTCCCCCACCATCAGCAGGATCGGCTTGATCCCGACTGCCGCCAGCTCCCTGAGCCGGGTCTTCATGCCCAGGGCACTGATGGAAATCACCAGGCACCAGCGCGACAGTTCGTTGACCGATCCTTGCACCGCGGGCGCTATCCATCCGGTGCTGTTGATGCAGGCCAGAATCAGAAAACCGACGGCGAACCACGGCAACAGCGGCGGGCGCTTGCCGGTCGGATCGGCGCCTTGCATGCGGGTGATCATCGCCGCGGTGACGATCACCGGCAGCAGCATCGCAACACGCATCAGCTTGACCACCGTGGCCGTGTCACCGGTCTCGGTCGACATGCTGTAGCCGGCGCCGACCACCTGGGCCACGTCGTGGATCGTGGCGCCGAGGAACACGCCCGCCACCTGCGGTGACAACTCCAGCCAGTTGGCGATCATCGGGTAGACGATCATCGCCAGAGTCGACAGCGCCGACACGCCGATGACCGTGAACAGGGTCGCCCGCTCTTTCTGCGGATGGTTCGGCAGCGCCGCTGCCAGCGCCAGGGCCGCCGAGGCGCCGCAGATGGCCGTCGCGCCACCGGTGAGCATGCCGAACAGGCGCTGGAAGCCCAGGGCCTTGGCGGCGATCACAGACACGCTGATGGTCACCACCACCAGGATCACCACCAGCGCGATCGGCTTCCAGCCCAGCGCCGCCATTTGCTCCAGGGTGATGCGCATGCCCAGCAGCGCCACGCCAATGCGTAGCACGGTGCGGGCGGTGAACTCGATACCGGCCTTGCAGGGGCCGTCATCGGCGAGAAAATTCAGGGCCATGCCCAGCAGCAAGGCAAACAGCATGACCGGCGCACCGTAGTGCTCGGACAAAAACGACGCGGCGGCCGCCACGATCAGGCTGACGATAAACCCCGGTGCCAGTTCGCGCGTGCGACTGTGGATACGGGTAAGAGCAATGGCGCTCATGGCGCGGACTCCTCGGTAACGATGACGATAAACGCCTGGCCGTCGATGATCTCGACCGGGTAGTTGGTGACTTTGACCTGCCTGGAATTGAGCAGGTAGCCGCTGTGCAAATCGAAGCGCAAACCATGGGCGAGGCATTGAATCACCCGGCCCTCAAGACGCCCTCCGCATAGCGAAGAGCCCTGGTGCGGGCAGCTGTCGTCAATGGCAAACAACTGCCCGTCGACGTTGAACAACGCCAGGCTTTTATCCTCGAATTCGAACAGCGCCCGGCCACCTGCCTGCGGGTATTTGCCGGCAGGCACGGGAATGCGTCGGGTCATGCTGGCTGCCGCTCGCGATCACTTTCCTTGAGGGCCTCGTTCATGGCCCCGAGCAGCGCCTGGGCAGGTTGTGCACCGATCACCGTCATGCGGCCGTCGAACTGAAAGCTCGGCACGCCACTGGTCGCACCGGGAGACCCTTCGAACGGCGTGGCATCGCCCTTCAGGCAATCGAGCAGCCCGTCCGCTGCGATGCCGCAGGAGCGGGCAATGGCCAGCAAGGTCTCGCGGCAACCGAGATTTTCGCGTCTCAGGAAATATGCGGCGAACAGTCGTTCGAGCAACATCTCACGCTGACTGGCATTGCCCAGTTCGCTGACACGCGCGAACAAGCGATGGGCGTCTGCGGTGTTGGGCATCGTCTCGATACGGCTGAGGTCGATGGCCAGGCCAACCGCACTGGCAGCCTGCTGTACCTGGGTCTGGCGCATGGTCATGGCGTCGGCATTGCCCAGGCGCTTGCGATAGAAATCGGCGAAGGGTTCACCTTCTACCGGTATCTGGGGCAGCAACTGCACGCCATGCCACGCCGTGGTGATCTGCACATCCGGGTGGCGACTGCGAAACTGTACCTGCGCATGCTCCAGTTGGCGTTTGCCGATCAGGCACCAGGGGCAGATAAAATCGAAAAACACATCAATACGTAAACGACGACTCACAACTTCACCTCTATCCCGGCTTCACGGACAGGGTCAGGCACGCTCTGACCCTGAAGACGGGCAATATCTTTGTGGTAATGACACTTGGCATAAAAGAACACCGCCGCCGCCGCGAGGCTGACCAGTGGCACCAGTTGAAACGCGGCATGCAGACCGATGATGTCCGACACCCGGCCGGTGATGAACGGTCCCGGTGCCAGCCCCAGCATGTTGTTGGCCAGGGTCAGCGTAGCGAACGCCGTACCGTGCACCGAGTAATGCGTCAGGTTGGCAACCATCGCACCGGCGGGGCCGGTGGTGCCGGTGGCAATCGCCATGCCCAGGCAGATCAGCAGCAGTTGCACTGGCCCTGCCTGCAAGGCAAACGCCGCCGACAACAGCAGGCAACTGCCCAGGCAGAAGCCGATGGCCAGGCTGACCTTGCGCTCCGGCGAGTTGCGACACAGGCGATCGCTGAGCATGCCGCACAGGATCATCCCCGCGCCGCTGCACAACACGATGACCGCCGCCATGCCGCCGGCCTTGTCGGTGGGCATGTCGTAGTAGCGATTGAGGTAGCTGGGAATCCACACCATCACCGTACCGCCGACGAACAACTGCAAGCCGCTGGCGATGTAGGTCGACACCACCGAACGGCTGGACCACAGCGTGCGCAGTGGACGCTTGACCGCGGCAGCCGTCTTGTTCGCAATCTGCGCGGCACGTTGTGGCGCGATGCGCGCTTCCTTGACGATGAGCGGATAAAGCACCGCCAGAAACAGGCCAAACAGCGACATGCCGGCGAACGACCAGCGCCAGCCCAGCTTGGCGGCAATCGCACCGCCCAAAGCCATGCCCAACACCGAACCGAACATCCCGCCTGCCATGAAGGCACTGGCCAGGGTGGCCCGCATGTGTTTGGGGAACACCGAAATCACCACCGCGATGCCGACGCTACCGTAGGCGGCTTCGCCGACGCCGACCATGAACCGCGCAATGAACATCTGCTGGTAGTCCTGGGCCAACGCGCAACCCAGGGTCGCCACGCTCCACAGGAACGCCATCAGCGCCAGGCTCTTGACCCGGCCGAAGCGGTCGGCCAGCAACGATAGGGGAAACGTCAGCAGGCCGACCATCAGGGCGACGATGCCACTGAGCAGACCGAGCTGTCCGTCGCTCAACGCCCACTCACTTTTAAGCAGTGGGAAGACCGCGTTCAGTACCTGACGCGACATGTAATCGGAAATCAACAGGCCGAACGTCAAGGCAAAGACGATCCAGGCATATTGGCGCGCAACGCCGACGCAACCTGCGTCGTCATCGTCGGCGGCGATTGGGTGAAAGGCCATGCAGCCTCCTCAAGAGCTTTGTTTTATTTTTGTTATCAAGCGTGTAACGGTCAGGCGGACGAGAGGTCACGGCCTCTCGTCCCGACCCACGGTCAACCGCGTTGCGGAGTACCTTTCTGCCCAGCCTTGCGGTTGGGGGCCATGCCGTTGGCCAACAGGGTTTCTTCGATGGTTTCGTACTGCACGCCGATGCGGTAGATCTCGCGGGCTTCTTTGCCGGTGGCGATTTCACGGCCCAGTTCATGGGCAATGCGCACGGTTTGCTGGATCTGTGCAACCGAGCCGAAACGGTCGCCCTTGTGATCAATGATAGTGTCTTCGTTGCCCACACGCGGGTGCATGCCCATGGCCATCGACATGGTGTTGAACGGCATGACGTTTTTCAGCAGCGACTCGGAGGTCAGGGTGCAACCGTCCGGCGCGCGGTGGATGAAGTTGAAGAAGTTGAACGGGTTCGGGCCGTCGAAACCGCCGCCGATGCCGATCCAGGTCAGGTTCAGCGGGCCTTTGTAAACGCCACGGCGCACCAGGCGCTCGAGGGTTTCCATGGCGTGCATGCCGGTCAGCTGGAAGTGCGGCTGGATGCCGTTGTCCATCAGGCGCTTGAGGTGCTCGGCAACCCAGGCAGGACCTGCCGGTACGGTCATCTCGCTGTAGGCAGCCTGGGTCATCGGGTTGGCCAGGGAGGTGCCTTCCAGGTATTCCGGATACAGCAGCTCCATGATGTTCATCTGGGTGGTGTTGATCGCCACCGTGACCTGATCCGGTTTCGGCGTCAGCTCGGCCAGCATGTGGCGGGTGTCGTCGGACAGCCACTTGGCTGCTTCGCCATCGCTTTCCGGAGCGAAGGAAATCGAACCGCCGACCTGGATGATCATGTCCGGCACGGCTTCACGCACACCGGCGATCAGCTCGTTGAACTTCGACAGGCGCTTGGAGCCCTTGCCGTCCAGTTCGCGCACATGCAGGTGCAGCACGGTGGCGCCGGCTTCATAGCATTCGACCGCTTTCTGGACTTGCTCGTCCATGGTCAGCGGGATGTCTTCCGGGAAATCTTCCGGCATCCACTCCGGGCCGTACGGGGCCACGGTAATGACTACCTTTTCCATGTTTTCCGGGTGCAGGGAATCGTCGAAGAATTGCATGGGTTACTCCAGTTCTTATGCCAGTTCTTATGATTGTTGCGCCCACCCGGGGTCGTGCCGGGCAGACGTGTTTACGAGTGCGAATGCTGCGAGTGCGGATGCAGGTGGCGTTCGATCAGAACGTCTTGTCGCCGATGATCCCGGCGCGTTCCATCTTGCGATGGCACGGCGGGTAATCCATGACGGCGTAATGCTGGGTACTGCGGTTGTCCCAGATGGCGATGCTGTTGGGCTTCCAGCGCCAGCGCACCTGATACTCAGGGATGTACGCCTGGCTGATCAGGTAACGCAGCAACTCGCCGGCGCCGGGGTTGGCGTCCTGGCCGAAGCGCACCCGCTCAGGGGTGTGGTAGTTGCTGAAGTGGGTAGTGAAAGCGTTGACGAACAGCACCTTCTCGCCGGTTTCCGGATGGGTGCGCACCACCGGGTGTTCGGCGTCCGGGTACATCGCCTTGAGCGCCAGGCGTTTTTCAATCGGCATGGCGGCACCGAAGCTCGCTTCGATGCTATGGCGGGCACGCAGGTCGGCGATCTTGACCTTTACGTCTTCCGGCAAGTTCGCATAGGCCTGGACCATGTTGGTCCACATGGTGTCGCCGCCCACTGGCGGGCATTCCACGCAACGCAGCACACAGCCCATCGGCGGTGCTTCGCGCCAGGTGGCGTCGGTGTGCCAGGCGTTTTCGTAGCGATCCATCGGCTGGTCCGGATTCTTGTAGATCCGCACCAGCCCCGGATGATCCGGATCACTGCCGGCCACCGGATGATCTTCCAGCTCGCCGAAGCGCCGGGCGAAGGCCACGTGCTCGGCGCGGGTGATGTCCTGATCGCGCAGGAACACCACGCGGTGCTTGAGCAACTGGGCACGAATCTCGGCAAACAGACCGTCGTCATGCACCGCGTCGGCCAGGTTGACGCCGATCAGTTCGGCGCCAATGCTGCAGGTCAATTGTTCGACTTTCATGGCTGGTCGCTCCTTAAACGACGAAAATCGATGAGCCGGTAGTCTTGCGCGATTCAAGGTCGCGATGGGCCTGCACGGCATCCTGCAAGGCGTAGTGCTGGTTGATCTCGATCTTGATCCGGCCGCTGCCGACGTGGTCGAACAGTTCGCCCGCCAGGGCGGCTTTTTCGGCCGGGTCGCTGATGTAGTTGGCCAGGGCCGGACGGGTCAGGTACAGCGAACCTTTCATCGCCAGCATCACCGGGTCGAACGCCGGGATCGGGCCGGACGCGGTCCCCACGCAAACCATCAGGCCACGGGGTTTCAACGAATCCAGCGACCCCATGAAGGTGTTCTTGCCAACACTGTCGAATACCACGTTGACGCCCACGCCATCGGTCAGTTCGCGAACGCGAGCGGCGACGTCTTCGTGGCTGTAATTGATCGTATGGTCGCAACCGTGAGCCCGGGCGATTTCCGCCTTTTGCTCGGTCGAAACCGTACCGATCACGTTCAGGCCCAGCAGTTTGGCCCACTGCGAAACGATCAGGCCGACACCGCCAGCGGCGGCATGCAACAGGATGCTGTCGCCCGGCTTGAAGTCGTAGATGCGGCGCATCAGGTACGAAGACGTCAGGCCACGCATGGTCATCGCGGCAGCGGTTTCGAAGCTGATGGTTTCCGGCAGCTTGATCAGCGGCGCGGCCGGGATCAGGCGCTCGGTGCTGTAGGCGCCGAGGGTGTTGAGGAAACCGGTGTAGGTGACGCGATCACCGACTTCGACGTTGGTGACCCCTTCACCAACGGCCTGGACGACGCCAGAGGCCTCAACGCCCATGCCATTGGGCATCGGAATCGGGTAGGTGCCGTTGCGGAAATAGGTGTCGGCATAATTCAGGCCGACTGCCACATGACGAAGCCGAACCTGGCCGGGACCGGGTTCGCCGACTTCGACGTCCTCATAACGTAGAACTTCGGGACCACCGGTTTCGTAAAAGCGTACGGCTTTGGCCATTTTTCTTATTCTCCAATCTGCAATGTGGGCGTGTTGCATCGAATTGCGCTGATTGGACTGTAGGACGAGGCCTGTTGAGACGCTTCTCATCAGACGACAATGGCTTTTCATTTGGTGACAGGCAGAAACGGGATCGACTAGCCGGTGCCGTCGCCACCTGCGCTATCATCGCCCGTTTCCACGCCCCAAGAGTCTTGAAGCCGGATGTCCGAAACGCTGCCACTGCCTGATGATCATGCCTTGCCCCCGGTCCTGGCCGGCCCGCTGTTGCGGCGCCTGGAGCCCACGCGGCTGGTGCTGTGGCTGGTGGGTTCCCGGGCGCTGGCGCTGACCTTGCGCCTGCAGGGCGTCGGCGATGTCTGCCTGGATGCCGGGCAATGCACGGTGATTGCAGTGGGGGCTCATGCCTTTGTGCACTTGATCGATGTGCACCTCGATTGCGCCCTGCCCAGCGACGAGTCGATAGACTATGACCTGCTGATCGATGGCACAGAACAAGGTATCGCCGACTGGGCGCCGCACCTGCTGTATGGCGATGCCCGTTGCCCGAATTTCGTCCTTCGCGCACGGGTCGACCAGTTGCTGCACGGATCTTGCCGCAAGCCTCATCACCCTGCGACAGACGGCTTGCTGTGCGTCGACCAGTTGCTGGCGCAGGAACACGCGGCAAAGGACCGCCCGGCACTGCTGATGATGACGGGCGATCAGGTCTACGCCGACGATGTCGCGGGGCCGATGTTGCGGGCGATTCACGCCCTGATCGAGCGTCTGGGCCTGTTCGGGGAGCACCTCGAAGGCGCGGTGGTCAGCGACAGCGCCAGGCTCTACGAGCACCCGGCCAGTTACTACCACCGCGCGGATCTGCTGCCGGCACTGCAAAGCAATGAAACCCTGCGCGAGCGTTTTTTCGGTGGCGCGCGCAAGCCGATTTTCACCAGCAGCAGTGCCGACAATCACCTGGTGACCTTCGCCGAAGTCATGGCCATGTATTTGCTGGTCTGGTCGCCAACCCCCTGGACCCTGATCGCACCCCAGGCACCGACGCTGACGCCGCAAAGACTTGAACGCTACGCCCTTGAACAGACGCGCATCGATGCCTTCAAGGCAGGCCTTGGCAACGTCGCGCGGGCACTGGCGCATCTGCCGACGCTGATGATTTTCGATGACCACGACATCACCGATGACTGGAACCTTTCCGCGCAGTGGGAGGAAACGGCCTACGGCCATCCGTTCTCCCGGCGCATCATCGGCAACGCGCTGCTGGCGTACATGCTGTGCCAGGGCTGGGGCAACAATCCGGATGCGTTCACTGCCGTGCTGGAAAAGGCCCGTGCGTTGAGCACCAGCGCACATCAGAGTCACCTCGACAGCGCCGTTCAGGATGATTTGATCGGTGATCTGCTGAAGTTTCAGCACTGGCATTACGTGCTGCCCACCACCCCCGCCATCGTGGTGATCGACACCCGCACCCGGCGCTGGCGCAGCGAGATGAACCTCAAGCAACCTTCCGGTTTGCTCGATTGGGAGGCCCTGAGCGAACTGCAACAGGAACTGCTGGACCACCCGAGTGCGATCATCGTTTCACCGGCACCGATCTTCGGCGTCAAACTGATTGAAACCGTGCAGCGGGTATTCAGTTGGTGCGGTTATCCACTGCTGGTGGACGCGGAAAACTGGATGGCCCATCGCGGCGCCGCCCAAGTGATCCTGAACATTTTCCGCCACTCGCGCACACCGGGTAACTACGTGGTGCTGTCGGGCGACGTGCATTACTCCTTCGTCTACGAAGTGCTGATCCGCCACCGCAAGGCCGGGCCGCGCATCTGGCAGATCACCAGCAGCGGCATCAAGAACGAATTCCCGGCCACCCTGCTCGAGTGGTTCGACCGCCTCAACCGCTGGCTGTACTCACCACGTTCGCCGCTGAACTGGCTGACCAAACGTCGACGCATGCGCATCGTGCCCCACGTGCCCGAACACGCCGAAGCCGGTGAGCGGCTGTGGAACTCGGCGGGGATCGGGCAGGTGTTCTTTAATGAGCTGGGGCAGCCGCAGACGATCTACCAGCACAACTCGAACGGAGCACCGAAGACCAGGATGGTTGCGCCGCAAGGCGATGATTGAGGTAGAGAAAACACCACAAAACTGTGGGAACGACGGTGTGCTGATCCCGCCTGCTCGCGAAGGCTTTCTGTCAGCCTCTACAATTGTGACTGTCATACCGCCTTCGCGAGCAGGTTCGCACACACTGGATTTCTGGCGTACGCACTTCTTGTGCTATTTCCAGATCCTGTGGGTCTGCTCGCGAAGAGGCCAGTTAAATATTGGGAAAATCCATCCTGTAACCCGCCCCCGGCGCACCTTCATGGAGTGCCACCTGAATTTTCGAATACAAGGCATTCGCCTCAGCTGTGGTGATTGATCGCGAACAATCACGCAGTACAACACGTAGTAGCACATTCTCCTGCCCCGGCAGCAATCCGAGGCGATCGATGGCCTGCGAAGGCAGTTCTGTGAACTCCCAGCGCCCTTTGATTTGCATTTCCTCGATCCAATCTGAACAATCACCAGCCGCCTGCAACATCCTTTCAGTCAACACTTCCTCGCTTAGCCCCGGCGTTACCGCTAACGAAATATCACGAGTAATCGAAGGCAACCGAGAGACGGCACTCCACGGATTCAGATCATGCATCTGTGCCTGTACTCGTTCGTTCTGATCACGCAGCAAACGAATATCGGGGATGCCTTTTCGCAGCATAGTCAAGCGATCCAACCCCATTCCCAGCGCCAGTCCTCCATGGCGCAAAGGATCGATCTTCAGTCGCTCCAACAAAGATTTGGCAATTCGACCGCACTCCAGAACCTCTACCGGGACACCGTCATTCAACAGATTTACTTCGATCCCACCCTCAGTGTAGTGATGCGGACTATCACTGTAGATCCAAGGCATATCAGGCACAGCAGATTCGAGGATATCGCCGACCAGGCAAAGCAAATGCTCATGCGTCGACAAATCAGGATCGCCGAGCACCCAGATATCCATCTGATGCGGTTCCGCACAATGCCAACGATCCCGGCTGTCGCGACGAAAAGTGATGCCAGGTGCAGCCAATAATATTGACTGCCCCGGTTGTCGTAGCTGGGCCGCTCTCTGAAGCGCAGATGGAATTTGGCTAGTGGTTTGCGTCCGTAACAGAGACCACTCGTCAACCCATCGAGTGTGTGCACTACCAAGCGTAATCTCAGATGGGTCATAACCAAGCAATCCGTAGTTCTCTTCAGCAGAGACAATTCTCGGGCCCGTCTGCACTTGCGCTTGTGGCCAGCCTTTATCCGCTAATCCCTGAAGAACCTCCTTCAGTAATAATCGAATGGCGTGATCGGGTGCGGCGGGATCTGTTAGATCAGCCAGTAGCAAGGCTTGGTGTACGGATGTATCCGTCAGATATTTCTTTGATTCCTGCACTAAACAGCCCCTTATTAACGGTTGAATGTAGAGCTCCTCTTAAAAAGAAGCCTCATAGACCAACCTAACGATTTCAGATCGTCCATCACAACCAAATTCGGCGAAATGCTATTTTTTCGGAAGAGGACTACAGACACTACTTACACAAATAACCAAGAGCATCTTACAGGACGACTAACGAGCATCATTAATTCTAAAAAACCTCAAACCACCTATTTAACATATCAAAAAAACCTGTATTAATTATTTCGCCCCCTCAAGACCACCAGGGAGCACAAAACCAACAAAATGAAAAAGGATGATCAAATGAAAAAGAAAAGTGCCATTAAAGAAAAGCTTACTCGCATAACTTCCGGCCCGGAAAACTTTGGCTGGGCGCCGTTAGCTTGGGCTCATACTGAAGAGTAAATGATAAAGGTGGGCGTCAAGATCACTCTTGCCGCCCATCGAAAAATCAAGGAGGCACCAATGTTATCCAAAACGATGATATCAACACTTTTTTGTCAAGAAGAGCCTTCTATAATTGCAGACTCTGAAGAGTTTCTCCAAGAGTGCTCGAAGCTAGGATTCAAGTCCATCAACATCTCTGACATCGACAGACTCCCAAAAAGCAGCATCATTTTTTCATTCACTAATGACGCAGCGAAAAAAACATTTGATATTGCGAAAAACACCAAACACAAAAAAAGCATCTTTTGTGCAACACAAGTATTCGAACCTACTTTAGAAGCAGCACTATATAGCTTAAACCTACTATTAATAAGCGACTTTGAACGAGCATTAAGTACACAAAGACGCATACTAAACATGCTAAACTCACACAGCTCGTTTTTCTTAACCGGAAATAACGCCGACGCGCAAATAACGACAGCCCCTCACGCCCAACCTTACGCTTTAATTACAGAGGACATAGAAAACAACTTCATTCAGTCCGTGGTGGAGTTTTTTGAAGTTCATTATGCTCACATGAACCCACAAGAACCGAGCCCATTTTCATTTCGTGGAACTTTAAAGATATCCGGAATACTTACAGTCCTTAGAAGACCCAACCCAACATTACCAGAAGGCTTAAAAATTTCTTTAAAATGGTTGAGCGATCGCATATCTGAAGAAGGCGCACTATTAGCCATTGAAGACAATACAATCACCTCACTAAAAATAAATGG
Organism: Pseudomonas sp. GM74; assembly: GCF_000282455.1. GTDB lineage: Bacteria > Pseudomonadota > Gammaproteobacteria > Pseudomonadales > Pseudomonadaceae > Aquipseudomonas. Next base: position 11,010 of record NZ_AKJG01000057.1, read on the forward strand.
CAATGAACACATAAAACTATTGGATCTTGCAGCAGGGCCTAGAGGTCTTAAGCTGACTGAGTTTGCTATTGGAGTAAACGACACAATCGCAAATAGCATTGACTACAAAATCAACTCTCAATTAAACGAAGGGATTAATGGAGTTCATATAGCAATTGGGGACGGTTCTTCTGGCTATCACATAGATTTCCTGAGCCCGACAGTAAAGGTAAGCCCAACTCACAACTGAGCCAACCTGATCGCCCTCTCTACAAACTCCCACATCACGGCAATGTCTAAAAACTGACACTATAAAAGGGCTTACAGTAATGATGAGCAGTGACGCACGGCAAGTTACCATGGACCTCAAGGCACACAAGCCGGTGGATTCTGGTGTAACTGTAGGCTTGCCCGCGATAAGACCAACACATCCAGCATCAATGCTGACTGAAGCACCGCTTTCGCGAGCAGGTTCGCCCCCACTATTGATCGGTGTCTCTCATGAACCTCACCCGAACTCTGATCATCGGCAACTCCGGCTCCGGCAAAAGCTGGCTGGCGCAGCGGCTGGCCGAGCAATTGCGTGAGCCATGGACCGATCTCGACCGGATTCACTGGCTGTCCGACGAACACAGCATCCCCCGCCCCCGCGCCGAAGCGTTGACCATTGCGCGGATCGCGGCCAAACAAGAGCGCTGGGTGATCGAAGGCGTGTATGGCTGGATCGTCAGCGAACTCCTGTCACGGGCGACTGCGCTGATCTGGTTGAGCGTCGGGGACGAGGATTGCGTGACCAACATTCGACAACGCGAGGCCGGGCGCGACGAACAGGATCTGTTACTGATCGCCTTGCTGGAGTGGGCGGGCAGTTATCGCCAGCGGCAAGGGTCCAGTGGGTTTACGGCACATCAGCGTTTGTTCGAAGGGTTTACCGGTGCAAAAATTCAGTTGATGGATCGAGCTGAAATCACGGATTTTTTCGGCGTAATACGAAACACAGGTTAACCACTGCATCTGACCCGTTCAAACCGGATTTGGACTACAACACTCGCGGAAACGTCTTTTGAAATGCAAACGGATACTGAACATCTATCCAGATGCGGAGAAGACCATGCGATTTATCCAATACTTGCTGAGTCATTGCAGTAGGAAAAAGAACACGCCGGCTGGCGTCGACGTGCTTGATGAAACTGCTTACCTACTAAGTTCCAAAGCCAATGCTGAACGATTACTCAAGTCAATCGAGAACTTGCGAAATCGCCAGACTCACCCCTCTGACAATCATCTCCACCTCCCGCTCATCAATCGTCAGCGGCGGCAGAAGGCGAATGGTTTTGCCCCGTGTGACGTTGATCAGCAAACCGTGATCCCGGGCGGCGATCAGGCTCAGGTCGCGGATCGGTTGCTTGAGTTCGATGCCGATCATCAGCCCCTGGCCACGGATCGCCATTACGTTCGGGTTGCCCGCCAATTCTGTACGCAATCTTTCGAGCAGGCGCGTCCCCTGAAGCCGGGCGTTTTCCAGCAGCCCTTGTTCTTCAACAATATCCAGCACGGTGCATCCGACCCGGCAGGCCAACGGATTGCCGCCAAAGGTGCTGCCGTGGCTACCCGGCGTGAAGAGTTCGGCTGCCTTGCCACGGGCCAGGCACGCGCCGATAGGCACGCCGTTGCCCAGGCCTTTGGCCAGGGTCATGACGTCCGGGACTATGCCTTCGTGCTGGAACGCAAACCATTGGCCGGTGCGGCCGATGCCGGTCTGGATTTCATCGAGCATCAACAGCCATGAGCGCCGGTTGCACAGTTCGCGCACGGCCTTGAGATAGCCCGGTGGCGCCAGTTGCACGCCGCTTTCGCCCTGGATCGGCTCCATCAGCACCGCCACGATCCGCGAACCAAAGGCCTGTTGCACCTTGTCCAGTGCGTCGAGGTCGCCGAACGGCACTTTGACGAAATCCCCCGGCAGCTTGTTGAAACCCAGGCGTACCGCCGGGCCATCGCTGGCCGACAAGGTGCCGAGGGTGCGGCCATGGAACGCGTTCTCCATGACCACCACCAGCGGCTGCTCGATGCCCTTGTGCCAGCCATGCAGCCGGGCGATTTTCAGTGCGGTTTCGTTGGCTTCGGCCCCGGAGTTGTTGAAGAACGCCCGATCCATACCCGCCAGCCGCGTCAGTTTCTGCGCCAACCGTTGTTGCCAGTCGATGCTGTAGAGGTTCGAGGTGTGCAGCAGCAACCCGGCCTGTTCGGTAATGGCGGCGACGATTTTCGGGTGGGAGTGGCCGACATTGGTCACCGCCACACCGGCGACCGCATCCAGGTATTCGCGACCGGCCTGATCCCACAGGCGAGTGCCCAGGCCCTTGTTGAAGCTCAGGGCCAAGGGTTGGTAAGTGCTCATCAGGCAGGCGGCGGTCATGACATCAAGCTCCAGCAAGGGTCGGTGTTTTTGCAGTATGGTTAGCCACCAGAGCTGGATAAACACTGTAAAACTTCAATCATTTAAAAGCAGAGCTTGATAATGGATCTGTTCCAGGCAATGACCGTCTACGTGAAAGTGGTGGAGACCGGCAGCATGACCGCCGCCGCTTTGCAGTGCGATATGTCCACGACCATGGTCGGCAACCACCTCAAGGCCCTGGAGCAACGGCTGGGTGTGCGCCTGCTCAATCGCACGACGCGACGCCAGCGGCTGACCGAGTTCGGCGCCGCGTATTACCAGCGCTGCCTGGAAGTGCTGGGGTTGGTGGCCGACTCCGAGCGTCTGGCCGAGCAGGCGCTGGACGAACCGAGCGGCATCTTGCGCATCACCGCGCCCTTGACCTTCGGTACCGAACGCCTGGCGCCGGCATTGAGTGAGTTCAGCCGGCAAAACCCGCGGGTGAAACTCGACGTGGTACTGACCAACCGGCGCCCGGATCTGCTGGAAAACGGCCTCGATGTAGCGTTTCGCCTCGGCGCGCTTGAGCCCTCCAACCTGATCGCCCGCCCGCTGATCGACTACACCCTGACCATGTGCGCATCCCCGGAGTACCTGGCCCGGCGCGGCACACCGCAAACGCCTGAAGAGCTGCGACAGCACGACTGCCTGTCTTTTGCCTATCCCGCCGGGGATGACTGGCAATCGGTGCAAAAGGAATGGCGCCTGGCCGGTCCCGATGGCGAAGTCAGCGTGGGGGTTAGCGGGCCGATGCTGATCAACAGTTCGGCGGGACTGCATCAAGCGGCGCGCACCGGCATGGGCATCGTGATGATGCCCGACGCCCTGGTCGAGCAGGACCTCAAGGACGGAAAGCTGCTGGCCTTGATGCCCGATTACTGCCCGCCCAGTCGGCCGATGCACCTGGTCTATGCCCAGGATCGCCACCGTTTGCCGAAACTGCGGCGCTTCGTCGAATTCGCCGTACAGAGGTGGGGCAAGCACCCGTCGGCCGAATAGGCCATGCATTCGCTGATCGCCATTTACATCCCCGCCTTCACCAGCACCGGCTGTTCCTGATAACGATTCGGGTACAGCTGCTTCAACTGCGCGACCTTCGGCAAATCGTTGATCACGATGTACGGATAGGTCGGATGTTCGGTCAGGAAATCCTGATGCTCTTCCTCCGCCGGGTAGAAACCGTTGAAGGTTTCAAGCCGGGTCACGATCGGCTTGTCGAAGGCATGGGCGGCGTCGAGCTGGGCGATGTAGGCCTGTGCGACCCGCTGCTGCTCGGCACTTTTGGTAAAGATCGCCGAGCGATACTGGGTGCCGCTGTCCGGCCCCTGACGGTTGAGTTCGGTCGGGTTGTGCGCCACCGAAAAGTAGATCTGCAGCAAGGTGCCGTAGCTGACCTGAGCGGGATCGAACGTGACTTCGACCGACTCCGCATGGCCGGTATTGCCATTGCTGACGCGCTCGTACTGCGCGGTATCGGCCGCCCCGCCCGCGTAGCCGGAGACGGCGTTCTTCACGCCTTTGACATGCTGGAACACCCCTTGAACACCCCAGAAGCAGCCACCGGCGAACACCGCGGTTTCGCTGCGGGCCTGGGTGGTTTCGTCGAGGGCCGGCGGTGGAAGGATGACCCCCTCTTCAGCGCCACCGAAGGAGAAGGCCGAGCATTGGCTGATGATGCCGGCAGCCGCCAGCCCCAGCAGGGTACGGCGCCAGGTAATGAGTGTTTTCATGGGGCGAACTCCTGAAGCGTTGGAAAGTAATCAGCCGAAGGTGAAGGCGTAAGCCGACGCACCCGGATCAAGAAACTCGATGCTGAAGGTCCGGTCGGTCACGCCGCCGCTCTGGCGCACCAGTTGATACAAGCGCTGGTCCGTCACGGTGCCGCTGCCATCGGGGGCCACGTCCATGCCGTGGGCATCGCCGGGAGCCTTGCCGTCGATCAGCACCTTGAAGCGCACCGGCTTGCCATCGGCGCCAGGGCCGAGCACCAAATGCAAATCACGGGCGTGGAAGCGATAGACGATGCGGCTGGCCGGTGCGCTGGCGGTGGCCCGCTCCGGGCCGACATGCCACTGGCCGCCCAGGCTCCAGTCGTTGAGGGCCAGTTGCGCCGGCGGGTTGTAGTCCGCGACCTTGTCCGGCACCAGCGCGGTTTCCGGTACGAAATGTTCCGCGCGCTGGTAGCCGACATAGGTTTCCGGCGACTGCACTTCGTTGCTGTCCGGGGCCATTTGCACGCCGTCGGCCTTGGCATTGATCAGCCCGTCCGAGACTTTGGCGGCACCGGCCTCACGCAGCAGTTGCTGGATGACCCGCTCCGACTCGGCGTACGCGCCTTCGCCGAAGTGGTGATAACGAATGCGTCCCTGGGTGTCGGCAAAGTAATGCGCCGGCCAGTACTCGTTGTTGAAGGCGCGCCAGATCTTGAACTCGTTATCGATGGCCACCGGGTAGTTGATGCCCAGGTCTTTCATGGCCTTGGTGACGTTGCCGACGTCGCGCTCGAAGGCAAACTCCGGCGCATGCACGCCGATCACCACCAGACCCTGATCGCGATATTTTTCGGCCCAGGCTTTCACATAGGGCAGCGAACGCAGGCAGTTGATGCAGGAGTAGGTCCAGAAATCCACCAGCACGACCTTGCCCTTCAAGGCCTGGGCATCGAGGGGTGGCGAGTTGAGCCATTGCACGGCGCCATCCAGTGGCGGCAGGTTGCCTTCAACCGGCAAGGTGCCCGGGGATTTCTCGGCCACTTGCGCCGCGCCCCCGGCGCTCGTGTTTTGCGCCATCATCGCGCCGCTGTTACGCGGTGACTTACCGCTCAGCTTTTCCACCAGCGCTTGCTCGATACCACCGGTCGACGCCGTGGAGAGCCTTGCCAGAACTCCCGTGTCCAGGCCCAGGGCAATCGCCGCCACACCGGCCAGCATCGCCGCGCCCAGGCCGCGACGCAGCCATTCGCCCGCGCCAATGGAGCGCTTCATCGCGGTGAAGACTTTGCCGCCCAGCAACAAGGCCAGCGCGAGGGACGTGGCGGCACCGGCGGCATACGCCAGCAGCAAAAGGGTGGTTTGAATGCTGGCGCCTTGCAGCGCCGCACCGGTCAGAAGCAAACCGAGGATCGGCCCGGCGCAGGGCGCCCACAACAGGCCGGTGGCCACGCCGATCAGGAACGAAGCACCAGGACGTGGCCGCGCATCGGCGCCAGCCACCTCGGACAAACGACTGCCCGCCGCTACCAGTGGCCGGGTCAGGCGCTCGGCCAGTTGCGGCAGCAACAATGTCAATCCGAACAGCGCCACGAACACCAGCGCCAGCCAGCGCCCGTACTGGTTGAGCTGCACCACCCAGCCACCGCCCACCGCCGCCAACGTGGCGACCAGTGCGAAGGTCAGCGCCATGCCCACCAGCAGCGGTAGTCCGCTTTTGACGAAAGGTTGCCCGGTGCGGGCGAAGACAAACGGCAACACCGGCAGAATGCACGGGCTGACAATCGTCAGCACACCACCGAGATAAGCGAGGACCAGCAGCCACATGGCGATTACCTGCAAAAAGTGAGTGGAGGGGAATCACACCGTCTTGGGCACGAATTTCATCGCCAGGCCGTTCATGCAGTAGCGCAGGCCGGTGGGTTTCGGGCCGTCATCGAAGACATGGCCCAGATGCCCGCCGCAGCGCCGGCAATGAACCTCTTCACGGACCATGCCGAACGCTCGGTCCTGGCGGGTTGCCACAGCCTTGTCCAGGGGTGCCCAGAAACTCGGCCAACCGGTGCGGCTGTCGAACTTTGTCGCCGAGGAAAACAGCGGCAACTCGCATCCGGCACAGACGAAGGTGCCATCGCGGTGCTCGTTGTTCAGCGGGCTGCTGTAGGCCCGTTCGGTGCCCTCTTCGCGCAGGATGTCGTACTGCTCGTCACTGAGGATGGCGTGCCATTCTTTGTCACTGTGGGTCACTTCGAATGCCTCCTCTGCGCTGACCTCGCTGATCAATGCAGTGCCTGTGGAAAACTTCGGCAACAGGCCGATCGCCAGGGCTGTCACCCCTAGCCCGCCGCTCGCTACAAGAAATTGCCGTCGTGAAAACATGCTCGCCTCCAAAAATCCAGGGGTGCTTCATGGAACACAGCCTAGGCTTTGGGTGATCGCCAAATCCTCACGGGAAGTTAAACAATTCGTGATAACTCGGGCGCTAAAAAACCCGCACAATGAATAACGCCAACCTTGAACACTGCTATTCCTGTGGGAGCGGGCTTGCTCGCGAAGGCGGAGTGTCAGTCGATGGTGATACTGGCTGACCTGAGGCTTTCGCGAGCAAGCCCGCTCCCCCAGGTTTTTTTGAACATAAGCCGAATGGCATGCGCCCATTGCACCGAAGGATTGAGCTGGATGGAACAGACCAAACGCGTCCTCGTGGTCGAGGACGATATGCATATCGCCGACCTGATCTGCCTGCATCTTCGCGATGAGCAGTTCGAGGTGGTACACAGCGCCGATGGCGATGAGGGCATGCGCCTGCTGCAGCAAGGCAACTGGGACGCACTGGTTCTCGACCTGATGCTGCCCGGTGTCGACGGCCTGGAAATCTGCCGCCGCGCCCGCGCCATGGCCCGCTACACGCCGATCATCATTACCAGCGCGCGCTCCAGCGAAGTGCACCGGATTCTCGGCCTCGAACTGGGTGCCGACGACTATCTGGCCAAGCCGTTTTCCATGCTCGAACTGGTGGCCCGGGTCAAGGCGTTGCTGCGCCGGGTCGATGCCATGGCGCGCAACCTGAAGATGGACGCCGGCAGCCTGCTCACCGACGGCCTGGCCATCGACCCGATCACCCGTGAGGTCTCCCTCGACGGCCGGCGTCTGGACCTCACGCCCCGGGAGTTCGACTTGCTGTACTTCTTCGCCCGCCAGCCCGGCAAGGTGTTTTCGCGCATGGACCTGCTCAACGCCGTGTGGGGCTACAGTCACGAAGGTTACGAGCACACGGTCAACACCCACATCAACCGCCTGCGCGCCAAGATCGAGGCCGACCCGGCGCAACCGGTGCGCATCCTCACGGTCTGGGGGCGTGGCTACAAATTCGCCACAGGCGAGGAGCCGCAGCCATGAGGCTGACCCTGACGCAACGCCTGTCCCTGGTGTTCGCCGTGCTGCTGCTGGTGTGCTGCGGCACCTCGGCATGGATGCAGGTGCGCTCCAACCAGATGCACGAGCAGGAAGTGGTGCAAGGCTTGTCCCGGGACCTGGCGCAGCACATCGCCAGTGACACGGTGCTGATGGACACCCAGGGCCTGATGCCCAATGCCGTGCGTGACCTGTTCAGCAAACTGATGCAGGTCAACCCGAGCGTCGAGGTGTATCTGCTCGACACCGCGGGCAAGATTGTCGGCAGCGCCGCGCCCGAGGGCCGGATCCGTCGCGAACGGATCGACCTGGCGCCGGTCCAGCGCCTGTTGCGGGGCGATGCCCTGCCGATTCTCGGCGACGACCCGCGCAGCGTCGATGCACGCAAGGTGTTCAGCGCTGCACCGCTGAAGGTCGACGGCAAGCCGGCCGGTTATCTCTACGTGGTATTGCTCGGCGAGGACCACGACCGCCTGGCCGAACGCGGCGCGACCAGTGCGGCGCTCAATACAGCGCTGTTGTCCATCGGACTGGTAGCCCTGTTGTGCCTGATTGCCGGTCTGACGGCGTTTGCCCTGATCACCCGGCCGTTGCGCCGCTTGACCGAAACCGTCAGCCAGTTCGACATCGATGGCGTGCCGGTCACACCGGCCCTGCCCGTCGCGGTGGAAAAAGCCGCCAGTCACGATGAGATCGCCGTGCTCGATGCGGCATTCCGGCAGATGCAGGCACGCCTGGGCGAGCAATGGCGCTCATTGACCCGTCAGGATCAGGAGCGCCGCGAACTGGTGGCGAACATCTCCCACGACTTGCGCACGCCGCTGGCCTCGTTGCACGGTTATCTGGAAACCCTGTCGCTCAAGGACGCCACGCTGTCCCCTGCCGACCGCCGTCGCTACCTGGGCATCGCCCTGGACCAGAGCCGCAAGGTCGGCGGTCTGGCGCAGTCGCTGCTGGAACTGGTGCGGCTGGAACATGGTTTTGTGCAGCCGGTGCTGGAACGCTTTTCCCTGACCGACCTGGCCCAGGACATCTTCCAGAAATTCGAACTCACCGCCGAAGCGCGCAAAGTCGAACTCAAGGCCACCTTCGCGCCAAATGCCTCGGCGGCCTGCGCGGATCTAGGGTTGATCGAGCGGGTGCTGACCAACCTGTTCGACAATGCCCTGCGCCATACTCCGGCCGGTGGCGAGGTCGAACTGGGCCTGCGTCCGCAAGGCTCATTCATCGAAGTCACGGTCAGCGATACCGGCCCCGGCATCGCCCCGGAACTGCGCGAAGGGTTGTTCCTGCGGCCGTTCAACATTGGCGGCGCACGGCGTGATGGCGGGTTGGGACTGCGGATCGTGCATCGCATCCTGCAATTGCACGGGCGCGAGATTCAGTTGATCGATGTGCCGGGGCGCGGGGCGACATTCCGGTTTTCGTTGCCGATCGATGAAGAGACAGCGTCGGCGCTGGCGGTGCGATCGATGAACCTGAATACGCCGAGGCAGGCTTGAAAAGTTGCGGTGCCTGACCGGGCCCCATCGCTGGCAAGCCAGCTCCCACAATGTTTTCGGGTGCTCACAGATTTTTGCGTACACCCACTAACCCTGTGGGAGCTGGCTTGCCAGCGATGAGGCCAGCCAGAACAACCGAAAACTTCGATCAGTCCCGATAGTCCGGTGCAATGCGCTCCAGCATTCGCAACAACGCCGCCCACGCCAGTTGCATGGCATCCGGATCATTCAACTCCCCCTCCTCCAACGGCCGCCCCGAATCATTGAACTGCCGTTCGGTATGCGCGCAGACCTCGTGGGACGGCAGAACAACTTCACCGGCGGCTTGCGCGGCCAACTGGATTTCACAGGCTTTTTCCAGGTAATACATGCGCATAAACGCCTGCCCTACCGTCTCGCCCACCGTCAGCAAACCATGGTTGCGCAGCATCAGCACCGGCTTGTCACCCATGTCCGCCACCAGCCGTTGTTGCTCACTCAAGTCCAGCGCTACGCCTTCGTAATCGTGATAAGCGACGCGGCCGTAAAACTCCATGGAAATCTGGTTCACCGGCAACAACCCGCACTTCAACGCCGCCACCGCGCACCCGGATTTGGTGTGGGTGTGCAGCACACATTGCGCATCTTCGCGAGCACCGTGGATCGCGCTGTGAATCACGAAACCGGCCGGGTTGACCGGATACGGCGATGGCTCGACGGCGTGGCCATCGAGGTCGATCTTCACCAGGTTGGACGCAGTGATCTCATCGAACATCAGCCCGTAAGGGTTGATCAGAAAGTGATGCTCCGGCCCCGGAATGCGCACCGAGATGTGGGTGAAGATCAGGTCGGTCATGCGATAGTGCGCAATCAAGCGGTAGCAGGCCGCCAGTTCTTCACGCAGACGTTGTTCTGTCGATGTCATGCCACGGTGCTCTCTTTCACGGTGCAGTCTTTCACGGTGCAATCTTCCAGCCCTTGTCCCAATGCCTCCCAGCCATTGAAGCCGCGGCGAGCGATGAACACCAGGCGTGTGGCGCCGGCCTGGGCATCATCCAGTGCCGGCAGAAACTGACTGCGCGTGCCGACATGTTGCAGCCAGTGCGCCGTGCTGCCCGGCGTCAGCAGCACCAAGCCTTTGACCCGGAATACATCGCTGGGCAGTGCCTTCAACCAGCCGCGCAAGCATTCGGCGTCGAGGGCTACGTTGCTCTGCCACAACCAGCTGCTGAACATCTCGCCATGATCGCCGTCGGAAACCCGCGTCAGCGGTTTCAGCGCCCGGGGCTCAAGGTCCAGGTCGATATCCAGCCACAGCGCATCGGGCAGTTCGGCCTGCACACTTTCATGCACGCGAGTCCTGGCGCCCAAGGCATCGCGCAGCGCCTGCAGCTGTGATTCGTCGACCAGGTCGGTCTTGTTCAGCAACAGCAAGTCGGCAGCGGCCACCTGCGCCCGAGCCAGGCGCGCGTACTCACCGTCGAGTTGCAGATGACGGGTGGCGTCGACCACGGTGATGACCATGTCCAGTTGCATCTGGCTGCGCAGTTGCGGGTAGGCCAGGGTCTGCACGATGCGCTGCGGGTCGGACACACCGCTGCACTCGATGACGATGCGTTCCAACCTTGGTTCAAGCTGCGCCAGGCTGCCGAGCTGCGCCAGCAGGTCTTCCTGCACGGTGCAGCAGATGCAGCCGTTTTGCAGGCTGTACACCGCGTCGGTGACTTCGGAAACGATGGCCGCATCGATGTTCAGCTCGCCGAAATCGTTGACGATCACCGCCAGCCGACTGCCTTCGGCACGGCGCACCATGCGGTTGAGTAGTGTGGTTTTACCGGCGCCGAGAAACCCCGACACCACGGTCACGGCGATGCGTGGGGAAGTCATTCTGCCTTGCCCTCCAGCACCGGTGGTTCGCCCTGCCACACCGCCTTGAGGCCGACTGTTTCGAGCGTCGAATGGCGGTCGTAGACCAGTTGCCCTTCAACGAAGGTCAGCAGCACCTGGGTCTTGTGGATGTAGTTGCGCGCCGGCTTGGCGAACAGGTCGCGGTCAATGACGATCAGGTCCGCCGCCTTGCCCACTTGCAGGCTGCCGGTGCTGTGTTCCAGGCCCATGGCCACGGCGCCGTTGCTGGTGATCACGGTCAGCGCCTGTTCGAGGCTGATCGGGTCGCCGAAGCAGGCCGGGTCGTCGTTCCACGGGTTTTGCCGGGTGATCATGGTTTCCAGCGCCAGCCACGGGTCGATGGACGCCACCGGCCAGTCGGTGCCCATCACCGCGGTGCCGCCTGCGGCGAGCACGCCTTTGAAATCGTAGATACGCTTGAGTCGCTCCTGACCGTAGCCGGAACGCGCGCCGCTGGCGAACGGCGTCGGGTACCAGGCGGCCGGGGAAAATTCGGCGATGACATTCAGTTCCTTGAAGCGCGGCAGGTTGCCGGGGTGCAGCAAGGTGCTGTGGGCACACTGGTGGCGTACACCGCTGAAACCGTTGCGACGACGGGCCTCGGCCACGGCATCGAGGAACACGTCGGACGCGCCGTCACCGGTGCAGTGGGCGATCACGCGGATGCCCTTGCGATCCATGTCCACCACCATGTCAGTGATGTGTTCCGGGGTCAGGTTGAGCTTGCCGCGCCAGCTCGATTCCTGCGGCCATGGCGTCAGCAGGTACGAGGACTTCGGCTCGACCGTGCCGTCGAAATGGAACTTCACCGCGTTGGCACTCAGGCGCGCGCTGCGGTAGTAGTGACGTTCGCCGGCCAGCAGCTCCCAGCGACGACGCACAGGGAAGATGTCGTCCTGCCAACTGATCGCCGCTTCGATGCGCACCGTCAGTTCGCCGCTGTCGTCCAGTTCCTTGAGGGCCTGCAAACGCTGTTCGCAGACGTGTACGTATTTACTCGCCGTGACGCCGCGCGAGCTCTGGAAATGCACGCCATCGCGATAGGCGCGGCGCAGCACGCTGACCGGCGTCGGTGGCATGGCGGCGTGGATCATCGCGTAGGCACCGTCGATCATCAGGCCGGTGGGTTCGCCGGACAGTTCGTCACGCTCGAAATAGCCGTTGCGCGGGTCGGCCGTGTGACGGTCGATGCCGGCCAGTTCCAAGGCCTTGGAGTTGACCATCATGGTGCCCCACATACGGTCGAGCAGCGCCACCGGGCGGTCCGGCATCACGCTGTCGAGCCACTCGCGGCCCGGCGTTAAACCCGCCTCGCGGAAGGTGTAGCGCACCCAGTATTGGCCGTAGATCCAGCCGTCGCCGGGATGGCTGTCGGCGTAGGCGAGGATGCTTTCGCGCAGTTGTTCCGGGGTCGGGTCTTCGATGCCGACGTCGAGGTCGTCGCTGTAGCGCGGCGCCAGTGCGAGGTCGGGGTGGGTGTGCATGTCATGCAGGCCGGGCATGCAGAACGCGCCTTGCAGGTCATGCACGCGAGTGTTCGGGCCCTTGTACATCTCGATCTGGCCGAGGCTGGCGACACCGATCAACTTGCCGTCGCGGATGGCCACGGCCTCGGCCCATGGATTAGCGGGATCCTGGGTGTAGATACGCCCGTTGGCGAGGATCAGGTCGGCATAGGTCCCCTGCACGGAATGGGTAGAGGAAAAGTTATCGGACTCAGCCATGTAAGCCACCTTTGAGTTCAGGAGATTGAAAGGTCCACCGGGCGCCAGGCGGGTCGGGAACCTGAAAAAACTGTTGTTGTTCCAGTCAGCAGGAAAGGTCGCGGGCAGCCCCCGGTTTGAGGGCGGGCCTGACCGGCCGATGACAATTAGCGCTAGTATTGTTGAATCAACCGGCACAACAATCGATTTTTTTTGGCCTGACTGTTCGATTTACCTCACCATATGGGAAGCCACCGGTGACCGGTGTCTGCAGGCCTTTCTTCCACCTTTGAACGGGATGATTTATGCGATTTCCTTCAATGACTGCCCTGCGCGCCCTTGATGCAGTTGCCCGCCTCGGCAGCGTCTCTGTAGCGGCCCGTGAGCTGAACCTGACCCGCAGCGCCATCAGCCACCAGATCAGCAAGCTGGAGGAATGTGTCGGCTTCGCCCTGACCGAACGTATTGGCCGTGGCATTGGCCTGACGTACCAGGGCGAGCGTTATGCACGGGAGGTGCACGGAATCCTGTTGAACCTGCTCGATGCCGGGCAGTTGATCGACGATCAGGAAGTCTCCGGCCGGCTGTGCGTCAGTTGTGCGCCGGGGTTCGCCACTTATTGGTTGTGCCACCACATCGGTGCTTTTTTGCGGCAGTACCCGCAAGTGCAGTTGCAGCTGATTTCCCCGCGCACGCCGGACGACACCAACAACCCCAACGTCGATCTGTTCATCGCCTACGGGATTGGCGACTGGCCGGAAATGAATGTTGAAGAGATTGTGGCTCTGCGCTTCTTCCCGGTGTGCAGTCCACGTCTGATCAACGCGCTGGGCGGACTGAAAAACCCACAGGAGCTCAGCACTTACCCCTTGCTGCACATGACCGACTACTCGGACTGGCGCATCTGGCTGACCGCCGCCGGTGCTTCGGGGGTCAACGCGCTGAGCGGCATCCTGTTCTCCGATGCGCACTGCGCACAGTCCGCCTGCATTGCCGGCCAGGGCATCGCCATCGGCGACAACCTGATCAGCGGCGATGCCTTGTCCAAGGGTTTGCTGGTGCGGCCGTTCGACATCAGCATCGATCTGCACCGTGGTTATTACCTGGCCACCGACCCGCAAAAGGCGGACCGCGCGGTGGTCCAGGCCTTCAGCAACTGGGTCAAGACGCAGCTGCAATCGTCCCGCCAGACCTGGCAGGACACCCTCTGAAATGCACACGTATGTAGCAGCTGGCGAAGCCTGCGTTCGGCTGCGCAGCAGTCGTTGATTCTAACAACGCAGTTCTACTTCAAGACCGCGCATTCAAGCCTTGCGACTGCTGCGCAGCCGAACGCAGGCTTCGCCAGCTGCTACAGGGGTGTTTTTGATCAGGGGAAATTGGGTAAAAAAACTAACCAATACGAGCAAAATAATTCCATTGATGTAGCGATACTTTTAACAATAATGAGCCCAAAGCCCATTTCGGATTCACATCCGTCCTCGTACGTCATATGGGCAATAAAAAGAGGAACCTCATTGTGTCCAGCCGTTCAGCGATTCAGCTCAGCGCTCAAGGTATCAGCCAGTATTACGGCCGTTTCGCGGCGCTGGATAACGTCGATCTCGACGTTCGCCAAGGCGAATTTCTTACCCTCCTGGGTCCGTCCGGATCGGGCAAGACCACCTTGCTGATGATTCTGGCCGGTTTCCTCAGCCCGACCTCGGGCAAGCTGATGGAACAAGGTGTCGACATCATCAAGCGCAGCGCCGAGAAGCGGAACTACGGCATGGTGTTCCAGGGTTATGCGCTGTTCCCGCACATGAGTGTGGCCGACAACGTCGCCTACCCGCTGCGCATCCGTAAAGTCCCGGCCGAAGAACGCAACCGCCGGGTCAAGCACATCCTTGAAGTGGTCGGCCTCGGTGCGCACATGCACAAGAAGCCCGCCGAGATGTCCGGCGGCCAGCAGCAGCGCGTGGCGATTGCCCGGGCGCTGGTGTTCGAGCCGGAACTGCTGTTGCTCGACGAGCCGCTGTCGGCGCTGGACAAAAACCTGCGCGAACAGCTGCAAACCGAATTGCAACGCATCCACCGTCAGGTCGGCACCAGTTTCGTGTTCGTCACCCACGACCAGAACGAAGCGTTGGCACTGTCATCGCGCATCGCGATCTTCAACCACGGCAAGCTGACTCAGGTCGACACCCCGGAAAACATCTACAACCGCCCCGAGAGTCGTTTCGTCGCCGAGTTCCTGGGCAAGATGAACCTGTTCCCGCTGGACAACCTGACCCGCAACGGCCAGATCGCCAGCGGTCGCTGCGGCACCAGCGTATTGCACGCCCAGGCGCCGAACGCACTGAGTGCGGCACCGATCGTGCTGGCCGTGCGCCCCGAGCACATGGAACTGCACAGCGAGTGCCCGACCCGGGACGGCTACAACGTGATGCCCGCACAACTCACCGACAAGGTCTATCAAGGCTCCAGTACCCATCTGGCACTCAAGGTCGGCGGCGATACGGTGCCGATCAACCTGTCCGTCCCCGGCAATCACCCGGGCGCGTCGATGGCCAGCGGTGCGCCGGTGTGGCTGAGCTGGCCGGTGCAGCAAAGCTTTCTGCTACAGGCCTGAACCGCAAAAAACTGCGTCACAAAGCTCTCTTCCAATGACAACAAAAAGGCCGGTGTCCACGCAGACACCCGCCAACTGAGGACTTGCCCATGCGCCAGGATCACCAACAAGACTGCATCGAAGTGCTTATCGAAAAGGCCCGTGACGGTCAGATCAACCGTCGCACCTTCATTCAGGCCATGGGCCTGCTGGCTGCGGTGCCATTGGCGCTGCGCAGCGGCATCAGCTGGTCGGCGGACAAGCCGCTGGTGGTGGTCAACTGGGGCGGCGACGCCCTGAACGCATTCCGTTCGGCATGGACCGACACCTTTACCAAGAACACCGGCATCCAGGTGCGCATCGACGGCGCCGGCCCGACCGAAGGGGCAATCCGTTCGCAGCTGGCCAGCGGCCAACCGAGCTGGGACGTGGTCGACGTCGAGAGCTACAGCGCCATCGTGCTTGGCCGGGAAAAGATCCTGCAGCCACTGGACTACAACACCATCAAGCGCGATCAGGTGGCCCCGGCGCTCTCCTCCGATTTCGGCATCGCCAGCTACCAGTTCAGCTACGTGATGGCCTGGGACAGCGAAAAATTCGGTGAAAACGGGCCCAAGACCTGGGCCGATTTCTGGGACGTGAAGAAATTCCCCGGCAAGCGCACGCTGTACAAGTGGATGAACGGCATGCTCGAAGCGGCGTTGCTGGCCGACGGCGTTCCGGCTGACCAGCTGTACCCGCTGGACGTGCCACGGGCGATGAAGAAGATCGACGAGATCAAGCCTCACGTCCTGTCGTTCTGGAGTTCGGGTGCCGAGAGCCAGCATCTGATGGTCGACGGCGAGGTGTCGGTGGGTGCGATCTGGCACACCCGCGCCAAGCTGCTCAGCGAAGACACCGACAACCGCGTGCGCTGGAGCTTCGACAACGGCTTCATCAACTCCAGCAGTTGGGCGGTATTGAACGGCAACCCCGGTGGCACTCAACCGACCATGCAGTTCATCCAGCAAGCCTTGCAGCCTGAAGGCCAGCTCAAGCTGTTCGAACTGCTGGGCAACGGGCCTTCCAACAGCGCCACGGAGAAGCTGATGTCGGCCAAGCAACTGGAAGCCAACTGCGCCTCTGAAGAAAACCTGAAAAAGCAGATCGCTCTCAACGCCCAGTGGTACGCCGACAACTACTCCAAAGCCCTGGAAGAGTATCTGACGCGCCTGTCCAAGTGAGCCTGTGACCATGACCACCACCCTGACCTCGACCCTGACCACCCCCAAGCCCCGCTTCAGTTCGCCGGGCCTGGAGCGCGGCCTGCTGCTGTTCCCGCTGCCGGTGTTGCTGTTGGTCTTCTACGTGCTGCCGTTTCTCGGCGTGATCGGCTGGAGCTTCTCGCTGCCCACTCCGGGCATCGAGCAGTACCAGCGCATCGCCACGGACCCTGCGATCCAGGAAATGCTCTGGCGCACGTTGCGCCTGTGTCTGACCGTCAGTGGCCTGGCCCTGATGATCGGTTACCTGCTGGCGTACTGCTGGGTGTTCAGCCCGCCGTTCTGGCAGCGCGTGGTGGAGATCTGCATCTTCATCCCGTTCTGGATTTCCGTGCTGGTACGGGCCTTTGGCTGGTTGATCGCCCTGCGCAGCAACGGCGTGCTCAATAACGGTTTGATGGGCATGGGCCTGATCGATCAACCGCTGCAACTGAGCCGCAATGAAATCGGCGTGGTCATCGGCATGCTCCACGTGATGATCCCGTACGCGGTGTTCCCGCTGCTGTCGACCATGCGTCAACTCGACCAACGTGTGCTCATGGCCTCGCGCGGCCTGGGGGCCGGTGCCTTGCGCACCTTCTGGCAAGTGCTGCTGCCGCAGACCCTGCCGGGCATTCTGGGCGCGTTCATCATGGTCTTCGTGTTTTGCCTGGGCTTCTTCATCACCCCGGTGCTGTTGGGTGGCGGGCAGACGGTGATGATTGCCGAGTATGTGTTCCTGCAAATGTTCCAGACCAGCAACTGGGGCCTGGGCGCGGCACTGAGCGTGGTGTTGCTGGCCCTGGTCAGCGCGCTGATCTGGGTGCTGTTGAAAATGACCCGAGTGAACCGACTGGTAGGCTGAGATCACTATGAATACCCATCGCACAAGCCTGAGTACCCGATTGCTGGCCGTGGTCGCCATGGCCTTCATGCTGTTCCCGCTGCTGACGGTCATTCCGGTGTCGTTCACCAGCAAACGCTTCCTGTCGATGCCCGAAGGCAACTGGTCGCTGCGCCACTACGAAGCGCTGGTGAGCAACCCGGACTGGTTCCACGCCATCAGCCAGAGCCTGACCATCGCCTTCGCCACCAGCGTCATCGCCACCTTGCTGGCCGCCGGTTTCAGCCTCGGTATCTGGTACATGCGCTCCAAATGGGCCACGGCCCTGATCGGCCTGGTGCTGTTGCCGATGGCGATCCCGCCGGTGATCTCCGCGCTGGTGCTGTACTTCATGGAAACCAAGCTCGGTCGCTTCGCGCCGGGCATGGGCTACGACACCCTGACCGGCGTGGTGATTGCCCACGTGATCATGGTGGTGCCATACGGCGTAGTGACCATGCTGGTGGCCCTCAGCCAGATCGACCGGCGCATCGAACTGGCCTCGCGCAACCTTGGCGCCAGCCTGATGCAGACCACGTTCATGGTGATCCTGCCGAACCTGAAGTTGGGTCTGGCCTCCACCGCGCTGTTGGGTTTCGCCCTGTCCTGGGAAGAAGTGGCGGTCACGCTGTTCATCACCAGCGTCAACGTCGACACCCTGCCCAAGCGCATCTGGAGCGGCTTGCGCGATAACGTCGACCCGAGCGTCGCGGCGATTTCGGTGTTGCTGATCTCGCTGACGTTGCTGGTGTTGATCGGACGGCTAGTGGTTCAGCATCTGGCGGATAAACGGGCGCAGAAACTGCTGCATCCGTAACTGAATACGCGCCCCTGTAGGAGCTGCCGCAGGCTGCGATCTTTTGATCCTGATTTTTCAAGATCAAAAGATCGCAGCCTGCGGCAGCTCCTACAGGGGCTTCGTCTATTGGGCCGTGACAACGCCGCCCCGGTCCAATAGATTAGGCGACCTGAAAAAGCCGCCGGGCTTTCTCGCCCCTATTCAAGTTATAGAAGTAGTGAAATTTCAATGTCCGATTCCAACACCGCTGAAACCGTAGTCACCTTGTCGTCCAAAGCGGAATACGAAAACTCCATCAATCTTTCACAACACGTACCCCAGGCAAAAACCATCAGCGAGATGGTGCTGGACGCTTTCCAGTCCACCCGCGAAAGCGACCAGATCCGCGAACTGCGTGCCGCGATCCGCCAGGCCCACGACAGCTTCGACGATGACAAAGCCTACGAACTGATGGGCCAGCTCAAGCAACTCAAGGACGCCGAGGCCGCCGACATCGCCGCCCTCGAAGACCTGAGCAGCAAATTCCCGATCAGCCGCATCCTGTCCAGCTTCAAGGACGACCCGGCGTTCCAGGAAATCGTCTACGGCCTGGCCCTGAAAGTACTGAACCAGACCCACCAGGCCATCAGCAACCCGAGCGGCGGCAAGGGCAAAGCCGCCAAGGCAAAGAAAGAAGTCGAAGTGTTCACCATCAGCAAGGATGGCATGAGCGTCACCCTGCCGTTGCGCACCCCGCGCTCGCGCCTGAACGTCGACCGTGAAGCCCTGGAATTCCTCGGTTTCACCTTCGTTGGCGAAGGCGACGAAGCTGAACTGGAAAGCGAGACGTTCCTGGACAACAGCGGTGCCGAACAGGCCGTCAACCGCAAGAACATCATCACCGCCCTGCAACAGCAGACCGCGTTCGACGGCTACAGCATCGCCGCGCAGTAATACCTCCTGTGGTGAGAGGGCTGCCCGTGGCGAGCGAGCTTGCTCGCGCTGGGCTGCAAAGCAGCCCCAAACAATCTGACAACACCTGCCGATTTTTGTGGGTGCTTCGCCCCCAAGCGGGAGCAAGCTCCCTCGCCACAGAGTCCTCAGCGACTGACTGAACAGCCCCGCCATCAGAGCGGGGCTTTTTATTGCCCGTGATTCGGGCAAAACCGCGATTACTCTTCCAGTATCGACGCAGAACACCACTTCCCTTCACCCATGAGCACCACGGGTCCGCCTGCGGGGAGCGTCAACTCACTTTCCAGCCCAGACCTCAGTGGTGCAACTGCCGAGGTCGTCATGAACACGCCCCCCTTGTATCGCCAGCTGGCCAACCACTACCTGGACGCTATCCGCAGCGGCACCCTGAAAACCGGTGAACGCCTGCCCTCGATCCGCTTGATGATGGAAAAACACGCCGTCAGCCTGTCGACCGCCGTGCAGGTGTGCCGGGAACTGGAAGACTGCGGTGTGCTGGAAGCCCGGCCGCGCTCCGGCAACTACATTCGCCAGCCCGACACCCTGCCCAGGCCCGCCCCGATTGCCCTGGCGCCGGCGCTGGATACCCGCGCGTATGTCGGCATTCATGAACAGGTCTGCGCGGTGCTCAAGGCCAGCCAGCGCGCGACGATCAAGGTCAACTTCGCCAGCGCCTATTGCGCGCCTGAGCTTTACCCACTGAAGACCTTGCAAGACAACATGATCAAGGCCCTGCGCAACGACGCCCGCCTGATCGGCGCAGCGGGCGGCGCCTGCGGCAACAGTGCATTGCGCAGCATCCTGGCCCGGCGGGCACTGGCCAGCAAGACCCACCTGGCCCCCGAGCGGATCGTGATCACCAACGGCGCCACCGAAGCGATCAACCTGGCCTTGCGCGCGGTCACCTGCCCCGGCGACACCGTGGCCGTGGAGTCCCCGACCTTCTACGGTCTGCTACAAATTCTCGAAAGCCTGAACCTGCGCGTGCTGGAAGTCCCGGCCTCGGCCCATACCGGGCTCAATCTGCAGGCCCTGCAACGGCTGCTGCAAGGCCCCGAACGGGTCAAGGCGCTGATCGTCATCCCCAACCTGCAAAACCCGTTGGGCAGCATCATGCCCGACGCCAACAAGGCCCGGCTGGTGAAACTGTGTGCAGAGCACAACACCGTGCTGATCGAGGACGACACCTACGGCGACCTGGTGGACACCGAGCAGCCGCTGTCCACGCTCAAACATTGGGATAGCACCGACAACGTGATTTATTGCGCCTCGCTGAACAAAACCCTGGCACCGGGCATGCGCCTGGGCTGGATCAGCGCCGGCAAATGGCACGACCGCGTGGAGATGCTCAAGCATGCACAGTCGCGGGGTTGCGAGGCGTTATCGCAACTGGCGGCCAACGAATTCATGCGTACACCGTCCTACGAACGTTACCTGCGGCGTTTGAGGAAAACCCTGACCCAACAACGTCAACAGATGAGCGAGGCGATTATTCGTTACTTCCCCCTCGGCACCCACGTGACCAACCCCCAGGGCGGCACGCTGTTATGGGTGGAACTGCCTCGCCGGCATTCGTCCATGGCGTTGTTTCATGATGCGTTGAACGCCGGTATCCAGATTTCGCCTGGGGATATCTTTTCCAATGCCAATCGCTTCGATCACTTTGTGCGCATAGGCTGTGGCATGCCGTATTCGCCGCGGATTGATGAGGCTTTGCAGACGTTGGGCCAAATCCTGAAAAAACAGGGTTGACCACGAACCTGTGGGAGCGGGCTTGCTCGCGAAAGCGCTGTGTCAGACACATCAATGTTGAATGTGCTGGCGCCTTCGCGAGCAAGCCCGCTCCCACAGGTTTTTTTTGGGGGGGTCA
>NZ_AKJG01000058.1 GCF_000282455.1 Pseudomonas sp. GM74
GCCGAACGCCGCCTCGCAGGCTCGGCAGCTGCTACAAAGGGTGTCGCGGCTGAAATTGCTTAACTGACTGGCATTACCGCAAGCTCCCCCTTTTTTTTTGCAGGAGCACAAAAAAAGGCCGCATGAAAACCCGAGGGTTCTCATGCGGCCTTTTCATTGCCGCGAAGCTTTACGCTTTCGCAGCTGGACGCTTGTCTTCAACTGTCCACTTGCCGCCGTCGTAGAACGCCTTCCAGCCAGTCGGCTTACCGTCGACTTCGGTCTGCACGTACTGCTCCTTGGTCTTGCGGCTGTAACGGATCACCGCTGGCAGACCATCCGGATCCTTCTTCGGCGCTTCGCAGAGGAAGTGATACTTCGGATCGATCTCATCCTTGTGCGGGATGATCTCCATCACCAGCGGAGCACGGGTCTCGCGGTTTTTCGGGAACTGGCTGGCCGCCAGGAACAGACCGGATGCACCGTCGCGCAGAATGTAGGTGTCGTTGACCTTTTCGCACTTCAGCTCAGGCATTTTCACCGGGTCCATCTTCGGTGGCGCCGCATCACCGCTCTTCAACAGCTTGCGGGTGTTCTTGCACGTCGCGTTGGTGCACCCGAAGAACTTGCCGAATCGACCGGTCTTGAGTTGCATCTCGCTGCCACACTTGTCGCACTCCAGGCTCGGACCTTCATAGCCTTTGATGCGATAAGTGCCCTCTTCGATTTCGTAGCCATCGCAATCCGGGTTGTTACCGCAGATGTGCAGCTTGCGCTTTTCATCGAGCAGGTAGGCGTCCATCGCCGTGCTGCAGATCGGGCAGCGATGCTTGCCACGCAACACCAGCGACTCCGACTCACCCTCGTCGTCCGCAGCGATTTCGTCGCCCGGCACCAGGTTGACGGTAGCCTTGCAGCGCTCTTTCGGCGGCAGGCTGTAGCCCGAGCAACCGAGGAACACACCGGTCGACGCGGTACGGATCTGCATCGGCCGGCCGCAGGTGGTGCACGGAATGTCTGTCATGACCGGCTGGTTGGCACGCATGCCGTTTTCCGGGCTTTCGGCTACTTCGAGTTTCTTCTTGAAGTCGCCGTAGAACTCGTCGAGCACGTTTTTCCAGTCGCGCTCGCCCTGGGCCACGTCATCGAGATGCTCTTCCATGCCGGCGGTGAAGCCGTAGTCCATCAAATGGGAGAAGCTCTCGGACAGTCGCTCGGTGACGATGTCACCCATCTTTTCCGAGTAGAAACGACGGTTGTGCAGCGCCACGTAGCCACGGTCCTGGATGGTCGAAATGATCGCCGCATAGGTCGAAGGACGACCGATGCCGCGTTTTTCCATTTCTTTTACCAGACTGGCTTCCGAGTAACGCGCCGGCGGCTTGGTGAAGTGCTGGGTCGGATCAAGCTTGATCAGCTTCATCGCGTCGCCCTGGGCCATGTCCGGCAGTACGTCGTCATCGCCCGGCTTGGCGATTTGCGGCATGACGCGGGTATAACCGTCGAACTTCAGGATGCGGCCCTTGGCGCGCAGCTCGAAGTCGCCTGCACCCACAGTGACCGTGGTCGACAGGTATTGCGCCGGCAGCATCTGGCAAGCGAGGAACTGGCGCCAGATGAGCTCATAGAGGCGCTCAGCGTCACGCTCCATGCCCGACAGCTTGCTTGGCTCGGTATTGGCGTCGGACGGACGAATCGCTTCGTGAGCCTCTTGTGCGCCTTCCTTGCTGCTGTAGACGTTCGGGGTTTCCGGCAGGTACTTCTTGCCGAACTCGCCTTCAATATAGGTACGCGCCATCGCCACGGCATCAACCGAGAGGTTGGTGGAGTCGGTACGCATATAGGTGATGTAGCCGGCTTCGTACAAACGCTGGGCCATCATCATGGTTTTCTTCACACCGAAGCCCAGGCGGTTACTCGCGGCCTGCTGCAGGGTGGAGGTGATGAACGGCGCCGACGGCTTGCTGCTGGTCGGCTTGTCTTCGCGCTTGACGATGCTGTAGCTGGAAGCCTTGAGCTTCTCCAGCGCGGCCATGGCCTGGGTTTCGTTGAGCGGCTTGAAGGCTTCGCCTTTCTCGCGGGCCACGTCGAAACGCACGGTCGCGCCCTTGGCGGTGCCGAGGTCGGCGTGAACTTCCCAGTACTCTTCCGGGATGAACGCGCGGATTTCACGTTCGCGCTCGACCACCAGCTTCACGGCAACCGATTGCACACGACCGGCGGACAAGCCGCGAGCGATCTTGGCCCACAGTAGCGGCGAAACCATGTAGCCCACGACGCGATCGAGGAAACGACGCGCCTGCTGGGCATTGACGCGGTCGATATCCAGCTCGCCTGGTTTCGAGAAGGCTTCCTGAATCGCCTTCTTGGTAATTTCGTTGAACACCACGCGCTTGTAGCGGGTGTCGTCACCACCGATGGCTTCGCGCAGGTGCCAGGCAATGGCTTCCCCCTCGCGATCCAAGTCGGTTGCGAGATAGATGGTGTCAGCATCCTTGGCGAGCCGGCGCAGCTCTTCGATGACTTTTTCCTTGCCCGGGAGGATCTCGTACTTGGCTTTCCAGCCATGATCCGGATCGACGCCCATGCGCGCGACCAGCTGCTTGCGTGCTTTTTCTTTCGGCGACAGTGCCGGCACTTCACCCGCGGCAGCCTTGCCGCGCTTGGCGGCTGGCTCTTTGCTGGCGCTAGCCGAACCGCTGGTGGGCAGGTCTCGGATATGGCCGATACTCGACTTCACCACGTATTCGTTGCCCAAATACTTGTTGATGGTCTTGGCCTTAGCCGGGGATTCCACAATGACCAGCGATTTGCCCATGGATCGGAAAATTCCTGAATTCGAGAAGTGAAAGGCGGTTGGCGCCTGACGCGGCACCGCTATATATAGTGGCAACAAGGTGAGGTCAAGCGCAGGGTTTTGCGCGCACTCAGCTTATGGCTTGTTAAAAAGGCTTTCTTCGGCCTGCACCAAAGCAAAGCGTGGCACCTGTTCACCGTCAACCTCGACGGACTCCAGGAACATGCTCAAGGGACGCACCCAAAAGCCGTAATCGCCATACAGGGCTTGATAGAAGACCACTTCTTCTTCGGTTTCCGAATGCCGCGCAACACTGAATACGCGGTACTGCGGACCTTTGTAATGTTGGTAGAGCCCAGGTTGTATCGGCATGTTTTGGCCCTCGCTCAAATTTTTTCAAAATAAAAACAAAAATAAATCCGGAAAAACAAAAACCGGGGCACTTGGCCCCGGCTTCCATCAACGAGACGCTTAAACGCGTTCGAAGACGGTGGAGATGCCTTGGCCGAGACCAATGCACATGGTGGCTACCCCGAAGGTACCGCCATTCTGCTTCATCACATTGAGCAAAGTGCCGGAGATCCGCGCACCGGAGCAACCGAACGGGTGGCCCAGGGCGATCGCGCCGCCGTGCAGGTTAACCTTCTCGTTCATCTTGTCGAGTACTTTCAGATCTTTCAGCACCGGCAGGGCCTGTGCGGCGAAAGCTTCGTTGAGCTCGAAGAAGTCGATGTCGGAGATACCCAGACCCGCGCGCTTCAGTGCTTTTTGTGTGGCCGGTACTGGACCATAGCCCATGATTGCCGGATCCACACCTGCCACCGCCATCGAACGAATCACCGCCAGAGGCTGGATGCCCAGGTCCTGTGCGCGCTGCGCCGACATCACGATCATGCACGAGGCACCATCGGTGATCTGCGACGAGGTACCGGCTGTCACGGTGCCGCCCTTCGGATTGAATGCCGGCTTCAGAGCCGCCAGGCTTTCCAGGGTGGTTTCCGGACGAATGGTTTCGTCGTAGTCGAAGGTTTTCAGGAAACCGTTCTCGTCGTAGCCCTGCATCGGGATGATTTCGTCCTTGAACTTGCCTTCCACCGTCGCCTTGTGGGCGAGTTGGTGGGAGCGCACGCCGAAAGCGTCCTGCTGCTCGCGAGTGATGCCGTGCATTTTGCCCAGCATTTCCGCGGTCAGGCCCATCATGCCCGAGGCTTTCGCCGCGTACAGCGACATGTGCGGGTTCGGATCGACACCGTGCATCATGCTCACATGACCCATATGCTCGACGCCACCCACCACGAAAACGTCACCGTTGCCGGTCATGATCGCTTGCGCGGCAGTGTGCAGAGCGCTCATGGACGAGCCGCACAGGCGGCTGACGGTCTGGCCGGCCGAGGTGTGCGGGATCTGGGTCATCAGCGACGCCATGCGCGCGATGTTCCAGCCCTGCTCCAGGGTCTGGTTCACACAGCCCCAGATCACGTCTTCGACTTCGTTCGGGTCGACCTTGACGTTACGTTCCAGCAGTTTGCTGATCAGGTGCGCCGACATGTCTTCGGCGCGGGTGTTGCGGTGCATGCCGCCCTTGGAGCGGCCCATCGGAGTACGACCGAAGTCGACAATTACGACGTCTCTAGGATTCAAGCTCATAAGTTCACTCTCACTCTAGTTGGGGGCGCTTAACCGAAGAAGCTCTGGCCGTTCTTGGCCATTTCGCGCAGCTTCGCGGTCGGGTGGTACAGCGCGCCCAAATCAGCGTACTGGTCAGCCAGGGCAACGAACTCTGCCACACCGATCGAATCGATGTAACGCAGCGCACCGCCACGGAATGGAGGGAAACCAATACCGTAGACCAGACCCATGTCGGCTTCGGCAGCGGTTTCGACGATGCCGTCTTCCAGGCAACGCACGGTTTCCAGGCACAGCGGGATCATCATCCAGTTGATGATGTCTTCGTCGGTGACTTCGCGCTGCTCGTAAACGATCGGCTTGAGCACTTCCAGCACCGAAGGATCGGCCACTTTCTTCTGCTTGCCGCGCTTGTCGGTCTCGTAGGCGTAGAAGCCCTTGCCGTTCTTCTGGCCCAGGCGCTTGGCTTCATAGAGCACGTCGACGGCCGAGCGACGGTCGTCCTTCATGCGGTCCGGGAAGCCTTCAGCCATCACGTCACGACCGTGGTGACCGGTGTCGATGCCGACCACGTCCATCAGGTAGGCCGGGCCCATGGGCCAGCCGAACTTTTCCATGATCTTGTCGATACGGACGAAGTCCACACCGGCGCTGACCAGCTTGGCGAAGCCGCCGAAGTACGGGAACAGGACGCGGTTGACCAGGAAGCCCGGGCAGTCGTTGACGACGATCGGGTTCTTGCCCATTTTCTTGGCATAGGCAACGGTGGTGGCAACCGCCAGCTCGCTGGACTTCTCGCCACGGATCACTTCCACCAGCGGCATCATGTGCACCGGGTTGAAGAAGTGCATGCCGACGAAGTTTTCCGGACGCTTGAGGGCCTTGGCCAGCAAGGTGATGGAAATGGTCGAAGTGTTGGACGCCAGGATGGTGTCCTCCTTGACCTTGTCTTCAACTTCAGCCAGTACCGCTTGCTTGACCTTCGGGTTCTCGACGACCGCTTCGACCACCAGGTCCACGTGACCGAAATCACCGTAGGACAGAGTTGGACGAATGCCGTTGAGCACTTCAGCCATTTTCGCAGCGGTCATGCGACCTTTATCAACGCGGCCAACCAGCAGCTTGGCGGCTTCGGCCAGACCCTGCTCGATACCGTGCTCGTTGATGTCCTTCATCAGGATCGGCGTGCCTTTGGAAGCCGACTGATAGGCGATACCGCCACCCATGATGCCGGCGCCCAGTACGGCGGCCTGCTTCACGTCCTTGGCGATTTCGTCGTAGGCCTTGGCCTTTTTCTTCAGTTCCTGATCGTTCAGGAACAAGCCGATCAAGCTCTGCGCGGCAGAGGTCTTGGCCAGCTTGACGAAACCGGCAGCTTCGATTTCCAGCGCCTTGTCGCGACCGAAGTTCGCGGCTTTCTGGATGGTCTTGATCGCTTCAACCGGCGCCGGGTAGTTCGGGCCAGCCTGGCCGGCGACGAAACCCTTGGCGGTTTCGAAAGCCATCATTTGTTCGATGGCGTTCAGCTTGAGTTTTTCCAGCTTCGGCTGGCGCTTGGCCTTGTAGTCGAACTCGCCGGAGATGGCGCGCTTGATCAGTTCCAGCGCGGCATTCTGCAGCTGCTCAGGAGCTACCACCGCGTCGACGGCGCCGACTTTCAGCGCGTCTTCAGGACGGTTTTCCTTGCCGGCGGCAATCCATTCGATGGCGTTGTCGGCGCCGATCAGGCGCGGCAGACGCACGGTACCGCCAAAGCCCGGGTAGATGCCCAGCTTGACTTCCGGCAGACCGATCTTGGCCTTGGTGGACATGACGCGGTAGTCCGCCGCCAGGCACATTTCCAGACCGCCACCCAACGCGATGCCGTTGATGGCAACAACAGTCGGGACATTGAGGTCTTCGAAATCGCTGAAAATCTTGTTGGCTTCGAGGTTGCCAGCAACAAGTTCTGCATCCGGCAGCTTGAAGTTGTCGACAAATTCGGTGATGTCGGCACCGACGATGAACACGTCCTTGCCACTGCTGACGATCACGCCCTTGATCGAAGCATCTGCCTTGATGGTGTCTACGGCCTGACGCAGTTCGTTCAGGGTTAGACGGTTGAACTTGTTGACGGACTCACTCTTGAGGTCGAACTTCAGTTCGACGATGCCACTTTCAAGAGCCTTAACCGTGATGGCTTTACCTTCGTAAATCATCAACTGATCTCCACGATATGGAAGCTGAACAGTACACGTCGGACGCAGGCGAAGGCTTCGCAGGGACGTTAATCGTCGATGCTACGCCTATCCACCCGGCACACCCGCCAACGCGATAGTCGGGATTCTGTAGGAGCGATCTGAAATACAAACGCTCAATTCATACGCCCGTTTGATTTGGGTACGTCACCTTCACGGAATTTCCGACAATTGTCAATCGCCTGAAACACGGGTTGAAACGCGACTTTCCGGTCATATCCGTACTGCGAAGACCTTAAACACGCCGAAGCATGCAAGGTCATTCATAGAATCAATTGTTAGAAAATTCGCCCTAATTCGCTGCAGCCCATGTTTAACAAGCTACGCTGGCGGAACCCAGGGGAAAATTGTGAACGCTTTTGGCGAATGCCCAGCGCAAGATCAGCCAACACCGATTTACCGGCCTGCCTGGCCAATTCCAGCCCGATGATGAATGTCGGGCTTTTTATTGCCTTCTGTAGCAGCTGCCGAGCCTGCGAGGCTGCGTTCGGCGACGAAGTCGTCGTAAACCCTGAGCGCACGATCAGCCTGATGTACCACGGCGCCTGATTTACGACTGCTTCGCAGCCGGACGCAGCCTCGCAGGCTCGGCAGCTGCTACAGATCCGTTTCAGGCAAGGGCTTTGAGCGTTGCATCGATCTGTTGCAAAACTTCGGCCTCGCCCTTCTCGCCCCAATACAAGGCGATCAATTGTTTGTCGGCCTCGACCTTGAAGACATTGCCCGGCAATTTTTCAAAATGATCGAGCAGCGCCCGATCTTCACAGACTTCCTGCCACTGATTGACCCAGACACCCGGTGATTTTTGCCAGTAACTCCAGCACGCCGGCTGACTGCCACGTCGTGGACGATGGTACTGGGCGCAGGGGCTCGGCGGCTCCTGGCTGAGCCAGTGTGGCCACTCCTGGGGCGCCAATTGCATGGCCAGGCCGATGCGCCGGGCCTCCATCCGCAAGGCTATGCGCCCGCTCTGAGCTCGCGACGGCCGCAACCATGCCAGCGGGCTCAGCACCACCAACAGGATTGACACCACTATCCAGACCGTCATATCTGTACTCCCGAATTTGAATGAGCCCATTGTGTCACTTTGGAACCAATGCGCTTGAAACCAGCCATACTTACCAATATTGCATCCCTCAGGAGGAGCACCTCATGCCCTACAACCATATTCTGGTCGCTGTAGATCTGACCGAAGAGTGCGACCCTGTGATTCACCGCGCTCGCGAACTGTCGGTGAGCAACGGTGCGAAATTGTCGCTGGTGCACATTGTCGAGCCGATGGCGATGGCCTTCGGCGGCGACGTGCCGATGGACCTGTCACAACTGCAACAGCAGCAGTTCGATCAGGCCAAGGAGCGCCTTGAACGCCTGAAGCACAAATACTCAGAGCTTGAGGGCTCCAATTGCCACCTCACCTACGGCCAGCCACGCCAGGAAATCCATCACTTCGCCAAGGAACAGCAATGCGACCTGATCGTTGTGGGCAGCCATGGCCGACACGGCCTGGCACTACTGCTGGGTTCCACCGCCAATGACGTGCTGCATGGCGCGCCTTGCGATGTGCTGGCAGTTCGCCTGCAAAACAAAAGCTGACAACACAAATCATTGTGGGAGCGGGCTTGCTCGCGAAAGCGGTGTGACAATCGACCCATTCGTTGAATGTTGAACCGCCTTCGCGAGCAAGCCCGCTCCCACATTGGATCTACAGCAGCCCGCAGATTGTATTGCATACGAAAAGCCCGGCGCTCATCACTGAACGCCGGGCTTTTTTATTGCAGGATCAATCAGGCATCCAGCTCGGCCCAACGCTCGACCATCACGTCGAGTTCAGCCTGCAACTGCTCCAGCTGAGCAATCACCGCAGCGGTTTCAGCAGCAGGACGCTGGTAGAAGCCGGCATCCGCCATTTGCGCTTCAACGGCGGCAATCTGCTGCTCCATGGCTTCGATCTGGCCCGGCAACGCTTCCAGTTCGCGCTGCAACTTGTAGCTGAGCTTTTTCTTTGCCACTGGCGCTTCGACGACTGCAGCAACCGGCGCAGGCTCGGCCTTCACCACCGCGGAGTTCAGGTCGGCCTTGCCGGACTTGCTCTCGGTCACGCCCAGCAGGCGCGGCGAGCCGCCCTGGCGCAGCCAGTCCTGATAGCCACCGACGTACTCGCGAACCTTGCCTTCACCTTCGAAGACCAGGGTGCTGGTGACCACGTTGTCGAGGAATGCCCGGTCGTGGCTGACCATCAGTACGGTGCCGTTGAAGGTCAGCAAGACCTCTTCGAGCAATTCGAGGGTTTCGACGTCGAGGTCGTTGGTCGGTTCGTCGAGTACCAGCAGGTTCGCCGGCTTACTGAACAGCTTGGCCAGCAACAGACGGGCGCGCTCGCCACCGGACAGCGCCTTGACCGGCGTGCGGGCACGCTGCGGGCTGAACAGGAAGTCACCGAGGTAGCTCAGCACGTGGCGGCTCTGGCCGTCGATATCGATGAAGTCGCGCCCCTCGGCCACGTTGTCGATCACGGTTTTTTCCAGGTCCAGCTGATGGCGCAACTGGTCGAAGTAGGCGACATCGATCCTGGTACCCTCTTCAACCTTGCCGCTGGTCGGCTGCAAGCCGCTGAGCATCAGCTTCAGCAGCGTGGTCTTGCCGGTACCGTTGGCGCCGAGCAGACCGATACGGTCGCCACGCTGCAGCACCATGGAGAAGTCCTTGATCAGGAACGGGCCATCCGGGTGAGCGAAGCTCACGTTATCCAGGACCATCACTTGCTTGCCGGACTTGTCGGCGGTTTCCAGCTGGATATTGGCCTTGCCGGTACGCTCACGACGCTCGCTGCGCTCGACACGCAAGGCCTTGAGTGCACGCACGCGACCTTCGTTACGGGTACGACGGGCCTTGATGCCCTGGCGAATCCACACTTCTTCCTGGGCCAGGCGCTTGTCGAACAGCGCGTTTGCGGTTTCTTCGGCCGCCAGCGCGGCTTCCTTGTGCACGAGGAAACTGGCGTAGTCGCCGTTCCAGTCGATCAGGCCGCCGCGATCCAGTTCGAGGATGCGGGTTGCCAGGTTCTGCAGGAAAGAACGGTCGTGCGTGATGAACAGCACGGCGCCCTGGAAATCCTTCAGCGCTTCTTCAAGCCAGGCGATGGCACCGATGTCCAGGTGGTTGGTTGGTTCGTCGAGCAGCAGCAGGTCCGGCTCGGACACCAGGGCCTGGGCCAGCAGGACGCGACGACGCCAGCCGCCGGACAACTCGGCGAGGGTCTTGTCGGCCGGCAGTTGCAGGCGGCTCAGGGTGCTGTCGACCAGCGTCTGCAAGCGCCAGCCATCGCGGGCTTCGAGGTCGTGCTGGACGTGCATCAGTTTGTCCAGATCGGCATCGGTGACGATGTTCTGGCTCAGGTGGTGATATTCGGCGAGCAAGGCGCCAACGCCGTCCAGGCCTTCGGCCACCACGTCGAACACTGTCCGCTCGTCGGCCACCGGCAATTCTTGCGGCAATTCGCCGATCTTGAGCCCGGGCGCGCGCCAAACGGAGCCGTCATCGGGCTTTTGGTCGCCCTTGACGAGCTTCATCATGCTGGACTTGCCAGTGCCGTTGCGGCCGATGATGCACACCCGCTCACCACGGGCGATCTGCCAGGACACCTTGTCCAACAACGGCATAGCGCCGAAAGCAAGGGACACATCGCTGAATTTGAGCAGGGTCATGAGCTTCTCCAAAAACCGGGCGCGCATTCTACCTGACTTGAGGCTCCAGAAGGCCGGCAATTTCACTCTCGCAGCACTCTGCATGACAAATGTTGCGAACTGATGCGGGAAGACCCGCAAAGCTTTCACCGGCTGCTGGCAAAAGGCTAAGCTACAGACAATTCAGCGCGGGCCCGGCCCGCGCTTGTCATGTTTTCTCTGCCTGGACGTCTCATGCGCAGTCGCCTTTTCAATCTTTTATCTGCTTTTTTACTGTCTGCCGCTGCCGTTCAATCCGCCCAGGCGGTGGACCTGTCCACCCAACGCCAGTATTACGATGAAGCCAAGCGCGCCTTGGCCAAGGGCGATAGCGGCCCGTATTTCCGTTACAGCCAGGCCCTCGCCGATTATCCGCTGGAACCCTACCTGGCGTACGACGAGCTGACCGCGCGGCTTAAAACCGCGAGCAACGCCGAAATCGAGAAATTCCTCGCCGAACACGGTGACCTGCCCCAGGCCAACTGGATGAAGCTGCGCTGGTTGCGCTGGCTGGCGGATCGGGGTGACTGGGCGACCTTCGTCAAGTATTACGACCCGAAAATGAACTTCACCGAGCTGGACTGCCTGAATGCGCAGTACCAGCTCAGCCACAATCTCAAGGCCGAAGGTAATGCCAACGCCGAAAAACTCTGGCTGACCGGCAAATCCCAACCCGAAGCCTGTGACACGCTGTTCGGCATGTGGGCCGCCGAAGGCCAGTTGACCGAACAAAAACGCTGGGAGCGCGCCAAGCTCGCGGCCCAGGCGCGCAACTACCCGCTGGCCAACAGCCTGGTCAATGGCATGGCCACCCTCGCCCCTCGCGGTCGCTTGCTGGTGGACGTCGCGCAGAAACCGGAACTGCTCAACCAGCCATCACGCTTCACCCCGGCCGATGAAGCCATGTCCGACGTGGTCAGCCTCGGTCTGCGCCGCCTGGCCCGCCAGGATCCGGACAGAGCCATGAATCTGCTCGACGGCTACGCCAGCAGCATGCATTTCTCCCGGGATGAAAAAGTGGCGATCGCCCGGGAAATCGGGCTGACCCTCGCCAAACGTTTCGATGGTCGAGCCCTGGACGTCATGACCAAATACGACCCGGAGCTGCGCGACAATACGGTTTCCGAATGGCGCCTGCGCCTGCTCCTGCGCCTGGCGCGCTGGGACGATGCCTATCAGTTGACCCGCCGCCTGCCCCAGGACCTGGCCAACACCAACCGCTGGCGTTACTGGCAGGCCCGCAGCCTGGAACTGGCGCAGCCGCAGAATCCGGAGGCCCTGACACTCTATAAAAACCTGGCCCGCGAACGCGACTTCTATGGTTTCCTCGCCGCCGATCGCTCACAGTCGCCCTACTCGCTGCTCAACAAACCGCTGGTGCTCAGCCAGGCCACCATCAACAAGGTGCGCAATACCCCCGGCGTGCGCCGCGCCCTGGAGCTGCACGCCCGCGGGCAGATCGTCGATGGCCGGCGCGAGTGGTACTACGTGAGCCGTCACTTCAGCCGCGACGAAATGGTCGCCCAAGCCAAACTGGCCTACGACCTGAAGTGGTATTTCCCGGCGATCCGCACCATCAGTCAGGCGCAGTATTGGGATGACCTGGATATCCGTTTCCCGATGGCCCACCGCAATACGCTGGTGCGTGAAGCGAAGAACCGCGGCCTGCATCCAAGCTGGGCGTTCGCCATCACCCGCCAGGAAAGTGCGTTCATGGACGACGCCCGCTCCGGGGTCGGTGCTTCGGGCCTGATGCAACTGATGCCCGCCACCGCCAAGGAAACCGCACGCAAGTTCAGCATTCCCTATAGCTCGCCACAGCAACTGCTGGATCCGGACAAGAACATCCAGCTCGGCGCCGCGTATTTGAGCCAGGTACACAGCCAGTTCAACGGCAACCGCGTCCTCGCCTCCGCCGCCTACAACGCCGGCCCCGGCCGAGTGCGCCAGTGGCTGCGCGGTGCGGACCACCTGAGTTTCGACGTTTGGGTGGAAAGCATTCCGTTCGACGAAACCCGCCAGTACGTGCAAAACGTGCTGTCGTATTCGGTGATCTATGGCGACAAGCTCAACTCACCACAGCCGATCGTGGATTGGCATGAGCGGTTCTTCGACGATCAATGATTCAAATCAACTCGTAAAAAAACCCGCATCACAGATGCGGGCTTTTTTAATGCTCAAGGTTTCTTCGCCGACTTGAGCCGTGCGAAGACCTGTTTTCCAAGCTGGGTCAGGCGATACTTTTGTGCCGGACTACTTGGCGATTCGGGATAGGTCATTTCTATCCATTCGACCGCTAATGCAGGCCGGAGATAGTTAGCCCTGAAGGTCGCCTTGTGCACCAATCCTATGTCAGCCATCAATTCGCTGATCTTACGCGGACCGTTAACATTCAGCACAGAAAGCAACTTCTCTACTGAGTCGGTTACCAGGTCGGTTACTGGGTCGATTTCTGGCTCAGCCAGTACTGCCTCCGAGAGTGCAACACTCATAGCTTGCAACATGAACTCTACGAAAGGTGTGGATTCGGCCAATTGATCGGCCGCCGACAATGCCGCGTAGTACGCCTCCTGCTGGTCCCGAATCACCACCTCAACCGGCAAATAAGACAATGCCGGGCGCCACTGACTGAGTATCAGGGTTTGCCAAAGGCGTCCCATACGTCCGTTACCGTCAGCGAAGGGATGGATAAACTCGAACTCATAATGAAAGACGCAACTGGCAATCAGCGGATGCCAATCCGAGGCGCGCAGCCACGCCAACAAGTCGTCAATCAAGTGCACAACGCGACTCGGTGGCGGCGCCATATGGATCAACTTGTCGCCACGATAGATACCCACGCCGGCTCGGCGAAACTGCCCGCATTCATCAATCAATCCGCCCATCAGCAATTCATGAGCACGCAGTAAATCGCTCCGGCTGCTTGGCTGCCAATCAGGCATGGCTTCGTAAGCAGCAAACGCATTTCGTACTTCCTGGATTTCCCGAGGCAACCCCAGCACACGCTGCCCCGCCAGAACGGCAGTCACCTGCTCGATGCTCAGCGTATTGTTTTCGATGGCCAAAGAAGCCTGAATCGTTCGAATCCGATTGCCACGACGCAATTGAGGCGTCTGCAGGCGTTCGTCCATCGCTGTAAGCTGACCGATCTGTTCGCTGATATCGGCGATGAGCGACAACATTTTCGTCGTCAAGGTCAACGGTGGTTGATAACGGCTCATACCTTCATCCGGGCTCATAACAGAGGACGACATAATGCCCGAACCGGGCGTCATTCATCAGTGGTCATTCATGCCGCTTCATGTCCATCACTGAACTGCAACGCCGCCAACCGGGCATACAGGGCATTGCTGGCAATCAGCTCCTGATGCGTGCCCACCGCCACCAGTTTCCCTTGGTCCATCACCGCGATTCGGTCGGCGTTTTTCACCGTGGCCAGGCGATGGGCAATGACCAGGGTGGTACGGTTTTTCATCAGGCTCGGCAGTGCCTGCTGGATCAGGTGTTCGCTCTGGGCGTCGAGGGCGCTGGTGGCTTCGTCCAGGAGCAGGATCGGCGCGTCCACCAGTAATGCGCGGGCGATGGCCAGGCGTTGGCGCTGGCCGCCGGACAAACCGAGACCGCCGTCCCCCAGATGAGTCTGATAACCGTTGGGCATGGCTTCGATAAAGTCATGGGCGTAAGCGATTTTGGCCGCTTCCTGCACCTCGGCCAATGTCGCCTGCGGATTGCCGTAGCGAATGTTTTCTTCAATGCTGCCGAAAAACAGCGCCGGGGTTTGCGACACCAGGGCGAAACAGCGGCGCAGGTCCAACGGATCAAGCTGAGTCAACGGCACGCCATCGAGCAGGATGCGCCCCTCGGCCGGGTCGTAAAAACGCAGCAGCAAGTCATACACCGTGGATTTGCCGGCCCCTGACGGCCCGACCAGCGCCAGCGTCTCACCGGCATTGATGGTCAGGCTCAACCCGTCGACGGCATAACTTTCCGGCCGCGACGGGTAGGAAAAACGCACATTGTGCAGCTGCAATTGGCCATCGACCCGCTCCGGCAGTTTCACCGCGCCCGCCACTGGCGGCAGGATGATGTTTTCCGAACGCAGCAACTCGGCAATCCGCTCGGCCGCGCCGGCTGCCCGCTGCAATTCGCCAATCACTTCGCTCAACGTACCGAACGCGCTGCCGACGATCAGGCTGTAGAACACGAACGCCGCCAGCTCGCCGGCGGAAATTCGCCCGGCGATGACATCCATGCCGCCGACCCAGAGCATCACCCCGACCGCACCCAGAACCAACACGATCACCAGGGTAATCAGCCAGGCTCGCTGAAAGATGCGCTTGCGTGCGGTGTTGAACGCCTCTTCCACGGTCACGGCAAACCGGCGCTCGTCCTGGGCCTGATGGTTGTAGGCCTGCACGGTCTTGATCTGGCCCAGGGTTTCCGACACATAGCTGCCGATATCGGCAATCCGGTCCTGGCTAAGGCGCGAGAGGTTACGCACCCGGCGCCCGAAGATCAGGATCGGCGCGATCACCAGGGGCAAGGCGACCACCACGATGCTGGTGAGCTTGGGGTTGGTGATGAACAACAGGACGATCCCGCCGATCACCATCAACAGATTGCGCAGGAACAATGACAGCGAAGAGCCGATGACCGATTGCAGCAGCGTGGTGTCGGCGGTCAGGCGGGACTGGATTTCCGAACTGCGATTGTCTTCGTAAAACCCCGGGTGCAGGTAAATCAAATGATTGAACACGTTGCGACGGATGTCGGCGACACAGCGCTCGCCGATCCACGACACCAGGTAAAACCGTGCAAAGGTTCCGATCGCCAACCCCGCCACCAGCAACATGAACAGACCGATGGACTGATTGAGCAGGTGCGGTGACTGGGTCATGAACCCCTTGTCCACCAGCAGACGGATGCCCTGCCCCATGGACAAGGTGATGCCGGCGGTGGCGATCAACGCCAGCAAGGCGCCAAAGGCCTGCCAGCGATACGGCGCGATAAAACGACTGGCCAGGCGAATGGCACGGCGGTGACGGGCAGAGAGCATCGTAATCATCCTGGTCAAGGCAGTCATTAGGGTCAGCCTATACCGCTCAATGGGGTGGCTCGCTGCAAATCACAATGAGTCGGGTTGATTATGTCCACCAACACTAGAGGCTAGACGCTATTGATCTAAAGTTCGGGTAGCCACGGGAAGGCATTTCTGCTGGACTGGTTCTGTCCCCCCGGAAAGATCGCAGGGAGTTGTCACAGCCCGGTCACCTGGCGGTTCTACAGTAAGCTAACAACCTGATGAGGAGACAGGCCATGTCCTTGCAATACAGCAGCGATGACAAGATTCAAGTGATCCGCACGCAACCAGACCAGTCTCTGGGTTGCTCGATTATTGACGAGCAGGGTCGCGAAGTACCGATCACTGAAGAAATGATCCAGAAAGCTTGCAGCGAACTGGAAAAGCGATTGGTCAAACCTGCCGAACAAAAGTGATATAGCCACCGTCTTCTTGACCCGGCCCTTTGTTGGCCGGGTTTTTTATGGGCGTCTGTCCGGACATTGTGGGGCGCCCTTCGCGAGCGAGACGGATCGCGAAGGGGCCGCCACGGTCTATCAGATTGCCGTAGCCCCCAATGCCGCCACAATCCTGCGCAACTCAGGCGCATCCCCCTCGATCTGCACCTGCAGCCCGTCGATCTCGCGGCGCGACGGGTATTGCTTGCGCAGCACATCGAATGCCGCACGCTGCTCGCCGACACTGCCGACCAGGCTGCGGCGGAAATCGGCATCGTCACGACGCGGGTCATACACGCCACGGCACAGCATCGCCAACGCCCAGGCCGGGTCGCTTTGCGCATTGAGGGTCACATGCGACAGCCACGGTGCCGGCAGCAAATCGCCCAGGCTGAGGCGGGCCGGTTGCCCGAGGAAATCGCAATAGGCCTGATAAATCTGCGCGGTGCCCCGCTGCTTGCCGTCGAGGCTGTAACCGGCAATGTGTGGCGTTGCCAACACGCAGAGTTCGGCCAACGCCACATCGACTTCAGGCTCGCCTTCCCAGACATCGAGCACTGCTTGCAGGTCTTCGCGCTCCAGCAGCACGTCGCGCAGTGCCGCGTTGTTGACCACCGGCCCGCGACTGGCATTGATCAGCCAGGTGCCGGACCTGAGCTGGTTCAGACGTTTTTCATCGAACAAGTGCCAGGTCGATTGCTGCCCCTGCTTGGTCAATGGCGTGTGCAGGCTGATGACGTCGCACTCGTCGATGATCTGCTCGAGGCTGACGTAATCCCCGCCTTCCGCAGCTTGCCGAGGTGGATCGCATACCTGCACCTTCCAGCCCAGGCCTTGCAGGACCTTGACCAACCGGCCACCCACTTCGCCGGCACCGACCACGCCATAGGTGCGCCGGGTCAGGTCGACACCTTCGATTTCAGCCAGGGTCAGCAGACTGCCGAGCACATAGTCGACCACGCCGCGGGCATTGCAGCCCGGAGCGCTGGACCAGGTGATACCGGCCTGCTGAAAGTAATTCAGGTCCAGATGATCGGTGCCGATGGTGCACGTACCGACAAAGCGCACCTTGCTGCCCTCGAGCAGCGCGCGATTGACGTTGGTCACCGAGCGCACCAACAACACATCGGCCTGCTCGACCGTGGCGCGGTCGATGGCCCGACCCGGTACCCGGCGGATTTCACCGAAACCTCCGAAGAAGGCATCGAGCAGGGGGATATTTTCGTCGGCAACAATCAGCATGGCAGGCTCCTTTGGGGGATCGGCAGTTTAGGCGCAGATACCTCATCGCGCCTAGCACGCCGCTCGCAGATGATTACAAATCCACAACACGGGCCTTTTCCTGACTGGCGCGTCAACGCGTAGAATGCGCGCCTGTGCATCAATACCTTTTGGACGTTTCGCCATTGAATCCTGTAATTGAGAATACCGCCGCCATTGCTCCGGCGCGGACGACGCCCGTTCGCCTGGAACTCAAAGGCCTGCTCAGCCTGGCCCTGCCCATCATGATCGCGCAACTGGCCACCACGGCCATGGGCTTCGTCGATGCGGTGATGGCCGGCCGCGTCAGCCCGCGGGACCTGGCC
Organism: Pseudomonas sp. GM74; assembly: GCF_000282455.1. Lineage (GTDB taxonomy): Bacteria > Pseudomonadota > Gammaproteobacteria > Pseudomonadales > Pseudomonadaceae > Aquipseudomonas. Next base: position 17,465 of record NZ_AKJG01000058.1, read on the forward strand.
TCTGTGGCCCTGGGCAATTCGATCTGGATTCCGGTCTACCTGTTGATGTCCGGCGTCCTGCTGGCCACTACACCCAAGGTCGCGCAACGCTTTGGCGCCGGTCAATTTGACGAAATCGGCCCGCTGGTACGCCAGGCGTTGTGGCTCGCACTGTGTGTCGGGTTGATCGGCAGTGGCCTGCTGCTCGGCGCCGAGCCGATCCTGCACTGGATGAAAGTCGATCCGCAATTGATCGAGCCGAGCATGGGTTACCTGCACGGGATCGCCTTCGGCTTGCCGGGCATGGCGTTTTATTACGTGCTGCGCTGCTACAGCGATGGCATGGGGCGGACCCGTCCGAGTATGGTCATCGGCTTGTGCGGTCTACTGTTGAACATCCCCCTGAACTACACGTTGATCTACGGCCATTTCGGCGCACCGGCCCTGGGCGGCGTCGGTTGCGGCTGGGCCAGCGGCATCGTGATGTGGTTCATGGCGCTGAGTATGGCCGGCTGGACCTTCTGGGCCCCCTTCTATGCCCGCACCCGTGTGCTGGTGCGCTTCGACCGCCCGAAATGGGCCGTGATCAAGCGCCTGGTCAGCATTGGCCTGCCGATCGGTATCGCCGTCTTCGCCGAGTCCAGCATCTTCGCGGTCATTGCCCTGTTGATCGGCAGTCTGGGCTCCACCGTGGTGGCCGGGCATCAAATCGCCCTGAATATCAGCTCGTTGCTGTTCATGATTCCTTACTCCCTGGGCATGGCGGTGACCGTGCGGGTCGGCCAGGCACTGGGGGCCGGCAACCCCTGGCAGGCGCGCTTCGCGGCGAAAGTCGGGCTCGGCGCGGCACTGGTGTTCGCGGCGTTTTCGGCGGCCCTGATCCTGCTGCTGCGCGAACCTATCGCCTCGATCTACACGCCTGACAAGGCCGTGATCCAGATAGCGTCGATGTTGATTGTGTACGCCGCGCTGTACCAGTTTTCCGATGCCATCCAGGTGATTTGCGCGGGCGCGCTGCGTGGATACCAGGACACCCGAGTGACGATGATCCTGACCTTGTTCGCCTATTGGGGCATCGGCCTGCCGGTCGGCTACGTGCTGGGACTGACCGATTGGTTCGGCCCGGCCAGCGGCCCGAGCGGGCTGTGGGAAGGGTTGATTGCCGGTTTGAGCTGTGCGGCGCTGATGCTGTCGATCCGCCTGACGCTCAGTGCACGCAAACGGATTCGTAATAGCCAATCGATGGGCTAAGCGCACACAAAAAAAGACCTGCACTGGTTAATGCCAGTCAGTTAAGCGAACCCTGACGCTACGCCTTCTTTGTAGCAGCTGCCGAAGGCTGCGTCCGGCTGCGCAGCAGTCGTAAATCCGGCTTGCACGATCTCTCTGACGTACCGCGAACTC
>NZ_AKJG01000059.1 GCF_000282455.1 Pseudomonas sp. GM74
GGGGGGGGGGGGAGCCGATCCAGAGCATCCTCAGTCACGCCCCGGGCAATGACCAGGCCATCGGCGGCCTCAAGGTCATGACCGAGAACGGCTGGTTCGCGGCGCGCCCATCGGGCACCGAGGACATCTACAAGATCTACGCCGAAAGCTTCGTCAGCGACGACCACCTCAAGCAACTGGTGGCCGAGGCGCAAACGCTGGTAGATGGTGCCATTTCCGCGAAATGACGGAGGGCCCCATCGCGGGCAAGCCCGCTCCCACAAGGATTGTATTTAACCCTGTGGGAGCGGGCTTGCCCGCGATGGCGGCGGTGCCAACACTGCAATACGTGAGCAAAAAAATGGGGTGACCATGACAGTCACCCCATTTTTTTTGTCTGGCAATTATCGAATCACGCCAGGTCCACTAACACGATCTCACTGTCCTCGATAGCAGTCACACGCAGTACCTGCTCATCGGCCACCGCGACACCGTCTCGAGCTTGTGCGCGCAAGCCATTGACTTCAATGACCCCGGTAGCCGGGACCAGGTAGGCCCGACGACCGCTGTCCAAAAGGTATTCGGCCGTTTCGCCGGCTTTCAGGTTGGCGGCCACCAACCGGGCATCGGCGCGGATGCGCAGGCTCTGATCGTCGCCTTCCTTGCCGCTGGCCAGGGTGACAAAACCTTCGCGGTCGCCTTTCGGGAACGGCTTGGCGCCCCAGGACGGGGCCAGGCCGGACTCGTTCGGGATGATCCAGATCTGGAAAATCCGGGTCGGCGTCGCTTCCAGGTTGTACTCGCTGTGGGCGATCCCGGTGCCGGCACTCATGACCTGGATGTCACCGGCTTCCGTGCGGCCCTTGTTGCCAAGGTTGTCCTGATGGGTAATGGCGCCTTCGCGGACATAGGTGATGATTTCCATGTCCCGGTGCGGGTGTTGCGGGAAGCCGGTGCCGGGAGCGATCACGTCGTCGTTCCAGACCCGCAGGTTGCCCCAGTTCATGCGCTTGGGATCGTAGTATTCAGCGAACGAAAAATGGTGGTGAGCATCCAGCCAGCCGTGGTGAGCGCCGCCGAGCGAGTTGAAAGGTCTGAGTTCAAGCATGATCGTCTCCAGAAAAGGTTGGTCATGGGGCCCGGTGCCTGAGCCACGAAGCGAGACCGGTGAGTGATGACGGCCATCATCCAACAGGCAACAATCGATAAAAAGCGTAAAAAATGCAGCATTCCCATCGAATGGATTGATATAAAACGAACTCGAAAGTTTCTCATCCGGCTTTCACTTCATCGCATAAGCCAATGAGTCATAAGCAATTGACTAGAACTCGACGGCAAATGCAGACACCATAGCGCACAACAGCCTCACACCCTGGAGTCAGTCCGCGTGCCGCAACACACCCCCGATCTTCCGCCTGAACTTCGCCCCCTGGCCGAGATGCCGCTGATCAAGCGATTGCTCGCCCGATTCTTCGGCTACAGCCTGACCCGCCTGCACGCACAGCATCGTGCGTCGTGGTTGCATGGCCAGGCCGACGGTTTTCGCAGCGGTCACAGCGCCGGGGTCGATTACGGCTACAAGGAAGGCAAGCTCGAAGGGCTGGAGGAAGGGCGGCAGGTCCTGCTGATCCGCGACTCGCGCAGCACTGAACACCGACCGCCGAATGTCGATGACCTGCTGTTCGACGATTGGCGCCTGCCGTTGAGCGCCGAGTTGAAGAAGCGCATGAAGGCCGATGTCGCCCGGTTGTTGCCGGCCCATGCCCAGCCCAGCGCCGCACAGTGGAAAATGATCTTCAGCGATACGCCATCCACCTCGGTGATCGCGGGTGCCGGTGCCGGAAAGTCGACCACCCTGGTGCTGCGTATCTTGCTGTTGACCCATTACCTGGGCTTCGAGCTGAGCTCGATGACGGTGGTGACCTTCACCCGCGAGTCGCGCAAGGACTTCATCAACAAGCTGATCGAACTGTTTGCGCTCTGGGGCCGCGGGATCAGTTTCAAGGAGGCGCGGGACCTGGTGCGCACCTTTCACTCGCGGATCCTGCCGATGGTGCGCAGCCTTCCGGGTTTCGAGCGGTTACAGGCTTTCGAGAACCTCAGCCTGCGGACCGCACAGGGTGATGAGGAGGTCGACAGTAATCCGTTCGACCTGCGCATCAACGACGCTCAACGCCAACAGCTCAACGCCTGCTATCACCGGCTGCACAGTGACGACGAGCGTTTTCGCGAGCTGATCAAGCCGTTGTCCCGGCATGCCCTGCAACTTAAGGAACTGGAGCGCGATCACCCGGATGTGCAGAAACGCATGGGTGTGACCGAACTCGCCTCCAAACGCGATGAAGAGCTGTGCGATGCCATCGAGGACCTGTGGTTTCGCGCCGGTGCCTGGCCCATCAAGGGCATCGAACCGAATCGCCAGTCGTTTGATATCAACGGTTCGACATTCCATTGTCACGGCTACATCCCGTCCCTGGATGCCTGGGTGGTGCTGGGGTTCGATCCTCGGGAAAACCCGCAGGTCACGCGACCGAACGCCAAGCTGACGGTGCGCGCAGAGTGGGCCGTAAAACGCACCCTGTTTCAAGCTTTCTGTCGTAAGCCTTTGATATGGCTGGATAGTTACGAGTCATCCAAGCGTGTCTTGGCCTCGCTTGCCGGTGATGCCAGCGCCGGGCCCGGCTTCGATTACAAGGTCAAGGGCGAGCTCACTTCAGCGCCGCTGCTCGATTGCTTTGTCGCCGCCGCCGGGTTCATCGAAAACCTCGGCCTGGATGTGCCTGGCGCCGTGGGGCAGATGAGTTTCGCCAAGGACGATCCCGACCGGTTCTTCTTCGAAGCCTTGAGTCTGTACTGGCGGGCGCTGGAAGATCACTTGCTGGATCAGAAACCACCGATCATGACCTACAACCGGATGTTTGCCCTGTTCAGCGAGCATTCGCCGGAGAACCTCAAGCTGCTCGGCGATGATCTGCTGCGGCCGCTGTCACACCTGATGATCGACGAATTCCAGGATGTCTCGCCGCAGATCGTCTCCTGGGTCAGGGCCAGCCTGGCAGAGATCCGCGGTCGCGGGCCGGCCATGCACGTCGGACGTGCAGCCCAACGTTCCTCGCTGCTCTGTGTGGGCGATGACTGGCAGTCCATCTATGGGTGGCGCGGCAGTTCGCCGACCTACTTCATGGAGTTCAACAAGGAATTCCCGTCGCCGGGCACCACCAAGGTCATGCTCAGCGACAACTACCGCAGCCACCAGCACATCATCGATGCCGCCGAGCACATCGTGCGCGCAGCACCGGCCATTGCCGGGAAGAAAGCCAAGGCCAGTGGCGAACCCAAGGCATCGCTGCCGGTGAACGTCCTCGATCGAGATGACCAAGGCATGGCCCAACGCCTGATGGAACATTACCGAAAGGGCGATTCAATCTTGATGCTTTATCGAAAAAGTAGCGATAAGTCATTGATTGAAGAGCATATTAGGTCTGTAGTTAATGTTGATTCCAGCTTGCCGTATGAGGCGCGCAGGCTCAAGCAACTGACCTATCACAGTGCCAAGGGCCTCCAGGCCGATGCGGTGTTTTTGCTCGGGGACTGCCAGCACCTGACCAGCTCGCCTTACAAGAATCAGGTTTACCGGATGGCAGGCCTGGGCAAGGCCGGTGACAGCGAGCCCTACGACAACGCCCAGAAGGACGAGATCCTGCGGCTGGCCTACGTGGGCATTACCCGCGCCGTCAGCCATTGCTACTGGTACGTCGATGCTCAGGACACCCAAGCCGCGAACATGCCCAAGGCCTCCGACCGGATCGGCAAGGGCAAGGCGTTCTTTGTCGACCATCGTAAAAGCCAGACCACGACCTGATTTTGTAGGAGCGAGCTTGCTCCTACAGGCAATAGCACTCAACAAAAAGCCCACTTGAAGTGGGCTTTTTGGGGGGGGGACAGGCTTCAGGCATAACTCCTGAGGGCCTGCGGTGGAACGAAGGCTTCAAGTTCATCCTCCACCGCTTCGATTATTCGCTCTACATCCGCGGCATTCATGACGGTGGCGCACGGAATACCGGCAATGGCGATCATGGTCTCGCCAGTGGCACGATCAAAAAGACGGGCAATCATGCTGCCCGGCGCGTCCATGCTCGCCTCGAAACCCATGGGATGAAAATGCCAGCGCATCAGCTGGCAGGCGTTTGGAAACGTAACCTTACTGAACCCTTTATTCATGTGTTGCCCGCCTTCATTATCGAGCGCGTCCGTTAGCTCATGGTAGGAGGGAAGAACCTTCATTGGTTCAACCAGTGACAGTTTTTAAAAGTAGCACCCGGATGTGAAAATAATGTGGAGTTTTCAGGTCGTTTGGCGATTGCCGGCGTTTTTTTTGATCCAGCTCACGCTTATCGGCCATTTGCGGGCACCTGCCATCATCGGTTTAGTCGTTGAAGACATTGCGTAAGTTGGGCAAGCTCGGTCTTTTTCCGTCGAGATGTTCAATGCACGCCGATGATGATGGCCCACTGCAAACCCAGGTCACGGGCGAGACGGTCATGCGCTATCACTTGCGCTGGAAGCACCGGGATCTGGACGGCGTCATGGCGCTTTATCACCCTGAAGTCCAGTACAACGACTTTTTCCAGAACCGGGTCATGGGCCTGGCCGAGTTGCGCGAATATGTACGCAGCAGCATGCCCCGGGATCCGGATGAGGCGCTGGAGCATTCCGACCGTATTCGACTGGACGGCAACACGGCGTTCATTCAGTACCGCATCACCTTGCGCGGCGGTGAAGGGTTGGTGTCGTTCCGGGCCAGTGAGGCGATCACCGTCAAGGACGGGTTGATCTGGCGGGTCAATGAATACGCCTCGCTGGTGCATGAACAGCCCGCAACAAGCCAGGCTTCCAGCAACCAGCGCCCGGCGGTCAGCCGGCTCGGCCTGTCGCCGCGCCAGTTGAGCTTCATGGCCGATGACCTGCAGCAGTATTTCCAGGGTCAACAGCCATATCTGGACCCGGAGCTCGATCTGCAACGGGTGGCGAAGGAGTGTGGCTACAGCCGCAACCAGATTTCCTACCTGTTGAATCAGGTGCTGGGCCAGAGCTTCTACCGCTACGTCAACCAGGCGCGCCTGCAACATTTGCTCGCAGCGCTGGATACCGCCACACCGCCAGTGCGTATCGATGAGCTGGCCTTCGCTGCCGGATTCAATTCGCTGTCGGCGTTCTACAGCTGTTTCCGCCAGCACACCGGCCAGTCACCCAAGGCCTACGTCAAACAAATTTCTTTGCGTGCACGCGCGCAAGACAGCGCCTGAGCCCACGCACTAGGATCGACGCCATCGAAGTTCGAGTGGCGGAGTCTTGCATGCCGGCGTGGCGCACTATCAGTTTGTGGATGGACCAGCTCGACGAGCCTCTGTTGGCACGTCCGGCGCTGGAGCGGGACCTGGATGTCGACGTGGCGATCATCGGCGCGGGCTACACCGGGCTCTGGACCGCGTACTACCTCAAGCAACACAAACCAGACCTGAACATCGCCATTGTCGAAGCGCAAACCGCCGGTTTCGGTGCGTCGGGGCGCAATGGTGGCTGGCTGATGGGCAATTTGCTGGGTGAAGATCGCCTGCTGGCCAAGCTGTCGGCTGAAGATCGCCGTGCCTCCTACGATTTGTTGCACAGCATTCCGGATGAAGTGGAGATTATCCTCGAACGCGAGGGGATCGACTGCGACTACCGTAAGGGCGGGGTGCTGTATTGCGCAGCACGCTATCCGGAGCAGGAAGCCGGCCTGCGTCACTACCTGGACGACCTCCATCGCCAGGGCCTCAACGACAGCCACTATCGCTGGCTGAACCCGGAGCAACTGGCGCAACAAATCCGCGTCGCCAAACCCTATGGCGGTATCTACGCGCCGCACGTGGCGACCATCCACCCGGCCAGGCTGGTACGGGGGCTGGCCCGGGCTGTGGAGCGCCTGGGCGTCAGAATCTACGAAAACAGTCCGGTCACCCATTGGCAGTCCGGCAGCCTGCGCACGGCGAAAGCTTCGGTGCGCAGTCGCTGGGTGGTGCCGGCGGTAGAAGGTTACTCCGTCACGCTGCCGCCGCTGGGGCGTTACCAGATGCCGGTGCAGAGCCTGATCGTCGCGACCGAACCCTTGTCGGCGGCCACCTGGGACGAAATCGGCCTGAGTCGCGGCCAGGCGTTCAGCGAGGCCAGTCGCCAGGTCACCTACGGTCAGCGCACCGCTGACAATCGATTGATCTTTGGCGCCCGTGGCGGCTACCAGTTCGCCGGCAAGCTGCGCCACGATTTCGACCTGAGCACTGACGAAATACAGCTGCGGCGCTACCTGTTCGGCGAACTGTTCCCGCAGTTGAAGAACGTGCAGATCACCCATTCCTGGGGAGGCAACCTGGGCATGTCGCGGCATTTCCAGCCGCACATGCTTTGCGATCGGTCCAATGGCATTGCCTTGTCTGGCGGCTATGGCGGGGAGGGCGTTGGCGCCAGCAACCTGGGAGGCCGCACGCTGGCCGACCTGATCCTGGGGCGCGACACCGATCTGGTGCGCCAGCCATGGGTCATCCCCCAGCGCGGCCTCGACGCCCTGCGAGCCTGGGAGCCGGAGCCGATCCGCTGGCTCGGCTACAACGCGATCATCCGCAGCTTTGTCCATGAAGACCAGACCCTGGCCAACCCGGCCACTGCGCCCTGGCGGCGCAAGCTGGCCAGCGGGGTGGCCGGTTTCATGGAAGGTTTCATGCACTAAACGGCGCGCTCTTCATCTACAGGCTACATCGACAGGTATTCCCATGAGCATCACGCAATTCAAGAACACCGCAACCCTGAAACTGGACGAATCCAATCCGGTCGCCGTACCCCTGGGTACCCCCGTGGCCGTGGCTTCGACCACCAGCGTCGAACGCGACGACGGCGTCGAGACCGGCGTCTGGGAATGCACCCCCGGGCGCTGGCGGCGGCAGATTGTCGCCCAGGAGTTCTGTCATTTCATCCAGGGCCGCTGCACCTTCACCCCGGACGGCGGCGAACCCCTGCACATAGAAGCCGGCGACGCACTGATGTTGCCGGCCAACAGCCTCGGCATCTGGGACATCCAGGAAACCGTGCGCAAGACCTACGTTCTGATTTTCTGAATTTTCATCTTTGATCCTTTGATTGCCTGCCAACAAAAAAAACCTACAGGAATCGACTCATGATCCGAAAGACACTGACCCTGGCCCCGCTGATGCTCGTGGCATCGATCAGCCAGGCCGCCGAAACCGTCAAGATTTACAACTGGTCGGATTACATCGCGCCAGACACCACGAAAAACTTCCAGAAAGAAACCGGCATCGGCTTCACCTACGACGTCTACGACAGCAACGAGACCCTCGATGGCAAGTTGATGACCGGAAAATCCGGCTACGACGTGGTGTTCCCGTCCAATCACTTCATGGCCCGGCAGATTGAAGGCGGCGCCCTGAAGAAACTCGACAAGAGTCAGTTGCCGAACTGGAAGAACCTCAACCCGGTATTGCTCAAGGCATTGCAGACCAACGACCCGGGCAACGAACACGGCTTCCCGTACCTGTGGGGCAGCACCGGCATCGGCTACAACATTGCCAAGGTCAAGGCCGTGCTGGGGGACAACGCTCCGGTGGATTCCTGGGACCTGATCTTCAAGCCCGAGAACATGCAGAAGTTGCAGAAGTGCGGCGTGGCCATCCTCGACAACGGCCCCGAACTGCTACCGGCCGCGTTGAACTACCTTGGGTTGCCGCCTCACAGCAAGAGCCCGGAAGACTACAAGAAGGCCGAAGCCCTGCTGCTGAAAGTGCGGCCGTATGTCAGCTATTTCCACTCGTCCAAGTACACCAGCGACCTGGCCAACGGCGATATCTGCGTCGCGGTCGGCTTCTCCGGCGACATACTGCAGGCGGAAAACCGCGCCAGGGAAGCCAACAATGGCATCGACATCGGTTATTCGATTCCCAAGGAAGGCGCCGCGATCTGGTTCGACATGGTCGCCATGCCGGCCGACGCTCCGGACGAGAAGGCCGGTTACGCCTTCATGGACTACCTGCTGCGTCCGGACGTCATGGCCGGCGTCAGCAACTACGTGCATTACGCCAATGGCAACGAGAAGGCCGACAGCCTGATCGACCCGGCGATCAAGAACGACACCAAGGTTTACCCAAGCCCGGAAATGATGGGCAAGCTGTTTGCGCTGGAGGCCATGCCACTGAACATCGATCGGGTGCGTACCCGGGTCTGGAACAAGATTCGCACCGGCAGCTAAAGCGGGAGCGGCCATCGGGACAGGACGTCCCGAGGCCATCTTCATCAGCCGACCGGCTCGGCTGCGCAACTCATCTGGCCTGAGCCGGGTATCTGGAAAAACACGTCATCGCCCAGTTGCCAGAAGCTGTAGCTGCCTTTGTAATCCTTTCCCGTATACCGGGTTCCGGAATTATCGGGCACCTGGTTCAGCGTAACCGAGGTGTTGGCCCATTTCAGAAACACCACGCCCGGTTCGACGGTAAAGAAGGTCGCGGCAACCAATGCGTTAAACCCTGCGCAACGATAAGCCAATGGGCCTTCCGTGAGTCTGCTGGGGTCCTTGGTTCTGGCAATGGCCGAGCCCTGGCGCAGTTGGAACGCACGCTCGGCATAACTTCGCACGATGCACGCCTTGGCTTGGGTCCCGCCACCACACTGGTTACGGGACTCAATCCAGAACCGCTGATCGATCTCGACTTTATTCGGGCGCGGCACTGAATGGTCGTCGCTGAGCGCCAGCAGATAAAGACGATTGAGTTCCAGGTCCATGCGCGCCAGTTGAGGGTCGTGACAGACAAGCTTTTCGGCGGATGCCTGGGGCGTGGCGCAATCGAAACTGGTTTTGTACGTTGGCAAGGGCTTTGGCTTGGCTTTTTTGGCGGCGTCACACACGCTCGCCGTCACGCACGCGCTGACGGCGAGCACAGAGGCCAGAAGTGGCATGACCATTTTCATTTCGGCGTCACCTGAGTCTTTGCGTGATGCCCGTATTGCAACGCCTGTGTCGAAGCGTTGCACAGTCATTCGGTCGCACGGGGTCTATCGAGTGTAAAGCAGTGTTCGAAACCTGCCACATCGTGCCAGGAGAAACGTCAGTCTTCTTCTTCGCGAATCGTCGCCACTTCATCGGCCCTGACTTTCACCATTGCACCGGAAATGTCCTCAAACTCAAAGAACCCGTCCTTGGTTTTAGTCTTCGGCATGTCCTTGGTCAGGTATTGAGTGCCGTTCTGCAGCGTCACCACCGTTGGTGTCGAGCAACCGGCCAGCGCCAGCAGGGCCGCTGTCGCCAAGGGCAAGCCCAATGTCTTGATGTCCATGATCACCTCCCGTTCGTTTAAAGCAGCGCCATCAGCCCGAGGCTGTCACTGCACCTGTATGGCGGTTGGTGCCGCCAGGGGGCAGAAAGTTCTACTGCCTTGGGAAAAATCCGTATTGCGCCGCCATTTATCCTTTTCCGATTGCGCCACGAGGCGTGGAACTGGTATCTGTATGCATAACCAGTATCTGTCGCCATGGCCCATTTTCCAGTGACCGCAAATCCCCTCGACGATCCGTTCTACTACTTGAACAACTTCATGCAAGTGCTTGATTGGCTTGAGCAGCGCTTTGCCGATGTGCTGAGCGTCGACGAACTGCGTTTCATTAATGAGTTTAAGCGGTTGCCCCGTGAATCGCAGGCACTGCTGGTCAGAATGGTCATGCGCAAGGGCGTTCATTTCAGGGCAAGCAAACTGCATTACGAGGAGATCGGCGATATCGGCTGCGCCGTCGAACCGCTGTTGGCGCTCGGTTGGGTCGATGAGCGAATGCCGTTGGCGGTCCAAGGGCTGTTCGAGGTGCTGCTCAAGGGGGAAATCCTCCAGGCTTTTGGCCCGGCAATCGATCAACCCAAAGGCAAGAAAGCCGATTGGTTGCCAGCGCTGTGCGAACAGTTTCCCCAGGTGCAAAGCTTCAACGACTGGTGCCCGACCCTGGACGAGCGCCTGTTCAGCCTGACCATCATGCAATTGTGCGATCGCCTGCGCCTGATGTTTTTCGGCAACCTGTATCAGGACTGGTCGGAGTTCGTATTGGCCGACCTCGGTATCTACACCTACGAAAAAGTTGAATTCTGCGCCGAGTCCCGTGGCTTGCGCAGCCGCGAAGACGTGGACGCCTGCGTCCTCCTGCACGGGTACCAGCAACAATTGGAGGCCGGTGAAGCGCTGGAAGAGGTGGCCGAGCGGATCAAGGGCCTGGCGCTGGACAATCCCTGGTTGCAACGCCGGCGCGGCAAGCTGCTGTTCCAGATGGCCCAGTACTGCGAACGCATCGCGGATTTCTCCATGGCCCTGAACCTGTACCGTGAATGCGCATATCCCGGCGCGCGGGCGCGGCTCATCCGCGTGCTGGAACGCAGCGGCCAGTTCGAGCAGGCCATGGACCTGGCCGAGCAAGCCGAACAGGCGCCGCAAAGCGCCGCCGAACATCAGCAGTTGCTCCGCGTGCTGCCACGCCTGCGGCGCAAGCTCGGCGGGCCGCCCATCAAGCGGGCAGCGCCTCGGGAAATGCAGCGCCTGGACCTGCAATTGCCCAGGACAGACCCGGCGTTATCGGTGGAGTTCTACGTTCAGGCGCATCTGGCGCAAGAGTCGGCGCCGGTGCACTACGTCGAAAACAGTCTGGTCAATTCACTGTTTGGCCTGCTGTGTTGGCCAGCGATCTTCGTGCCTTTGCCGGGGGCGTTCTTTCACCCCTTCCAGCGCGGGCCGGTGGATTTGCTCAGCGAAGATTTCCAGCTCCGCCGTGCCGAACTGTTTCAGGCGTGCCTGGACGAACTCGACGACGGGCGCTATCGGCAGACCATCCGCGAACGTTATGCCGCCAAATGGGGCGTGCAGTCGCCGTTCGTGTTCTGGAGCGTGCTCAGCGAGGAGTTGCTGGAGCAAGCCCTCGATTGCCTCCCGGCCGAGCACCTCAAGCACTGGTTCAACCGCCTCTTGCTGGACATCAAGGCCAATCGCGCCGGCATGCCGGACCTGATCCAGTTCTGGCCGCAGCAAAAGACCTACCGCATGATCGAAGTCAAAGGCCCGGGCGATCGCCTGCAGGACAACCAGCTGCGCTGGCTGGAGTTCTGCCACGAACACCAGATGCCGATCGCCGTGTGCTACGTGCAATGGGCGGAGCAGGGCGATTGAGCTACAGCATTGCGGTGCGGGCGCTGTGCGAGTTCACCGCCAAGGTCGGCGATCTCGACCTGCGCTTCACACCGTCACCGACTGCGCTGGAAGGTATCGTCGGGCACCGTACGGTGGCTTCGCGACGTAGCGAGGGCTACCAAAGCGAAGTCGCCCTGGAGGGCCAGTATCAGACCTTGACGGTCAAGGGCAGGGCGGATGGCTATGACCCCGGGCAAAACTGCCTGGAGGAGGTCAAGACCTTCCGCGGCGACTTGAGCAAACAACCGGCCAACCACCGCCAATTGCATTGGGCCCAGGTGAAAATCTACGGCTGGTTGATGTGCCGGAAGCTGGATCTGGCACGGATCAATCTGGCGCTGGTGTACTTCGACATCGTCAGCGAGAAGGAGACCTGCCTGGTCGAGCCTTTCGAAGCCAGCGAGCTGCAACAATTCTTCGAATGGCATTGCGCGCTGTTCCTGCAATGGGCCGAACAGGAAGTCGCTCATCGAGAAGGGCGCAACCGGGCGGCGCAGGGCCTGGCCTTTCCCCATGCCGGTTTTCGACCGGGGCAACGCCATCTGGCCGAGTCGGTGTTCAAGGCCGTCAGCACGGGGCGCTGCCTGATGGCCCAGGCGCCCACGGGCATCGGCAAGACCCTGGGCACCTTGTTCCCGATGCTCAAGGCCCTGGCGCCGCAGCAACTGGACAAAGTGTTCTTTCTCACGGCGAAAACCCCGGGACGCCAACTGGCCCTGGACGCCGCACAAGTGATTCTGAACAGCGCCGATGCGCCACCGTTGCGGGTGCTGGAGATGATCGCCCGGGACAAGGCCTGCGAACACCCGGACCAAGCCTGTCACGGTGAGTCCTGCCCACTGGCCCGGGGTTTCTACGATCGCCTGCCCGCCGCACGGCAGGCGGCCAGCCAACTGAGCCTTCTGAACCAGAGCGCCTTGCGCGAGGTTGCCCTGACGCACGATGTCTGTCCGTATTACCTGAGCCAGGAAATGGCGCGTTGGGCCGACGTGGTGGTTGCCGACTACAACTATTACTTCGATTTCAGTGCGCTGCTGTTCGGTCTGGCCCAGGCTAATAACTGGAAAGTCGCGGTGCTGGTGGACGAAGCCCATAACCTGGTGGAACGTGGCCGGCAGATGTACAGCGCCAGTCTCGATCAGGCGACCTTCAACGGCGTGCGCAAAACCGCGCCCGAAGTGCTGAAAAAACCGATGCAGCGGGTCAACCGTGAGTGGAATGCCCTGCATAACGGGCAAACCGGCGCCTATCAGGCCTATGACAAGGCGCCGGAAAGGCTGCTTCAGGCACTGTCATCGTGCAGCGCCAGCATCGGTGACTACCTCAACGATCACCCTCAGGGCCTGGACAGCGCACTGCAGGGGTTTTACTTCGACATGCTGCACTTTTGCCGGGTCGCCGAACTGTTCGATGAGCAGTTCCTGTTCGACATCAGCAAGCGCGATCTCGAGCGCCAGCGCAACCTCTCGCAACTGTGCCTGCGCAATGTGGTCCCCGCCGGGTTCATCCGCCCGCGCCTGACCGCCGCGCGTAGCACGGTGCTGTTTTCCGCGACCCTCAGCCCCCGGCGCTATTACGCCGATTTACTGGGAACACCGGCGGACACCGTGTGCATCGACGTCGAGTCGCCGTTTCACGCCGATCAACTGCAAGTGCACATCGTCGACCGGATCTCCACCCGGTTCGTGCATCGCCAGTCGTCTCTGGAACCGATCGTGGACTTGATCGCCAGGCAGTTCTGCGAGCGCCCCGGCAATTACCTGGCGTTTTTCAGCAGCTTCGATTATTTGCAGCAGGTGGCGCAGTTGCTGGCCGAGAAGCATCCGCACATCAGTCTGTGGTCGCAGTCCCGAGGCATGGGCGAAGCGCAACGCCAGCAGTTTCTCGATCAATTCCACGCTGACGGCCAGGGTGTCGGCTTTGCGGTGCTGGGCGGGGCCTTTGGTGAAGGCATCGATTTGCCCGGTGCCCGGTTGATCGGCGCGTTTATCGCCACGCTGGGGCTGGCGCAACTCAATCCGGTGAACGAGCAACTGAAACGGCGCATGGCCGCCATTTTTGGCGCAGGTTATGACTACACCTACCTTTATCCCGGTGTGCAGAAAGTGGTGCAGGCCGCTGGGCGGGTGATCCGCACGCAACAGGATCAAGGGGTGGTGATGTTGATCGACGACCGTTTTGGCGAGAGCAAGGTCAGGCAGTTGCTGCCGCGTTGGTGGGCCATGACAGGCAATTGTTCGTAGCATCACAGCATCGGGTTATCGCCCTGTGGGGGCGGCGATGCGGCGATCCGACTTGCTCGCGAATGCGTAGTGTCAGCCAGCATCAATGTCGACTGTGCCGACGCCATCGCGAGCAAGCTCGCTCCCACAGGAGTCTTCGTTGCTGCTGAGGGGAGAATCAGGCCATTAGATTGCGCAAACTGCGCTCCATCCGCGCAATGCCTTCTTCCAGCAGCGACCGTGGGCAACCGAAATTCAGGCGTACGAACTGCTTGCAGTCATCGCCGAAGTCCAGACCGGCGCTCAAGCCGACCTTGGCCTGTTCCAGGAAAAACTGCTGCGGGTTGTCCAGCCCCAGTGCCGTGCAGTCGAGCCATGCCAGGTAGGTGCTTTGCGGCAGGTTCATGGTGATGCCCGGCAGGCGGGTGCGCACGGCCTCGGCGAGGAAGTCGCGGTTGCCTTGCAGGTAGTCCTTCAGCTCGGCCAGCCATGGCGCCGCTTCGCTATAGGCGACGCGGGTGGCTTCCATGCCCAGCGGATTGACGCTGTCGACCATGCCGCAACGGGCGTGGTTGACCTTCTCGCGCAGGTGGCGGTCCTGGATGATCATGAATGAGGTCTTCAGGCCGGCGATGTTGTAGGCCTTGCTCGCCGACATCAGCGTGATGGTGCGCTGGGCGACTTGCGGGCTCAGGGTCGCCATCGGAATGTGCTGGCGACCGTCGAAGCACAATTCGGCGTGGATCTCGTCGGAAATGATCCAGGCACCGTGCTCAAGGCAAATGTCGGCAATGGCTTGCAGCTCTGCGCGGGGGAAGGCCTTGCCCAACGGGTTATGCGGGTTGCTCAGCAGCAAGGCGCCGCCACCTTGCAACGACTGGCTCAGGGTATCCAGCGGCGTGGTGTAGGTGCCGTCGGCTTGGGCATCGAAGTTCAGTTCGACCTTGTTCAGGCCCCAATGCCCGGGCGCATGGCGCAGTGGGGGGTAGTTCGGGACCTGGACAACGACATTCTGTGGTGCCTGCACCAGTGCCTTCAACGCCATGTTGAAACCGGACTCGACGCCCGGCAGGAAAATCAGCTCCTGGGGCTCGACGCGCCAGGCGTACTTGTTCCAGAGGTCGACAACGATTGCCTCGCGCAGGTCATCCTGGGCCACGCTGTAGCCGACCATCGGGTGTTCCAGTCGTTTTTGCAGGGCCTTGATGATCATTGGCGGCGCGGCGAAGTCCATGTCGGCGACCCACATCGGCAACACGTCGGCCGGGTAGCGGCTCCACTTGGTACTGCCGGTGTTGTGGCGGTCGAACACCTGATCAAAATCGAAAGTCATGCTTAGTCTCATGAAAGCTGGGTTGGAATGCTGACCATGATAATCGCCAAGCCCTGTGGGAGCGAGCTTGCTCGCTCCCACAGGTTGTATGCCTTGGCTGATATTGGGGGAATTGCCCGACGGTCGGCTCTCGTGGCGAATTCGACAGCCCTGTCTAAAATTCAACTGTCGGCAGCCAGACTGCCCCGACCGTGGTTGTTCAAAAAGCCCGGCCATGTACCGGGCTCCACCTGATCAGGAGTGCACGATGGATCTCAGCCGTCGTCAGTTCTTCAAGGTCGCCGGTATCGGCCTTGCAGGCTCTAGCCTGGGCGCGTTGGGCATGGCCCCGACGCTTGCCTTTGCCGAACAGGTGCGTCACTTCAAGCTCGCCCACACCCATGAAACCCGCAACACCTGCCCGTATTGCTCGGTCGGTTGCGGCTTGATCATGTACAGCCAGGGCGATACGGCGAAGAATGTCGCGCAAAACATCATCCACATCGAAGGTGACGCCGACCATCCGGTCAACCGCGGCACCCTTTGCCCCAAAGGCGCAGGCCTGCTGGACTTCATTCACAGCCCCGGACGCCTGCAATACCCGCAGGTGCGCAAAGCCGGCGGCACCGAGTGGACCCGCGTCTCCTGGGATGAAGCGCTCGATCGCATTGCCGACCTGATGAAGGCCGACCGCGACGCCAACTTCATCGAGAAGAACGCCCAGGGTCAAACGGTGAACCGCTGGCTGACCACCGGTTTCCTCGCGGCCTCGGCGGCGTCCAACGAAGCCGGCTACATCACCCACAAGGTGGTGCGCAGTCTCGGCATGCTGGGGTTCGATAACCAGGCGCGTGTCTGACACGGCCCGACGGTGGCAAGTCTTGCCCCGACGTACGGCCGTGGTGCCATGACCAATACCTGGACCGATATCGCCAACGCGAATCTGGTTCTGGTGATGGGCGGCAACGCAGCAGAAGCGCATCCGTGCGGCTTCAAATGGGTGACCGAAGCCAAGGCGCACAACAAGGCGCGCCTGATCGTGGTCGATCCGCGTTTTACCCGGACCGCCTCGGTGGCCGACTATTACGCGCCGATCCGCACCGGCACCGACATCGCCTTCATGGGCGGGCTGATCAATTACCTGCTGACCGAGGACAAGATCCAGCACGAATACGTGCGCAACTACACCGACGTGTCGTTCATCGTCAAAGCCGGCTATGGCTTCGAGGACGGAATCTTCAGCGGCTACGACGTCGCCAAGCGTGCCTACACCGACAGGTCCGGCTGGGGCTATGAACTTGGCGAGGACGGGTTTGCCAAGGTCGATCCGACGTTGCAGGACCCGCGCTGCGTCTATCAATTGATGAAGCAGCACTACAGCCGTTACACCAAGGAACTGGCGAGCCAGATCTGCGGCATGCCGGTCGATGCCATGCAGAAAATCTGGGAGGAAATCGCCACTTGCTCGACGCCGGGCAAGACCATGACCATTCTCTACGCCCTGGGCTGGACCCAGCACTCGGTCGGTTCGCAGATGATCCGCAGTGCGGCGATGGTGCAACTGTTGCTGGGTAACGTCGGCATGCCGGGCGGTGGCGTCAACGCCTTGCGCGGACACTCCAATATCCAGGGGCTGACCGACCTGGGTCTGCTCTCCAACGCACTGCCGGGATACCTCACGCTACCTGGCGATGCCGAACAGGATTACAACGCCTACATCGTCAAGCGCACGCAAAAACCATTGCGCCCGGGGCAACTGTCTTACTGGCAGAACTACGGCAAGTTCCACGTCAGCCTGATGAAAGCCTGGTACGGCGCCAACGCCACGGCCGAGAACAACTGGGCCTACGACTACCTGCCGAAACTGGACATTTCCCAATACGACATCCTCAAGGTGTTTGATTTGATGGGGCAGGGCAAGGTCAACGGCTACATGTGCCAGGGCTTCAACCCGATTGCCGCGCTGCCGGACAAACACCGGGTGACCGCGGCACTGGCCAAATTGAAGTGGCTGGTGGTGATGGACCCGCTCGCCACCGAAACTTCGGAGTTCTGGCGCAATGTCGGGCCGTACAACGATGTGAAGAGCGCCGACATCCAGACCGAAGTGATTCGCCTGCCCACCACCTGTTTCGCGGAGGAGGACGGCTCGCTGGTCAACAGCAGTCGCTGGCTGCAATGGCACTGGAAAGGCGCCGATGGGCCGGGTGAAGCGCAGACCGACATACGGATCATGAGCGAACTGTTCCAGCGTCTGCGTCAGCGCTATCAGACCGAAGGCGGGAAGTACCCTGACCCGATACTCAAGTTGTCCTGGCCGTACAAGATCCCGGACGAGCCTTCGCCGGAAGAGCTGGCCAAGGAAATCAACGGCTCTGCCACCACCGACTTCACCGATGCCACTGGCGCGGCGATCAAGGCCAATGCGCAACTGGCCGGATTCGGCCAGCTCAAGGACGACGGCAGCACGGCGTCCGGTTGCTGGATCTTCTGTGGAAGCTGGACCGAACTCGGTAACCAGATGGCACGCCGCGACAACAACGATCCGTACGGCATGCACCAGCACCAAGGTTGGGCCTGGGCCTGGCCGGCCAACCGGCGGATTCTCTACAACCGCGCCTCGGCGGACCTGCAAGGCAAACCGTGGGACCCGAAAAAACGCCTGGTGTGGTGGAACGGCAAAACCTGGGGCGGCACCGATGTGCCGGACTACAAGGCGGATGTGGCGCCGGAAGCGGGGATGAATCCGTTCATCATGAACCCCGAGGGCGTGGCGCGATTCTTCGCCGTCGACAAGATGAACGAAGGCCCGTTCCCCGAACACTACGAGCCGTTCGAAACGCCGATCGGCATCAACCCGCTGCACCCGCAAAACAAGAAAGCCACCAGCAACCCGGCGGCGCGGATCTTCGACTCGGTCTGGGATTCCCTTGGCGTGGCCAAGGATTACCCGTACGCCGCCACCAGTTACCGGCTGACCGAGCACTTCCACTTCTGGACCAAGCATTGCAAGCTCAACGCGATTACCCAACCGGAGCAATTCGTCGAGATCGGTGAAGTGCTGGCCAAGGAAAAAGGCATCGTCGCCGGCGACCGGGTACGGGTCAGCAGCAAGCGTGGCTTCATCGAAGCGGTGGCGGTGGTGACCAAGCGGATTCGTCCGCTGCAGGTCAACAATCAGGTGGTGCACCAGATCGGCATTCCGTTGCACTGGGGCTTTACCGGCCTCACGCGCCACGGTTACCTGACCAACACCCTGGTGCCGTTCCTCGGCGATGGCAACACTCAGACCCCGGAATCCAAGTCATTCCTGGTCAACGTGGAGAAAGTCTAAATGGCCAGCCAAGACATCATTGCCCGCTCGGCCACCACCACACCCGCGCCCTCGGTGCGCGGCATGGAGGAAGTCGCCAAGCTGATCGACACCACCAAATGCATCGGTTGCAAGGCCTGCCAGGTCGCCTGTTCGGAATGGAACGAGTTGCGTGACGAGGTCGGCCATAACCATGGCACCTACGACAATCCGCAAGACCTCACCGCAGAAACCTGGACGCTGATGCGCTTCACCGAGCACGAGACCGACGCCGGCAACCTGGAGTGGCTGATTCGCAAGGACGGCTGCATGCACTGCGCCGACCCCGGCTGCCTGGCGGCATGCCCCAGCCCGGGGGCGATCATCAAGCACGCCAATGGCATCGTCGATTTCGATCAGGATCATTGCATCGGTTGCGGCTATTGCATCACCGGGTGTCCGTTCAACATTCCACGGATCTCGCAAAAGGATCACAAGGCCTACAAATGCACCTTGTGCTCGGACCGGGTGGCGGTCGGGCTGGAACCGGCCTGCGTGAAAACCTGCCCGACCGGTGCCATCGTGTTCGGCTCCAAGGACGACATGAAGGAGCATGCGGCCGAGCGCATCGTCGACCTCAAGAGCCGGGGTTTTGAAAACGCCGGTCTGTACGACCCTGAAGGCGTCGGCGGCACCCACGTGATGTACGTGTTGCACCACGCCGATACGCCAAGACTGTACGCCGGTTTGCCCGATCACCCGGCAATCAGTCCGTTGGTGGGGCTGTGGAAAGGCATCAGCAAACCGCTGGCGCTACTCGCAATGGGCGCAGCGGTGCTGGCCGGGTTCTTCCACTACGTGCGCGTCGGCCCGCAAATCGTCGAAGAGGATGAACACCCGAGCCCGCCGGACAATGCCGTGCACGAAGTCGATCCGTCGGTGCACACCTTCGATCCCCGTGGGGAGGGCAGGCCATGAGCAACAAGACGATCCTGCGCTACACCGGCAACCAGCGCACCAATCACTGGCTGGTAGCGATTCTGTTCCTCATGGCCGGGCTGTCCGGGCTGGCGCTGTTCCACCCGGCGCTGTTCTGGCTGAGCAACCTGTTCGGCGGCGGGCCATGGACACGCATCCTGCACCCGTTCATGGGGGTGCTGATGTTCGTGCTGTTTCTCGGCCTGGTGTTTCGCTTCTGGCGCGCCAATTACTTCATCGCCAATGATCGCCTGTGGCTCAAGCGCATCGACCGGGTGATGAAGAATGAAGAGGAGGGCGTCCCGCCCATCGGCAAGTACAACCCCGGGCAGAAGCTGCTTTTCTGGACTTTACTGCTGTGCATGCTGGTGCTGTTGTTCAGCGGGCTGGTGATCTGGCGTGCGTACTTCAGCGAGTATTTCGGCATCACCGCGATACGCTGGGCGATGTTGCTGCATGCGTTGGCCGCTTTTGTGCTGATCCTGAGCATCATCGTGCACATCTATGCCGGTATCTGGATCAAGGGCTCGGTCAGCGCCATGCTGCACGGCAGGGTCAGCCGCGGCTGGGCCAGGAAACACCATGTACTCTGGTATCGCCAAGTGACTCAAGATGAGACCCGCGCCGAAACTCCTACGCGACCGATCACCAAAAAGGGCTGACATTTGCCAACCATCCTGGAACCTGGAGAAATCGAAGCGGCGGCCAGTTCGCCGCCGTTTCTGTACATGCCACCGCATAATCTGTTCAGCCTGCGCGCCCAGCGCCTGGAAGCGTTGGCCGTAGGGCACCCGTTGGCCGATTACCTGCGCCTGATCGCCGGGGTGTGCCGGGTGCAGCAACAGGTGCTGGACGACCCGCCGCAAAGTGAACCCCTTGACCGACAACGCATCGAATTGTGCCAGCAACACGGTTTGCCGCCGTTCGCGGCCGACAGCCTGGCACGCGAAGACGATTGGCAGCGTTACCTCGATGCCCTGTTACAGCGCTATAACGCACCGCCGCAATCTGCCGTGGCCGATGCCGTGGACACCTTGCGCCTGGCCGGTGCCGGGCAACGCCGCGCCTGGGCGGTGGCACTGATCAGCGGCCAGTATTCGCTGGTGCCGGCCGCGTTGGTGCCGTTTCTCGGTGCGGCGTTGCAAACGGCCTGGAGCCACTGGCTGTTGAGCACGCCGAACCTGGCGCTGACCGCCGGCGACAGCCTCAGCCAGTGCCCGGCCTGTGGCTCGCCAGCCATGGCCGGGGTTATCCGTCATCGCGGCAAGCACAACGGCTTGCGTTACCTGGTCTGTTCGCTGTGCGCCTGCGAGTGGCATGTGGTGCGGGTCAAGTGCGTGTATTGCGAGCAGAGCAAAGGCCTGGAATACCTCAGCCTTGAAGATGATCGCCATGCCGCCAACCAGGCGCCGTTGCGTGCCGAGGTCTGCCCCGGTTGCAACAGCTACCTGAAGTTGATCTATCTGGAGAACGATGCGCACGCCGAAGCGTTGTCGGCCGACCTGTCCAGCCTGATGCTCGACATGCGCCTGAGCCAGGACGGTTATCAGCGTCTGGCACCCAATCTGTTGTTGGCGCCGGGAGACGAGTAACCGCAGCGTCTACACTGTGGCGCGAGGGTCATTCGTTTTCAGGAGCGCCAGATGTCTGCACGCAGTGCCAGCCAACCCCTGCGTCTACCTTCGATCGACAGTTTATTGCGTCACCCGGCGTGCCAGCCGTTGGCCGAGCGCTATGGGCGCGATGCCTTGCTGGCTGCCTTGCGGCAATTGCTTGATGAACTGCGCGAAGGGGGGCGGCAGGGTTTACTCGAATCTGTTGAAGTCAGCCCTGAGGTACTGGCGGGCAGGGTAGGCGAGCGCTTGGCCATCCAGCATCGCAGCCATGTGCGCCGGGTGTTCAACCTCACCGGCACGGTCTTGCACACCAACCTTGGCCGGGCGCTGTTGCCCGAGGAAGCGATCGAGGCGGTGCAAATGGCCGCCCGTTATCCGCTCAATCTCGAATTCGACCTGCGCAGCGGCAAGCGCGGAGATCGCGACGACCTGATCGAAGGCTTGATCCGCGAACTGACTGGCGCCGAAGCGGTGACCGTGGTCAACAACAATGCCGCTGCGGTACTGCTGACCCTCAACAGCCTGGGCGCACGCAAGGAAGGGATTATTTCCCGGGGCGAACTGATTGAAATCGGCGGCGCCTTCCGTATCCCCGACATCATGGCCCGTGCCGGGGTGAAGCTGGTTGAGGTCGGCACCACCAACCGCACCCATGCCCGCGACTACGAAGCTGCCATCGGCCCGCGCAGTGGTTTGATCATGCGCGTGCATGCGAGCAACTACAGCATTCAAGGTTTCACTACGAGCGTGCCGACCGCCGAACTGGCGCAACTGGCCCACCAGCACGGCTTGCCGCTGCTCGAAGACCTCGGCAGCGGCAGCCTGCTGGACTTGACCCGCTGGGGGTTGCCGGCGGAACCGACGGTGCGCCAGGCGCTGCTGGATGGCGCGGACATCGTCACCTTCAGTGGCGACAAACTGCTCGGCGGACCACAGGCCGGGGTGATTGTCGGCCGCAAGGAACTGATCGCCAGGATCAAGAAAAACCCCCTTAAACGTGCGCTACGGGTCGACAAAATGACCCTGGCGGCCCTGGAAGCGGTGCTGGGTCTGTACCGCAACCCCGATCGCCTCGCCGAGCGTTTGCCAAGCCTTCGCCTGTTGACCCGGTCACAGGCCGATATCCTCGCCCAGGCTGAGCGTTTGCGGCCGGCGCTGGCCCAAGTGCTGGGTGATGGCTGGAGCGTCAGTGCCATGCCCGCACTGGGTATGATCGGCAGCGGCAGCCAGCCGAAGTGATC
>NZ_AKJG01000060.1 GCF_000282455.1 Pseudomonas sp. GM74
CCGTGGGCCCGCCGCCATCGGCCATCCATGGCCGGGGGCGGCTAACCCGGCATCCATGCCGGGTTGCCCACTACGCAGAACCTCCGCTCGGCCTCTCGAGGGGGCGTGCACCGCAAAAGCGCCCGAGGCGGCCTACCGGCCGGCCTGATTGTCTGGTTCGGTGTACACAGTACCTGTGGGAGCGGGCTTGCCCGCGAAGGCGGCCTGCCAGCCAACCAACCTCTTGCAGATGTACTCGCTCCCACAAGGGATCAATCTGTGAGCTGAGAGATTTTCAGTTCGCCACCCGAACCCCACCCAGGCTCCCGCTCAGTTCATACGCCGCCAATTCCGCCTGGTGCGCCGCCAGCAATTCCGGCAACGATCCGCGCAAATACTCGACCCAGGTCTTGATCTTCGCATCCAGGTACTGGCGCGACGGGTAGATCGCATACAGGTTCAGTTCTTGCGAGCGGTAGTTGGGCATGACGCGCACCAGTGTGCCGTTGCGCAGGCCTTCTATCGCGGCGTACAGCGGCAGGACGCCAACGCCCATGCCGCTGATGATCGCGGATTTCATGGCATCGGCGGAGTTCACCAGGAAGGGTGAGCTGTTGATGGTGACCATTTCCTGGCCATCGGGACCGTCGAAGGCCCATTTCTCCAGCGGAATCACCGGGCTGACCAGGCGCAGGCAGGCGTGGTTGAGCAGGTCGCTGGGTTTTTGTGCGCAGCCGTTGGTTTTGACGTAGGCCGGCGAGGCGCAAACGATGCTGTAGGTGATGCCCAGGCGCTGGGAGACGAAACCCGAATCCGGCAGTTCGCTGGCGAGGACGATGGACACGTCGTAACCCTCGTCGAGCAGGTCCGGCACGCGGTTGGCCATGGTCAGGTCGAAGGTCACGTCCGGGTGGGTCTTGCGGTAGCGGGCGATGGCGTCGATCACGAAGTGCTGGCCGATGCCGGTCATGGTGTGCACTTTGAGTTGCCCGGCCGGGCGGGCGTGGGCGTCGCTGGCTTCGGCCTCGGCTTCTTCGACGTAGGCCAGGATCTGTTCGCAGCGCAACAGGTAACGCTTGCCGGCTTCGGTCAGGGCGATGCGGCGGGTCGTTCGGTTGAGCAGGCGGGTTTGCAGGTGGGCTTCCAGGTTGGAGACCGCGCGCGAGACGTTGGCCGTGGTGGTGTCCAGTTGCACGGCGGCGGCGGTGAAGCTGCCGGCTTCGGCCACGTAACTGAAGGCGCGCATGTTTTGCAAAGTGTCCATGGGGTGCTCTCGGGTGCGATGGCAAATTGTGACACGAAGTTTCGGGGGCGGTGACCCCTACCTACGGATTATCTCGTTAACGGTAACAAAGATTCACAGGAATCCCGGCTTATCGCCCTTCAGGCCGCCCCATAGAATTGCGCAACTTGGGCAACCGGGGCTCGACCCACCGCATAACCTGTGGGAGCGGGCTTGCTCGCGAAGAGGGCATCACATTCAACAGCGATGTTGACTGACAGACCGCTTTCGCGAGCAAGCCCGCTCCCACAAAAGCGGATCTCCGGTTTCCAGAAAATCTCATGCCTCCCCCTATTTTCAGGAAATCGCAGCAGTGCCGCGTCGCATCAGCAGAGCGCTTCAGCCGCTCAGTGTTTTGGCTTTAACCCTGTCAATCAGCGGCTGCATCGGAACCGGAGGTATTGCCCCACAGGGCAAGGCGCTGGAGGCCAATTCACTGGCCACTGACGAAGCGATCCAGAGCGCCGCGCAGGATGCGCACTGGCCCACCTCACAATGGTGGCAAGCCTATGGCGACCCGCAACTGAACCGCTGGGTCGACCTCGCTCTGCAAGGCAGCCCGACCCTGGCCATGGCCGCCGCCCGGGTGCGTCAGGCCCGGTCCATGGCCGGCGTGGCCGAAGCGGCCGGGTCGCTGCAGATCAATGGCGAATCCACCCTCAAGCGTCACAACTGGCCTACCGACCAGTTCTATGGCCCTGGTGAGCTGGCCAACAGCACCACTTGGGACAATAACGCGGCGCTGGGTTTCAGCTATGCCCTCGACCTCTGGAGCCGCGAAAGCAATGTCACCGAGCGCGCCGTGGACATGGCGCACATGAGCGTCGCCGAAGCGCGCCAGGCCCAGCTCGAATTGCAAGACAATATCGTACGGGTCTACATCGAGTTGTCGTTGCATTACGCCCAGCGGGACATCGTCGAAGCGACCTTGAAGCAGCAACAGCAGATTCTCGAGCTGGCGCAAAAGCGTCTGGATGGTGGCATCGGCACCCATTTCGAAGTCAGCCAGGCCGAGACGCCGCTGCCGGAAACCCATCGCCAGATCGACGCCCTCGACGAAGAAATCGCCTTGAGCCGCAACCAGCTCGCCGCCCTCGCCGGCAAGGGGCCGGGGGAGGGCGCGCAGTTGCAGCGGCCAACGCTGTCGCTGGGTGCACCGCTGAAACTGCCGTCGTCGCTGCCAGCGCAATTGCTCGGCCAACGCCCGGACGTGGTCGCCAGCCGCTGGCAAGTGGCGGCGCAGGCGCGGGGCATCGATGTTGCCCATGCCGGTTTCTACCCGAACGTCGATCTGGTCGGCAGCCTCGGCTACATGGCCACCGGCGGCGGGGCCCTGGAGTTCTTGACCGGCAAGAAGCTCAACTACAGCGTGGGGCCGGCGATTTCGTTGCCGATCTTCGATGGCGGGCGCCTGCGTGCAGAGTTGGGTGAAGCCTCGGCCGGGTATGACATCGCCGTGGCCAAGTACAACCAGACCCTGGTCAATGCCCTGAAAAACATCTCCGACCAGTTGATCCGCCGCGAGTCCATGGACAAGCAACAGGCTTTCGCCGCCGAGTCGGTGGCCACTGCGCAGAAGACCTACGACATCGCGATGATCGCCTACCAGCGTGGCCTGACCGATTACCTCAACGTGCTCAATGCCCAGACCCTGCTGTTCAAGCAGCAGCAAGTGCAACAGCAGGTTCAGGCGGCGCGTTTGAGCGCCCATGCGCAATTGGTGACGGCGTTGGGCGGTGGTCTCGGTGCCGGCAACGACGTGCCGAACGCCAAACAGACCCAGGCACCGAAAACCCCGAGCCTTTTGCGTTGAACACAAGACCTGTGGGAGCGGGCTTGCTCGCGAAGGCGGTGTGTCTGATGACACTTTTGTCGCCTGATACTCCCTCTTCGCGAGCAAGCCCGCTCCCACAGGTTCCGGTTTTCACTGGAATTTATTGAGCAGGATTTGATGACTCCCTTGCCCGCACCCTTGCGCTGCCTGTACTCCCTGGAATGGCGTCGGGGTTTCTTCGACTGGGCACGCAGCGACGGCGTGACCTGGGTCTACATCTTCAAGGTGCTGATCGCGGCGTTCCTCACGCTGTGGCTGGCCATGCGCCTGGAGCTGCCGCAACCGCGTACCGCGATGATCACCGTGTTCATCGTCATGCAGCCGCAAAGCGGCCAGGTGTTCGCCAAGAGTTTCTATCGTTTTCTCGGCACCCTGGCCGGGTCGGCGGTGATGGTCGCGCTGATCGCCCTGTTTGCGCAGAACACTGAACTGTTCCTCGGTTCGCTGGCGATCTGGGTCGGTATCTGCACGGCCGGCGCTGCCCGCTGCCGCAACTTTCGCGCCTACGGTTTCGTACTCGCCGGATACACCGCGGCGATGGTCGGCTTGCCCGCGCTGGCCCATCCGGAGGGTGCGTTCATGGCGGCGGTCTGGCGGGTGCTGGAAATCTCGTTGGGCATTCTCTGTTCGACACTGATCAGTGCCGCCATCCTGCCGCAATCGGCCAGCGCGGCGATGCGCAATGCGTTGTACCAGCGCTTTGGCGTGTTCGCCCTGTTCGTGACCGACGGCTTGCGCGGCCGCAGTCAGCGCGAGGCGTTCGAGGCCGGCAACGTGCGTTTTATCGCCGAAGCCGTGGGCCTGGAAGGCTTGCGCAGCGTTACTGTTTTCGAAGACCCGCACATGCGTCGGCGCAATGGCCGTCTCAGTCGCCTGAACAGCGAATTCATGGGCATCACCACGCGCTTCAACGCCTTGCACCAGTTGCTCGAACGCCTGCGCAGCAGCGCGGCGGACCAGGTGGTGGAGGCGATCAAACCCGGCTTGCAGGACCTCGCCGAGCTGCTCGACGGCTTCAGCGGGCGTGCCTTGACCAGCGCCGATGCAGCGCGTCTGGTCACGGTGCTGAGCGCCTACAAGGAAGGGTTGCCGGCGCGGGTGCGCAGCCTGCGGGCGATCTTTCAGGAGAGCGAACCGAGCGACGACGAACTGCTGGACTTCCATACGGCGTACGAACTGCTCTATCGCTTCGTCGACGACCTGCACAGTTATGCACAGACCCACGCTTCCCTGGCCGATCACAGTCACGAACGGGAGCGCTGGGACGAGCCGTTCACTCCGCAAACCAACTGGATGGCAGCGGCAGCATCGGGGATACGCGCGGCGTTCATTCTGGTGGTATTGGGCAGCTATTGGGTGGCAACCGCCTGGCCGAGCGGCGCGACCATGACCCTGATTGCGGCCGCGACCGTGGGCCTGTCCGCCGCCACCCCGAACCCGAAACGCATGGCCTTTCAGATGGCGTGCGGGACGTTGCTCGGAGCGCTGATCGGCTTCGTCGAGATGTTTTTCATTTTTCCGTGGATCGATGGATTTCCGTTGCTGTGCGTGATGCTCGCACCGGTGATCGTACTCGGCTCGTTCCTGACTTCGCGGCCGCAGTACGTCGGTGTCGGCCTGGGCTTGCTGATCTTCTTCAGCACCGGTTCAGTGCCGGACAACCTCACGGTCTACAACCCCTACACCTTCATCAACGACTACATCGCCATGGTGCTGGGCATGCTGGTGTGCGCGGCGGCCGGGGCGATCATTCTGCCGCCCAACAGCCGCTGGCTGTGGCGTCGGCTGGAGCAGGACCTGCGCGGTCAGGTGGTGTACGCCATCAGCGGCAAGCTCAAGGGGCTGGCGTCGAGTTTCGAAAGCCGCACCCGCGACCTGGTGCATCAGGCCTACGGCTTCGCGGCGGGCCAACCGCAGGTGCAGCGGGACTTGTTGCGCTGGATGTTCGTGGTGCTGGAAGTCGGCCACGGGATCATCGAGTTGCGCAAGGAACAGGCGATTCTGCCGGTGCATCCGGCCTATGCCGAATCCCGGCCGTGGCGCCAGGCGATCCGGGTGATGGGGCGGGCGCTGGTGCGGCTGTTCCTGCAACCGAACAGCAGCAACCTGGAACGCGCGCTGATTGCCGTCGATCACGCGATCAGCCGTGTGCAGTCCACCGACGAACCCTTCGCCCCGCACTTCGATACCTCGGCGTTGCGCCGGGTGAAGAGCTACCTGCACTTCATCCGCACCTCGCTGCTTGATCCGCAATCACCGCTCGCTGCCTTCGCAAGCAGCCAGCCCAAAGGACTTGAACATGCCTCGTGAAATCGCCTTCCACGGCGTGTACATGCCAACCATGACCCTGATGTTTTTCATCGCGGCTCTGCTTGCCTGGGCGCTGGACCGGTTCCTGTCCGGGTTCGACCTGTACCGTTTTTTCTGGCATCCGGCGTTGCTGCGCCTGAGCCTGTTTACCTGTCTGTTCGGCGCGTTGGCGCTGACTGTCTACCGTTGACTCTCTATCACTGAGAATGCCCCGATGAAAAAGTTTTTCAGCCTGCTCGCGACCTTGCTGGTGCTGGCCCTTGCGCTGTGGATCGGCCGCTCCTTGTGGGAGCACTACATGAACACGCCGTGGACCCGTGACGGCCGCGTGCGGGCCGACATCATCAACGTCGCCGCCGACGTCACCGGTGAAGTGGTGGACGTGCCGGTGCGCGACAACCAGCTGGTGAAGAAGGGTGAATTGCTGATGCAGATCGACCCCGAGCACTACCGTCTCGCGGTGAAACAGGCACAGAGTCTGGTGGCATCGCGCAAGGCAACCTGGGAGATGCGCAAGGTCAACGCCCATCGTCGCGCCGATATGGACAACCTGGTGATCTCCCGGGAAAACCGTGACGACGCCAGCAACCTCGCCGACTCGGCCCTGGCCGATTACCAACAGGCCCAGGCGCAACTGGAAGCCGCGCAACTCAACCTCAAACGCACTGAAGTCCGTGCGGCGGTGGATGGTTACGTCACCAACCTCAACGTGCATCGCGGCGACTACGCGCGCATCGGCGAGGCGAAAATGGCCGTGGTCGACATGAACTCGTTCTGGGTCTACGGCTTCTTCGAAGAAACCAAACTGCCCCATGTGCGCGTCGGCGATAAGGCCGACATGCAACTGATGAGCGGCGAAGTGCTCAAGGGCCATGTGGAAAGCATCTCGCGCGGCATCTATGACCGCGACAACCCGGAGAGCCGAGAGCTGATTGCGGATGTGAACCCGACGTTTAACTGGGTGCGTTTGGCGCAGCGGGTGCCGGTGCGGATTCACATCGATGAAGTGCCGGAGGGGGTGCTGTTGGCGGCGGGGATTACTTGTACGGTGGTGGTGAAGCAGGAGGGAGGGGCATGACTTGCAGACCGTGTGGCCCCATCGCGGGCAAGTCCGCTCCCACAAATATCTGCTGTGTTACCTAAATAGCATTCACACCAAAGATCCCTGTGGGAGCGGGCTTGCCCGCGATGGGAACGACTCGGTTCCGCGGGTATAAGGCAGCGCTTCACTCCTTGCAAAACGTCTCATGCAGATGCCTCCAGATCACCCGGCCATCGGCGTGCTTCTCGAAGACCACGGTGGAGCGACGATCCGAGTGCAACCCGGTCGCATCGGTCTGTTGTTCGCGGTAACTCACGGTGGCGCCACCCTCGTACAACGCGATCCCACGCAACTCGCTGAGCTCGATCCTGAACCCGAGTTTCTTGCCGCCCGCCAGCGTGAACAGTTCGTTCAGCGCGTCAAAGTCCAGCACCCGGCCGAGCGGCGAGACCATGGAGAACTGCGGTGAAAAACGTGTCAGCAGTTCTTCGAGTTCGGACGCGTCGCGTTCCTCGGCCAGCCATTGTTCGATGGCCACGTGGGCCTGGATCACTTCGTCGAAGTATTCGGTGTAGTCGGTCATGTTGTTTCCTGAAGTTCTGTGGTGTCTGTTCTGACGCCTTCGCGGGCAAGCCCGCTCCCACAGGATTAGCGCTATTTCAAAATCTGCGCATGACCTGTGGGAGCGGGCTTGCCCGCGAATAACGATGACGCGGTGTCAGAGCTGCCCACGCAGCCCGAACCGTTTCATCAGCCCGGATTCGAGCAAACCCTTGGGCAGCAAACTGGCCATCAGCGGCAACGCGCGGCTGCCATTGCCCAGGCGGACCAGCCGTGGCGGTTTGGCTTGCTGCACGGCCTTGAGCAATCCGGCGGCAAACTCACTGGCCGGGGTCGGTCTGTCCTGGGAAGCCCTGGCCCGGGCGCGAATGCCTTCGCGCAGCGGAAACCACGGCGATTGTTCGCTGATCAGTTGCTCGGCTTCGTGCCCGGCATTCCTGGCGAAGCTGGAAGCGATGGCCCCGGGCTGCACTTCCATGACCCGCACGCCGAACGGCGCCAGTTCCATGCGCAAGGCATCGCTCAAGGCATGCACGGCGGCTTTCGAGGCGCAGTAGGCACCGGCGAATGGCGTGACCAACACACCTGAAACGCTGCCGATATTCACGACCAATCCTTTGGTCCGGCGCAGCACGGGAAACATCGCGCGGGTGACGCCGACGATGGCGAACACATTGGTTTCGAACTGGCGCTGCATGGCCGGCACGCCGCCATCGAGCAACGGTCCCATGGCGCCATAACCCGCGTTGTTGATCAGTACGTCGAGACCACCGCGTTCCTGGTTGATGCGCTCGCTCAATTGCTCAAGGGCAACACCGTCGTTTACGTCAAGTTGCACGGCGGTATATCCGGCAGCGCTCAGCATGGCGACATCTTCGGCCTTGCGCGCACTGGCCCAGACTTCATAGCCGGCGACCTTGAACGCGTCGGCAAGGGCGCGGCCAATGCCGCTGGAGCAACCGGTAATCAACGCAATGGGCATGGCGCATTCCTTGTGCAAAAAAATGGGGGAGAGGTCAGTCGGAAAAGCTGCCCTGCAATCGCTCGGCGCGAAACTCCAGGGTTTCCGGACGGTAGCCAGGGCGCAATGGCGGCAGCGGCAAGCAATCTTCCCAGTTGCCTCCGGCCTGCAGTTCGCCGGGGCCACGATAGCGCGGGGCGCTGTATTGATTGTCGGCCAGGTTCACCGTATCGCCCGGTGCATAAGCCGCGACTCGCCAGCGCAGTTCGGTTAGCGGCACGTCATTGCCGTTGTTCAGGGTCAATTGCAATGGGCGGTCAGCGGGACATTGTTGTGGTGCGTAAGTGATGCGCAACTCCAGGCGTTGCAGTTGCTTGAGTTCGTGGTGGTCCATCCAGATGACCCAGGTGGCGACGATGCCCAGCCCCACGGCAGCCGCCAGGGAGACGGGCAAGGCCTTGGCCGGATAGCGCAGCAACAGGATCAGCCAGGTGATGACCAGCAGGACGCCGATGAACATGACACGAAATCTCGGGAGTAGAGAGGGTCATCCTACCTAAGCGCAGGTAGGGTTGGCGATGGGCGATTCGGAGGTGTGCTGAACGGCCCCTTCGCGGGCAAGCCCGCTCCCACAGGGTATTGGGTTGATCACAGATTTTGTGCTCGGCTTGGTCCACTGTGGCAGCGGGCTTGCTCGCGAAGAGCCCAGTCGAGGCACTACAAAAAAACAGTGCAAAAAAAGCCCCCGCCCAGCCTGCTGCGGATAGGGAACGCAGCAGGCTGGACGAGGGCTTCTTTTTTTATTGAGCGTTACTGCGCGATGGTTTTCACGGCCACGCCACGCTCAACCGGAGTGGAGCGCCCGTAGATATCTTCAAACCGCTCGATATCGTCTTCGCCCAGGTAGCTGCCGGATTGAACTTCGATGATCTCCAACGGGATCTTGCCCGGGTTGCGCAAACGGTGAACCGAAGCGATCGGAATGTAGGTCGACTGGTTCTCGGTCAGCAGGAACACGTTCTCATCACACGTCACCTCGGCGGTGCCGCTGACGACGATCCAGTGCTCGGCGCGGTGGTGGTGCATCTGCAGCGACAGGCACGCACCCGGCTTGACCGAGATGTGCTTGACCTGGAAGCGCCCGCCCATGTCCACCGAGTCGTAGGAGCCCCACGGACGGTAGACCTCGCAGTGGTTCTGGGTCTCAGTGCGGCCCTGTTCGTTGAGGGTGTTGACCATCTGCTTCACGCCTTGGACCTTGTCCTTGTGGGCGATCATCATGGCGTCCTTGGTTTCGACCACGACGATGTTTTCCAGGCCGATCACCGACACCAGCTTGCCGTTGCCGTGGATCATGCAGTTTTTGCTGTCCTGGATCACCACGTCGCCTTTGGTGACGTTGCCGTTGGCGTCTTTTTCATTGACTTCCCACAGCGACGACCAGCAGCCGACATCGCTCCAGCCGGCGGTCAGCGGCACGACGCAGGCGCGTTGGGTTTTTTCCATCACCGAGTAGTCGATGGAATTGTCCGGGCAGCAGGCGAAGGTGGCTTCGTCGAAGGTGATGGTGTCGGCATCCTGATGGCTGCGTTCCAGGGTCAGCAGGCAGGTGTCGTAGATGTCCGGATCGTGCTTCTTCAACTCTTCCAGGAACCGGCTGGCGCGGAACAGGAACATGCCGCTATTCCAGAAGTAACCGCCGGACTGGACGAACTCGGTGGCGCGCTTCACGTCGGGTTTTTCCACGAAGTGCGAGACGCGGCTGACGCCTTCAGGCAGCAGCGAGTCGTTGGTCGACTTGATGTAGCCATAACCGGTTTCCGGTTTGGTGGCCGGCACGCCGAACAACACCATTTCACCGTTTTCGGCGGCGACGGTAGCCAGGGCCAGGGCGCGTTGCAGGGCTTTCTGGTCTTCCAGCACGTGGTCGGCCGGCAGCACCAGCATTAGCTCGTCGCGACCTTCATTGACCAGCATCATCGCAGTCAGGGCCACGGCCGGCGCGGTGTTGCGACCGAACGGCTCCATCAGGATGCGCTGGGATTCCAGCTTGCGTGCCGCCAACTGCTCGTTGACGATGAAGCGGTGGTCCTTATTGCAGACCACGATTGGCGAGTCCATGCCTTCGAACACCAGGCGTTCCAGGGTTTGCTGGAACAGGGTGTGTTCGCCGGTCAGGGCCAGGAACTGCTTAGGGAATTGTTTGCGGGAAAGCGGCCAAAGACGTGAGCCACTACCACCTGACAAGATCACCGGAATCATGTTGTTACTCCTTGAATATCGATTGGTTAGAGCTACTGCGTTCTGTCGTTTCACTCTTGTTTTTGTTCCGTAGCCAGATCGGGTCACCCGTAGCAGCTGCCGAGCCTGCGAGGCTGCGTTCGGCGGCGCAGCCGTCGTCAATCCAGACAAGGCGGTCATGCAGAAAGACCGGTTGCCTGGATTGACGACTGCTGCGCAGCCGGACGCAGGCTTCGCCAGCTGCTACAGGGGCATCATCGACCTGACGAATTCATCAGCGCGTCGACACCGGGCGTTTCACCCAGACCGGCGACAGGCTGCTGCCGCTGCCGGTGACGTACAGCACCGCGGCTTCACCGCGTTCCAGGGCGACCGGTTTCACGTCGCCGACTTTGGTGGTGCCGTCGTACAAGGCCAGGCTGACCTTCACCGGGTTGATTTCACGCTCGCCGCGACCCTTGGGCGCAACGTTCGGGACCACGTCGGTCTTGCCATCGGCGGTTTTCAGGGTCAGCGCCTTGTCGCTAAGGTTTTGTACGCGTACCAGGGACTTCTGCTTGTTCTTGAACGGCGGCTCTTCGATCAATTGCGGTGCGCCGCTGGCGTTGTTGACCAAGGTGTAATAGTGGTCGCCGGCCAGTTTCACCGGCAGGCTCTGGCTACCGACCTTGGCGCTGTAGTCGCCGCCCGGCATGAAGCTGAAGTCACTGCTCGACAGTGGCGCTACATCGCTCAGGTTGGTGCTGCCGACGGTGGCGCTGACTTCGGCGTTGCTGGCGTTGTAGATACGCACGAAGGTCGAGCCTTTCGGCGCGGTCGGGCCGTACAGGGCGGCGTCGCCAGCGGCGAAAGCCTGTACCGACAGCACGCTGAGGCCGGCAACCAGGGCAAAGCTTTTAGCGAGACGACGAGGATTTGTAGTGAAAGTCATGGTGTACCTCTCTTTCAGTTTTGCGCCCGGTCGGGCGTCTCGGATTTAGTGTTTGCAGCTACGTTTTGTTGGCGGGCGCCGGCTTGTTTAAGCTCTGCGACCCACTGCGGGTCGGCGTCGCCGATTTCGTTGTTCACGGGCAGATATCGTTCGGGGAACTCCCAGATCAGCACCTGTGGCGGGCTGTTCTTGAAGGCATCGCTCTTGAGGTAGCTGAGCATCGGCAGAATCGGGCCATGGCCGTCTTCGGCGTAATTGACCACGTCGCTGTTCAGCGCTTGCTTGAGCGCACCCACAAAATTCCAGCTGGGGTTGGCGCTGTAGCTGGTGCCGATCAGGGCCACCGGCACTTCGGTGTTGGCGAACAGAGCGTCGTCGCCGGCGGGCTGATCTTCAGCCGCGACCGTATTGCGCTTTTGCAACTGCTCCTGTTCAGGCATCAGGTTTTCGAACAGCGGGTCCAGTGGCAGGAACAGACGCAGGTCACCCTTGTGGGTGATGGTCTCAGCCGGTTCGGTGACGAAACGCTGCGGCTCGCCGCTCAGCGGGTACTTGTCGGCAATGGTCCGGGCCAGGAGGTTGGCGGCGATCTCGGCGCCTTGCGGCGTCCAGTGGGTGTCGGTGCGCAGGAACACTTGCTGGCCATCCTGCTTGGCCTGTTGCAGCGGGCCAAGCAGGTCAGGGGCCGCAATCCGGTCGTCGGCCAGGCGCTGGTGGAAGTCCTTGTAGAGGTTGGCGTGGATGCTCGCCGGTTTCACTTCACCGAGGTGTTCCGGGTACAGGCGCACCTTGGCCGGTACTACCGCCATCACCAGTTGCACGCCTTTTTCCTTCAGGGTCTGGCGTACGCCTTCGACCAGCGCGTAGTTGCCTTGCAGGTTCAATTCTTCGTTGACCACCGGGTGGAATTCTTCATCGCTGTACAACCACTGGTCGCGACCGAGCACCACGCCCGGACGACCTTCGTTGAACAGTTTGAAATCCAGTGCGGCCCAGAGGTTGGTGCCCAGGCGCTTGATCGGGAACTCGTCGTCGTAGTGCGTTTCCACGGCCTTGGTCCAGCGACCGTTGAGCACCGTCGCATCGGCGTTGGTGCTGAAGCCGAAGAAACTGCGCACCGACCACAGGCCGAGTACCAGCAGGGTCACCAGGAACAGCGCGATGTAGAAGATGCGTAATGAGCGGGTCATGGTCAGATCCCTCAGAACTGGAAGTAAAGGAACGGCGAGAAGCTTTGCGCCGAGAGTTTGAGAATCGAGGCGATGAACAGCAGCAGCACCAGCGCACGCATCACGTAACGCGACCAGTCAGCGGTCCAGTAGGCCGGTTGCACCTGGGCTTCGACGCCGACGGTGTAGCCAGGCTGGTGGATGCTCGCCGGGTTATCCCCAGGCACGGCCTTGATCGTTCCCGGTGTCGCAGCGGCCGGGCCGTCGGCGTCGACGTTCACCGCAGGCTTGGTCTTGACCGGAGGCTGATTGGTGTAGAAATCCCGCAGGCCGAAGAACGCCAGGGTCACGTAGGCCACGATCAGGGTCGCCACTTGCAGACCGGTGAGGCTGGCCTGGTTGAGTTCCGACAGCGACCAGTCGCCGAAGCTGAACATCGCGCCGTACATGCGCCCGGCGACGTGCAGGTTTTCCGCGCGGAAGATTACCCAGCCCATCACCACCAGCAGGAAGGTCAGTACCCAGCGGATCGGGTTGAAGCTGCGTGGAGAGGTGTTCAGGCCGATGGCTTTCTCGATCGCCAGCCACATGCCGTGCCACGCACCCCAGACGATGTAGGTGATGTTCGCGCCGTGCCACAGACCACCAAGCAGCATGGTCAGGAACAGGTTGCGATAGGTCATCAGCGTGCCTTTGCGGTTGCCGCCCAGGGTGATGTACAGATAGTCACGCAGCCAGGTCGACAGGCTGATGTGCCAGCGCCGCCAGAACTCGGTGATCGACTGGCTGACATACGGCTGCTTGAAGTTTTCCATGAAACGGAAACCCATCATCAGGCCCAGGCCGATGGCCATGTCGCTGTAGCCGGAGAAGTCGAAATACAGCTGCGCGGTGTACGCCAGGGCGCCGAGCCAGGCATCGCCCGTGGTCGGGTTTTGCAGGGCGAAGCAGTGGTCGGCCACCACCGCGAGGGTGTCGGCGATGAAGACTTTCTTGATGAAACCCTGCATGAACCGCGTGCAGCCCTCGGAGAACTTGTCGAGGGTGTGGGTGCGGTTGTTGAACTGGTCGGCCAGGTCGCGGAAACGCAACACCGGGCCAGCGATCAGGTGCGGGAAGATCGCCACGAACGCCGCGAAGTCGATCAGGTTGCGGGTCGCCGGGGTGTCGCCACGGTAGACGTCGATGATGTAGCTGATGGACTCGAAGACGTAGAACGAGATCCCGATCGGCAGCAGCACGTGGGTCAGGATGAAAGGCGAAAGACCCACCGACGTCATCATCGCGTTGATGCTGTCGACGCCGAAGTTGGCGTACTTGAAGTAGCCGAGGATGCACAGGTCGACGGCCACGCCGAGCAGCAGCCAGCGCTGTGCCGGTTTGGTCTTGACCCCGGCGGCACCGACTTTCAGGCCGATCCAGTAGTTCCACAGCGTGACGCCGGCGAACAGCGCGAGGAAGTCCACACGCCACCAGGCGTAGAACACGTAACTGGCAATCAGCAGCAGCAGATTGCGATAGCGTTGCCCGCTCAGGTAGTACAAGCCGAGGAAGATCGGCAAGAACAAAAACAGGAACACGTTGGATGAAAAAACCATCCCGGTCTCTCCTTGTTTGAACCAACAGTCAAGGGCCAACGGCCCCCCCAAACCCCCCACAGAAATTCGGGGGGCATAACTCACATCTCACAGCTGACAACTAACCCTGTGGGAGCGAGCTTGCTCGCGATTGCGGTCTGACATTCAGCATCGATGTCGACTGACACTCAGTCATCGCGAGCAAGCTCGCTCCCACAGGGAATCTGTGTTTGGTCTAAGAACCCTTGCCCTTTTCATTGGCCGGGTCGTAGACCTTGGTCAGGTCACCGCCAAGACGGAAGGTCTTGAACGGTTGCATCTTGTGCTTCTTCGCCAGCACCTCGGGCGAGCAGGTGTAGAGCGAACAGAACGGTTCGAGCCAGGCGAATTTCATGTCCTCCTTCAGGTCGGTCATGTCCTGTTCCTTGCCGTTCTTTTCCTCGAACTCATCCGGGTCTTTCACCCCGGACAACACCCGGTCACCCAGGCGTTTGAGTGCGCCGTTGTTTTCCTGACGCAAATCAACGCCGTTGACCTGGGCGAAACTGGCGATCATCGCCAGAGGCGGCAGGGCGTAGTTGTGGTAGGCCAGGGCCCGTTGCTGGCGCTTGAGTTCGTTGGGCAGGTAGCCTTCGGCGTCGACCTGGTTGGCGCCCACCTTGTATTCCTTCACTGCCCAGTCGAACAGGTCGCGGCGGTTGGTGGCGACGGAAGTGGCCATTACCGACCAGGCGGCCCAGTACGAGTGGTTGTTGGTCTGGTCGAGCGGCAGGTTGTCCCAGTCGCTGACCACCTGGTCGGCCATCTTGCTGAACCAGGCTTCGATCAACTGGGCTTGCTGTTGATGGGTGGCCAGGGGGTGGGAGTCGGAAAACTTCAGGCGGATATACGCCGAAGCCATGCTGCCCAGCGCCCATTTGCGCATCGACTTGCCGGTGTGGTTGAAGTCCTTGGACATCAAGGCATCGGCCTGGGCCCAGGCCGTCAGCCAGCTCAGTGCGCATTCCAGCTGTTCCGGGCGACCGTCACGCATGAACTGCATCACGCGCTTGCTGGTGCCGCGCTCGATCTTGGTGATGTCGGCGGTGCTTTCGCGGAAGGCTTTTTCCGACTGCACGTTCAGGGTCGCGCGGGCCTTGTCCGAACCTTCGTACTTGCTGCGAAATTGCAACGAACCGGTGTACGGCGTAGGCATTGCATCGCAGCCTTCGCTCTTGTCGCCCGTCTTGAATTTATCCACAGGCGCAAAATAGCCCTGGGGTGGACGCAGTGGCGCCGCCGCTTGCGTGGCCCCGGCGAACATCGCCAGGCTCAAGAGCGTCGGTGCCAACAGTGTTGAAAATTTCGGATAGCGCATAGCAGACCTCATTGCCCGACCGAAGCAGTACGCTGTTCGGCGCCCGGGAATACGTTGCGTTTGCAGATTTTCGCTTCGACTTTCTGTGGCGCGGCACCCGCTTGTTCCGGGCCCTGGACTTCGACGGCCAGCAGGTTCTGCGAGGCCCAGTCTTCGTCCGTGCGCAATTCGAAAGCGAAACGCCCGTCAGTCTCGGAGGTTTCCGGTTTGTCGATCTTGATGTCCTCGTGGCGACCGTTCATGTACCAGAGGGTGGCTTGCAGGGTTTTCACCGAAGTGTCGGCGAAGCGGATGTCGACCTGGTGGCTGGCGTTGCGCAGGTCCATGTTCTTGCTGTTGACCATCAACTCGTTTTTGCCCGGCTTGAGCGTGGCGCTGCCGGACATCTGTGCATCCTTGCCTTCGCAACCGTTGTCCAGCAGCGCCATCATCTGGCGGTAGATGGTTTCCTGGTCGAGGCGGTACAGCGGCGAGAATTCCCAGATGAGAATCTTCGGCGGGTTCTTCTGGAACTCGTCGCTGCCCAGGTACTGCAGCATCGAGCCTTCCAGGCCGCCACCGGGGAACGCCACGTTGAGAATGTCGGCGCCGATGGCCTCTTCGAGGAAACCGGCGAAGTTGTAGTTCTTGCCGCTGTGGGAGGTACCCACGAGGGTGATTTGCGGGTTGCCGGAGTCGCCGAACAGATCGCCATCGCCGGCTTCGCCCTTCGGCTCGGTGGTGAACTGATCCATGTACTGGATCGCGTAGCTGGTGCCACAGAGTTGACCGGCCATGTTGTGCAAGGTTCCGGTCTTGCCCATGCGACCTGACTTTTTGGTCTCGAATTCGCGCTTGGGAATGTCGGCGAACTCAGGCAATTGCTTGACCTTCTCGGCGACGATTTTCGCCGTGCGCTGGGCACCGTACGGGGTCCAGTGCTGGTCGCCACGGAAGTAGAAATCGTGGGCGGGCAGGGTGTCGGGCAACGACTCGTTGGTCAGCGGCGACAGGTCCGGGACGACGTAGCCCATCTGCGCGAAACGGCCGAGCATGGACTTGTAGTTCCTCAGCGCCTTGTCGAAGTCGAAGCTGGCTTTCTCCGCCGGGTTGAGCTTGTTGCGATTCACCAGGCCACGGGTCGGCTGGTAGACGACAACCAGTTCCACGCCTTTGCTCTTGAACGCATCGTGCAGTTGCTTCATGCGTTTGTAGCCGGCGGGCGTGGTGTCGAATTCGGTGCGCAAGTCTTCTTGCGTACGGAACAGCCAGTCACCCTGGGCTTGCACCAGCGTGGTGAAGTTCTGCTGATAACGGGTGGTGTAGTTCTTCGGATCGTGGGCGGCCGGGCACAGGCTGCAGCACGGTTCGGCAGTGAATTTTGGTGGGCTTGCTGTACTGGCAGCTTCATCGGCACGCGCGCCGCCGCTCGCCGCGAGAATGCCGGCGGTCAGGGCCGACAGGCTGAGTAATTTGATCAAGTGTGGGTGCATAAGATTATCCTCAGTCCCGCATTTCGGTCTGGCGTTCGACGGGGTCGATCAGCACGGCTTTCTGCTGGCGCACCAACAGGTCGAGAATTTCATCCTGGCGCTCGCCGAGGATGCCGGTGAAGCTGATGCCGCTGGATTTGGTCGGTGCGAGCATGGACACGCGATACA
This sequence comes from Pseudomonas sp. GM74, assembly GCF_000282455.1. Taxonomy (GTDB): domain Bacteria; phylum Pseudomonadota; class Gammaproteobacteria; order Pseudomonadales; family Pseudomonadaceae; genus Aquipseudomonas. The sequence goes on from NZ_AKJG01000060.1 coordinate 16,885, forward strand.
ACTCGACGCTCAGCGGCGAGTCGATGGACAGCGGGCCGCTGCCGTTGGCCGCCAGCTCACCGCCGACCACGATCAGCGACACCTGGGCATCGAACGGGTCGAGCTTGATGTCACGGTCGGTGTTGCTCAGGTCCTTGATGTGGCCGTAGACGCCGGTCAGGCCGTTGGCCATTGCGACGTTTTCGTACAGGCGAATGTTCACGCTGTTACGAATGCGGATGCCGTGGCGCTTGTTGCTCAACACGCGGTTGCCCCACAGCAGGTTGTCGGCACTCTCGTAGAGGGTGATGCCGTCGGTGTGGTTCTGGTAGATCTCGTTGTGGGCAATCAGGTTATTCACGCTGTTACGGTCGATCACCAGCCCCGAGAGGTGGTTGTCGTAGCTGCGGTTGTTGAAGATGAAGCTGTCGTTGACCTCACGGGAAATAATGATCCCGTGTTTCTTCTTCGTTCCATACACCGTGTTGTCGGCAATGATCAGACCATGGGAACGGTCGTGCGGGTCAATGCCATAGACGATGTTGTCTTTGTAGGTGTTGCCCTTGACCACAAAGTCGCGGGTTTCATAGCAGTAGAAGCCGTACCACATGTCCGAGAATTCGGAGCCGACGATCCAGCCGGTCGGTTCAGGGCGCTTGAGCACCTTGGCCATGTTCGGCGTGTACTGGGAAATACTCACGCCGTAGGACTTACTGTTGGCGTAGCCGAAACTGGCGATCTTGCTGTTGGCGATGTAGGTCTCGGTGCCGCCCCAGGACAGCAGGAACGGACGGAATTCCTTCGGCGAGTTGAACGTCGCCGGGCCGTTGTCCTTCTCCCGCCAGCCAGTGATTTTGGTATCGCGAACGAACAGCTGGCCGTCGTTGACCAGGAACGCACCGGCCTCCTGGGACAGGCGCAGTTCCTGGGTCTGCTTGTCGATTTCCAGGATGCCGTGACGACCGACCACGATCGGCAACTTCGCCAGGTACACACCCGGCGAGGTTTCGCTGAAGTATTGCTTGGGGACCTTTTTCGCCAGGTCCTTGAGGTTCATGTAGCCATCGTCGACGAAGATCGCCTGGGGAATGCCGTGCTGACGCACCACCCACTCGGCCATCTTGTTGTCGCCACCGATGAAGTCCTTGAGGGCGTCTTCCTGCATCATCCGGCGCAGGCTGATCTTGCCCGGTTTGCTGCGCACGATCTTCGCGGCGATGGCTTCGGCTGTGTAGCCGGAAACGTCCGGCAGTTTCGGCTTGGCCAGTTCCAGCGGAGCGGTCGGTGCACTGCTGACGGTGTAGGTCTTGGCCTGTTGCAGTTCCTTGGCCGTGGTTGCCGGCTTCGCCGGTTCCACATTGGCGAAGGCAGTCGCGCTGGCCAGCAGCATCGCGCCGGCCAACAGGCTGATCGAGCCTTTTCGGGCTGGATGATTCATCTGGGAGACTCCCTTCGCAATGTGCATCAGAAGCGCCAGATCACGTCGACGAACGCGCGGTGCATGTACGAATCGACTTCCTTGCCGTACGCATCGCCCGGCTTGAACACGCCGCCACGGAAGCGCACCAGGGCCGAAGGCTCATCGATCGCCTGACTCATCGACGCCGGCAACAGGCCTTGCTTGAAGTACTTGGTGACCACCAGGTCCATTTCCTGACCGAGGTCTTTTTCGCCATCGTTCAGCGGCAGCGAAGTGCTGGAGAGGATCGCGCCGGTCACATCGTCGGTGTTGTTCTCGACGGCGTTGATGCCATTGCTGCCGACCGGCTTGTTGCCGTCGACGCGCCAGAACTTGTGGTAGATCAGGCTGGCGTCGTACTCGTCGTTGAGCATCCACGAACCGAACAGGGTGGCGCTCTGCATGTTGTTCATTTCGCCACGGAAGGCTTCACCGAAACGGTGCACGCGCGAGCGGGTGCCGGTGTAGTTCGAGCGGTTGCTTTCCAGGCCGTTCTGTTCGTACTCGGCGCTGGCGCGGGCATAGGCGGCACCGACTTGCCATTGCGGATCGAGGCGCAAACGCACGCCGACATCGGTGGCCCAGCCGTTGAGGTTTTCACCGCGCTTGGCTTCAGTCGGCGACGTGCCATCGGCGTTCAGCGGGTTGACCTTGTCGATGTCGCCGCTCATGCCGGTGATGCTGCCCCAGTAATTGACGGTGTTGGTATTGCGCCAGTTGTAGGCGTCGCTGTCGGCGGTCAGGCCGAGCCAGCTGATGTCGCCGTTCTGTTTCTTGTCCAGCGAGTCCGTCGGCACACCCGGCTCCGGGTAGTCGAGCTTGCCGTTGTCATGGGTGTGGTGACCGCGAATGCCGACCCAGTTGCCAGGTGTCCACTGGTACGCGGCATCGGCGTAGGCGTGCAGGCGATCCTTGTCTTGCGGCGACAGCTCCTTGAGGTCGGTGCGGTACTCGCTGAAGCGTTCGGCGATACCGACGTTGGCGCGCAGCAGGGTGGTGTCGAAGGTCCAGTTCAGGGCTTCGATGTTGGTGTCGCGCCATTGGCCGTCGTCGTTGCGCAGGCGCTGGCGACCGAACTTCAGGATCTCGCCGGGGTAGGGCGTGAAGCCCCTGTAGCCGACCCAGAACTCACGCATGGCCAGGTAGTTTTTCTTGGTCTGGCGATCATTGTTGTCAGTGTTCTCGGCACCATCGGATTGTTGCAGGGTGTCGGTCTCGATGATGTCGGTGGACGTCACCGCCTGACCCATGGCGTAGGCGCTCCACGCGCCGCTTTCGCCGTAGACCCATGGACGCAGGTCGAGGCCGACGCCGTTGACGTCGCCGCCAGGTGCGGTGCCGAGGTCGCGGTCGTCTTCGGACTGGCCGGTGATTTTCACGTCCAGGCCGAAGTTCTTGGTTTCTTCAGTCATCGCAGCAAGCGTCGGGCAAGACCAGATCAGCGCGAATGTCAGGCCGATTCCGGCCTTCATGAATGGATTCAACTTCATTGGGATTCCTCGCCATCTTCTTCTTGCAGGGCATGCAGTTCCGGCGTGTTCGGGCTCAGTGCACCGCGCACGGCCTGTTCTTGTTTCAACAGGCGTTGGGCTTCGGCCAACCGGTCGGGCGGCAATTGCGTTTGGATTGTTTGCGCAAGCTCGGTGGCTTGCGGCGTGTTCTGGGCCAGGGCCAGTTGGCTGAAGACGTACGCGTTCAGCGGGTCAGGCTTGGTGCCCTTGCCTTGGGAAAACAGTTGGGCAATGGCGAAATCAGCGCTGTTCTGGCCGTTGCGCGCAGCGGTCAACAGGTGGTCGAGTGCCTTCTGCGGATAGACCTTGCCCAGGTAGCCACGGCGATAGATCTGGCCGAGGTAGTAATCGGCAGCGACTTCGCGGCCGACGGCTTTCTGGAAGTGCGCTTCGGCGACCTTGGCGTCGGCCGGCACCAGTTTGCCTTCGAAGTAGAGTTTGCCCAGCAACAGCTCGGCGCGGGGCTGGTCGGCGGCGCGGCCGTTGTCCAGGTACTTCATCATCTGGTCGACGTCGCCCAGTTCCGGGAAGTCGTAGAGCAATTGCGCGAGGGTGACCCACGACGCCGGGTAGCCCGGTGCGATCGGTTCGAGCAGCGACTGCGCGGTTTTCTCGTCGGTCTTGCCCAGGGACGCGTCGGCGAGCACGCGGGCGACGCTGTCGACGCGCTGCGCCGAAACGGTGCCTTGGGCGTGCGCCGCTTGCATCTGCTTGATCAGCTCGGCCTGTTGCTCTGGCTTGGCCTGTTTCTGGTAGACCGTGGCCAGTTCGACGTAGCAGATGTCGCTGGTGTTGAGCGCGGCTTTGCAGATTTTTTCCACGTCATCCAGATGCTGGTCGTAGGTGCCCTGGGTGCGATAGAGCAGCACCTGCGCCAAACCGGCTTCCGGTTTGTTTTCGGCACGCCATTGGCTGATCTGCTGCTGGGCATTCACGTTGGGGAAGCTGTGGGGGTATTGCAGGTACAGCATCGCCAACGGGATCAGCGTGTTGCCTTCGCCTGCCGCAGCGGCTTTTTTCAACAGGGTTTCGGCTTCGTGTTGTTCCGCTTCGGTGGAGCCGGGCTTGGCCACCAGCAGACGACCGAGGCGTGCCTGGGCGCGGGGCGAAACGCTGGCCGCGGCGCGGTAAGTCGCCTCAGCCTGTTTCATCTGCGCCGGGTCACGGCTGTCGACCTGGATATCGGCCAGGCCGACCTGTGCTTCGCTGTAGCCCAGGTCTGCCAGTTGCCGGTAATTCTGCGCGGCGGTGGCGGTATCGCCACGCTTGAGCGCTTCGTTGGCCAGGCGCTGGTCGGGCAGGCCGGCGCAACCGGCGAGACTGACTGCCAACGCCAGCGAGCACACCACATGTCCCCTGTGGGAGCGGGCTTGCCCGCGATTCGCTTGACGCGGTTCGTCAGAAACACCGCAGTGATCCGATCGCTGGCAAGCCAGCTCCCACAGGGATCGCGGCGTTTTCAACAGACTGATAATGGTCACAGGCATGTCCTCGACTTAAAGACCGACAGCCATGGCTTTGTCGATCAGCCAGTTCAGGTTCGGGCCACGGTCGCTGTTCACTTCCACCGGGCGGCCGGCGAGGGAGCTGTCCAGGGTTTCGTCCGGCTGGATCAGCACGCGGATGTCCGAAGACAGATCGGCGCTTTTCAGGCTGGTGCTGCTGACGATCTTGCCGGTGCGGCTCTTGTCCTCGCCGGCGATCTGGAAGCGCACCGAAGTACCCGGGCGCACGTCGCTGAACTGGCGATAGGAGAAGCGCGCTTCAACATTGGCTTCGCCGCCCCGCGGGACCAGTTGGAAGATCACGTCGCCCTTGCTGGCGTACTGACCGTTGGCGACCATTTGCTGGGCCACGGTGCAGTCGCAAGGCGAGGTCAGGGTGCCGGTCATCTGCTTGCCGAACAGTTCCGCAACCTTGGCCGGTTGCAGTTGGTCTTCGTCCAGATGGCCCTTGAGCACGTCGAGCATGCTGGTGCTGAAGGTCGCAAGCGGTGCGCCCTTGGCAGCCACGCCGTCGGCTTTCACCAGGCTCTGTACGGTGCCGTCGCGGGGCATGGTGATGTTCACGCCCGGCACGCTGACCAGACCGGCCTGGGCGTGGCTGACGAAGTACATGCCGTACACCGATTTGAAAACAAAACCGAAAGCAGCCAGACCGACAACGAAGATCCCCAGGCTGAAGGTCACGGCTTTCATGCGGCCGAACGCGGTCATGCCGTGGCCGCCGTCCTTCATCTTGCGCGCCTTGGTGAAGTTGTCGCGCTGCAGGGTCGCGAGCATTTCACCCACGCTGACGATGTCGCCGGCCAGGTGCGAAGTGATCAGGTGGCGCAGGGTCGAGATGTCCCGTGGTTCCAGGTTCTGGAACTGGCAGCCGGCGCGTCCGGTCTCGCGATCGAAGGAGCGGACCTGCAATTCGACGTCCATGGCCAGGCCGAGGTTGTCGATGAGAAATTGCAGGCGGGCCTTGTACACGTCACCGATTTTCAGCGGCAATTGACCGGCGTTGAATGCCAGGCCACCGGCGGACAGGTCGATCACCCGGGCTTCGACCGGTGTCCGGTCGGGGCCGAAGAAACGCAGCTTGGCCGGGATTTTCACGCGGGCGTGTTGGCGCTGGGCTTCGGATTCATGCACTACGTTGGCGTTGACGGCGGTATTCATAGGGGGCGTTTTCCTAGTTAATTCAGGCGAGTTCGGTCAGACCATCAACAGCAGCACGGCGACAAAAATGCTGCCGGCAGAGAAGGTCATGGTCCGAGACGACCAGGTGTTGAACCAACGTTGAAAGCTGGCGAGATCACGGGTCAGAGAAGTGGGCTGGCGGGTCCAGGACTGTTGGTCGAGGCGGAAGAACACGTAGATCTTCACCAGCGCGCCGACGATCTGGTTGTAATAGAGAATCGCCGGGTAGGCCGGGCCGATCCGGTGTCCGGAGCACGACAGCAACAAGGTCAGGATGAACCGGGTGATGCCGATCCATAGCAGGTACACCAGGATGAACGCGGTGCCGTACTTGAAGCTGGCAATCAACGCCACGGTCAGGCCCAGCAGCGAGGTCCACATCGATACGCGCTGGTCGAACAGCACCACCGAAGTGAACACACCGAGGCGTTTGATCCCCAGGCCCAGGGCACGGGAGTTCTGCCGCAGGTTGTTGCCGTACCAGCGGAACATCAGTTTGCGGCTGGCCTTGATGAAGCTCTTTTCCGGCGGGTGTTCAACAGTGTTGATCGCGGCGTCCGGCACGTAGAATGTGTCGTAGCCCAGGCGCATCAGGCTGAACCAGCTCGACTTGTCATCGCCGGTAAGGAACTTGAAGCGACCCAGACGCCAGTGTTGCAGCGAGTCGCTTTCCACGTCGGCGATGAAGTCCGGGTTGGTGACCACGGTGGCGCGGAACACCGACATGCGGCCGGTCATGGTCAGCACGCGCTTGGACAAGGCCATCGAGCACATGTTGATGTGGCGCTGGGCGAAACGCAGCTTGTGCCATTCGCTCATGATGTAGCCGCCGCGCACTTCACAGAACTCGTTGGTGGTCAGGCCACCGACGTTGCCGAACATCTGGAACCACGGCACGGTCTTGAGCACCACGCCTTCGGCCAGCACGGTGTCGCCATCGATCACCGCGACCACGGCGCGATCATCCGGCAGGTGCCGGGAGATGGCGCGGAAGCCGTAGGCCAGGCCATCGCGCTTGCCGGTACCGGGAATGCGCACGAAGTCGAGTTTCACCCGGGCCGGAGGGTTCATCCGGTTCCACAGGCTCTTCACCAACAGTTCGTCGGACATCTCCACGATGGAGCAGACCACGGTGGTCGGCAGGCCGCAGTCGATGGCTTCGCGGATCACCGAACTGTAGACCTGCGCGGTGGTCAGGGCGTCGATGCGGAAACTGGTGACCATCAGAAACACGTGGGACGGGTCAGCCGCTTTGCCCAGCTTGCGCACTTTGCGCCGCAGGTACGGGTAGACGATGTACAGAAAAATCATGCCGCGCACAAAGTGAGTGGCACCCATCGAATAGCGCCAGATACCCACGGCGCCAATCAGGAAAATGAAGTCCTTCGACTCGGAGTCGAACGTGGACACGGGCAACGCCATGGCGAGGCCCATCAGTAAACTCAGGTAGAACAGCCAACCGGCGGCCTGGAGTAGGCCGTGCTTTAGCCTGTGCATAATCTGCATCCGTCTCGATCTCGGGCGAGCCTTTGGGGTGGCCCGATGGGGTTTTGGCAGGCGTAGAAAGCAGCCCGTAGGAGCTGCCGCAGGCTGCGATCCAGGGACCTTTGGCGCCCGTAAAGGCGCCAAAGGATCGCAGGCTTCGCCAGCTCCTACGGAACCGTGGTTACCAGCAAATGCCTTCAGTACGGGCAGTTGTGCTGGTGGCCTTGGACATGAAGCCCACCAGGTCGATCACCTGCTTGCCGTGTGGAACTTCCTGCACCAGGGCGCGGAATTTCTCGTCACGGTTACCGAGGATGATCACGTCGGAGTTGTTGATCACCGCGTCGAAATCGGAGTTCAGCAAGGACGAGACGTGAGGGATCTTCGACTCGATGTAGTCCTTGTTGGCACCGTGAACGCGGGCGTACTCGACGTTGCTGTCGTAGATGCTCAGGTCGTAACCCTTGCCGATCAGCATTTCCGCCAGGTCGACCAGCGGGCTTTCGCGCAGATCGTCGGTGCCGGCCTTGAAGCTCAGGCCCAGCAGGGCGACTTTGCGTTTGTCGTGGCTGGAGACGATGTCGAATGCGTTCTGCACCTGGGATTCGTTGCTGCGCATCAGCGAGTTGAGCAACGGGGCCTCCACGTCCAGGGAACCGGCGCGGTAGGTCAGGGCACGTACGTCTTTTGGCAGGCACGAACCACCGAAGGCGAAGCCTGGGCGCATGTAGTACTGGGACAGATTGAGGGTCTTGTCCTGGCAGACCACGTCCATCACTTCGCGACCGTCGACGCCGACCGCCTTGGCGATGTTGCCGATTTCGTTGGCGAAGGTGACCTTGGTGGCGTGCCACACGTTGCAGGTGTACTTGATCATCTCGGCGACCGCGATGTCCTTGCGGATGATCGGTGCGTCGAGCTCTTCGTACAGCGATTGCAGAACGTCGCCGGACGCCTTGTCGAACTCGCCGATGACGGTCATTGGCGGCTGATCGTAGTCGGCGATGGCGGTGCTCTCGCGCAGGAACTCTGGGTTCACGGCCACGCCGAAATCAACGCCGGCCTTTTTGCCGGAGCAGTCTTCGAGAATCGGGATGACCACGTTGGCCACGGTGCCCGGCAGCACGGTGCTGCGTACGACGATGGTGTGGCGGGTGGTCTTGTCACGCAGGACAAAACCGATTTCGCGGCACACTGCCTCGATGTAGTTCAGCTCCAGGTCGCCGTTCTTCTTGCTCGGCGTGCCCACGCAGATCATCGACAGGTCGGTGTCGCGAATCGCCTCGGCGAAGTTGGTGGTGCCACGCAGACGACCTGTCTGGATGCCTTGGGCCAGAAGTTCGCCCAGGCCCGGTTCAACGATCGGCGATTTGCCGGCATTGATCATATCGATCTTGTCTTTGGCCACATCGACGCCAACGACGTCATGGCCCCGTGCAGACAGGCAACCGGCACATACTGCGCCGACGTAACCCAAACCAAAAATGCTGATGCGCATCGCAATTACCTCTCTGTTATCAAGCCTGTATACATCAAGCCATTAGATGGCCGGAGTTAATGGTGTTCAGCGTGTTTTAGTGCACTCGCAAGTGTGCCTTACAGGCACAACGATGCCCTGTGCTGGCATATAAGTTACGAGTGTCTAAATAAATGCACTCAAGGTGTGCGCAACTAGGCCTTGTTGTTATGATTTGCCCTGTTATGCAGCCGACCCTCCTGTCAGAAGGATGCGGGTGCAACGGCCTTGCACGCTCGATGTCAGGCTGAAAGCCCGTGGATCAAGCGGTTGGGTGCTCGGGTGAGCACGTTTATAGGGGCGCTGTCGTGGCCTTGTAGGGGATAGTCATACCGCGTTATCTCCTGTCCGATTGCTGTTGTCCAAATCAGTGATTAGTCAGCGCAAGTTTGTATTACAACTTCGCTACATGAATCGCTTATCTGCGTAAGTTATCTCGTACACGCTCGGCGAGAATCGTTACCGGTGGTATGAGCGGCGCGTTTGGACATAGTTCCAGTCCGCTCATCGCGAAATCTGAAATTTCTTGAAATATTGAGAAAGATGGCACTGCTCTCAAATTGATAGCACTTGCCGTTTCGCCCTTTATATATAGGCGGCTCATCGGATGGGATATTTTTTTGCCACTACTGTTAAAAAAAGTCAGTGCCACTACGCAAAAAAATGATTGAAGTCGAGTGAAACTAAAGTTAGAAAACCGGTCGGTATTTTTCTGGCGCCATAAAAATGGCGAAAAGGCGGGGAAGGCTGAAGTGAGTCAAGGGTCGGCGCACGAGGGTTTGTGGAGGTCGTGCGCCGACCGGATGCATCACTCTGGTGCGTGATCGCGCAGAAACACCAGATTGTCCGGCTTGGACTGTTCGGCGCTGTAGCGATAGCCCTGAACGTCGAACTGCTTGAGGGTGGCAGGGTCGTTGATGCGTTCTTCGATGACGAAGCGGCTCATCAAACCGCGGGCCTTTTTCGCGTAGAAACTGATGATCTTGTACTGGCCGTTCTTCAGGTCCTTGAATTCGGTATTGATGATGCGCGCGTTCAAGGCATTGCGTTTGACCGCCGAGAAGTACTCGTTGGACGCCAGGTTGAGCAGCACGTCATCGCCCTGGTCGACCAGGGCTTCGTTCAGCCATTCGCTGATGCGCGTGCCCCAGAAGGCATACAGGTCCTTGCCCCGGGCGTTGGCCAGCCTGGTGCCCATTTCCAGGCGATAGGGTTGCATCAGGTCCAGCGGACGCAGCAGGCCATAGAGGCCCGAGAGCATGCGCAGGTGTTTTTGGGCGAAATCGAAATCGGCTTCGTTGAGGGTTTGCGCATTCATGCCGGTGTACACATCGCCCTTGAAGGCCAGCAGCGCCTGCTTGGCGTTTTCCGGGGTGAACGCGGGCGTCCAGCTGCCGAAACGCGCGGCGTTGAGCCCGCCGATCTTGTCGGAGACGTGCATCAACTCGCTGATTTGCGCGGGCGTCAACTCGCGCAATTGCAGGATCAACTCCTGGGAGTGGTCGAGGTACTGCGGCTGGGTGAAGCGCTGGGTCGCCGGCGGTGTTTCATAGTCGAGGGTCTTGGCGGGTGAAATCACCATCAGCATGAAGTCGTCTCCTTTAATCGTGGCGGCGATTCTAGGGGGTTGTCCTCGTTGACTCCAGCTATCGCGTCCATAGGTGATGGTCGGTGGTCATGCGCTCCCACAGTGGTTCAGTGTTGCTGAAGGAGTTGAGTGTGGATCAGCTATAGTGCCGCGCGGGTTTTGTTATGGAGACATCCCATTGCGTATCGCTTTTCTCATCTCGATCTGGTTACTGAGCTTCGGCGCTATCGCGACACCGGGCGAGGTGGCGACGCTTGATCGCAGCACCTGGCCGGAAAAACTCGGCAACCCGACGCTGTTCGACGTGGCGTCCAGGGCCGAGATCCTCATGTTTTCCAGTGTCCTGTTGGCCAGCGAGACGCTGGATGAGCCCGCCCTGGCCCAGCGCCTGGGGCTGCGCACGATCAATCTGGAGTCGGTCAACCGGGTTCGCCAGCGCATGTGGCAACGGCTGCTGACCAACTACAACTTCGCCCAACAGAGCTGCGACCAGGATGCCTCCTTCTGTTTTCTGGTCGAAGACATGCCCACTTTGCGTGAGCAGGCCGCCAAGTTCCAGGTCGGCGCAGACAGCTACTACATCAAATGGGCCGAGCCGAGCCGTGTGTTCCACACCCGGTACCTGGACGAGCAGTTGCGCAAGGCCGCCTTGTTCCCGCAAACCAGCAGCGAAGTCGATCATTTTGGCGACTATGAGCGCAGTGGCGACGGGATGCATGACCGGCTGTTTCTGCTGACCTTCGACAGCGCCGCCAACGCTGCGCCGGATAACACCGCCTGGGTCACCGAGTACCTGCGCAAGTCGAACCTGAGCGGGACGTTCTTCGTTCTTGGCAAGGACATCCAGGCGCGCTTGGCCGAGCATTCGGTGAGTAGCCTGCAAGCGACCTACTCGAGTCAGTGCATCGGCGTACAAGGCTGGGAGTTCCGTTCCCACAGCCACTGGCAGGACTGGCAGGACTCGGTGCGCCGCAGCGCCGAACTGGTCAAGAGCAAACTGCCGGAGAACTACGTGCCGCTGTTCCGTCCGCCCGATGGCCAGCGCCGCTCCGATGCCGAAGGTTTCTTCAGGACTCAGGGGTTGCAGGTAGCGTTGTGGGACATCGATGCCCAGGACGGTGCCGGCAAACTCAAAGGCAACCCGAGTGCGCAACGGGTGCTGACCCTGATGCTGCTGTGGCGGCACGGGGTGATCAATTTCAATGTGAAACAGGATGCAGTGAAAACGGCGTTGCCGTGGCTGGTCACGCAAACGGCGCCTGTCGGGATCGGCTGGGAGGATTGCCAGGATGCATTTCGCTGAAAATGACAAAACCCCGTAAACATTGGGTTTTTGGCAATTCTGGAAGGGGATTCGTTGCAGGTGGACTTCCGACTTTAAACGGGTGATGGCAGTCCGCCAAGTGCTATTGGTCAATCTGCAAAATAAACTTCAAAAAAGCGTCAAAGTACTTTTTTCTGTCACACGTTTTGGAGTATTACGAAGACAGACCGCCGAAACCTGCAACACAGGTGGCGTCTTCCAAGACCCCGCATGTATGCAGAACACTTGAGTCCCCGCAGGTGTATTCGGCAGTCACTTCGAGGCGCAGCACCGTCAAGGTATTGCGTCGAATGGCTCCCACAAAGGTGACCGAGTATGGATGATCACGGACGTAGCTCTTCTTCCAACCAGCCAATCCTTTATGTACTCGATACCAACGTATTGATTCACGATCCAAACGCGCTGCTTAACTTCGAAGAACACCACGTCGCGATCCCGATGACCGTGCTTGAAGAGCTCGACAAGCTCAAGAGCGGGCATCACAGCGTAGCCGCCGAATGCCGCCAGGCCATCCGCCTGATCGACAAGACTCTGGGCGATGCCTCACCCGAGGATGTCGAGCAGGGTGTGCCGATCCAGCGTGGCAAAAGCGGACCCAAGGGTTTGCTGTCAATTCTGATGAGCAAGCATGCCGAGCCGAACCTGATTCTGCCCGAGCACCTGAACGACAACAAAATCATCAACCAACTGATCGACCTGCACGCGCGCGACCCGAAGAAGCCCGTGGTGCTGGTCACCAAAGACATCAACATGCGCCTCAAAGCGCGGGCCTGCGGGATCGCGGCCGAGGACTACAGCACCGACCAACTGGTCGATGACGTGTCCTTGCTGCCCAACGGCTACCACAACATGACCGGCTCTTTCTGGGACCGCGTGAGCAAGGTCGAAACCCGTCAGGACCACGGCCGCACCTGGCATCAGGTGCAATTGATCGACAACCTGCCGGCGGTGCACATCAACGAGTTCATCATTGATGAACAGGGCTTTGTCGGCTGGATCAAGGAGATTGAAGAAGACCGCTTGCTGATTCTCGACCTGCACCAGGAACCGCTGCTGCACCAGGAAGCCTGGGGCCTCAAGCCGCGTGATATCTATCAGAGCCTGGCGCTGTACGCCTTGCTCGATCCGGACATCCACCTGGTCAACCTGTCGGGTGCCGCGGGTTCGGGTAAAACCATCCTGGCGCTGGCCGCTGCGATCGAGCAGACCATGGTCAGCAAACGTTATCGCCGCATCATCGCCACCCGCAGCGTGCAGGGCCTGGACCAGGAGATCGGCTTTCTGCCCGGCACCGAAGCGGAAAAAATGGAGCCGTGGCTGGGCGCCATCACCGACAACCTCGAAGCCTTGCACATGGATGACGAAAGCACCCATGGCAGCGTCGACTACATCCTCAGCAAAGTGCCGTTGCAGTTCAAATCCCTCAACTACATCCGGGGCCGCAGCTTCCAGCAGAGCCTGATTTTGATCGACGAATGCCAGAACCTCACGCCGCACCAGATGAAAACCATCATCACCCGTGCCGGCGCCGGTTCCAAAGTGGTGTGCCTGGGCAACCTGGCACAGATCGACACCCCTTACCTGTCCGCGACCAGCTCCGGGCTGACCTACCTCACTGAACGCTTCAAGGACTTCCCGAACGGGGTGCACATCACCCTGCAAGGAGTACCACGCTCGATCCTGGCCGAATACGCCGAATCGCATTTGTAATTGCTTCATCGAAACCGGGCGGCCTTCGCGGGCCGCCCGTTTTTTTGTACGTGACGTAAAGGCCGCGCCTCAGGGCAACAATCAGGCGTAATGATTCAGACCCAATACCAATTAATGTATTTCTGCACAGCATGGGGAAAACGCAGTCTTGTTTACATAGGTTGCGAAAAATAGCTCTTGAGGGTTTCCGTAAGAATTGATTGAGCGTTCAATACCTCTTGGGTCGGCTCAGGCTGTGAGCTACTAAACTTTTTTCGCGTCCAGCTGAAAAAGAAGGGACCATCAATAATGTGTTCATTGTGTTCCGCCAAGTATAATTTGGTCACGGAGGCATACCTGGGGAAAACATGAAAATGCAGTTCATGATTTAGCTCGGAAATACGCATTATGTATATTTTTTCAGGAGAAAATAGAGTGTTTAAGGCTCGCTCCGTAAATGCTAAACTTTTTATCAGTTCAGCACTTTCCGCCGAACTTAGTTCTGCGAGTCTTGATATGTCCCGTTTAAGAGAAATAATCATGTAGCCAGGAATGTCACAGTCCCGGCAATGAGAGATTACGATGTGTTTTCCTGAGTAAATTGTCCGTGATGACATGACTAGCCTCCCGTGTGTGACACATGGTTGATGTGTAGGACCTGCACCGTTGAGCTGCTGCCGGAGGTCAGTAGAAAAAGCTAATGCGGTACCTCAGTACTGAAATTTTTAGAATCGTTAGCTTTGTTGGTCAGTTTTTCTCGAATTAACAAATCGGTCTAACATTCAGTTGTAGGAAATTTCATGGTGGGCCAGGAGTGCGTACTTACGGAAAATTCTCACGCCGAAATTTTTTATAAAATAATCACTTACTTATCTGCTGGTGCACTAATTAAAGCTGAACGGTGAAGGCAGAAAAAGCGAATGCTCAGTAGGTTTTTGTTACATTTCTTTCTGTTGTTTGGTATGACTTTAATTTGTGTTTTTAAAACTTAATAAGGAATCGCATCTAAAACTGTCCACCGAGTCCGGGCGTATGAGGAACCTGTGGGAGCGAGCTTGCTCGCGATGACGGTGTGACAGTCGACATTTCGGGTTAATGACAGGCCGCTTTCGTCGGAACGCCGCCCGGAGCAAGCCCGCTCCCACATCGGTTTGTGGTGGGCCGACAATCGTGCGTGCGAAAAATTGACCCACAGGTTTACAATCGATGCTCCTGATCAGGAGTAAATCCGTGCTGACTCATCTCGATTCCCAAGGCCGCGCCAACATGGTCGACGTCACCGAAAAAGCCGTGACGTTCCGTGAGGCGACGGCCCAAGCGCTGGTGCGCATGCTGCCCGAAACCCTGCAGATGATCGTCAGCGGCGGTCACCCCAAGGGTGATGTGTTTGCCGTGGCGCGCATTGCCGGCATTCAGGCGGCGAAAAAAACCAGCGATCTGATTCCTCTGTGCCATCCGCTGATGCTGACCGGTGTCAAGGTCGAACTGAGTGCCGAAGGCGACGATTCGGTGCGCATCGTGGCGCGCTGCAAGCTGTCCGGGCAGACCGGCGTCGAGATGGAGGCCCTGACCGCCGCCAGCGTCGCCGCGCTGACGATCTACGACATGTGCAAGGCCGTGGACCGTGGCATGACCATCGAAAGCGTGCGTCTGCTGGAGAAGGTCGGCGGCAAGAGCGGACATTTCCAGGCGGAGCAGCCATGAACGTGACCGTGAAGTTTTTTGCCCGTTATCGTGAAGCGTTGGGGCTGGACTCGGTGAAAGTGGAGGGCAACTTCGCCACCGTCGACGACGTCCGCGCACTGTTGGCCCAACGTGACGGTGCCGAGGTGCTGACCGAGCAAAACCTGATGTGCGCCCGCAACGAAGACCTGTGCCAGCTCGACGAGCCAGTCAGCGAGGGCGATGAAGTGGCGTTCTTTCCGACTGTGACCGGAGGCTGAACCATGGCGATTCGCGTGCAGTCCACGCCGTTCGATCCGGGCGCCGAGGTCAACGCCATGCACGACGCCAATGTCGGCGTGGGAGCGGTGGTGAGTTTTGTCGGTTACGTACGCGACTTCAATGACGGCCTCGATGTGGCCGGGATGTTCCTTGAACACTATCCCGGCATGACTGAAAAGGCCTTGGGCAAGATCGCCCTCGAGGCCGAGCAGCGCTGGCCGCTGCTCAAGCTGGAAGTGCTGCACCGAATCGGCGCCCTGGAGCCGGGCGAGCCGATTGTCTTCGTCGGCGCGGCCAGTGCCCATCGTCAGGCGGCCTTCGACGCCTGCGCCTTTGTCATGGATTACCTGAAAACCCGTGCGCCGTTCTGGAAGAAAGAAAACACCAGTGACGGGCCGCGTTGGGTGGAAGGGCGTGACAGTGACCATGCGGCGGCGGATCGCTGGAAGCAGTAACTCCTGCGGCGTTCTCTAGTCAGTCATCGCGAGCAAGCTCGCTCCCACAGTGGATCTGGTCGAACATAAATTTTGTGTACGACGCAGAACCTGTGGGAGCGAGCTTGCTCGCGATGAGGCCTTTCGATTCAACCAATCACTCCCGGATTCACCACCCGACCATCGGCCGGCACGGTCTGCATTTGCCCGATTGACGACCAATACATAAAAGTCCAGTATGGAATTATAAGTACAAAAAAAGGTTTCCACCCGTTTCAGCTTTTTCTTCTGTCTTGCCAAACCAACAACAACCGCGAGAAAACGAACATGAAGAAGTTCCCCCTCATCACCGGTCTGGCCCTGAGCCTGTTGGCGTGCAGCTCTGTGTTCGCCGCCGAGAAAACCCTGCGCATCGGTATCGAAGCGGCGTATCCACCGTTCGCCTCGAAAACCGACCAAGGCGAAATCGTCGGTTTCGACTATGACATCGGCAACGCCCTGTGCGCGCAGATGAAGGCCAAGTGTGTGTGGGTCGAAGGCGAGTTCGACGGTCTGATTCCTTCCCTGAAGGTGAAGAAAATCGACATGGCGCTGTCGTCCATGACTATCAATGAAGACCGCAAGAAGTCGGTGGACTTTACTCACAAGTACTATTTCACTTCGTCGCGTCTGGTGATGAAGGATGGCGCGGTGGTGGATGACCAGTACGCCAGCCTCAAGGGCAAGAACGTCGGGGTGCAGCGTGCCACCACCACGGACCGTTACGCCACCGAGGTGTTCGAACCCAAGGGCATCAACGTCAAGCGCTACAGCAACAACGAAGAAATCTACATGGACCTGGCAGCCGGCCGCCTTGACGCGATTTTTGCCGACACCATTCCACTCAATGACTTCCTGTCGATGCCCCGTGGCAAGGGCTACGCCTTTGTCGGGCCGGAACTGAAAGATCCGAAATATGTGGGCGAGGGTGCCGGGATCGCAGTGCGCAAGGGCAATACCGAGTTGGTCAGCGAGCTGAACACGGCCATTGATGGCATTCGTGCCAGTGGTGAGTACCAGAAGATTTCGGACAAGTACTTCAAGTCCGACATTTACGGCGACTGATAGTCCGCTTTCGCGAGCAAGCTCGCTCCCACAGGTTCAGTGGTGTACATATCTCTTGCGCACGACTCGGACACTGTGGGAGCGAGCTTGCTCGCGATGAGGCCCTGCCAGCCAATACATCTCTTGGGGCTCAGCCCTTCAATTCCTTCAAATGCTTGTACACCGTCGCCCGCCCCATGTTCAGCACATTCGCCACATAGTTCGACGCACTTTTGCCCTTGAACGCGCCTTCGGCGTGCAACGCCAGCACCAGTTCCCGCTTGTGGTCGCGAGTCAGCAGATTCAGGCTCAACTGACGCTCGCGCAGCCAGGCGTGGAGGAAGGTGTTGATCCGCTCCTGCCAGTCATCGCGGAACAGTGCATCCGGTTGCGGGATCAGCTTGGTCGGCGACAGGAACAGGTCCAGGGCGGCCTTGGCATTCTCGAACAGCGAAATATTCAGGTTGATGCACAGCACCGCTAGCGGACGACCTTCGCTGTCCCGTAGCACTGTGCTGAGGCTGCGAATCTTCTGACCATCCCAATTGAGCTTTTCGTACGGCCCGATGTTTCGTTCGCTGACATCGTCACTGAGCATGTCTTCCAGCGCCGAGTCGTCGCCGATTTCCCGCTTGGACAGGTTGTTGGCGATGTAGTCGACCTTTTGCGTGCGCAGGTCGTGCAGCACCACTTCGGCGTGGGGAAAGAACAGCGTGGCGATGGCATCGGCGATCGCCCGGTAGTTATCCAGCGACGCAGTGTTCGGGGCCGAGTCTTTTTCGGGGGCGTTCATACAGTGGAACTCCAGGCAGCGTCAGCGCCCCGTCAAAGGGGCGTTGAAAGTGTGCCGTAATCGTGTGGGCACGTCACCTGAGGATCAGGATCAGCCGAGGCGGACAGGGGAGAGCATTTCGGCATTCAGGCCGAAACGGCCGAGCGACTCCGGCAACGCGGCACCGCGTACCAGTGCCGCGCTGGCCTGGCCCATGGCCGGCGAAGTCTGGATGCCATAACCGCCCTGCGCCGCGACCCAGAACAGCCCCGGCACCTGTGGATCGAAGCCGGACAGCAAGTCGCCGTCGCTGACGAAGCTGCGCAGGCCGGCCCAGGTGCGGGTCGGGCGGCGAATGGTCAGGGTCGTGGCTTCTTCGATCTGGTAGATGCCCATGGCGATGTCCAGTTCTTCAGGCTGCACGTCGTGGGGGGCCACCGGGTCGGCGTTGGCCGGTGAGCCGAGGAACATCCCGGCGTCGGGTTTCATGTAGAAGGATTCGTCGAGGCTGACCAGCATCGGCCAATGGTGGATGTCCACGCCTTCGGGGCCGGCGAAGATGAACGCGGCACGGCGTTTGGGTTGCAGGCCCAACGGCTTGGCGCCAGCCAGTTCGCCGATCTTGTCGGCCCAGGCGCCGGCAGCGTTGATGATGATCGGCGCGCTGAAGGTCTGGCTGCCGGTCTGGACCTGCCATGTACCTTGGTCGTCGCGGTTCAGGCTGACGACTTCGCTGTCGGTATGCACCTCGCCCTGATTGCGGCGGATGCCGCGCAAGTAGCCCTGGTGCAGGGCGTCGGTGTCGATGTCGCTGGCGGTCGGGTCGTAGATGGCGCCGTGGACCTTTTCCCGGCGCAGGATCGGCACCAGCGCGCAGGCCTCGTCGACGCCGAGCAACTGCATCTGCGGCACCGTGGTTTTTGCGCTCTGGTATTGCCTGTTCAGTTCGTCCGGATCACCGGTCAGGTCCACGGTCATTTCGCCCCGCGGGGTCAGCAGCGGGTGTTCGCAGAAACCGCTGGGCGGGTTGTCGAAAAAGTCCCGGCTGGCCAGGGTCAACGCCCGCACTTGCGGGGTGCCGTAGGCCGCGGTGTATAGCGCCGCCGAACGGCCGGTGGAGTGATAGGCCGGATGGGATTCGCGTTCGAGCACAATAACGCGGCCGTGCTGCGACAGCCAGAAACCCGTGGAAGCACCGGCAATCCCGCCGCCGATGATGATGAAATCTGCCTGGCTCATGAACGTCTCCTTTAGAGCGCAAATGCCAATGAAGTCGGTGCCTTTGTGGGAGCGAGCTTGCTCGCGATGGCGGTGTATCAGTCAACATCATTTCTGAATGACAGATAGCTATCGCGAGCAAGCTCGCTCCCACAGGTGACTGTTGGTGTTAGTGCGTGAGGCGATAGATCGCATTGGCCAGCGCAATGTCTTCCAGGCCCAGGCCGATGGAGCGGAAAAACACATGGCGATCGTAATCGGGGCGCAGGACTTTTTCGCTGAGCAGGTCGGGCAGGTCGCCGACAATCGCGCCCTTGTCCCAGCCGTGCCGTTCGGCGGCGATCAGCATTTCACCGGCCGAGCCCGGGGTGGTCAGGCGATAGTCGCAGAACACCTGCATGTTGTTGAGGCTTTGCGGCGGCACTTCGTGGGCACGCGGCGCGTTGGTGCTGATGGAGGTGATCAGCGCCGGTTTGCGCAAGCTCGATGGATCGATCACCGGACCGGCGGACGAGGTGCAGAGCATGATCACGTCGGCGTCCTGAACGGCAGCTTCGCGGTTGTCGACGATGTTCAGGCGTGGCTCGATGTTTTTCAGCAGGCTCACGGTTTCGGCGTCTTCGCTCAAGCTCGGCGAGTACAGGCTGATGCTCTGCCAGTCGCGCAGGCCTTTCACGTAGTGCAGGTGCGCCTGAGCCACTTTGCCGCTGCCGATGATGGCCAGGCGATTGGCTGTGAGCGGCGCGAGGGCATCGACCGCTACGGCGGTGGTCGCAGCGGTGCGTGCCGTGGTCAGTTCGCCGGCATCGCACAGCAGCAGCGGTTGGCCGGTTTGCATCGACATCAACAGCGTCCACGCCGTCACCAATGGCCCCTGTTCGCGGACGATGTAGGGCGAAGTCTTGATCCCGTACACACCGTCTTCGGCCAGCACGCCCAGGTAGTTGATGAAATCGCCGGCGCCCTGTGGAAACTCCACCAATTGCTGTGCCGGTTGTACGGCCTGCCCGGCGGCCAGGTCGCGGAACAGTTTGCGCAGGATCTGCGGCACATCGACCTGCGTCAGTAGCTCGCGAGCCTGGGCTTGGGGGATCACTTGGGGCGTGCTGGACATGGTCGGCTCCGGAGCTGGAAGTAAACTAATTTGTCCATTATGGACTTTTAGATATCTGTCGCAATATCCAGGCGAAAAAAAAGCGCAGTCCGTTTCCGGCTGCGCTTGTCTTTTCAGCGTCGTTTAATGGGGACGCTTGCGTTCAACCGCCCGCAACAGATGCGTCGGTGGCGTTTCACAGCTGATCTTGCGCCCCAGTTTTTCTTCGATGGACGGTAGCTGGTAGGAGTCGTCTTCACCGGCAAAGCTGATGGACACACCGTCGGCACCGGCTCGACCTGTACGACCGATGCGGTGCACGTAGTCGTCCGGCACTTCCGGCAGGGTGAAGTTGATCACATGACTGATGCCGTCGATGTGGATGCCGCGACCGGCCACGTCGGTGGCGACCAGTACGCGGATCTTGCCTTCGCGGAAGCCTTCGAGGGTCTTGATGCGCTTGTGCTGCGGCACGTCGCCGGACAATTGCGCGGCGTTGATGCCGTCACGCACCAGGCGTTCTTCGATGCGCCGCACTTCATCCTTGCGGTTGGCGAACACGATGACCCGCTCCCAACCGTTGTCGTTGACCAGGTTGTAGAGCAGTTTGTATTTGTCGGCACCGGCCACCGCGTAGATGTGCTGCTCGACGTTTTCGTTGGCCACGTTCTGCGACTCGATCTCGACGATCGACGGGTCGGTGGTCCATTGCTTGGCCAGATTCATCACGTCTTCGGTGAAGGTCGCGGAGAACAGCAGCGTCTGGCGCTCGGACTTCGGCGGCGTCTGGCGAATGATCTGGCGCACTTGCGGGATGAAGCCCATGTCGAGCATGCGGTCGGCTTCGTCCAGCACCATTACTTCGACCATGTCCAGATGCACGTCGCCGCGCTGGTTGAAGTCCAGCAGGCGGCCCGGCGTGGCCACGAGGATGTCGCAGTGGCGGGCTTCGAGGTGCTTGAGCTGCTTGTCGAAGTCCATGCCACCGACGAACGTCATGACGTTGAGGCCGGTGTACTTGGTCAGGTCGGCGGCGTCCTTGGCGATCTGCACCACCAGTTCGCGGGTCGGCGCGATGATCAGTGCCCGTGGCTCACCCATGTAGCGCTCTTTCGGCGGCGGGGTTTGCAGCAACTGGGTGATGATCGAGATCAGGAACGCCGCGGTCTTGCCGGTACCGGTCTGGGCGCGGCCGATGGCGTCTTTGCCGGCGAGGGTGAAGCCCAGTACCTGGGCCTGGATCGGCGTGCAATACGGGAAGCCCAGGTCCTGGATGGCGTGCATCAGTTCAGGGGCCAGCTTGAAATCGTGGAAGCGGGTCTTGCCTTCCTGGGGCTCGACGACGAAGTCTTCGAGTTTCCATGGGATGACCGGTGCCTTTGGCTTGGGTTCGCGGCGTGGTCTGGCGGGTTTCGGCGTTTCGCTGAGCGGCTGCTCCGGGGCTGTTGTCGCCGCAGGCAGGTCAGCCATTGCGGTCTTCGGCTCATGCTTGGGTGCCGCCGTGGCGGTGGCTCGTTCAGACTGAATACCGTCGGTGCGGTGGCCGGGAGCGTGAGACGCAGGGCTGGGAACTGGCGCGAGTTGCTCAGTCTCGCTTTTACCGAACATTTTCTTGAGTGCTTTGAGCACGGTCATCTCATCAATTGATTAAGGAATGTACGCCGGCCAGTGTAATGCAAGAATCGGGCGCGGCGTAGTGGGATGGATCAAAGGGCGCTTTTAAACAGAATGCTTAACGCAGGCGCTCGGCGAGCCAGACGCCGATGTCGCGAATTTCTTCGGGTAACACTTCGTGACCCATTGGGTACTCCTGCCATGTCACGGTGACACCACGCAGCTTCAAATGCTCGTAGGCGCTGCGCCCCATCGAGTTTTGCACCACATCGTCATACTGGCCGTGCATCGACAGCACCGGGATCCGCTGCTGGCTGGCGGACAGTTGCAGTTCGTCGCTGAAGGTCGGTGCATAAGTAGAAAGGGCAACTACACCACCCAGTGGTCCCTGCCATTTCAGAAACGCGGTGTGGAAAACCACGGCGCCGCCCTGGGAAAAACCTGCCAGGAAGATCCGCGAGGCGTCTATTCCGCTGGCTCGCTGCACTTCGATCAGTTCAATGACGCGGTTCGCCGACGCTTCCAGTTGCTCGCGGTTGATCGCGCGCGCCGGGCTCATGGCCAGGATGTCGTACCAGCTCGGCATCTCGTAGCCGCCGTTGATAGTGACAGGGCGATGCGGTGCCTGCGGGAGAACGAAGCGGGTACTCAGCAAGGTTTCCTGCAGCGCTTCGGCCACCGGAAGGAAATCGTAGCGATCGGCGCCCAGGCCGTGCAGCCATATAACGCAGGCGTCTGCGGTCTTTACGGGCTGAAGAATCAAGGGCTCGGTCATGTCTGCTCCAATGTTGTGCGTGCGCGCACATATAAGTGCGTGATCAAAGTGCGCGTAAGGTTGATCCGTTAAGAAAGTGTCGCAAGCGTACAAGTTTTGCTATTGACCTGCAGCTGAACCGCTTCGGCGAGCGGTGTGGTACGGGCTTTGCTATGGGGAAACGGTGCAACCCATCTCGCGCCCGGCGGTAACACTATCAGTGTACTGCCGACTGTGGGATAGCAATGAATCCGGTGATGGATGTTCGCCAATGGCCGCTACGGGGCTTCGCGAACGTGAAAGGGCTACAGCCCGTTCGGCCGACTGGTGAGAGCGAGTTTTCCATGACGTGGATTTTCTCCTACTAGACTCAAAGCTAACGTCTTACGTCGGTTGACCCCAAAACAAGCCAACACGGGTCGACTACGCCTCAAAAGGGTGCGACAGGACTCACGCTCCGACACAACAAGAGCAAAACTGGAGGTTTGAATGAAGATGTTGAAATCCACCCTGGCTATCGTGACTGCAGCCGCAGTACTCGGTGTCAGCGGGTTTGCCCAGGCGGGCGCAACCCTGGATGCAGTGATGAAGAAAGGTTTCGTGCAGTGTGGCGTCAGCGATGGCTTGCCAGGCTTCTCGGTTCCGGATTCCACCGGCAAGATCGTGGGTATCGATGCTGACTACTGCCGTGCAGTAGCAGCGGCTGTCTTCGGCGACGCGACCAAGGTCAAGTTCAGCCAATTGAACGCCAAGGAGCGCTTCACCGCGCTGCAGTCCGGCGAAATCGACATTCTGTCGCGCAACACCACCATGACCAGTTCCCGTGACGCGGGCATGGGCCTGAAATTCCCGGGCTTCATTACCTACTACGACGGCATCGGCTTCCTGGTAAACAACAAGCTGGGCGTGAAAAGCGCTAAAGAGCTGGACGGCGCGACCATCTGCATCCAGGCCGGTACCACTACCGAGCTGAACGTTTCCGACTACTTCCGCGGCAACGGCCTGAAATACACCCCGATCACTTTCGACACCTCCGACGAAAGCGCCAAGTCGCTGGAATCCGGTCGTTGCGACGTACTGACCTCCGACAAATCCCAGCTGTTCGCCCAGCGCAGCAAGCTGGCTTCGCCGAAGGACTACGTGGTTCTGCCGGAAACCATTTCCAAGGAACCTCTTGGCCCGGTCGTGCGTAATGGCGACGACGAGTGGCTGGCCATCGTGCGCTGGACTGGCTACGCCATGCTCAACGCTGAAGAAGCCGGCATCACTTCGAAGAACGTAGAAGCCGAAGCCAAGGGCACCAAGAACCCAGACGTTGCCCGTCTGCTCGGTACCGACGGTGAATACGGCAAAGACCTGAAAGTGAAGAAAGACTGGGTCGTACAGATCGTCAAGCAAGTCGGCAACTACGGTGAAGTGTTCGAGAAAAACCTCGGCAAGAGCACTCCGCTGGAAATCGACCGCGGGCTGAACGCTCTGTGGAACGCTGGCGGCATTCAATACGCACCACCAGTGCGCTGATGGTTCTATCACCCGGTGGGCCAACCACCGGGTGATGTTCTGTTCCATTATTTCCGGGGCACTTCATGCAAAATTCAATCGGCGCACCAAAGCAGAGGCTCAGCCTCAGCGATCCACGCGTGCGTGCTTGGGTATTCCAGATCATCACGATTATCGCGGTGGTCTCGCTGGGCTGGTATCTGTTCGATAACACCCAGACCAACCTGCAACACCGGGGCATTACCTCCGGTTTCGACTTTCTGGAGCGCAGTGCCGGTTTCGGCATCGCTCAACACCTGATCGACTACACCGAAGCGGACACATACGCCCGGGTGTTTGTCATCGGCCTGCTCAACACCCTGTTGGTGACCTTCATCGGCGTGATTCTGGCGACGATCCTGGGTTTCATCGTCGGTGTGGCGCGACTGTCGAAGAACTGGATCATCGCCAAGCTGGCGACGGTGTATGTGGAAGTCTTCCGCAACATTCCGCCGCTGCTGCAGATCCTGTTCTGGTACTTCGCGGTGTTCCTGACCATGCCGGGGCCGCGCAACAGTCATAACTTTGGCGACACCTTCTATGTCAGCAGCCGTGGCCTGAACATGCCGGCGGCGTTGATGGCGGATGGTTTCTGGCCGTTTGTGACCAGCGTTGTAGTCGCCATCGTCGCCATCGTGCTGATGAGCCGCTGGGCGACCAAACGCTTCGAAGCCACCGGTGTGCCGTTCCACAAGTTCTGGGTTGGCCTGGCGATGTTCCTGGTCATCCCTGCGCTATGCGCGCTGGTTTTCGGTGCACCGGTGCACTGGGAAATGCCGAAGCTGCAAGGCTTCAACTTCGTCGGCGGCTGGGTGTTGATCCCGGAACTGCTGGCGCTGACCCTAGCCCTCACCGTGTACACCGCGGCGTTTATCGCCGAGATCGTGCGTTCGGGCATCAAGTCGGTCAGCCATGGCCAGACCGAAGCGGCGCATTCCCTCGGCCTGCGCAACGGTCCGACCCTGCGCAAGGTGATCATCCCGCAAGCCCTGCGCGTGATCATTCCGCCGCTGACCAGCCAATACCTGAACCTGGCGAAGAACTCCTCGCTGGCGGCCGGTATCGGTTATCCGGAGATGGTCTCGCTGTTTGCCGGGACCGTGCTCAACCAGACCGGCCAGGCAATCGAGGTGATTGCGATCACCATGAGCGTGTACCTGGCGATCAGTATCAGCATTTCCCTGCTGATGAACTGGTACAACAAGCGCATTGCGCTGATCGAGCGGTAAGGAAAAGCGCATGAGTACTCATACTTTCAAACCTGACATGCCGCCACCGAACCGCAGCATCGGTGCGGTGGCGTGGATGCGCGCGAACATGTTCTCCAGCTGGCTCAACACCCTGCTGACCCTGTTCGCGTTCTACCTCATCTACCTGGTGGTACCGCCGATCCTGCAGTGGGCGATCCTTGATGCCAACTGGGTCGGCACCAGTCAGGCCGACTGCACGAAGGAGGGCGCCTGCTGGGTGTTCATCCAGCAGCGTTTCGGCCAGTTCATGTATGGCTACTACCCGCCGGTACTGCGTTGGCGCG
>NZ_AKJG01000061.1 GCF_000282455.1 Pseudomonas sp. GM74
GGCTCGTGCCCGCCGATGCAGGACCTGTACGGCAAGATCCGCAAAGTCGCTCCAACCGACTCCAACGTGTTGATCCAGGGCGAGTCGGGTACCGGTAAAGAACTGGTGGCGCGCGCCCTGCACAACCTGTCCAAACGCGCCAAGGCGCCGATGATTTCGGTGAACTGCGCGGCCATTCCGGAAAGCCTGATCGAGTCCGAACTGTTCGGCCACGAAAAAGGCGCATTCACCGGCGCCAGCGCCGGGCGCGCCGGCCTGGTGGAAGCGGCGGACGGCGGCACCTTGTTCCTCGACGAAATTGGTGAACTGCCACTGGAAGCCCAGGCTCGCCTGCTACGCGTATTGCAGGAAGGCGAAATTCGTCGCGTGGGCTCGGTGCAGTCGCAAAAAGTCGATGTGCGCCTGATCGCCGCAACTCACCGCGACCTCAAAAGCCTGGCGAAGATCGGCCAGTTCCGTGAAGACTTGTATTACCGCCTCCACGTTATCGCGCTGAAGCTTCCGGCCCTGCGTGAACGCGGTGCGGACGTCAACGAAATCGCCAACGCCTTCCTGACGCGGCAAAGTGCGCGAATCAACCGCACCGACCTGAAGTTCGCCGCGGATGCCGAGCAAGCCATTCGTCACTACTCCTGGCCGGGTAACGTTCGCGAACTGGAAAACGCTGTCGAGCGCGCCGTCATCCTGTGCGAAAGCCCGGAAATTTCCGCCGAGCTGCTGGGTATCGACATCGAACTGGGCGACCTGGAAGACGACGAGTTCATTGGCCTGGCGCCCCAACAGGGCAACGGCGGCACCAGTAACAGCAACCACGAACCGACCGAAGACCTCTCCCTGGAAGACTACTTCCAGCATTTCGTCCTCGAGCATCAGGACCACATGACCGAAACCGAGCTGGCCCGCAAGCTCGGGGTCAGCCGCAAATGCCTGTGGGAGCGCCGTCAGCGCCTGGGTATCCCGCGGCGCAAGACCGGGGTGGCCAGCGAAAGCTGAACCGTACCTGTCCCATGTGCGGGTAACACGTGACTTTGTGAAAAAACTGTTACCTCAGCTTTTTCACGTAACAGAAGCCGGGGCTTACGGTAACGAAGCCCCGGCTTTTTTTGGCCCTCGAAACGCCCACCGACCGGTCTAACCCCTTGTTTTATTGGGCTTCGCAAAAGTTGGCACGCACCCTGCTATATGTTTGGTACAAGAACAATAACAAGCAATGCACAAGACAATAAAAATAAGACGAATCGACTCACGCACAATAAAAACAAGACGGCGAGAGGCGCAGCTAACTGATTCTTTTGGAGAGGCGTTGTATTTGGGGCTTGCCCCACGACCAGGCCGAGAACAACAAAAAACTGTCTTAAGACAGAGCCTGTACTGGTTGGATCGAAAGATCACTGCAATTCAGCGACCAAAGCAATCCGTTTGCTCTTGGCTCCCGATTGGGAGGGTCATGAAGGAAAGCTTCATGGCGAGGGCACTCAACAAAAACAAGAAGCCCGAAACCAAAAATAAAAATAGAGCATGCAACTACTTCTTGGGGAGCTTCGGCTCCCCTTGTGGTTTCCGCCGTTTGGTATGTAGCAGCTGCCGAGCAGCGCGAGGCTGCGTTCGGCGGCGAAGCCGTCGTAAATCCAGGCAACTCGTTCCTTCTGACACACCGCAAACTCAGGTTTCACGACGGCTTCGCCGCCGAACGCCGCCTCGCGCTGCTCGACAGCTGCTACAGGCAGCCATTTATGTCGTTAAGTGACATCCTTCACGCGCTTGCGCAGCTTCCTACACCATCCCCCGACTAAATGCTAGAATCCCCGCCCATCATGCGGTCATTCTTCTGTTATGGCCGAATATTCCTTCAAACAGTGCATCCCATGCTGAAGAAGCTGTTCCAGTCATTCCGTTCTCCCAAGCGTCCTACGCAACACATTCGCAGCACGCCTGAAGTGCTCAACAGCGGCCAACATTCGCTGCAGAAGGCGCAATTCAGCCGTTACGCGGTGAATATCGTTGAACGCCTGCAGAGCGCCGGTTATCAGGCTTACCTGGTTGGCGGTTGCGTGCGCGACATGCTGCTGGGTATCACACCGAAAGATTTCGACGTTGCCACCAGCGCCACACCCGAACAGGTACGGGCCGAATTCCGTAACGCACGAATCATCGGGCGCCGGTTCAAACTGGTACACATCCACTTCGGCCGCGAAATCATCGAAGTCGCGACCTTTCGCGCCAATCACCCGCAAAACGAAGACGAGGAAGACAGCAACCAGTCTTCGCGCAACGAAAGCGGGCGCATCTTGCGCGATAACGTCTATGGCACCCTGGAGGAAGACGCGCAACGTCGCGACTTCACCATCAATGCCCTGTATTACGACCCGGTCAGCGAACGCATCCTCGACTACGCCAACGGCGTACACGACATTCGCAATCACCTGATCCGCCTGATCGGCGATCCGACGCAACGCTACCAGGAAGACCCGGTACGCATGCTGCGGGCCGTGCGTTTCGCCGCCAAGCTGAACTTCGGCATCGAAAAGCACAGCGCCCTGCCGATCCGCGGCCTGGCGCCAATGCTGCGCGAGATCCCGTCGGCCCGTCTGTTCGAAGAGGTGCTCAAGCTGTTCCTCTCCGGCCATGCCGCCGATACATTTGAAATGCTGGTCGACCTGCAGTTGTTTGACCCACTGTTCCCGGCCAGCGCCGAAGCACTGGAATACAACCCGACGTACACCCACACCCTGATCAGCGAAGCCCTGATCAATACCGACCTGCGGATCAAGCAGAACAAACCGGTAACCCCGGCGTTCCTGTTTGCAGCCCTGCTCTGGCCTGCCCTGCCGGCCCGCGTCCTGCGCCTGCAGGAGCGTGGCATGCCGCCGATTCCGGCGATGCAGGAAGCGGCACACGAACTGATTGCCGAGCAGTGCCAGCGCATCGCGATTCCGAAACGCTTCACCATGCCGATCCGCGAGATCTGGGACATGCAGGAACGCCTGCCGCGCCGCAGCGGCAAGCGTGCCGATCTGCTGCTGGACAATCCACGCTTCCGCGCCGGCTACGACTTCCTGCTGCTACGCGAAAGCGCCGGCGAGCAGACCGATGGCCTGGGCGAATGGTGGACGGACTATCAGGACGCCAACGAAAGCGAGCGTCGTGACATGATTCGCGACCTCAGTGGCAAGGACGAAGGCACCGGGGCCCCGCGCAAGCGTCGCCGCAGCGGTGGTTCCAAGCGCAAACGCGCCGCCGGCGCTTCGAGCACCACGGGCGAGTAATCCATGGAACGCATCTACATCGGCATGGGCAGCAATCTGGCTGACCCCGCCGAACAATTGCGCAGCGCCGTCGAGGCGCTGGCGCAGTTGCCGCAAACGGCGCTGGTCGGGGTTTCTGCGTTTTATCAAAGCGACTCGCTACTACCCGGACAACCGCGCTACACCAATGCGGTGGCCGCTCTCGACAGCACGCTGGCACCGCTGGCCCTTCTGGATGCCTTGCAGTCCATCGAAAACGGCCAGGGTCGCGAGCGCCTTGAGCGCTGGGGGCCGCGCACGCTGGACCTCGACATCTTGCTGTTCGGTGATCGCCTGATCGACGAACCGCGCCTCACGGTTCCCCATTACCATATGCAGGAGCGGGCCTTCGTGTTGTATCCGATGGCGGAACTGGCCCCAGCGGATCTGTGCCTGGCCGATGGCCGGACCTTGGCCGAACTGCTCAAGGCATGCCCGTTCGTCGGCCTGGAACGCCTGCCCCCGACGTGACACAAATCACCTGTGGGAGCGGCGGTGCGGCGATCCGACTTGCTCGCGAAGACGATTTAACATTCAACATAAAAATTGACTGTCAGGCCGCTTTCGCGAGCAAGCCCGCTCCCACATTGGTTTTGTGTCGAGCACAAGTTCTGCTGCTGAATCGCATCAGTTACCCCGGTAACACCCCACCCGTAACAATGCGGTAACACACGCAATTGACTTCCCTCGTCCTCCTCACGACTATAGGCGTCCCGCTGCCGCCAACACGGCGTTCAAGGGCGCAATCCAGGCCTTAAAAGCACGACGAAAGAGCGTGCGCCTGTATTCAACGAAGAATCACGCGCGTTACTCGCAGTAGTTTCCACAGCGCCTGAATGAGGAACTTTTCATGCCAGCCATCACCCTGACCACCCTGCAAGGTCTGAAGCAAAAAGGTGAAAAAATCACCATGCTGACCTGCTACGACGCGACCTTCGCCCATGCCTGCAATCAGGCCGGCGTCGAAGTGCTGCTGGTGGGCGACTCCCTCGGCATGGTTTTGCAGGGCCACGACAGCACCTTGCCTGTCACCACCTCCGAAATGGCTTATCACGTGGCCGCCGTCAAACGTGGTAACAGCGATGCCTTGATCCTCGCCGACCTGCCTTTCATGGCCTACGCCACCACCGAGCAAGCCATGACCAACAGCGCCCTGTTGATGCAGGCCGGCGCGCACATGGTCAAGGTCGAAGGAGCGTTGTGGCTGGCCGATTCGATCCGCCTGCTGGCCGAGCGCGGCATCCCTGTCTGCGCGCACATGGGCCTGACGCCGCAGTCGGTGAACATCCTGGGCGGCTACAAGGTCCAGGGCCGCAATGAAAACCAGGCGCGGCAGATGCGTGCCGACGCGATTGCCCTGGAACAGGCTGGCGCGGCAATGCTGCTGCTCGAATGCGTCCCGAGCGAGCTGGCGGAAGAAATCACCCAAGCGGTGAAGATTCCGGTGATTGGTATTGGCGCCGGCAATCGCACCGATGGCCAGGTACTGGTTCTGCACGACATGCTGGGGCTGTCCATTACCGGCCGCGTGCCAAAATTCGTGAAAAACTTCATGACTGGACAGACCAGCATTGAAGCTGCATTGAATGCCTACGTGACTGAAGTCAAAGCGGCAACTTTCCCTGGGATCGAACACGGATTCTCTGCATGAACACCGTAAAAACCGTACGCGAACTGCGGGCCGCCGTGGCCCGTGCCCGTAGCGAAGGCAAGCGCATCGCCTTTGTGCCAACCATGGGCAACCTGCACAGCGGCCACGTGGCGCTGGTGACCAAAGCCTCCCAACGGGCGGACTTCGTGGTTGCGAGCGTTTTCGTCAACCCGCTGCAATTCGGTGCTGGCGAAGACCTCGACAAGTACCCGCGCACCCTCGCCGCCGACCAGGAAAAACTGCTCCAGGCCGGTTGCCACTTGCTGTTTGCCCCCACTGTTGAAGAGATGTACCCCGAAGGCATGGCCGGCCAGACCCGCGTCAGCGTCCCGCAATTGTCCGAAGGCCTGTGCGGCGCCAGTCGTCCGGGGCATTTCGAAGGCGTGGCGACGGTGGTCAGCAAGCTGTTCAACATGGTCCAGCCGGACCTGGCGATTTTCGGCGAGAAAGACTTTCAGCAACTGGCGGTGATTCGCGCACTGGTTCATGACCTGAACATGCCGATCCAGATCATCGGTGAGCCCACTGTTCGCGCAACCGATGGCCTGGCGCTGTCGTCGCGCAACGGTTTCCTCAGCGAAGAGCAACGCGCTGTGGCGCCGGTGGTCTACCGCACGCTGAAAGCGATCGGCGAAGCGATCAGGCAGGGCGAACGCGACTACCCGGCGCTGATCGACACCCAGATCAAACAGCTCGAAGCGGCCGGCCTGCGTCCTGACTATCTGGAAATCCGCCATGCCCTGACCTTGCGCCCGGCGACCGCGCAGGATCGTGACCTGGTGATTCTGGTGGCGGCGTTCCTCGGTACGACGCGGTTGATCGACAACCTGCACCTGAACCTCGACGCGCCGGTCTGAACACCACAAAACAAATGTGGGAGCGGCGGTTTCCAAGCTGTATTGCCGCCCACAAAGCCTTCGGGCAAACTGCCCGCCGTTCGATTCCGACCTGGGAAATACTCATGCACGCCATCATGCTCAAAGCCAAGCTGCATCGCGCCGAAGTCACCCACGCTGTACTCGATTACGAAGGCTCCTGCGCCATCGACGGTGAATGGCTGGACCTGTCCGGCATTCGTGAGTACGAACAGATCCAGATCTACAACGTCGACAACGGCGAGCGCTTCACCACCTACGCCATCCGTGGCGAAGAAGGTTCGCGCATGATCTCGGTCAACGGCGCCGCCGCGCACAAGGCCAAGGTTGGCGATCGCGTGATCATCTGCGCTTACGCCCATTACAGCGAAGCCGAACTGCTCAACTTCAAGCCGCGCATGCTCTACATGGCACCGGGCAATGAACTGAGCCACACCAGCAACGCCATTCCGGTCCAGGTCGCCTGATCCGAGTCTTGTCTCTTCCGTTTGTCGGACCATTCCTAACTTCGATGTTAAAAAAGTACCGGAAACAGGTCAGACAAAGTCAAGACAGATCATTGCGCGGGGTTTACTGTATTCGCCCTGCGCCATGAAATCGTGTCGACGCAGTTGACCGGAACGCCCACCCGTAGCGCTCCGGGATTTTTAGTGTTCAAAAGGCCGTTCAAGTAATAAGGAAACCCGCAGCGATGGCGTATTACCGCACTCCTCACGACGTTACCGCTCTGCCTGCCTGGCAAGCGTTGAATGACCACCGCCAAGCCATGCAGGATTTCAGCATGCGCGAAGCCTTCAATGCCGATCCGCAGCGCTTTACTCAATTCACCCTCAGCAGCTGCGGCCTGTTTCTCGACTATTCGAAAAACCTGATCAACGCCGAGACCCGCAATCTGCTGGTGGGCCTGGCCAACGAAGTCGACCTCAAGGGCGCGATCAAATCGCTGTTCGATGGCGAAATCGTCAACTCTTCCGAAGGTCGTCCGGCCCTGCACACCGCCCTGCGCCGCCCGGTCGGCGACAAGCTGTCGGTCAACGGCGTCAACGTGATGCCCGAAGTGCACAAGGTGCTGAACCAGATCACCGACCTCGTCGGCCGTATCCACGACGGTCTGTGGCGCGGTTACACCGAGAAGCCGATCACCGACGTGGTGAACATCGGCATCGGCGGCTCCTTCCTCGGCCCTGAGCTGGTGTCCGAAGCCTTGCTGTCCTACGCCCAGAAAGGCGTGCGTTGCCATTACCTGGCGAACATCGACGGCAGCGAGTTCCACGAACTGACCATGAAGCTGCGCGCCGAGACCACGCTGTTCATCGTCTCGTCGAAGTCTTTCAACACCCTCGAAACCCTGAAGAACGCCCAGGCCGCCCGTGCCTGGTATCTGGCCCAGGGTGGTTCGGAAGCCGAGCTGTATCGCCACTTCATCGCGGTATCGAGCAACAACGCCGCCGCAGTAGCGTTCGGCATCCGCGAAGAGAACATCTTCCCGATGTGGGACTGGGTCGGCGGACGCTACTCGCTGTGGTCGGCCATCGGTTTGCCGATTGCCCTGGCCATCGGCATGTCCAACTTCAAGGAATTGCTGTCCGGTGCCTACACCATGGACCAGCACTTCCAGAGCGCACCGTTCGAGCAGAACATGCCGGTGCTGCTGGCCTTGCTCGGCGTGTGGTACGGAAACTTCTGGGGCGCGCAAAGCCACGCGATCCTGCCGTACGATCACTACCTGCGTAACATCACCAAGCACCTGCAACAGCTGGACATGGAATCCAACGGCAAGAGCGTGCGCCAGGACGGCAAGCCGGTTTCCACCGACACCGGGCCAGTGATCTGGGGCGGCGTCGGCTGCAACGGTCAGCATGCCTACCACCAGTTGCTGCACCAGGGCACCCAACTGATCCCGGCCGACTTCATCGTGCCGATCGTCAGCTTCAACCCGGTGTCTGACCACCACCAGTGGCTGTACGCCAACTGCCTGTCGCAGAGCCAGGCGCTGATGCTCGGCAAGACCCTGCCCGAGGCCGAAGCCGAACTGCGCGACAAAGGCATGAGCGAAGACGATGTGCAGAAGCTCGCGCCGCACAAGGTGATCCCGGGCAACCGTCCGAGCAACACCCTGGTGGTCGAGCGCATCAGCCCGCGTCGCCTCGGCGCACTGGTGGCGATGTACGAACACAAAGTCTTCGTGCAAAGCGTGATCTGGGGCATCAATGCCTTCGACCAGTGGGGTGTGGAGCTGGGCAAGGAGCTGGGCAAAGGCGTCTACAACCGCCTGGTCGGCAGCGAAGAAACCCCGGCCGAGGACGCCTCGACCCAAGGGCTGATCAATTACTTCCGTGGTCGTCACCGCGGTTGATTTGAAGCCAGCCCACAAAGTGTGTGTGTTGAGCACAAACTCTGTGGGCAATGAATATCCAATGTGGGAGCGGGCTTGCTCGCGAAGAGGGTGGTTCAGTCAACCAGAATGTTGAATGTACCGCCCTCTTCGTCGGAACGCCGCCCGGAGCAAGCCCGCTCCCACAGTTGTTTTGCATCCGACTTGAACCCATTGACCTCTCGGCGCATCTTTATCCTTGTCGCAAAACAAGCATAAGGAACCGTCATGTTCGATATCAGCACGTTCCCCAAAGCCGATGCCGTCCGCCGGGCCGCACAATTGAGTCAAGACGACTATCAGCGCCTGTACCGCCAATCCGTCGAACACCCCAGCACCTTCTGGGCCGAACAGGCCACGCGCTTTCTCGACTGGAGTGCACCCTGGGAAACCGTCCAGCGCTACAACCTGAAAACCGGTGAAGCCAGCTGGTTTGCCGGTGCGCAATTGAACGTCAGCTACAACTGCATCGACCGGCACCTGGAGAAACGCGGCGATCAGGTCGCCATCATCTGGGAAGGCGACGACCCTGCCGACTCGACATCGATCACCTACAAAAAACTGCATGAAAACGTCTGCCGCCTGGCCAACGTGCTGAAAAGCCGTGGCGTGAAAAAAGGCGACCGCGTGTGCATCTACATGCCGATGATTCCCGAGGCGGCCTACGCCATGCTGGCCTGTACCCGCATCGGTGCGGTGCACTCGGTGGTGTTCGGCGGCTTCTCCCCGGACTCGTTGCGCGACCGCATTCTCGATGCCGACTGCCGCACCGTGATCACGGCCGATGAAGGCGTGCGCGGCGGCAAGGTCGTGCCACTCAAGCAGAACGTCGACAAGGCGCTGCAAAGTTGCCCGGACGTGAGCACTGTGCTGGTGGTCGAGCGCAGCAAGGGGTCGGTGAACCGGGTCGAAGGACGGGACATCAAGTATCAGCAGGCCCTGAGCGAAGCCAGCGCCGATTGCCCACCCGAGCCGATGGACGCCGAAGACCCGCTGTTCATCCTCTACACCTCCGGCAGCACCGGCAAACCCAAAGGCGTGCTGCACACCACCGGTGGCTACCTGCTGCAAGCTGCGATGACCTTCAAGTACGTATTGGACTACCGCGACGGTGAAGTCTTCTGGTGCACCGCCGACGTCGGCTGGGTCACTGGCCACAGCTACATCGTCTACGGTCCGCTGGCCAATGGCGCAACCACGCTGATCTTCGAAGGCGTGCCGAATTACCCGAGCACCTCGCGCTTCTGGCAAGTGATCGACAAGCACAAGGTGAACATTTTCTACACCGCCCCGACAGCCCTGCGCGCCCTCATGCGCGAAGGCCCGGAACCGTTGAAGCAAACATCCCGCGCCAGCGTCAGGCTACTCGGCACGGTGGGCGAGCCGATCAACCCGGAAGCCTGGGAATGGTATTTCCATGAGGTCGGCGAAGAGCGTTGCCCGATCGTCGATACCTGGTGGCAGACCGAAACCGGCGGCATCATGCTCAGCCCGCTGGTCAGTGCCCAGCGGATCAAGCCTGGTTGTGCGACACAACCGATGTTCGGTGTGCAACCGGTATTGCTCGACGAGCAAGGCAGGGAAATCAAAGGTGCCGGCAGCGGTGTACTGGCCATAAAGTCCAGCTGGCCGGCGCAGATCCGCAGTGTCTATCGCGACCCGAAACGCATGGTCGACACCTACTTCAAGCCCTACCCCGGCTACTACTTCACCGGCGATGGCGCGCGACGCGATGAAGATGGCGACTACTGGATCACCGGGCGCATCGACGATGTGATCAACGTGTCCGGCCACCGTATCGGCACCGCCGAAGTGGAAAGCGCCCTGGTGCTGCACGAGAGCATCGCCGAGGCTGCTGCGGTAGGCTACCCCCACGACATCAAGGGCCAGGGCATCTATGTCTTCGTCACACCCATGAATGGCGTCGAAACCAACGATGATCTGAAGAAGGAATTGCTGGCCCTGGTCAGCAAGGAAATCGGCAGCTTCGCCAAACCGGACTTGATCCAGTGGGCGCCGGCCTTGCCGAAAACCCGCTCAGGCAAGATCATGCGGCGCATTTTGCGCAAGATCGCCTGCAACGAACTCGATAGCCTGGGCGATACTTCGACCCTGGCCGACCCGAGCGTGGTGCAGGGCCTGATCGACAAACGCCTGAATCAATAATGCTCGCTCTTTGTAGGAGCTGCCGCAGGCTGCGATCTTTTGACTTTGCTCTGCAGGATCAAAAGATCGCAGCCTGCGGCAGCTCCTACAGGAAATTACCAGGACACCATGGAATTCATCCGCACCCGCATCGAAACCCAGATCATGAGCCTGACCGGTTTGTCCTTGGGCAAACTCGACCTGGAAAACCCCAAGGGCGATCCCGGGCTGTTCGGGCCAGACTCGGTGAGCTGGCAAGTCCATGGCGATTTCAGCAGCATGCTGATCGGTGGCATCAGCGCCCTGATGCTGCAGGCCCTGCACCCGCTGGCATTGGCCGGGGTCTGGGACCATTCGAACTTCCGTGAAGACATGCTCGGCCGCTTGCGCCGCACCGGGCAGTTCATCTCCGGCACCACCTTCGGCTCTCGAAAGGATGCCGACTGGCTGATCGAAAAAGTCCGCACCATCCATCTGCAGATCACCGGCACGGCGCCGGACGGACGGGCCTACGCCGCCAGCGATCCCGAATTGCTGACGTGGGTGCATGTGGCGGAAGTCAGCAACTTCCTCGCCGCGCATTTGCGCTATCGCAATCCGCACCTGTCCCCGGTCGATCAGGATCGCTACTACGCTGAAATCGCCCTGGTCGCCGAGCGCCTCGGGGCCCGGGATGTGCCCCGTTCGCGGCAGGAAATTGCCGACTACCTTGAGCGCATGCGTCCACAATTGCTGTGCGACGAACGCAGTCGGGAAGTCCTGCGCCTGTTGCTGAACGCCCCCTCCCCCAGTCGCCTGGCCAGGCCTTTCGGCGGTCTGATGATGCAAGCCGGGATCGACCTGCTGTCGGACTGGGCCAGCGACATGCTCGGCGTCAGCCAGAACCCGCTGCAACGCAAGCTGATCCGCGCCAGCGTCAATCGCAGTGCGCCAATGCTGCGCTGGGCGGTGCGTAATGGGTCGGTGCAGCGGGCTAAACGGCGGATGGGGATTACTTAGAAAGTACAAAGATCAAAAGCTTCGCGAGCAAGCCCGCTCCCACATTGGACCTATGTCGAACGCGAGTTTTATGTTCACGGAAAATCCGATGTGGGAGCGAGCTTGCTCGCGAAGGCATCGTCTCGGTCCCGCGCCAAAACTGTTAAACTCCCGCGCCCAATTCCCTCCTGCAAGGCGCCCAGCATGTCTTCCTTGAATCAGGCGCTGCGCGCCGCCCTCGATCAACGCCAGGACCTGCTCGCCGAACTGCACCAGCAAGGCACCGATTGCTATCGCCTGTTCCACGGCAGCCAGGAAGGCGCCGGTGGCCTGACCATCGACCGCTACGGCCCGCAACTGCTGGTGCAAAGTTTCCACCAGGCGCTGGAACGCGAGACGCTGCTGCAACTGCACGAAGCGATCAATCAACACCTGGGTTTTGAAACCCTGCTGGTCTACAACGACCGCTCCCGTGGCAATTCGCGCATCGACCGCGAAGACATCGTCTACCGCGCCGACGAAGCGGCCCTGCAAGACCTGGTCGGCCACGAATGGGGCCTGAACTATCGGGTGCGCGGTCGCCATGCCGGACAGGACCCGCTGCTGTTCCTCGACCTGCGCAACACCCGCGGCTGGGTCAAGGACCACAGCAAGGACAAAAGCGTGCTGAACCTGTTCGCCTACACCTGTGGTGTCGGCCTCAGTGCCGCCGCCGGTGGCGCGCGCGAGGTGTGCAACCTGGACTTCGCCGAAGGCAACCTGGCGGTCGGTCGGGAGAACGGCCAACTCAACCCGCAGTTGCCGACCATGGAATTTATCCAGTCCGACTACTTCCCGGCCATTCGCCAACTGGCCGGCCTGCCGATCAGCCAGCGCCGCGGGCAAAAACTGCCGAGCTATCAGCGCCTGGAACAGCGCCAGTACGATCTGGTGCTGCTGGACCCTCCGGCCTGGGCCAAGAGCGCATTCGGCACCGTCGACCTGCTGCGCGACTACCAGAGCCTGCTCAAACCTGCCCTGCTGACCACCGCTGATAACGGTGTGCTGATCTGCTGCAATAACCTGGCGAAAGTCAGCATGGACGACTGGCGCGAGCAGGTTTTGCGTTGCGCAGAAAAGGCTGGGCGGCCGGTGCGTGAGTGGAGCGTGATGAAGCCAGGCGCCGACTTCCCGTCAATGGATCAGCAACCACCGCTGAAAACCCTGATTCTGCAGCTCTGAGCGCTGTGGGATTAATCTTAAATTTCCTGAACAGGCCGATCACTTCGGAACCGGAAACGCGTGCCATACTCCAACGCACTCCGATTCAGACAGATGAAGCCGCACATGTACAAAGGATTGATACGCGCCATCGGCGCCTTGTTGACTGCTCTGGCCCTCTACAGCTTGCTGGGTTTTCTGATTTTACCGGGTGTCGCGTTGCGCGTTGCCAACCAGCAACTGGCCAACTACGCCACCACACCCGCCACGATCCAGCGGATCGAATTCAATCCGTTCAGCCTTGAACTGACCCTTTGGGGCTTGAACATCGGCGACCCCGGCAAGGAGCAGGTCGCTTTCGAACGCCTGTACGCCAATCTGCAATTCGACAGCCTGTGGACCAAGGCGGTGCATCTGTCCGACGTCGAACTCGACAAGCCCAAGACCGAAATCCTGTTCAGCAAGGACGGCCAACTCAATCTGCTGGGGCTGTTCAAGCTGCCAGCGAGCGAACCCACACCGGCCGACCCGGATGCCAAGCCGTTTCCGCTGCGCATCGAGCGGATCAAACTGGCGGGCGGCGCCGTGCACTTTGAAGATGCCCGGCCCAGCGAGCCCATCGAATTTATCTACGACACACTCGATTTCGAGCTGAAGAACCTCAGCACACTGCCCGATGACAGCGCCGACATGACCCTGGTGGCCGTCGGCCCCAACGGCGGACAGATCGACTGGACCGGCAACTTCAGCCTGATCCCGATCGCCTCCGAAGGTAAGCTGAAAATCACCGATGGCAAGATGAAAGCCTTTTGGCCCTATGTGCGCGATGCCGTGCCGCTAGACCTCGAAAATGGCGTCATGAGCATCAGTACCGACTACAAATTCAGCCTGGCCAAGGAAACCGAACTGCTACTGAGCAACGTAGCGGTCAACATCGCCCCCTTCGCGATCAAGGCCCCGGATGGCCGGCCGCTGGTGAAGCTCGAGCGCCTGGACGTCAGCGAAACCACCGTGGACCTGGCCAAACAGCAAGTGGTGGTCGGTAAGATCCGCAGCAACAAACTGGAAACCTGGGCCGCGCTGGAACCGGACGGCCAACTCGACTGGCAGAAACTGTTCGCCAGCCAACCGTCAAAATCCACCACCAAAGCCAAGGCGGATGCCGAACCGGTCAGCACTCCGGCGGCGGCAGACTCACCGAAACCTGAACCGGGCGCACCCGACAAACCCTGGCAGGTGCTGCTCAAGGATGTGCAACTGCGCGACTACAAGGTGCATCTGGCTGACCGCAAGGCACAACCCGCCGTCGCCCTGGATCTGGCTCCGCTGAACCTCGACCTGCAAAACTTCGACAGCCTCAACGGTTCACCCTTTACCCTCAAGCTCGATACCGGCGTGGGCAAGCAAGGCAGGATCATGGCCGACGGCGAGGTCAACCTGGCCCCGGTCAGCGCCAGACTGAAGGTACAGACCAAGGACATCGACCTGCGGGTTGCCCAGTCCTACATCACGCCATTCATTCGCCTGGAACTGCGCAGCGGCATGCTCGGCAGCGATCTGGCGGTCGACCTGAAAAGCACCGAGCCCCTGGCCTTCAACGTCACCGGCCGCGCCCAGGTCGATCAGTTGCATACCCTGGACACCCTGAAAACCCGCGACTTCCTCAAGTGGCAACAGGTCGTGGTCGAAGGCCTGAACTATCAGCATGGGGACAGCCTGTCGATCGACAAGATCAACCTGTTCCAGCCCTACGCACGCTTCATGATCAACGATGATCGCACCACCAACATCGATGACCTGCTGATTCCGCAACCGGCGGACTCCGGGGCAAAACCGGCGGCAAGCAAACCGGCCAGCAACGAGAAACCGCTGGGCATCCACATCGGCGGCATTTTCATCAATGACGGTTCGGCCAACTTCGCCGACTTCAGCCTGACCCCGAACTTCGCCACCGCCATCCAGCAACTCAACGGGCAGATCGGCACCATCGACAGCCGCCAGCCGAAACCGGCCGGTGTCGACGTCAAGGGCAAGGTCGATCGCTATGCACCGGTGACCATAAAGGGCTCGGTCAATCCGTTCGACCCGATGGCCAGCCTCGACATCGCCACCAGCTTCAAACGCGTGGAACTGACCACGCTCACACCCTATTCCGGCAAGTTCGCCGGCTACCGTATCCGCAAGGGCCGGCTCAATCTCGACCTGCACTACCAGATAACCAAGGGTCAGCTCAAAGCTGAAAACAAAGTGGTGGTCGAACAACTGCAGCTGGGTGAAAAAGTCGACAGCCCGGATGCCGTGAGCCTGCCGTTGAAACTGGCGATTGCCTTGCTCAAGGACGTCGATGGCAAGATCTCCATCGAACTGCCGGTCACCGGCGACCTGAACAACCCTCAATTCAGCGTCATGCCGATTATCTGGCAGACCCTGCGCAACCTGATCGTCAAAGCTGCGGCAGCACCGTTCAAACTCATTGGCGGACTGGTCAACGGTGGTGGTTCGGAGGACCTGGGCAGTGTTTCATTCGCAGCAGGTTCCAGCGATTTGAGCAAGGATGCCGAAGGCGCCCTGGACAAACTGTCCAAAGCGCTCAAGGAACGCCCGGCCCTGCGCCTGGAAATCGAAGGCACCGCCGCCCAGAGCAGCGATGGCCCGCTGATCGCCGAACAACGCCTGGAACGTGAATACCAGTACAACTACTACAAAATGCTCCAGCGCCGCGGTGACAAGGTCCCGGCCCAGGCTTCGTTACTGGAAGTGCCGGACGACGAAAAAGCCCCCCTGCTTGAAGGTATCTACCGCACCCGCCTGAAAACCCAGCCCCCTGCCGAATGGAAGGACTTGGGCAAGGAAGAACGCACCGCAAAAATGCGCGCCGAGGTGATCAGGTTTTGGAGCTCCAGTGACGTGCTGTTGCGTCAACTGGGCCAGGAACGTGCCAGCAGCATCAAGGATTACCTGGTCGACAAGGCCCGGCTGGAAGATGACCGGGTGTACTTCATCGACGCCAATCTGGGCGAGGCGCAAAGTGACGGCCGCGTGGTGACGCCGATGCATCTGGATGCCGAGTGATGATTCTACGGCTGGCAGGCCTGGTTCTGGCGCTATCCGCCAGTCAGGCCTGGGCGGCCGATACCCTGCGCTGTGGCAGCCAATTGATCAGCGTCGGCGATCGCTCGAGTGAGGTGGTGCACAAATGCGGTGAACCGGTGAGTCGCGACCTGCTGGGTTACAAGCGCAGTGCAGACCGGCGCGAGGAGTTTCAGGTCGAGGAATGGACCTACGGACCGAATGGCGGGATGTATCAATACTTGCGGTTCGAAGGTAATCGCCTGAAACAGATCACCAGCAAACGCGGCAATTGATTAACCACGATTCAATGTGGGAGCGGGCTTGCTCCCACATTGGGTTTTCAGCGCTACACATAGAACAGGCCCCGGCAAAAATGCACGGAGCCTGTGACGGCTACATCCTTATGGCCCTTCGCATGAACACTCAGGTTGCAACAGACGCATGACTCTGCCCGTCTGTCGCGCCTTCTCCCGGTCCAGGCGAGAAGTCTTGCCTTACTCGGCTTTCAGGCCGTCAGCGGAGACCGCCTTGACGCCTTTGATTTTCTTGGTGATGGCCACTGCCATTTCTTTTTGCGAATCGGTCACGGCGGTGGTCGACGACAGCGATACCACGCCTTTGTTGGTTTCAACCTTGATGTCGCTACCTGGAATGCCTTTTTCGGTCATCAGGTCAGCTTTGACTTTGGTGGTGATCCAGGTATCGGAAGTGGCTTCTTTCGCTTCGGTTATTTCACCGGCGGCCAGCACCATTGGCGACTGGGTTGCCTGGGTGGTTTGAGCAAACGCGGCGTTGGCCATGGTCAGGGTCAGCGCGGTAGCAGCAGCGGCAGTGATAGCGAACTTCTTCATACGAGTAACTCCTGTTTTTCGGAAAGCCTGCCGGGTGTCTTGTCGGCAGGGTTACCAAGGATATTGCGAACGTTGTGCCAACCTTGAATAAGAAATAAAACCTTTAAAATCAATGCGTTACAAAATCATCCAATTCCCGGAATCATGCAAAATGCACGACAAGCAGAAACACTGCATGCAAGTTGCGGGTTTATGGAAAGTTCCTAAGGCCCTGAATTTCTGAGCTTTTGACAACCAGCCGACAAACAAAAAAACCCGCAATGGCGGTACAGCTACGCATTCCTTGTAGCAGCTGCCGAAGGCTGCGTCCGGCTGCGCAGCAGTCGTAAATCCGGCTTGCACGATCTCTCTGACGTACCGCGAACTCTGATTTTACGACTGCT